>FQLW01000002.1 GCA_900120415.1 Urmitella timonensis | reverse complement strand
AGTAGAACACTTAACCTCCTCAACCGCAACCGGCGAAACCGTAAACTCCACACCCGCCAAAGGCTTACCAAGCGCATCAACCTTAGTAAACTCCACCGAACCAGTAACCGGCTCAACCGGCTGCCAATGACCGAAGTTAATAACATCGGGTAGGGTAATCCGGTATGTGCCAGTGGCGGCATCATAGTTGCTGCCCGCAAAGTCGTTAGCCGATAACACTAGCGCTTTATCGCTAACCTGGTAGCCCACCGGGGCATCCAGTTCCCGCACCACCCAGCCGGGCAGGGCTTGCACGCCCGTGAACTTTACTTTCCCGTCACTGCCAGACAGGACAGAAGAAACCAGCACGCCCTCTTTATTAAATAACCCGAAACGCGCCCCCGCTAAAGCTTTCTTTTGAGCCGCCTGTCCCGGCTCGGCTTTCCAACCGTATTTCATTAGCTCGATATCGACTGCCGGAGGAACCACGGTGTTAATCACCGGGTTGGACTCTAGCTTGCCCTCGTGGGAAGTAGATATATTCCAGAAATCGTTAATCGCCTTTTTACCCAGGTTCGCTTGGGAGCGCGGATCCGCACCCGCAGAACCGGCAATCATGGGAACGGTTATCCTCGTCTCGCTCCGCTCGATTTGAGGGGTGGTATTTTGGAATTTTAGACCGGTAACTGCCCCACACGGACTGGTCTGCCAGTTAGCGTCCGCTAGCTTGTCTTTAGCTATCCCCGTATCGCAGGTGTAGAAAGTCTGCCAACCTTTAGCATCAGTACCGTCTGCCATTTCAAAACTAATTTGACCAGTAGAATCGTACTGGTTTATCAGGGTGGAGCCAGGGCGTGCCGGGGTTCCCGCTACCGGCAACAAATCGTATATGACCGGGTTTTCTTCGGGGGTTTTTCCGTATCCCAGCCGTAACTGGTAATCAAATTTTGCGCCCGCCACGGTCTGGATTTCGTTTACCCATTCGGCTCCGGCTTTGCGTTCGCGAATCCGCTTAGAAATATAGATTTCGTCTCCGACGGACACCTTGGTGGTGTTCTCCGCCTTTGACCAAGTACCAGCCCCAGCTACCGGGTCATTTACAACCTGGTTAAGGTAACGCACTTTGCCTTGGGAACGAGCGAACGCTTCATTAACCATGTTCCCGTCAGCTACGCGCGGCGAAATCGTGGTTTCTAGCTGCCCGACACTGTAAACATCACCTGGGTTGGTTACCTGGTCGGCCAGGAACCTGACCGCTTGCCGCCCAGTATTATTCCAGTTGGACACAATCTCGTAACGCGCCCCTGGCAGAGTCGCGAATTGTTTAGTGAGAACAACCCGCTGCACATCTAACCCTTTAGGCAGCACATCTAACAGCTCGAACGCGGTCAAGGGATCACCATAATCGGTTTCAATCTCGGCTCCCACCGTGTAAACACCGGTTTTACCAACCAGGGTGAGCTTATCGAAAGTGTTTTCTTTACGGGCTTTTAAGATTTTACCCTCGGGCAGCACCTCGATATTAGCTTCTTTGATGCGCTCGCCGCCTTGCACTTTATTACGCAGGTCGGATTCACATTTAAGCTCTTGACACAGCGCCAACCCTGGGTTGCGCAGCTTGGTGTGAATCTTGGTAGTGGTTCTTTGAGTGGGTTGCACTTTTTGGGTGCTAATCCACCGTATCCACACCCCTTCATACTTGGTGAGTTCTGCCGGCAGTTCTATCCGAGCGGTACTGGTGATCTTCTGCGAATATATAACTTTATCGACTGCCCCTGTAGAGGAAAGTATCTCTAACTTGCCACCCACAAATACCGGGTCGGGGGTTATCCCGGTATATTGCAACCGGGTATCCAGATCATAGTCCCTAAGGTTTAGAGGACTAGCAATAGTGGAGGTGTTTTCAGTAAGCACACTCCAATTGATTTCCTGGGAACGATCTTGCGTCGTGTCATAGATAACCGGATAGCCGTTTCGGTAATGCGGACCGTCCGCCACTTTAGTAAGCGGGGTTCCCGGCGGCGTGGTCTCCATAGGTTTATAGAAACTGAAACGAGTATCTGCCGCCCCCGTTATCACGGGTTCATTTGGTCCTTGCTGCTCGGGAGTGAGGACGAAACTGGCAGTGTTATTAATGAGTTTCTGCTTCTTCGCCCCCGGGAAATGAAGTTTTAGATTACCCAGACCAGCATATTCGCTGTGAATAGTCTTGCTCTTGTCCGTATAGGTCAGGGTAACCCCGTCCTCCCCAAGCGTCCAGCCAGGGTTTTCTTCTGCCACGAACTGGGCACGAGCACTTGACCCATCAGTTTTCTCGTATTGAGGCAAACGATCAGTGATGGTGTAACCTCTCACGTTACGGAACAGGTCTTTTTTAACCCCGAACGTAAAGGTAACCGCATTTTTACCGCTAGTTTTAACATCCCCGTTTTCGTCATCATCATAGTCACGGCACACCCCCAGGCTGCACCCGGCAGCATCTTTTATAAAGGTGGGCATTAAATAGTGACCTTGCAGGTTCACCGGCCCCGGCTTGGAAGCCGGGTTGGGTTTAACTACATACCGTTTACCGCTTGCGTCTTTATCTATCAAAAGCGCGTTCACCGGGTAACTACCATCCGAGGGCGTAATCCGCTCTTTTAACCGCCAGTGAATCGGGATACTAACCCGCCGTTTGGAATCAAAGTTCTTCTCTAGGGTTACTTCTAGAACTCCGGGCGCAACCACTTTTGCTGATTTGAATGCCGAACTAGAAGATAAACCAGCCTCCACGAACTCTACCTTGGTCGGATCATAGGTTAGACGGATTGTCCCGTTCTTTAACACGGAAGCTCCCGCGTCTCCACCATAGGTAAGGTCGGTACGCAGCTTTTGCCCTATCTCGTCCTCTAAAACATTAGATTCCGGATAGTTACCTTCTGAGTCTTGCGCCTGGTTAGTTAACCGACCAACCAAATCCAGACGAGCATAGGTTCCGTTATATTCGGCGGGGAGTTTTTCATACCTAAAAGTCAGGTTTTGATCCTCACCGGTCAAGGGCACACTCTGACTGTCCGGAACGGTGTAGCCGGGGATAACCGGAGGGGTCAGCGTATAGTTGTTATTGCTGTCACCATCTTTACTGCTAACTACTTTGTCGAAATCTGCATGGAGTTTTTGACCATCCGGACCAATAAATTCGGCATGAACCTTGGTATCTACCAGGATAATCACATCATTAGCGTAGCCTTTAATATTGTCCGGGTTTTTACCGGATTCCGGCCGCAAATAGATAGGCGCCCACAAACCCGCATAGGTAGCGTTCGGGGGGTAACCCTCCCTGCCGTAGTCAATGCTGGAAAACATCAACACTGCCAGCTCTAAACGGTTAGTGGGATGCTTCAAATCCGAGTTCGGTTTTTCTAAAGGAGTATCAGGAACCGTAATCACGGTTCCGCGATTGGGCCGAGCAGTATAAAAAGTATACTTACCAAAATAGGTGATTTTACCTAAAGATTCCGGGATTTTCGTAATGTTATTATTATCTTTCTCGCTGTCTATAGTCGAGTTATCCGCATCGTATTGGTTCCCGAATACACCACCATAGCCATCGTGAACATATCCGCTGCGATAATAGGCACCTACAGATTCTAGATTTCCCCAAGAATCAGGCAAAGAGGTCAGGGCATTATTGACAAACGCCCCGTATTTTATTTCGTTCAAATTACCCCAAGAGGACGGGAGCGCTGCTATCCGGTTAGCCTGAAATGCGTTCCGGTTAATCAGTGTGATATTTCCCCAGGAGGAGGGCAAAGTAACTATCTCGTTATTAATAAACGCACCCGTTGGAATCTCACTGAAAGTATCCCAGGGAGCGGTTAGCTGCTTAATCTTGTTATCTTTAAAGCTCTCCGCGCCGATAGATTCTACCTGCCCCCAAGAACCCGGTAACTCCGTCAGAGCATTCCCCACAAATGCCTTAGTATCGATTGTTTTAACTTTTCCCCAAGAAACAGGTAAGGACTGGATTTGGTTGTTGTTAGCATATCTGTCTTCGCCAGCTGTGCAATTATTAGGCACGTCCTTATCGTTTCTGTAATACCGGTAAATCGGCTTCCCCGCAAACGCACATTTCCCGATGGTGGTAACACTATCCCAGGAGGGCGGTAGCACAGCGAGTTTATTATTTACGAAAGCTCTGTCGCCAATAGTGGTCACCGCCCCCCATGCCGGCAGGGCACTTAATTCGTTATCCAAAAATGTCTGCGACTCGATTTCTGTTATTTTTCCCCAAGAATCCGGGAGCTTGGTTAGCTTATTGTTTTGGAAGGCACACCACCCTATCCTGGATACGTTTCCCCAAGATTCTGGGAGGGAAGCTATCTGGTTTTCCATAAAAACGTAGGTGGGTAACTTGGTTATCTTCCCCCAGGGCGCTGTCAATGCAGTTATATTATTCTTCTTGAAAGCAGAATCTCCCAAGGTATCTACCTCTCCCCAAGAATCCGGAAGAGCGGTAATGCGGTTATTCTCAAAAGCCGATGAACCTATTTTAGTTATTTTGTCCCAAGAATCCGGGAGAGATGCTATCTCATTGTTATCAAAAACAAAATTAGGGAGCTCGGTAATTTTTCCCCAAGGAGCTGTCAATGCGGTTATCTTATTATTCCGGAAAGCAGAATCACCAAGAGAGCTGATTCCTCTCCATGAATCCGGGAGTTTGGTTAGCTGATTTCGAGAGAATGCCTCCCCACCAACAAAGGTGATGTTCTCCCACGATTCCGGTAACGAAGCTATCGAATTCTTATAAAAAGCGTAGTTAGGGATATTTGTAATCTTTCCCCAAGAACTTGGTAACTCGGTAAGCTTATTATCGCTGAAAGAGGAGGAGCCAATATCAGTAATTTCTCCCCAATCAGGAAGTGACGATAGCTGATTTTGGGAAAAAACGGAGTTAGGAAGCTGAGTTATTTTTCCCCAAGAAGCCGGTAAGCTTGTCAAACTATTCTGTTGGAACGCCCCACCACCGATTTTAGAAACTTTCCCCCAAGAATCCGGGAGAGCGGTTAGCTTATTGGATTTGAATGCGGCGGCTTCGATTTCTTCTACCTGTCCCCAGGAACTAGGTAAGTTTGTAATCTTGGAAGCATAAAAAGCACTTTGACCGATTTTAGTTATCGTATTCCAAGAATCAGGAATATTCTGCAAATCACCAAGATGAGAGAACGCATACATCCTAATACCGGTGATTGGTTGCCCCTTATCCCCGAAGGAAGGCCAACACCAGGCTTGCTTAGTTTTACCGGCTTCATACTTTTTCTTCCCGCTAGCACTAAAACCAGTTATCAGCTCTGGAGATTGATCAGCAGATAAACCATTCCCATATTTGAAGTCTTTTACTTGCCAGTCGGGGCAGATGATTTGTTCTGGCCAGTCCGGACCAACCGCGATATTACCCTTAACAGTCTTAGAACGCCCCTTAGCATCAGTAACCGTATAGAAAACCTCAGTCGTACCCTCCACCGAAGTATCCAC
>FQLW01000003.1 GCA_900120415.1 Urmitella timonensis | reverse complement strand
TGTGTATATGGTGAGGAGACCAAACCCTTTAGGGGGGTTTGGTCTCCTGTTTTAATGGGGTTGTGGTGGTTTCTTACTCTCCCGCGCTCGTTGGTGCGTAGTACCATCAGCGTTGCCTAGCTTAGCTTCCAGGTTCGGGATGGGGCTGGGCGTGTCCTAGGCGCTATGACCACCACAAGTCTTTATTTTCCTCCCCCTTTTGTTTTGTGTTGTTTGTTTGGGGGGGGTGTTCTTGTGGAACTATTTTTTTGAGAGTGAGTGTGAGCGTCTTTGTAAGCTATGGTTTTTGGGATGTGTCTTGTTAGTTTTGTGTATTGGTTTTGTTTTTCCCGGTTGTTTAGTACCAGTCAGCTTTGCGTTTTACAACGTGTACACTTCTGGCCTATCTGCCCAGTAGTCTGCTGGGAACCTTGTGGAGACCTTATCTTAAAGCAGGCTTCCCGCTTAGATGCTTTCAGCGGTTATCCTTTCCGAACGTAGCTAACCAGCCGTGCACCTGGCGGTACAACTGGCATACCAGAGGTTCGTCCATCCCGGTCCTCTCGTACTAGGGACAGGCCTTTTTCAAGTCTCAACGCGCGCAGCGGATAGCGACCGAACTGTCTCACGACGTTCTGAACCCAGCTCGCGTACCGCTTTAATGGGCGAACAGCCCAACCCTTGGGACCAACTCCAGCCCCAGGATGCGACGAGCCGACATCGAGGTGCCAAACCATGCCGTCGATATGGACTCTTGGGCAAGATCAGCCTGTTATCCCCGGGGTACCTTTTATCCGTTGAGCGACAACGCTTCCATAAGCCATTGCCGGATCACTAGTTCCTACTTTCGTACCTGCTCCACCCGTCAGTGTCACAGTCAAGCTTCCTTGTGCACTTACACTCGCCTCCTGATTACCAACCAGGATGAGGAAACCTTTGAGCGCCTCCGTTACCATTTAGGAGGCAACCGCCCCAGTTAAACTACCCACCAGGCACTGTCCCTAACCCAGATAATGGGCCCAGGTTCAGACAACCAGCAACATCAGAGTGGTATTTCACTTGTCGACTCCACAAAAACTAGCGTTCCTGCTTCAACGTCTCCCACCTATCCTACACAAACACAACCAGCCGCCAATACCAAGCTATAGTAAAGGTCCCGGGGTCTTTCCGTCCTGCTGCGCGTAACGAGCATCTTTACTCGTAATGCAATTTCGCCGAGCTCGCGGTTAAGACAGCACAGAAGTCGTTACGCCATTCGTGCAGGTCGGAACTTACCCGACAAGGAATTTCGCTACCTTAGGATGGTTATAGTTACCACCGCCGTTTACCGGGGCTTAAATTCACCGCTTCGCAAAAACGCTAACAGTTCCTCTTAACCTTCCGGCACCGGGCAGGCGTCAGTGCGTATACATCGCCTTACAGCTTCGCACGCACCTGTGTTTTTGATAAACAGTCGCTTCCATCTTGCTATTGCACCCCACACCCCCTAACCACGCAAAGCAGTTTCAAGGGGCAGGGCCTCCTTCTCCCGAAGTTACGGAGGCAATTTGCCGAATTCCTTAACCACGATTCACTCGCTCGCCTTAGTATTCTCTACCCAACTACCAGAGTCGGTTTAGGGTACGGGCGGAACAAACCCTCACAACGCAGCTTTTCTTGACAGTACAGACCCACCCTGTTATCAACCCAAAAAAATGGATTCCACCATCACCCCTCACCCTTAACGCCTCCCGGATTTGACCTAGAAGACAGGCTACAGGCTTGAACACGGTAAACCACCACCGCGCCAGGCAATCTCACTGTGTCACCACGAAGCTAAAACCTTTAAACCAAAAACCCGAAACCCCACAAACCATTAAACCCCCGAAAGGGAAAAACAGTAAAAAGAAGTGTCAAGCTCAAGAAATAAAGACCAAAAAACGGTTCTGTCCCGGTAGCAGAATATCAACTGCTCAACCATCGACTACGCCTGACGGCCTCGCCTTAGGACCCGACTAACCCAGGGCGGATAAACCTTCCCCTGGAACCCTTAGTTTATCGGCGCCAGCGATTCTCACGCTGGACTCGCTACTCATGCCTGCATTCTCACTCCCACACAAAACACGACCCGTTACCAGACCGCTATAACCATGCAGGACGCTCCCCTACCCCGTAACACAAAAGTGTTACAGCCACAGTTTCGGTGGCATGCTTAAGCCCCGCTACATTATCGGCGCACAATCACTCGACCAGTAAGCTATTACGCACTCTTTCAAGGGTGGCTGCTTCTAAGCCAACCTCCTGGCTGTCAACGCAACTACACATCCTTTCCCACTCAGCACACACTTAGGGACCTTAACCGATGATCAGGGCTGTTTCCCTCTCGACAACGAAGCTTATCCCCCGCTGTCTGACTGCCCCGCCAACTTAACGCGCATTCGGAGTTTAGCAGATCTCAGTAACCAACAAGGCCCATCAACCAACCAGTAGCTCTACCACACGCAAGCTAAAACGAGACGCTATACCTAAATATATTTCGGGGAGAACCAGCTATCACGGAGTTTGATTGGCCTTTCACCCCTACCCACAGCTCATCCCCCAGGTTTTCAACCCTGGTGGGTGCGGTCCTCCACGACGTTCTACCGCCGCTTCAACCTGGCCATGGGTAGATCACCCCGCTTCGGGTCTATGCCACGCAACTATCTCGCCCCCAGGACTCGGTTTCCCTACGACTACCCCACAACGGGTTAACCTCGCCACGCAACATAACTCGCAGGCTCATTCTTCAATAGGCACGCCACCACCACACCAGCCCGAAGACCCCATGGCTCTGACGGCTTAAAAACGCTTGGTTTCAGGAACTATTTCACTCCCCTCCCGGGGTACTTTTCACCATTCCCTCACGGTACTAATCCACTATCGGTCACCATGCCCGTCCAGGCTTACCCAATGGTCTGGGCAGATTCACACGAGATTCCACGAGCCTCGCGCTACTCGGGAACAAAACCCAACGCCATGCATGCAAAACCAGCTACCCGACTATCACGGTCTACGGCCAGGCATCCCAACCCGTTCACCTCTCACATGCAAAAACGCTCCAAGAACCGGCAGATTCTCAACGACTTCGTCCCACAACACCGCCCGCGCAACCCCTGCCGAGTATCACACGCAAACGGTTTAGCCAACACCCGCTATCGCTCACCACTACACACGGACTATCTCACAAAAGGCGGTACTAAGATGTTTCACTTCCCACCCTACCAACACGCACCTATCAAAACTTCAATGCGCGCCAACCACACACAACTATGGTTAGGTTACCCCATTCGGAAACCCCCGGATCAACGCACGCTCGCTAACTCCCCGAGGCTATCGCCAGCCACAACGTCCTTCATCGGCACACGATGCCAAGGCATCCACCAAACGCTCAAAACAAAAAACAAACCAATAAACAAAAAAACACCATCACCCAAAAAATGGGTGACCGCGAACAAGATTCTCTACAAAAAACAAAGCATCACAAAGACACTCACATCCACTCTCCAAAAAACAAACAACCAACCCAAAAAACCCAAAGAATATAAACCCTTTGAAAGCCAATGAGTCAAACAAACAAACCCAACAAAAAGCCTGATTGTTCCTATACCCGATAGCCCCCCAAAACCCCAAAGCCCTGGGGGAAAAGTGTTTTCCCGTTCCATTTGCGCAATAATAAACAATAATCTCCCTAGAAAGGAGGTGATCCAGCCGCACCTTCCGGTACGGCTACCTTGTTACGACTTCGTCCCAATCGCTAGCCCCACCTTAACCCGCTCCCCCTCAAAAAGAGTTAGGCCACAAGCTTCGAGTGTTACCAACTTTCGTGACGTGACGGGCGGTGTGTACAAGGCCCGAGAACGTATTCACCGCAGCGTTGCTGATCTGCGATTACTAGCGACTCCACCTTCACGGGGCCGAGTTGCAGACCCCGATCCGAACCAAGACGCCCTTTAAGAGATTCGCCCCACCTTACGGTATCGCAACCCTTTGTAGACGCCAATGTAGCATGCGTGAAGCCCAAGACATAAGGGGCATGATGATTTGACGTCATCCCCACCTTCCTCCGAGTTAACCCCGGCAGTCTCCCACGAGTCCCCAACACAACTTGCTGGCAACATAGGACAAGGGTTGCGCTCGTTGCGGGACTTAACCCAACATCTCACGACACGAGCTGACGACAACCATGCACCACCTGCACACCAGCCAAAAAGGAAAACCCATCTCTGGATCGGTCCAGTGCATGTCAAGCCTTGGTAAGGTTCTTCGCGTTGCATCGAATTAATCCGCATGCTCCGCCGCTTGTGCGGGCCCCCGTCAATTCCTTTGAGTTTTAGCCTTGCGACCGTACTCCCCAGGCGGGGAACTTAACGCGTTAGCTACGACGCAGAAGACAAAAAAGCCCCCCACACCCAGTTCCCAACGTTTACAGCATGGACTACCAGGGTATCTAATCCTGTTCGCTCCCCACGCTTTCGCTCCTCAGCGTCAGTAACAGCCCAGAGACCCGCCTTCGCCACCGGTATTCCTCCTGATATCTGCGCATTCCACCGCTACACCAGGAATTCCAGTCTCCCCTACTGCACTCAAGCCAGCCCGTACCCACCGCAAACCCACAGTTAAGCCATGAGCTTTCACGACAGACGCAACCAGCCACCTACAAGCCCTTTACGCCCAATAATTCCGGATAACGCTCGCGCCCTACGTATTACCGCGGCTGCTGGCACGTAGTTAGCCGGCGCTAATCAACCCCTACACTCAACACACCCAATAGTGCGCCTTGTTCAGAGCAAAAGAAGTTTACAACCCGAAGGCCTTCATCCCCCACGCGGCGTCGCTGCATCAGGCTTGCGCCCATTGTGCAATATCCCCCACTGCTGCCTCCCGCAGGAGTCTGGGCCGTATCTCAGTCCCAATGTGACCGACCACCCTCTCAGGCCGGCTACCCGTCAAAGCCTTGGTAAGCCATCACCCCACCAACAAGCTGATAGACCGCGAGCCCACCCTTTACCGAAACAAATCTTTCCCACCAACCCCATGCGGAGAAGACGGAACATAAGGTATTAAACACCCTTTCAGGAGCTTATCCCAAAGAAAAGGACAGGTTACTCACGTGTTACTCACCCGTTCGCCACTCTCACCAAAGGTGCAAGCACCCTCGGATCCCGTTCGACTTGCATGTGTTAAGCACGCCGCCAGCGTTCATCCTGAGCCAGGATCAAACTCTCCAACAAAAACCAAAAACAAAACCCACCAAAAAACAGCAGGCAAAAACGATCCAACCCAAAAAGAGCCAAACCAAAATGGTTCAAGCCAGAAAACAATCCAGCAAAAACAAACACCAACAATCAAAAAACAAAACGTTCCAAAATCATCAGCATCAAAAAAACAAAAAACAGAAAAAACCAAACCACCCACCAAAAACAGCAGACAACCCAGTCAATCCCACACAAACAAAACAAAAAAACACAACTATCGAGAACACAAACAACCAAACCACAAACCAACCAAA
>FQLW01000004.1 GCA_900120415.1 Urmitella timonensis | reverse complement strand
TCATTAACCGACAACCCTTTTATCATTATTTCGCTCTAAGGAACGACTGTCAAGCGAGGTCTAGAAAGTGACCTGCGCCCTAAAGGCGAATAAGCCACCCCCCCCCCGCGAAATAACAAACCCACAGATAAAAGCGATAAATAGCGAACAAAACAGCGACCTAAGTCCCACGAATATTATTATAGCGCCATAATGTTGGACGTTAGTGGGCGGGGCTCCCAGAGGGCACGTCTAATAGTCCCTCTCGATTCAGTCCCTCCCAATACCGTTCCGCCCTCCCCAGACAAAACCACCCTCCCAGAACAGTTCCCCTCTCCAAATCCCAAACCCAGCAGATAATTCCCGACGATTCCACCCTCCCGATTCAAAAACACCCTCCCGATTCACCTATCAAGCCCAAATACCGCCAGATTTATATAAACCGGGAGGGCGATTCCGCACCAGGAGGGTGATAACGTCAGGTCGATAAACGTGGCCAGGAAAAACGCGCAACAATAACACCCTCCCGAAACAAAACCGCCCTCCCAATCCGGGCAAAACCGCCGAAAATCAGGCTCTCCCAATCCGGGCAAAACCGCCGAAAATCAGGCTCTCCCGGTCAATCCGGAGGGTGATTCGGTTGCTGGAGGGCGATTTTGCACCAGGAGGGTCATCCTGTCCCCGGAGGGTGATTCCGCAACACCCCACCAGCAGTTTTATTAAATCCCTCAACCATTTCACCCTCCCCAGACAAAACCACCCTCCCAATTCGACATATATGCCCAAATAACGGTGCATTTACTAAAACCAGGACGGTCATTCCGTCCCCGGAGGGTGATAACGTCAGCCCCAAAAGCACGACCGGGAAAAACAGCGACAATAACACCCTCCCGATTCACCTATCAAGCCCAAATACCGCCAGATTTATATAAACCGGGAGGGTGATACCATCCCCGGAGGGCGATTCTGTCCCCGGAGGGTGATTCTGCCAAACCCCACCAGCAGTTTTAATCAACCACCCAACCATTCCACCCTCCCCAGACAGTTCCACCCTCCCAATCCCCAACCCAGCCAGCCCCGAACCGAGATACAGACAACAGTAGATGTCGGAAACGGCAGGAAGTGCGGGGAGTGGTTTTATGCCGAGGGGTAGGCTCGGGCGTTAAATCCGTAAAAATGACAAAGCATTTTTACGGATTTCGGGGCGCGAGACAAAAACCGCCCCCCCACACCCAAAACTTCCAGGCACACATCCAGCCAGCCACCACCGCCTTAGCAACATTTCCACCCTCCCAATTCCCAACCATTCCACCCTCCCTGAACCGTTCCACCCTCCAAATCCCCAACCCAGCCGATTCAGGACACAAGCAACCGTTCCGCCCTCCACAGACAAAACCACCCTCCCAATCCGGGCAAAACCGACGAAAATCAGGCTCTCTCAGTCAATCGGGAGGGTGTTTCGGTTATTGGAGGGTGATTCGGTTGCTGGAGGGCGATTTTGCACCAGGAGGGTCACTCTGTCCCCGGAGGGCACTTCTACCAAACCCCACCAGCAGTTTTAATCAACCACCCAACCATTCCACCCTCCCAACACAAAAACACCCTCCCAGAACAGTTCCGCCTTCCAAATCCCCAACCCAGCCGACCATTCCCGACATTTCCGCCCTCCCCAGACAAAAACACCCTCCCAATCCCGCCAAAACCCGCAAAATCCAGCCGTCCCCACCAAACCCGGAGGGCGATTCCACACCGGGAGGGTGAAAACGTCAGGCAGACAAACACAACCAGCAAAAATACACGCCAACACCACCCTCCCAGAACAGTTCCACCCTCCAAATCCCCAACCCAACCAACCATTCCCGACCGTTCCACCCTCCCAATCCGGGCAAAACCACCAAAAACCAGCCGTCCCCACCAAACCCGGAGGGTGATTCGGTTATTGGAGGGCGATTTTGCACCAGGAGGGTCACTCTGTCCCCGGAGGGTGATTCCGCCAAACCCCACCAGCAGTTTTAATCATTCCCGCGCCCTCTAGGCTGCACCCTCGCCCGCTTTTTCTGTTAAGCCTTAGGTACAACATCACCCCAGGCTTTGCGTTTAGCCTGTTTACTTGGCTTTTTTGCTGAGCTCCGCTAAGCGTCCTAGGGTTCCTATCTAAGCAAGTGAACTAAAAGAAAACCCGGACAATTCACATTGCCTAAGTTGCGTCAGAATCTACAACTAACGCGGTCGCGTGCTCCCTTAAAAAATCTCGCAAATACGGGAGAGCAAAATCTACTCGAGCACGCCCAGCTTCAACAATCATTTCCGCATCTATCAACCTTCGACGATAGTTGCTTACATAAGAACCGCTTCGACCCAATCTATTTTTAATATCCGAAATCGAAGAAGGACCATCATCTTGCGCCATGTACACCAAAAACGATTTGTCCATGTCAGACAAGTCATCCAAAGCAGGCTCATGAACCAAATGCCCTAATTTTGCTTGAGCTTTTTCAATGCCAGCCTTAGCGGCGCTCTCCGTTATGACATTTTCTTCTCTTAGGCGAAACGCCCACTGTCCCACCAGCTGAATCATAAAAGGATACCCATGACAAGCCGCAACCGCCTCAGCAAGCGCTTTTTTATCCCATGAAACACCCGAGCCTACCAGCGGTTCTTCCAAGGCCTGCTTCACGTCCTCGTCCTTAACAGCTGCGAGATTGATCCTTTCTGCCCTCCTTAAAAACGTAACCGGATTGGAACCTTGACCAGAGATAGTTGCCGAAAGTAGCGGCTTAATAGAAGACGGAATCCCCGCCATCACCACCGCTATCTCCCTGCCCTCTCGAACGAGGTGTTGAATCGTTGCTCCGAACTCTATAACCTCATCACCTCTGCGGTGATGCATCTCATCTAAAGTGATAAGCACCCCGGTAGGCTCTTGCTTAGCTTTTCGGTCAAGTTCGCCCTTATAAGTCAGGTAATCCTCTAACGCATTTCTGAGGGTGTAAATGTTTTCCCTTGGCGCATGCTTTCGCCAATTTACCCCTCCACCAATCCCCAAAATTGTAAGGTTTATCGACTCTAGAGAAGTTTTCTCCTGGGAAAGTTCTCTAATAAGACTGGCGCGAAGCCTTTCCACAAATCCCGAGGTGGCGGTTTCAGAAAGCACCAGCCAACCCCTATTCCTAGCTTCTTTTTCAAACTCATTGAGAAGAACTGTTTTCCCAATCCCCCTCGACCCCACCACGAGGGATATTCTCTCGTGAGTGCCAGGACCTTCCTCTAGGGCGACAGCAAAATTTTCTATCGAATCTTCCCTGCCTACCAGCAAAGGCGGGGTTGCTCCTAGAGTCGCTTTGAACGGGTTGATACTTCTCGCCATAGCTTCATTGTAGCGCTTCCGTTATGAAGTTTATGAGTTTTATGAAGTTTATGAATTATATGAACTTTATGAGTTTTATGAATGGTTGTGAGTTTTATAAAATCTATGAACTTTTGACTGCTTGTGAAGCTTATGAACTATCTCCCCACCCCGACCATTCCGCCTTCCCTACACAAAAGCACCCTCCCAGAATAGTTCCGCCCTCCCAAGACAAAAACACCCTCCTAATCCGAGCAAAACCGCCGAAAATCAGGCTCTCCCGGTCAATCGGGAGGGCGTTTCGGTTATTGGAGGGTGATTAGGTTGCGGGAGGGCGATTTTGCACCAGGAGGGTCGTTTTGTCCCCAGAGGGTACTCCTACCAAACCCCACCAGCAGTTTTAATCAACCACCCAACCATTCCACCCTCCCAGAACAGTTCCACCCTCCACAGACAAAACCACCCTCCCGATTCACCTATCAAGCCCAAATAGCGGCGATTTTAAATGAACCCGGAGGGCGATTCTGTCCCCGGAGGGCGTTTTTACACCAGGAGGGTCATTCTGTTGCCAGAGGGTGATAACGTCACGTAGACAAACACGACCAGTAAAAACGCACGCCAACACCACCCTCCACAGACAAAATCACCCTCCCAATCCAGCCAAAACCCGCAAAACCCAGCCGTCCCCACCAAACCCGGAGGGCGATTCCACACCGGGAGGGCAATTTGGGAAGCAGAAGATGTTTCCCGCGCAGGAGAATCAGCCTGACATTACTGCCAACTTCTTTACCTGGAAGGCTACTCCCAATCCCCTATCCCTAACCCATCGCCCTCCGACCAACTCCTCCGATCCGCCTCCACCGCCCCGCACCCCCCGCGCTTCGTCTCCAGACCACGTCCTCTTTCCCCTCCAAAAACCAAGATGCAATAGCTCCGAAGACAACAATCCGTAGTAAAACAAAATCAGCTTCGCAGACAAATAGGCGTAAAAAGCTCACTCTACCTGCCAGTATTACTTATCCCCAGAGGTCTATAGCAGAAACTTATCCTTACTAGAAAACAAGAAAAACGACATTTACCCCGAATCACGTCAAGCTACATCCATGCTTCCAGAACTATTTAGTACCCAAGCTTTCAGCAGAAAAGTCCTCAATAAATCGCTAGCAGATGGAACTCTAATAAAAGTCGGTCGAGGCCATGTGATAAAACCTCTGAACTCGCCCGACAAATGGAAAAGAATCCGCCACGTAAAACTCGGGCAAATCGCTTCTCACGCACTACGATGCAACACTCCACCAATATATATTGGAGTTACCGCCGCAATGCTCCATGGTTTAGCTGCGACTTCGCCGCGAACCGATACCGCAATACACACCGCAGGACACCATTTCGAGAAAAAACTTTTACCAGCATGGATAGATTTAGATACCTCAAGCGGACAGCCTATTCGCACGCCAATGCCACCGACACCCCTAATTTGCCACAAAATTGACGTCTCAAAAGACAACACGAAATATCTAGGTCACCATCTGCGCGTCACCGACCTCGCAACCACCACCCTCCACTGCACAGCTTGGCTACCTACGGAAAACGCGCAGGCTATCGCCGATTCGGCAGCCAAAAAGCTGATTACTGGTTGGGAGACGGCAAATCGCAGCAAACAGCAGGCACTACTAAAACAAATCCCGCATTTACAAGCACAAATGACTAATCTTGGCAACAAATACTGCAACAAATCTGGCGCTGCACAGGCTCGTGAAATCCTGGCCAACATGGATCCAAGATTTGAAAGTTATGCGGAATCATTGCTCCACCTTGCAAGCCGACTCGCGCAGGTAAAAGGGTTAATACCACAATTTGAAGTCAAAGTTTCCGCCGCCCAAAGCTACTACCTTGACGCTGCGATTCCAAAGTTTCGGACAGCTTTCGAAATAGATGGTATGCAGAAGTATCATAGCGCCGACCCTGAACAGACCTACGCGGCAATTCAAGGTGAAAAGTCTCGCCAAAGTCAGCTACAAAAGCTCGGATGGCATATTTACCGTTTTACGTACGAGGACGTGTCGGACGTTTTCGGATTTGCGAACTTTTTGCGCAGCCGGCTGGGTACCGCATGGGATGGAGTATCAATCCCGCCCTGGTATCGTTTAAGGAATTCCAGGCTTAACCGGTGATTACATGAGATTCTTGCATGATGTTACTTATGTGCGCGTGAGGGCTTTTCGAGTCTTTTAGAGCCTTTTGATAGAAGATTGACCGGTGATTCGGTTGCTGGAGGGCAATTCTGTCCCCGGAAGGTAGTTCTGTCGCCGCAGGGGCATTCGACCGTCGGAGGACGGATTTGCTCAAACCGGGAAAGCGATAATGTCAGCCAGACAAACACGACCTGGAAAAACGCGCGCCAACAACACCCTCCCCAAACAAAACTACCCTCCCAACACAGTTCCACCCTCCAAATCCCCAACCCAACCAACCATTCCCGACCGTTCCACCCGCCTGATTCAAAACCACCCTCCCAGAACAGGTCCGCCCTCCCGATTCAGGAATCAAGTCCAAATAACGGTGCATTTACTAAAACCAGGAGGGTGATAATGTACCGGGAGGGCGATAACGTCAGCCAGACAAGCACGACCAGGAAAAACGCGCGCCAACAACACCCTCCCCAGACAAAAACACCCTCCCAATCCGGGCAAAACCGACGAAAAACAGGCTCTCCCGGTCAATCCGGAGGGCGATTCGGTTGCGGGAGGGCGGATTTGCTCAAACCGGGAGGGTGATAATGAACCGGGAGGGTGATAATGTCAGGCAGACAGACGCGAACAGGAAAAATGCGCGACAACAACACCCTCCACAGACAAAACCACCCTCCCAAGACAGTTCCACCCTCCAAATCCCCAACACAACCGACAATCCCCGACCGTTCCGCCCCCCCGATTCAGGACACAAGCAACCATTCCGCCCTCCATAGACAAAAACACCCTCCCGATTCAGGATTCAAGTCCAAATAACGGTGCATTTACTAAAACCAGGAGGGCGATTCGGTTACTGGAGGGCAATTCTGTCTCCGGAAGGTAGTTCTGTTGCGGGAGGGGCATTCGGTTGATGGTGGGCAATTTTGTCCCCGGAAGGTAGTTCTGTTGCGGGAGGGGCATTCGGTTGCTGGAGGGCGATTTTGCACCAGGAAGGTCATTCTGTCCCCGGAAGGTGATAATGTCAGCCAGACAAACACGACCTGGAAAAATGCGCGACAACAACACCCTCCAAGAACAGATCCGCCCTCCCTAGACATCAACACCCTCCTAAGACAAAAAGGGAAGTAGCTGGAACGCTGCTGAATAACTAAAAAAGGGGCAGGCAAGTAGCAAAAATAAGTTTGACCCGAGGGATTCCCCCTCGGGTCACAACCATCAAAAACTATTAAGAATCTATCGGCGCTGCTTTCTTAAGATTACTTTGACGCCACCCACACATGAAAGTGACACATCCAGACCAGCGCCGAATATCAGCAACAGCAGTTACTCCAGCGCGCCGCCGTAGCCGGCAGAAAAGCAGTCGCTACAGGCGAATAGTTTTCCAGGTACCGCGATAAATCGGAGCCACTTTAACTCTGTCGCCAGGCTTGGGGGCGTGAATAATCTTTCCCCCACCAACATAGATAGCCACGTGACCGGGATGCCACAAAATGTCACCGGGCTGCGCCTGGCTAAGAGGAAGACTGGTTCCCATGCGACTAATCGCGGCGGAAGAATGGGGCACTGATTTGCCCAACTGAGCATAAACGTAGCTAACAAACCCGGAGCAATCGAAACCACTGGGAGTGGAGCCACCCCACTTGTACTTAACTCCCCGATACTGCATCGCAATCCCCACGGCAGTGCCATCAGCTTTGCCCAGGTCGCGACCTACGAAAGTTTCAGAAGCCTGTGCGGAGGAACGCTCGGAAGCACGCGAAGCGGAAGCAGCAGCATTAGCAGCTGCGGCAGGAGCAGGTGCACCGGCAACTGTCGCCGCGCTTACCGACTGCCCAGCTTGCTCAACGTTAGATGAAACTGCTTTATTAACAGTCAGTTTTTCGACCGCGCCCTGCGCGAGATGAGCCGAATCTACAGAAGTAGAAACGTGCTTCGCGGCAGTAGCATCTGCGGGAATAGCGGCTGCTGCCACCACTGTTAAGGCAACCCCCGAGCCGGCGAGCGCCGACAAACGTTTTCCATTTTCAGAAGAAAATAGTGATTGGGCAACTTGAGAAACTGGAGTGGAGGGACGGCGCGGTGCGCGATGACGCGCCTGAAGTTTCTGAGAAGTCACGTGTTAGGTCTCCTATTAGGTGTCTATTTCAGTTTGACCAGTAAAACCCTTCGAGAGCTACCCGAGATGCTTTACTTTGCGGTCGGTCGTAACTAAATATAATGCTTCGATAACGAAATGTCACGTTTTGGTTACGAAGAATTTATTTTTTAAGGGCGAGCACGCCCTTTGTCCAGAAAGACGCACACTCGCCCTCGTTACTAAAATAAGAAAAACGACCCGAAAAAACCGGTATTTTTGCAGACCAAAACCAAGCTTAAACAGCGTTAATCTCGTTCAGAGATACCCTCAACAAATAGGTGCTGAGCCAAAGACGTGTCCAGTAACACAGTTTTTTCGGTATCTACCCCCATCACCGCGATCTGAACACCCTGAGGCTGAAGATTTACCGCTTTACCAGGATAAATAGCTGCCTCAGCGAAGAAACCCAGAATCCTGGTCTCAGCTTGGATAGGTTCACCAATCCGCACAACCTCGGTATCAACGATTCCGCCGTACTGCTCCACAATCTGGGCAGCCGAAGCCCCCGCCCCTATTACCGGACTCGAATCGTCTGGAATCACATTCCCATAAGGATCGGAAGATGGATGACGCAACAAATCGAGTAGACGCATTTCCACCGCACCAGACATCACGTGTTCCCAACGGCACGCTTCATCGTGCACCATCACCCAATCCAAACCAATCACATCTAGCAGCAAACGCTCTGCTAAACGGTGCTTGCGCACCACTTCCCGAGCCAGAGTAGCGCCCTGCTCCGTCAATTCAATCCGGCGATTACCAGCCACATAAAGCAGACCGTCACGTTCCATTCGACCAACAGTTTGCGAAACCGTAGGGCCAGAATGATCTAGACGCTCTACAATTCGCGCGCGCAGCGGCGGAACCCCGTCTTCTAGCATCTCGTAGACGGTTTTCAGATACATCTCGGTGGTATCAATCAGGTCACTCATAAATGCCCCTTACACTGTGTCGTTCGCGGGATGCGACTGCCCCGCTGCTACCTTTCACCAGGGTAACCCGATAAATGAGAATATATTACCCCGAGAGTATGGAACGTTGAATATTTAGGACAGATTCGCGGCGATTTATGCACCTGGAGTAACGTTTCTTTTATGGAAAACACAGTTCTTATTCCCACAGATTTGTTGCCCAAAAACCGGAAATTTGGTTCTGGTCCCAGCTCAATAAGAAAAACTGCCCTTGCGAAACTGGCAGACAGTGACTTGATGGGTACTTCTCACCGGCAAGCACCAGTTAAAAATCTGGTCGCTTCTTTGCGGCATTCTCTTGCGGAATTGTTCTCCCTTCCCGACGGCTACGAGGTAGTGCTCGGCAATGGCGGAGCCACTACTTTTTGGGCAGTGGCGGCGTCCTCTTTAATTAGGGAGCGCTCTGCCCACGCCGTGTTCGGTTCTTTTGGAGCCAAGTTTGCCCAGACCGTCAGCGGGGCGCCACATCTTAAAGACCCTGCGATTGAACTGGGGGGCATCTCGGCGAGGGCGCAGGGGCAAGAAACCGCGAGCGACATTGCGCTACTGCCCGGCGAGCAAGAGGGAATCGACGCCTATTGCTATCCGGCGCACGAGACTTCTACCGGCGCCCTCAGCCCGGTGCAGAGGGTCGCGGGAGGATTAAACCTGGTAGATGCAACTTCGATTGCGGGCGGGGTGCAGGTCGATATTTCCCAGACCGATGTCTACTATTTTTCGGGACAAAAATGTTTTGCGGCCGAGGGCGGGCTGTGGGTGGCGCTGGCCTCTCCGGCTGCTCAGGAACGGGCGCAGGAGATTAAAGAGGCTCCGGGGTCAGGGCGCTGGATTCCGCCGGTACTGGATTTTTCGGTGGCGCTGAAGAACTCGGTTAAGAACCAGACGTTAAACACTCCCTCTATCGGCAATCTGATTTTATGGGAAGACCAGGTGCAATGGATGCTGGCAGAGGGCGGTCTAGCGGCTATGGAGAAACGCACCCGCCAGTCCTCGGCGGTGCTTTATGAGTGGGCTGCTTCCCGACCCGAGGTTTGCCCCTTTATCTCGAATCCGCTTGAGCAGTCCCCGGTAGTGGTGACGATTGATTTTAAAGATATTGATGCGGATACGGTGATTGCGCAGCTGCGGGCTAACGGGATTGTGGATATTGACCCTTACCGCGCATTGGGTCAAAACCAAATCCGGGTGGCTTGTTTCCCCAATATCGAGGTTGCAGACACTCAGGCACTAACCGCTTGCCTAGATTATGTAATCGATCGCCTCTAGCCTTGGCGCATCCTCTAGGACTGCCATACCCCTCTAACCTTGCCGCACGCCTATGGTGCCTGCCGCGTAACTGCGCCCGTTAGGTAAATACTAGCTGTTTGTCCTGGGTGCGACACTGTGTCAGGTACATATTGGTGATGGTTTGTTAGGGAACTCCGGTACGCGCAGCCTCTGACTTGAAATAGTCAATGTTGGCGACATCGAGATTTATGGTTACCGGCTTGCGTATATGCTCCGCATAGGGGTTAGCCCGACTTTCGCTAAAATCGTATTCTTTCCTCATGACCTGCACTTTCAATAATAATTACAGCTGCTACCGGGCTAGTCCCTACTTCCCAAATAAAGCGTTTATAAAAGTATATCTGGGGGTAATACCCACTCGGTATTACCCCCAGATAGTGCTAGGCGAATCTAGGAAATAATCAGTGCATGACTATGACAGCAGGGATTGGATGGGTCCGAGGCAGAAGTAGATGATAAACAATACGGAAACCACCCACATTAGAGGGTGAATTCGCGCGATCCGCCCAGAAGCAATCTTTACCACCACATAGGTGATGAACCCGAAACCAATACCGACCGTAATCGAATAGGCAAACGGCATCATCATAATGGTCATAAACGCCGGAATAGCCACGTCGGCGCGCGTCCACTCGATGTCGCGCACATTAACCATCATCAAAAAGCCGACAAACACTAAAGCAGTAGAGGCCGCTTCCGAGGGAACCAGCTCTACCAGCGGGGCAATAAACATAGACACCGCGAACAGCAGACCGGTAACCACTGAAGCTAAACCGGTACGCGCGCCCTCACCAACCCCAGAAGTTGATTCCACAAAAGAAGTATTCGACGATACCCCACCAAGACCACCAGCCATAGCGGAAAGCGAGTCAATCAGCAGGATTTCGCGGGTCTTGGGCGGATTCCCATCCTTGTCCAACAAATCCGCACCCGCTCCAACAGCCACCATAGTGCCCATAGTGTCAAAGAAGTCGGCCAGCATTAGCGAGAAAATCAAGAGCACTACCCCAACAGCGGTGGTATGGGGATTGGTGAAGGCTCCAAAGAAATCAATCGCCCCAATAGTGGAAAAATCAGGCAAAGAAATCGGGGAACCCTTCAACTCGGGAACATTGGACGCCCAACCAGACAGCGCCTTTTCATCAACCGTGCGCGAGCCTAAATGGGTTAAAGCCTGAACAATAAAGGCCAACACGGTCGCCCCGATAATTCCAATCAAAATCGCGCCTTGAACTTTGCGAATGTAAAGCACCACAATCACAATCAGACCAACACAGAAAACCAGCGCCGGCCAACCTAGAAGCGAGCCATTTACCCCCAGTTGCACCGGAGTTCCCCCGGGGCGAATAATCCCCGCATTGAGCAAACCAACAAACGCGATAAACAGCCCGATACCAACGCTAATCGCGGTTTTCAGCTGGGCAGGAACCGCCTTGAACACGGCTTCTCGAAAACCGGTCAGCACCAAAATGGTGATAGCCACGCCCTCCCAAAAGATAAGGCCCATCGCTTCTTGATAGCTGAGCCCTAAAGCCTCGGGGTTAGCCAAAGTAAAGGCAACCACCGCGTTCAAGCCCATACCGGAAGCAACCGCCAGCGGGAAGTTAGCTACTAACCCCATCAGCAGGGTCATTACACACGCCACCAGTGCAGTTCCGGCGGCAATCGAAGATTGACTAATATCTTTAGGAGCTGCCACTCCTAGGATTGCGGCATTAACCACCAGGATATATGCCATAGCGAAGAAGGTAACCACACCGCCACGGACTTCTCGCCCTATGGTCGAGCCACGCTCGGAGATTTTAAAGAAACGATTAAGGGAACTTGCCGGCTTTTGCGCCGTGTCTTGGGATGACAAGATAAGTGTCCAATCCGCCCAAAAGGGCATAGAAGTTACTTACTGCCCTATTATCGGCATATTCCCAGGTTTTTCCCAATCTTGCCCGCTATGCGCAACTTAGTTGCATCTCCCCACGCAATGACTCTAGCTCTTGGGATTTGAGCGCAAGGTTAAATATCGACCTGTACCACATCCAGTTCATCCAGGCGCGCAGGAGTGGGCTGCCAAGGGGAAGTATCTATCTTCACATCGGTTTCTGAATGGGAGCCGCAGGTGTGATCTACCGAGACTACTCGCCCATCATCAACCGACCATTCATTCGTACATACCCCAAACATGGTGCGCATACTACCCGCCAACTTAAGCATAAAACCACAGGTGGAACAGGTATTTTCTGGCATTTTCTTACGGGTTATTCCCCGGCGGGCAGGTCCTTGTTCAGATTGATACCAACGTTTAGCTGCTTGCTTTCTGCCCACGGCTGACAATACCCGTGCCCGCCCTAACCCCAGCTCCTCTACCGTGCGCCTATCCAAGTCCTCAGCGGAGGTGTCCTGGTAGGACGGATCTAAACGTTCATCGTCAGGAACATACGGCAGGACGTCACCCCGTTTAACATCTTGAGGACGTAGCCGCTCTGCCCACGGAACCCAGGGGCGAGCCAACAGCGCGTCCTCGCCCGGAAGTAAATCAATCTCACAAACCGTGGCTTTACGTCCGCGCGGAACCCGGGCCAAAACCGCTACCCAATGCCAACCCCGATATCCGGGTTTCAAACATTCAAAACTGTGAGTAGCGAGCCGTTCACCCTCGCTAGTTACCGCTAAATGTTTACCGATTTCTTCCGGTTTAGCAATCGGAGAAAGCCCCTGGAGGGCAATATCAATCGCATCAGCGAGAATCGCATCTACTTTTCCCGATTTCCGTCGATTAGTTTCACTCATATGCGTCTTTCTGATGTAAACGCTCCTAGGCATCAAAATCTTGTGCCACTGCCCGCAGCAGCTGCGCGATTTTTGCCCCGTTATCTGGGTAGCGTCCGTGACGTAAATGCCCAGAGGAAGCATCCAATAATTTAATCAAATCTTCTACTACCGGCACCATGTCTTTCGGTTTGCGCCGCAGATTTTTTGCTACCGAGGGCGTTCGCTGTAATACCTGCACCGATAGGGCTTGCGGACCGCGGCGTGAGTCGGCAACTGAAAACTCTACCCGCGTTCCCGCCGAGGGAGGTTTATCGCCGACCGGTAACACGCTGGCGTGTAAAAACACTTGCGAACCGTCATCCGCAGTGATAAACCCGAACCCTTTATCGGCATCAAACCACTTAACTTTTCCGGTTGGCACTGATTTCTCCCTACTTTTTCTTAATCTAGGTGACATGAGGCAACATGTAACCCACTTCTTTGCATATGATAGTGCAAAGTGGGGATTTAATCTGCTCCGGTCTCGTCTCATAAGTTAGGGAGAAACTTAAATGAGAATAGTTAAAAAGGCTACTTTACTGGCGATAATGCTGATAACGGCGCTTTTTGCCAGTTTCGCTATTACCGGAAATGTGGCTTACGCGGAAGAACCACCAAAAATTTCTAACCATATTTATGACCCAGGAAACAAAATGGGCGCTAAGGCGGAGGAAGTTAAAGAGCGCCTAGCTTCCCTAGATCGTTCGGGATTGCACGTATATGTGGCTTTCCCCTCTGAATATTCCAACGACACCGTTAGCAATTGGAACTTGATGGCTCTGCAAAAATCGGGGGCTCCTCAAGGTTCCTATATGCTCTCGGTGGTAGCGGATAACCCTAATCAGACCATGTATTTAGCTTCAGCCGATAATGCCGCAAAACTCTCCCAAGAGGACTTATCTGCTTTAGCTGCCGGAAAAATGGTTCCTCTACTTAACCAGCAAAAATATCCCGAGGCGGTATTGGCTTTCCTAGACGCCCTTTCCGATAAAGCCCCGGAAATGGGTCTGGGGTTATCGGTGACCCCTTGGGCAATGATTGCGTTCCTAATCGCCCTGATTGTGGTGATTGTGGTGCTTTCCCGGGTACTTAAAGCGCGCCGTCGCGCTAAAGACCATTTAGAAGCCAAAGAGAGCCAGGGCACAGCTGCGACTAAAACTGAGGACAACCAGCAAGCAAACAGCAACCCCGCGTATACAGGCGCACCGGCTACCCCCGGCGTAGATTCGGCTGTTACCCCTAACGTAGCTACTGCTCTCGACGGAGAAGATACGGTGCTTGTTAATGCTGCTACCTCACAAGCAACTGACGAGGACGAGGACGAGGAGCCACGTAAACGACGCTTTGGGCGCAAACTAGGGCGCGGTAAGAAGAAAGATAAATCAAGGCGCAGTGAAACAAAACCGGAGTTAAGTCCCGCCTTGAGTAAAGCGGCTTTGCCGACATCTACCGGTGAAAACGTTTTAGCTTCTGGCAATGCGTTAAAGGACGAGCCGCCCTCCTCCTCGCTATCAGTTACTTCTACCCAATCCCGCAAGGAGTCAAACGCTCCGGCTCCGCTTTCCGCTGCGCCCTCGACTAATGCGCAACCATTTAGCCCGGATTTTAAATCTGAAAACGGGAAAGTTCCTTCTTTAGCAGAGCTAGATCAGCTAGCTTTGGCGCGCTCGGCTGCCGCCCGCACCAATCAGGAAGCAAATATCACGGCACAACCCTCGCCGCAGATACCACCGGTCACTCCGCAAGCAGCACCGCCAGGATTCACCACCCTATCAGGTAGTAATGCCCCATCGGCACGACCAGGGGATAATCCGGTGCAAACGCAGCCGGGAAATAACGCCCAGTCGCTACAGGCATCTCTTAAAGCCCCGACCCTCTCCCCGTTACCGGCAGCTGCCAGCGGTTCTGCGTCCTTACCAACGGTTGCAGCCCCAGTGTCCACTCCAACGGCTCATAGCTCAGTCTTGAACCCGGGAACAACCACTTATCTTCCCCCCGAAGCCAATGATGACGACACCCAGGTCACTTCGGCAGCTCAGATTAAAGCCTATGGTCAAGAGCGTCGCGATGAAATTGCGAGGGCGAAGGCTCGCGCTCAGGCAGCTAGCCGTTTCCGCCAGGAACAAGAACAGCTCAAAGCTGCGGGGCGAACTGAACAGCCTACCTACCAGAGCCAAAATGCCCCTATTCCAGCCCCACAGGGGGCTGCCGGGATGGAATCGACCAGCTCCCTCCCCGCGCAGCAACCAGGCAAACCAGAAGTAGCGAAGCACCCCTTAAATGCGCAGCTTACGCCGGCAGCTACTCCTCATATTGAGAGCCACGTTCGGGCTGGGACGCCCAACCAGCAGCTTCAAACCGAAACTGCGCATCCTGGCAAAGACCAGACCCAATGGTCACCACAAGGTAGCCCCCAAGTGAAGCTCCCGGCGGTATCGCAAGCTGTTCCGCAAGTACCCGTTGCCGCAGCGGCTCAGGCAATTCCCCAACTTAGCCCGCAGCTAGCTATCCATATGAGTCCCCAAATGTCTACGCCGATATCTCGCCCGGCAGCTCCGCTTTCAAAACCCGCCCTAGCGCCGAAAACGTCCCGCCAAAACGAAACGGCTACCCGTCCTCAAGAGCACAAACCAGGGCTAGAAAACCATTTAACCCCCAACCAGCCATCGCAACCACCAGCCAAATCGGTTTCTCAGCAACCCGACTTCACCAAAGGATTGCGACAGGCTGATTCCTGGGTACGTAAAGGTGCCAGCAAGCTGGCGTTGGCTCAAGAGCGCTCCGGAAAGACCGTAACCCAACCATTCGCATTAGCGCTGGTAAATGCGCAAGACGCGGTACGAGCAGCTTTCGGCGAGTTCGCGACCGCCCAATTACAGTCCCGTCCTATAAATCAGCAAATCGTTTCCGCTAACCTGCCTGGTCCCTTGCGGAAACTACGCGATCAGATTACCCATTTCACGAATCTATATCACCAGCAAACCCCGGTGTCACAGATTACTCAATCCTTTGAACGTGAAATTGTAAACTGCCGCGAAGAGCTGGTTAAATGCCGATTAATTGTTGAACGTATTCAAAATCAAGACCCGCAGAAAGCCGCCCGCATCGGAGAAGACGTCATGGGGGCGCACAAGTTACTTTCTCGCGCACAAAACCTGATTGAAGATGCAACCGCTATGGACAAGATGGGGCAGGAAAACGAAGTATTAAAAGCTACTGTGCGTACCGAGAATCTTCTGTTGCAGGCACGCAAGATTGTTCGCCAGGCAAGCGCAGAAGAAGCAGCTTTACAGGCAGCAGAAAAAGTCAAAACTGCTTTAACTTTTGAAGAAAAAGTTGCCCCGCTCAGCGAACAGATAGCGATTTTAATGGCAGCTGTCGATGACTATATCGGGGTGCACACCACCCATGTTGGGGTGGCAGCGCGCACCATGCTAGACCTAGCAAATCGTACGCTAATGCGTCTTGACCAGCCCGGTAGCCATGACACCCAAGAAGCACTCCGCTTGCTGCAACGCGCTAAACAACAAACTGAACAGGCGCAGCGTCTAGCCGAAAATGATGTAGCAAAACAGCGCCTAGGCAGCTAGAACCAGCGAAAAACCCAATACGCTCCCTAGCTAACTAGGGGGCGAGGGCGCTGGGGCTCTTAGTTACCCATGTTCGCTAGTTTGTTTGGTGGCGGGTAGCTAACTGGCATCCCGCTTTTTAGCTTTATCGTATTCCTGCAGCGAACAGACCCCATAGGAGCGATTTCGGGTAGCTTCAATTGCCTGTACCGCCGCTTGGAACTGGGAAATCGTGGTGATAATTGGTTTATCTGCCGAGGTAGTGGCGGTACGAATTTCGTAACCATCCGCCCTCGCCCCAGAGGTTCCCGGAGTGTTAATCACCATGTCGATTAGCCCGGCGCGAATCATGTCCACAACCGTTTGTTCCCCGCCCGGACCTATCCCCTGACTGGCCTTACGTACCTCGGTAAGGGGAATTCCGTAACGGCGCAGCAAAGCTGCCGTACCGGAAGTAGCCATAATCGAAAATCCCAGGTCAAACAGGCGGGAGACCGGCAAAGCTAAAGATCGTTTATCCTGGTCAGAGACGGATACGAAAACGGTTCCGGAGGTGGGAAGATTCCCGTAGGCCGCGGTTTGGCTCTTGGCAAAGGCAGTGGGGAAATCCCGATCATAACCCATGACTTCCCCGGTAGAGCGCATTTCAGGGCCGAGGACGGTATCGACTATCCGCCCGTCCTTATCCCGGAAACGTTTAAACGGAAGTACCGCTTCTTTCACCGCAATCGGGCGACCGGGGGTAGCAAAATCGGAATCATCGGCAGGCAGATAGCCGCGCTGTTTCAGCTGTGCAATAGAAGAACCCATCATCACCAAGGCAGCTGCCCTAGCTAAAGGAACTCCGGTAGCTTTCGCTACAAAAGGCACGGTGCGGGAAGCGCGCGGGTTAGCTTCAATCACATACAACACCCCGCTGACCAGGGCGTACTGGATATTGATCAGACCGCGCACCCCTACCCCAGCCGCGATTTTCTCGGTCGAGGTGCGAATATGGGAAATAATCGCGTCCGACAGGGTAATCGGGGGCAACACGCAAGAAGAATCACCCGAGTGAATTCCAGCCTCCTCGATATGCTCCATTACTCCGCCCAGGAATAGCTCTTGACCATCATAAAGAGCATCCACGTCAATCTCGACCGCGTCATCTAAGAACCGATCGATCAGCAGCGGTCCGGTCATTACCGTAGGATCAGACAGATTGTAACGATGCAGGTAGGAGTCGAGTTCTTCCCGTGAATACAGGATCTCCATTCCTCGTCCTCCCAATACAAAGGACGGACGCACCAAAACCGGGTAGCCAACCTTTTCAGCCTGTTCAAAGGCTTGTTGCGGGGTAGTAGCAGTGCCATGGGCAGGAGCAGGCAGCCCCGCCTCATCAAGGACGCGCCCGAAAAGTTCACGGTCTTCTGCGGCATCAATCGCACTCGGCGGAGTACCCACAATCGGCACCCCGGCCGCCTGTAGACGAGACGCTAGTGAAAGCGGGGTTTGTCCCCCAAGCTGCACAATCATCCCCGCTACCGGCCCGGCTGAGCATTCTGCCTCGTAAACTTCCATCACGTGCTCAAAAGTGAGTGGCTCGAAATAGAGGCGGGAAGAAATATCATAGTCCGTAGACACCGTTTCCGGGTTGCAGTTCACCATCACCGTGTCATAGTCAGCTTGCAGTTCCTGAGTGGCGTGCACACAGGAATAATCGAACTCAATCCCTTGCCCAATCCGGTTCGGTCCAGAACCTAAAATAATCACCGCTGGGCGCTGACGCGGTTTAACTTCGCTGGTCAAATCATAGCTGGAATAGTAGTAGGGGGTTTGGGCAGGAAACTCGCCCGCGCAGGTATCTACCGTTTTATAGACCGGGCGAATCCCAAACGCTTTACGTACCTCCCGTACTAACTGGTCAGATACACTGCGAATCTGCCCAATCTGCAAGTCAGAGAACCCGTGGCGTTTGGCCTCTGTAAGCAGCTGCGGGGTGAGCGCTTCGGCGCTGTGAAGTTGCTGCACGACCTCGTCCAGTAAGAACAGTTGATCTAAGAACCAGCGATCAATCTGGGTAGCTTCATACAGTTCCTCTAGGCTCGCCCCGGCTCTAATCGCGTCCATCACCTGAATCAGGCGCTGCTCCGTAGGTATCTTTACCTGCTCTAATAACTCCTCTTTAGACGAGGAAAGCGGCAAATCCCAACGGAAATAGGTACCCGCTTTATCAATCGAAATCATCGCTTTTTGCAGGGCTTCAGTAAAGTTGCGTCCCAGCGCCATCGCTTCGCCTACCGACTTCATAGCGGTAGTTAGGGTGGGGTCTGCGGCCGGGAACTTTTCAAACGCAAAACGCGGCACTTTGACCACTACATAGTCCAAAGTGGGCTCAAAAGAAGCCGGAGTCGAGCCGGTAATATCGTTGGGAATCTCGTCCAGGGTGTAGCCGAGCGCCAATTTTGCGGCCAGCTTCGCAATTGGGAAACCGGTAGCTTTCGAGGCCAGGGCAGAAGAACGAGACACCCGGGGGTTCATCTCGATGACTACTACCCGGCCAGTATCTGGGTGAACCGCGAACTGGATATTACACCCGCCGGTATCAACGCCGACTTCCCGGATAACGTTAATCCCGATATCGCGCAGATTCTGCAGCTCCCGGTCAGTTAGCGTAAGCGCGGGAGCCACCGTAATGGAATCGCCGGTATGTACCCCTACCGGATCCACATTTTCGATAGAGCAAACCACGACCACGTTATCGGCTTTGTCGCGCATCAGCTCTAGTTCGTATTCTTTCCAGCCCAGAATCGATTCTTCCAGCAGAACCTCGGAGGTAATGGAATCAGCCATTCCTCCCCCGGCGATGCGAATCAAATCCTGCTCGTTATAGGCAATCCCGGAACCCATACCTCCCATCGTGAACGAAGGGCGCACCACCAGTGGATATCCCAACTGTTCGGCAGCTGCTCGGCAGTCAGCCAGGTTGTGAGCAATGAAAGAACGAGCCACTTCCGCTCCGCAGCGGTGAACTACCTGCTTAAACTCTTCGCGATCTTCACCGGCGTTGATTGCCTTAGCACTGGCACCAATCAGTTCTACCTGGTATTTTTCCAAAGTGCCATCTTGAGACAGGGAAATCGCAGTGTTGAGTGCGGTCTGTCCCCCCAAAGTAGGCAGCAGAGCGTCTGGGCGTTCCTTTTCAATAATCGACGCCACCACCTGCGGGGTTATCGGCTCAATATAGGTAGCGTCCGCCATTTGCGCATCGGTCATAATGGTTGCCGGGTTGGAATTAACCAAAATGACCCGCAACCCTTCCGCTTTGAGCACGCGGCAGGCTTGGCTCCCGGAATAGTCAAATTCGCAGGCCTGACCGATTTGAATCGGCCCGGAACCAATAACTAGGACGGATTTAAGATCAGTTCTGCGTGGCATGTTTTTCCTTCGCTTCCTGCATCATGGTTAGGAACTTATCAAAGAGATATTGGGCATCGTGGGGACCAGCTGCTGCCTCCGGATGATACTGTACGCTGAAAGCCGGCAGGTCGAGCGCGCGAAGCCCCTCTACTACCCCATCGTTTAGAGCCAGGTGGGATACTTCTACCCGCCCGTAGCGTCCGCCATCGAAAGGCGCCACCGAAGGATGTTCAGCCGGGGCATCTACCGCGAAACCGTGGTTATGGGCGGTGATCTGCACTTTCCCGCTTTCGCGATCTACCACCGGTTGGTTTACCCCGCGGTGACCGTAGGCGAGCTTGTAAGTTCCATACCCCAAGGCACGCCCCAGGATTTGGTTGCCGAAACAGATTCCAAAGAAAGGAAGCCCGGCGTCCAGCACCGCCCTCGCTAAAGCTACTTCGTGGTCTGCTGAGGCCGGATCGCCCGGTCCGTTAGAGAAAAACACCCCATCAGGATTCACCGACATGATGTCCGCAAAGCTGGAGTGCTGCGGAAACACATGCACTTGGATTCCGCGCAACGCCATCTGCTCGGGAGTGCGCGCCTTAATCCCCAAATCTAGGGCAGCCACCACTGCTAAAGGTTCTTTGCCCTCATATTCGCCGGCGGGCTCCACTACGTACTTTTCGGGAGTACTCACATCGGCTGCCAGCGCCGCTCCGGCCATCACCGGCTGGTCGTGCACAACTGACACCAAAAGGTCGCGGGTAGCCTGATCAAGATAGGCAGCCCCTGCCGGGAGAGCATCACCTGAAAAGATTCCGCCCCGCATGGCACCGGCTTCGCGCAAATGCAGGGTGAGGGCGCGGGTATCGACCTCGCAAATACCCACCACGTCCTGGTCTTTGAGTAGGTCTTCCAAGTCGCCGGTAGCGCGCCAATTGGAGGCCCGTCGGGCGGCATCTCGCACCACGTATCCGGCTACCCAGACCTGGCTTGACTCTGGATCAACCTCATTTACGCCGGTGTTACCGATATGAGGCGCGGTTTGGACAACTATTTGTCGGTGATAGGACGGGTCGGTCAAGGTTTCCTGGTATCCGGTCATGCCGGTCGCGAATACCACTTCCCCCAGGGCGCGTCCCCGCTTGCCCCAGGCTTTGCCTTTCGCGATAAAGCCGTCCTCCAGCACGATTAAGGCCAAATCCGAGGAGTTCTGCTGCATACGATTACTCCTTTTCTACGCTTGAGCCTTGCGGGCGAGGGCGTATAGAAAAATTGCTCGCACCAAGCGGGCGCGAGCAAATGGTTAAGAGTTTCACTGCCCCTAATAATAGCGTAACCATCCACCCAGAAGTGATTTTTGTCCACTGCCTGGTAGCTGCGGCAAAACCGTTTCTATTGGGAGGGTAATTCTGTCGCCGGAGGGCGATTCGGTTCCTGGAGGGTACTTTCGTCAGGCAAGAGGAGAAAAAGCGGGTAATAGCGCCCTCCCCGGACAAAATCACCCTCCAGCGCGGTAAAAAAGACCCGGTTCTAGCGACTCCAACACGACTCGGGAGGGTGGTTTCGTCGCGGGAGGGTGGTTCGGTCAAATAATCAGCAGAAAAGCCAGCAAAACCACCCTCCCTGTGCAAAAGCACCCTCATCAGACAAAACCACCCTCCCCGGAGGGCGATTTCGTCAAGTATCAGGAAGAAACGCGAGCAAAAACACCCTCCATAGACAAAAACACCTTCCCTATACAAAATCACCCTCCACAGACAATAACGCCCTCCACAGGCAAGAAAATACGAATTATCCACCCAAAAACACCAACCCCGGAGGGCGATTCCGTCGCGGGAGGGTGGTCTTGTTCCCAAAGGACTATTCGATTGCGGTAGGGCAATCCTGTCACCGGAGGGTGGTCTTGTCGCGGGAGGGTGGTTTTGTCCCTTAAATACGTAGTGCCAGGAAAGTGATTAGGTTACGGGAGGGCGATCTTGTTTCCGGTAGTAAGTTTCGGTAACAAAAAGGGGCTAATGCCGAGCTAATGCCCTTTTGGGTATTAACCCGGCATTAACCCACGAAAAGCGCAAGAAAAAGGGTAGCCCTGGCGGAAAATCCGCCAGGGCTACCCTTGAATCTTTAGGTAACTAGCTAAACAGCAGAGTTACTTCATCTTGGTGCCGACCGAGCCGAGGCGTTCACAAGCCTCAACTACGCGCGCCGCCATACCAGCTTCGGCAGCTTTGCCCCAAGAACGCGGGTCGTACTGCTTCTTGTTGCCGACCTCGCCGTCAATCTTCAGCACACCGTCATAGTTCTTTAGCATCCAGTCAGCTACCGGACGGGTGAAGGCGTACTGGGTATCGGTGTCTACGTTCATCTTGATAACACCGTTGCGAACCGCAGTAGCAATCTCCTCGGCAGTAGAGCCAGAACCACCATGCATTACCAGGTCGAACGGCATTTCTTTACCGACTTTAGCTCCGACCTCTTTCTGGATGTCGCCTAGGATTTCTGGGCGCAGTTTAACGTGACCGGGCTTGTAAACACCGTGTACGTTCCCGAAGGTCAAAGCGGTAATGTAACGACCCTTCTCGCCCAAACCTAGAGCTTCAACAGTCTTTAGACCATCTTCAGCAGTGGTGTACAGCTTTTCGTTGATTTCCCCAACAACGCCGTCTTCTTCGCCACCGACAACCCCGATTTCAACCTCTAGGATGGTGTTGGCTTTAACGGACAGCTCTAGCATTTCCTTGGCGATTTCCAGGTTCTCTTCTAGCGGTACAGCCGAGCCATCCCACATATGAGACTGGAAGAAAGGCAGACGCCCAGCCTTTACTTCTTCAGCTTCCAGTTCCATTAGCGGGCGAATCCAACCATCAATTTTCTCTTTCGAGCAGTGGTCAGTATGCAGTGCCACGGTAACGTTGTAGCCCTTGGCGATTTCACGAGCATAAGCGGCCATAGCCAGGGAACCAGCTACCCGGTCATTCACAGTGGAGCCCGACCAGAAATCCGCACCACCGGAGGAAACCTGGATGATGCCGTCAGATTCAGCTTCGGCAAAACCGCGAATCGCGGCGGTCAGCGTTTGGGAAGAAGTCACGTTAATCGCGGGATAGGCGAATTTGCCTTCCTTAGCGCGGTTAAGCATTTCGTTATAAACATCAGGGGTTGCGATTGGCACTGTGGCCCTCCTTTTCTAAAGTTCTTACGGGTCTCATTCTCTCACAAGGTCAGGCTTAGTGCAGGGTCTTGTGTCCCACGGTTTTGTTATGTTGAATCACCCACGCCCACATGGCAACGGCGGCAGCTGCTCCTACATTGATAGACCGGGTAGATCCATATTGGGTAATCTCGTAAACTGCGGCACATTCCGCAATCATTTCTGGGCTCAAACCGTTCGCCTCAGAGCCAAAGACCAGGCAACAGCGCTGCGGTAACTGCGCGCCCTCTAGGGGCTGAGAACACTCAACATTGTCAATCCCAATCAAGGTAATCCCGCTCTGCCGCGCCCAATGCGCAAAAGAGGACGCGTCCGGGAAATGGTCTACATGCTGGTAGCGATCGGTTACCATTGCACCGCGTTTATTCCAGCGGTGTACCCCCACAATATGTACCGAGTTAGCACCGAAAGCGTTAGCAGACCGCACAATGGATCCGATATTGAAATCATGGTCGAGGTTTTCGATAGCCACCTGGAACGGGAAACGTTCACTGTCTAGGAAATCGCGAATAGCATCCCGCCGCCAATAGCGGAAACGATCTTCCACATTCCGGCGGTCGCCTCCCGCCAGCAAATCCGGATCCCAATGCTCGCCCTCTGGCCAGTGTTCCGGCCCTCCCGGCCAAGGTCCAACTCCGTTACCCATACCCTAGACCCGGAAACGGTCGCGCTGGAGGTAACCGGTGAAACGGCACACCAGAGAACGAGGGGCTTTCCAAGTTAAGAAATCCATAACCTTATAAATAACGGAAGGCACCGAGATTACCTTGCCACGCGCCAAATCATTCAAGGCTTGTTCCACCACGTATTCCGGGGTTAGCCGGGCAATAGTGGGTACGTCCTCGATTTTGGTAGTGATTTTACTGAAGAAGCCGGTATCGGTAGTGCCGGGTTTGAGCGCCATTACCTGCACTCCGCTGCCGCGCAATTCCTCGGCGAGGCCGCAACTAAAGATTTCTACCCAGGTCTTATGGGCAGCGTAGGTTCCCATAGCAGTACCAGAGGCTACCGAGGACACGTTCAAAATTGCACCCCGTCCGCGCCGGCGCATCCGGGAAGCCGCGGTTTGTGACAGCAGCATTACCGCCCTCACCATCACATTTAACCCTCGCACCTGTTGAGAGGCAGATCCGTCCACAAAATCTTCTGCCAGTGCGAAACCAGCGTTATTGACCAGCAGTGAAATTGGGCGCTCATTGGCGGCCAAGCGGCGCGCTACCGCTTTCAACCCCGGTTGGGTAGCCAAGTCTGCGGGTAAAACCTCGCAGGTAACCCCATAGTAATTCTCGATGCGTTGCGCCTCGGCCACCAAAACATTTTCCCGGCGGGCAACCATCACTACATTGTGTCCGCGCCCTGCCAACTGGTTACAAAACTCTAGCCCTAGCCCACTGGAAGCTCCAGTTACTAAAACCCATGACATCTTTAATCCCCCTCGATTCCTAAATCTGCCAAATCTAGTGCCGCCAGATATTTCCAGCCAGCCTGATTAACCTTTTGCTCCGCTACATCCCCGCGGTCTACCACTACCGCTACGCAGAGCACTTTGGCTCCTGCTTTTTCTGCCACCTGAGCTGCTTGAATAGGAGAGCCGCCGGTAGTGGAAGTATCTTCCACGATTACCACCTGTTTGCCCGCAATATCTGGGCCTTCAATCTGGCGCCCCATGCCGTGATCTTTAGCTTCTTTACGAACCACAAACGCATCAATATCGAGTCCACGCGAAGCCGCCGCTTGCATAATCGCAAAGGCCACCGGATCGGCTCCCATGGTCAGCCCGCCGACTGCGTCAATATCCTCTGGCAGAAATCCTGCTTCTTCTAGCAGGTCAAGTAATACATGCCCGATCAGCACCGAAGCCTCATGATGCAGAGTTGAACGCCGCAAATCAATATAGAATGAGGATTTTTTGCCACTGGCCAGCGTGAAATCACCGTATTTAACAGATAGCTCTTTGATTAAGGAAACCAAACGAGCCTTTTGAGAATCATTAGCGGTCATGACATTCAGTTTATCGGTTTTGTAACCGATATGGTTAGCACATGAGGATTGCAACTTGGAACGTTAATTCCATTCGCGCCCGATATGAGCGGGTAAGCGCATTTTTAGAGCGGGAAAACATTGATGTTTTGGCGATACAAGAAACCAAATGTCGCCCCGAACAGTTCCCTTATGAACCTTTTTCCGCTGCCGGATACGAGGTCGCGGCGCATGGAGCGAACCAATGGAATGGGGTGGCGATTATTTCTCGGGTGGGTCTTAAGGACGTGCAGCGGGATTTCTCTGGGCAACCCGCCTACGGCAATCCGGGGAAGGAACCGGTAGTGGAGCCGCGCGCAATCAGCGCAAAATGTGGCGGGGTGCAGGTCTTTTCCCTCTATGTTCCCAATGGACGGGAGCTTTCTCACCCTCACTACCGCTATAAGCTCTCCTGGCTAGAGCGGCTTCGTGAGTATGCATCCTCACTGTTAGAGATGGATTCCCAGGCAGAAATAACGCTGATGGGAGACTGGAATATCGCCCCCTTTGACCAGGACGTGTGGGATATGGAGGTGTTTGCCGGCTCCACTCACGTGTCTAGGCCGGAGCGGGAAGCATTTTTTGCCTTCGCAGATGCCGGTTTCACCGAAGTTACCCGTGACCTGTTTGATCAATACACTTATTGGGACTATAAGCAGCTGCGTTTCCCGCGAAATGAGGGGATGCGGATTGATTTTGCCTACTGTTCCTCTGCCCTGGCAAAACGAGTCACGGGAGCGCAGTCTTTGCGCGAGGAGCGCAAGGGCAAAGGGGCATCTGACCACGTGCCGGTGATTTTAGAGGTCGATCCCAAGAACCATTAAGCGGTTTGGGCTACTTCCCGCAGGGCGCGGTTTAGCTTTGGCCATAGCTGCTTGTGGAGGGCGCCGAAAGGCTCTTGCCCTAAAAAGACTGCTCCCAGACACGAGGTAGGGTCAATCCACAGGAAGGATCCGGATTGCCCAAAATGGCCGTAAGTATCCTCGCTGGAGTCAGGCAGCGTCCAGTGAGGGTCTTTGGCGGCGCGGATTTCGCAGCCCAATCCCCAGGTATTGTCGCGGTGAAAACCATAACCGGGCACTACCCCAGGTAGCTGCATCCCATCACTGCGCGACCAGACAGCAAACAGCTTTGGGGAGAGGAAACGCGGGCAGGCGGCCTCGAAAGCAAATGCCAAGAGTTCCCGGAGGCTCCCGTGCATTCCCCACGCGGGCGATTCGAGCAGTTGGCGTTTTATTCCCAGGGGTGAAAGCACCATTTCTTGGGCCCAAGTAGTAAAAGGAATCCCGGAGCGCTGGTTGAGTAGTTCACCAAGAATCTCATACCCGGAATTGGAATACACCCGGCGGCTACGGGGGGCGCGGGTAAACTCCCGTTTTTCATGACCCAGGCCGCTGCGGTGCGCGAGCAGGTCAGCGACACTTACCGGGCGCGTCTCGCTTACTCCTGGTAATTGTTGCAGAGGCTCGCTCAAGTCGAGGACACCGTTTTCTACTGCCCCCAAAATAGTGCGGGAAGTTACCAGCTTGGTGACCGACATCCAAGGATAGACTTTATCCTGGTCGCCCCAGCTTCCAAGCAGCTGACAGCTCCCTGGCAAAGTTGCAGATTTAAAGGAAAAAAGCGCGCAGGAAACCGGAAAAGGAAATTGCGCTAGGACTGCGGCTACGGGGTCAAAAGCCATAGCGGCATTATCCTTAGAAAGGACGAGCAGCCATAACTGCGGTAAGTGCCGCCACCGCTTCACGCGGCACGACGCCAACATCCGCCAAAGTGTTGTATTCCTCGGTTTCGAGAACGCTGTTGATAACCAAACGCCCCAGCAAGTCGATACTGAGAGCCTGGTTTTCCTGCGCGTATTCGAGGTCGTTCGCGTTTAGAATGCCGGAACGAACAATCTTGTCCAAGATTTCTTCCGGTACATCCGACAGACCGTATTTCTCCATTTCTTGGGAGGAAAGACTGATGTAGCCCTTTTCCAACAGGTCTTCCAAAGTAAAACCAGCAGCCTGTTCGATAGCGGCCATTGCGGAGGGGGTGGCAAAACCGCTGGACATGATGGCGCGCAGTGCCTTGGGGTTGGACAAGTCTACCTGGTTAATAATCAAGTTAGTGAGGGAGGCGACTACGTCTACCCCGTCACGGTTATAGAGCCACTGAATATGCAGCCCGTACCATTCGGCTAACAGGGAATGACCAAGTGATTTAGGATCTGCATCCTGGTTGATAAGCTCATCTTCTTGTAGCTGAGTAAAAGCAGAGGTAAGTACCTTTTGTAGCCCTTCAAATCGGGCTGCGAAGTGATCATGTGCCGGGTGAACTTCGTTTGAGGCTTCCACCGAGAGCATACATTCCATCTCTACGATTGTGGGATTGGAGCTGAGCTCGGTAGATAGCTGGGTGAAGGCGTTAAACACTTCAAACGGCTGCATATGCCGCATTGCTTGAATATCGAAATGGGAGCGATCTTCATAGCGTTCAATAACCGCCATGAGTAGGGCTTCTTTGGAGGGAAAATGGTAGATAACCCCAGGGTGAGAAATGCCGACCCGCCGAGCCACGTCGCGCATAGATAAACCGTGGTAGCCGACTTCCGCAATCATATCTACGGTTGCGTCAAGTATGGCTTCACGGCGAGCCACGCCACCGGCGTACGACCCGCGTTCCCCGCTCTTATGTGCTGGTTTGGGCACCTGGGCATCCCCTCCCTTCACTTCACCTAGTACTTATGTCCTATCCATCGCTTACATAAGAATACCTAAGCTTTAACCAGGATACAGTCCTTCCCCGAAAAATACATAACGAATTAACAATTTTTTTAATTTTTACTTCTGGGTACAAGAACTTACCCCCCCCCCCCGAAAATCTGTTCAACCTGGATAAGATAAACAAATAACCACCATATTTAAACATTTGTTTTACTGACCCCAGATTAGACATCGAGACATAACCCTCAAGATTTCCACACGGACTGTCATCAAATTATTTGAAGATTAAAACGAGCTGAGTTGGGGATAACCGATTCCGGAACTTTCACCGTAAGCTCGGAGCCATCTTCCCACTTGCCCGCCAACAATCCTTGCGCCAATTGGTCGCCAATCTCACTTTGAATCAGGCGACGCAGCGGACGAGCCCCAAATGCCGGGTCATACCCGCGGTTAGCTAACCACTGCTTCGCTTGCTCACTCACATTCAGTTTCAAACGGCGCGAAGCCAGACGCTCCATCAGCTGTCCCAACTGCAAATCCACGATTTTAGCGAGTTGAGCCCGGCTGAGCGGCTTAAAAATCAAAACCTCATCTAAACGGTTCAGGAACTCGGGACGGAAATGATTCTTCACCGCTTCCTTAACCAGCCGCTCTTTCTCTGCTTCTGCCAGGTCTTTCTCAGTCAAATACTGCGAACCCAAGTTAGAGGTGAGCACCAAAATTGTGTTGCGAAAATCCACCACTCGCCCTTGACCATCCGTAAGGCGACCATCATCTAAGACCTGCAGCAACACATGGAAGATTTCTGGATGCGCTTTTTCGACTTCATCAAGCAGAATTACCGAATAGGGACGCCGCCGCACTGCCTCGGTGAGCTGCCCGCCCTCTTCATACCCCACATATCCAGGAGGCGCCCCGATTAGGCGCGATACCGAGTGCTTTTCTCCGTATTCGCTCATATCGATGCGCACCATCGCGGCAGGATCATCAAAGAGGAAGACCGCTAAGGACTTGGCAAGCTCGGTCTTCCCCACCCCGGTTGGCCCTAGGAACAGGAAAGATCCCGTCGGACGATTAGGGTCGGAGATTCCTGCCCGCGAGCGCCGCACCGCATCAGCAACCGCCTGTACTGCCGGTTCTTGCCCGATTAGTCGTTTACCAATCTCGGTTTCCATATGCAGCAGTTTGTCGGTTTCGGTTTGCAGCATTTTACCGGTAGGGATCCCGGTCCAGGACTCCACCACTTCGGCAACCTCGGTGGGCCCAACTTTTTCCACCACCATGGCTTGGGAGTCATCGCTTTCCTGCTCCTGCTTTTCGGCAGCGGCAATCGCGGTCTGAATTTGCGGGATTTCTCCGTTCTGCAGCCGTCCAGCCTTTTCCCAATCGCCACCACGCATTGCCCGCTCTAGCTGGGTATTTAGCTTATCTAGTTGGGCACGCAGATCCCCCACTTTATTGCGAGAGGCTTTTTCGGATTCCCAACGTACATTTAGTTCGTCCAAGACCTGTTGTTCTTTGGCGATCTCTGCGCGCAAATCTGCTAGGCGGGCTTTGCTCTGCTCGTCTAAGCCTTCGCCCTCAGAGTCCGCCAGGTAGGCTTCTTCCATTTTCAGCCGGTCTACCTGGCGACGTTTTTCGTCTACCTCCACCGGACTGGAATCTAGCTCCATTCGCAGCCGGGAGGCGGCCTCGTCAATCAGGTCAATGGCTTTATCTGGCAGGTTACGTTCGGTGATATAACGGTCGGACAGTTTTGCCGCCGCCACCAGCGCTCCATCGGTAATCGTAACCTTATGATGAGCTTCATATTTGGGGGCAATCCCGCGCAAAATCGCTACCGTATCTTCTACGCTAGGCTCGGCTACGAACACCTGTTGGAAGCGACGCTCCAGCGCCGGATCTTTCTCGATATTTTGTCGATACTCGTCCAAGGTGGTGGCTCCCACCATTCGCAGTTCGCCGCGCGCGAGCATGGGTTTAATCATGTTGCCGGCGTCCATCGCACCCTCGGAGCCACCCCCAGCCCCTACTACCGTATGCAGTTCGTCAATAAAGGTAACGACTTGACCATCGGCATTTTTGATTTCTTCGAGGACGGCTTTCAGGCGTTCTTCAAATTCGCCGCGGTATTTGGCGCCCGCAACCATCGCCCCGATATCTAGGCTAATCAGTTTCTTATTTTGCAAGGATTGGGGAACGTCTCCGGCTACAATCCGTTGCGCTAGCCCCTCTACTACTGCGGTTTTGCCTACCCCGGCTTCTCCGATTAGCACCGGGTTGTTTTTGGTGCGCCGCGAGAGCACTTGGATTACGCGGCGAATTTCTTTATCGCGTCCAATTACGGGATCGAGTTTGCCGTTGCGGGCTACTTCCGTCAGGTCACGACCATATTTTTTCAAGGCCTGGAAGGAGGCTTCCGGGTCTTGCGACGTGACCGGCTCTTTGCGAAGTTCTTTGAGTTTGGCACGCAACGCCTTCACGCTGGCTCCGGCAGTATTTAGCAGCCGGCTAGCCCCAGTTTCCCCTTCGGATTCATCGGCGAGGGCGATTAACAGGTGTTCTGTGGATACGTATTCATCGCTGAGTTCACGCGCCAGTTCGCTGGCTTTCTTGATAACGCGGCGCATTGCCATTGAGGTTTGTGCTTCCCCCACCGAGCTACCACTTACGCTGGGTAGTTTTCCCAGAATTTGATGGAGGGGCGCGTTAATTTGCTGAGTGCGATTTGGTACTAACGTGTCCAGAAGCGCAAAGGCTATCGAGTCGGTTTGCCCCAGTAACGCATTCAACAGATGTTCTGGTTCTACCTGGGGATTGTTATTTACCTGCGCGGTTTGTACCGCATCCCCTAAGGCAGCTTGTGATTTAACAGTAAGTTTGGTTTCCATTTTTTCCTCCCATGTTCCCATCCGGGTGGGATGGGGTGTTGCTATTTAGTCCAACACCCCGAAAGTTGAGTTTATTCCACTCAACTTGCCTATTAAGTCACGCTCACCCGCAAAGCGCTATTCGCCCTCCCCGCTTTCCAAAACAGCAAGCCCAGGGAAAAGCGCAGATACCGACCCGGAAAAGAGATAGCAATAGAGGATTTAAGACTTAAAACCTAGCGCGAACCCTCACGTCAGCTAGATAAAACAGAAGAATCCTAATGATTGAGAACCCTAACGATAATAGGAGGCGGTAATCAAGGCTTGGCGATTATCCCTGCCCCGTTTAACCGTCCAAACAATCCCCCAAATCATCAGCCCCAAACCGGCAAGCCCGATAAGAGTAGGAATCCCAAAAACCCACCCTAGGAAACCAAAAGAAAGATTAGGAATCAAACCGATAGACTCGATTTGAGTATTGGACGAAGAAGTGCAATCAACCTTAAGTTTGCCCGAACCACTAATCGCATAGGAATACACGGCAGACCCGTTTTTGTCCTCTTGCAAGGATTCAGCCAACGCAACCCCAAACGAATCACCACTTTCAGGCTCTATAACCTCGCCATTAAAAGTAGCTTCACATTTAACATCCTTGGGGTTACTAGCTTCGACTATCAGTGCAGTATGTCCCGAAAACTCGTCTACCCGCTCGATACTGTTTTTACCCTCAAGCATGTCAAAATCAGAGACTGTATCGGTAGCCCACCCAATTATCAGACCAAAAAACGCGAGCGGAGCCGCAACTAGCATCATTACTATCCCAACAACCAGTACCGTAATCGGTACGGCGCGAGATTTCACCGGGCGAGGCGGATAGGAGGAACCACCCCCTAATCCGGAAAAACTGCCTGCCGCCATATTTCCCGGTCCCGGCGTAACTGGCATTCCCGCTGGTGAATTAGTATTCCAAGAGTAATCGCTGTCTGGATACCTGGGGGGAATCGGTAAAGGAGCACCGCCATTACCTGCTGGCTGCGAAGGAGTAGCGCCACCTGCTGGGAAAGCTGTAGGCAAGGGCGCAGCGCCATTGCCGTTTGGAACACTAAAACTAGCTTCATTTACAGGATTTTGCGAGGGCGATACAGTATTTGATACCGAGGGCGCATGGTCATTCTTGCCCACCTGCGCGGGATTTCCCGAATATAACTGACCATCAAGCACCCACTGCTCCTGATCACTAGAGTTAGCGCCAAATTGATTCGGGGTTTGTCCCATTGTTCCTCCCATAAAAAGATTTATCCCCATTGTAAAGGCTAATAACGCTTTCCACCCCAAAGAACTATTTGCCCAGGTAAATAGGGCACAAGTTCCTGACCAACTGGAGCGTGAGTAGTCGGAAATTTAGTTAAGGGAGTTACTTCCCCATTGGGACCGGCTGAAAATACTCGTCCTCGTCCTCGTTCATAAATAGCTAGCCGTTGCCGCAGTTGCTGATTTTCTACCGCCAAGCGAGAAAGGGCGCGCTGCAGCTTGAGGACCTGTTTAATCCCCGCCAGGTTCATTCCCTCTTCCTGAGACAGGCGCTGCACTTCCCGCAGCTCCGCAATATCTTGCGCGCTGTAGCGACGCCCCCTGCCCTTGGTACGCCGCGGAATCACCAACCCAATCCGGTCATATTGCCTCAGCGTTTGAGGATGCATACCGGCAAGCTCGGCAGCCACCGAAATCACATAGAGAGTTTCTATACCGCCAGACATTAGCGTCCCTCAAGATGACTGCGAGGATTAAAGTCAGGGTGATCTGCGGCAATCGCACTCGCTAGCTGCTTCGCAATATCAACCACCCGATTAGAGGGATAGGCAGGATTAACGATTTGCACCCTGGCCACCACATCTAGACCGTCCAGTCCTTTACCCCGTAATCGGAGTTTGGTTCCACTGTCAGCTCCTGCCGGAATCTTAATGGTCGCTTGTTTGCCTCCCAAGAGCGGGATTTGTACTTTCGCACCTACCAGCGCCTCAGCAGCAGTGACCGGCAGCTGCATTTGCAAGGCTTTCCCATCAAAGGAATACACCGAATCCGGTTTGACGTGTACCGTTACCACCAGGTCGCCATTACCCGCTGGCCCTGGTCGCCCTTTCCCGCGCAGACGCAGCTTCTTGCCGTCACGAATCTTGCCAGGAATGCGTACGGTCATAGTTTTCCCGTCCACCCCAAGTTTCATCGTGCTGCCGGACATAGCGGTAGCAAAATCTAGAGTGACCTCGGCAGCTAAATCTTGACCTTTCTCACGCCCAAAACCGCCACCAGCTCCAGATCCGAAACCTCCGGGAGCGCCATAACCGCCGCGCGTTCCGCCGGAAAATAGCGACCCCAGCATAGAACCCAAATCGCCTTCGCCCAGGTTAAACCTAGCGGAGCCGCCCCCCGGAGCGGTTCCTGCCCCAAACATAGAGGCGAACACGTCTTCGAAGCCTCCGGCCCCACCACGACCTGAAGTGGGGCCGGCGCTGAAACGGGCACCACCGCCCGCCATGGCGCGAATAGCGTCATATTGCCGTTTTTGTTCCGGGTCAGAAAGCACCTGGTAGGCTTCGCCAATCGACTTGAATTTTTCCTCGGCGGCTTTATCACCAGGGTTTTGATCGGGATGATATTTACGCGCCAGTTTCCGGTAAGCTTTCTTAATCGCGGCCTGATCTGCTTTTTTTGACACCCCGAGGGCGGCGTAGAAGTCTTTATCTACCCAATCCTGTCCTGCCATGAATGCTCACCTCCTTAATCCCTAATCAGGGTTATTGACTATTACTTTGGTTGCCCGCAAAACGTTTTCGCCTACTTTATATCCGGGCTGCAAAACCTGGGCGATACTGGGTTCGCCCTCCCCACCGCTTTGCGCCATCAAGGCTTCATGCACGTTCGGGTCAAACTCTTCCCCGACGCTACCGTAGCGAGTTAGCCCAAAATTAGTTTCCAGGGTATTTTCCATTTTCTTTGCAATGGCTTCGAAAGGACCTTTCAAATCCCCGGCATCACGCGCTGCTTGCACATCATCCAGGACACTCAGCAGCACCTGCAAGACCGCTTTCTTGCCCTCGGCATGATGGGCAGACATCTCAGTTTTGCTGCGCTTAACATACCCAGAGTATTCCTGCTGCAAATTATAGATTTCCGCTCTTGAGCGAGCCAGCTGCTCGTTAAGCTCTGCCACCTGGGCTTTTAGTTTTTCTATTTCTTGGTTAGGGGCGCTACCCGCATCTGATTCACCCGCGTTAGCCGTTTCTTCGACCGGCGCGTCCTCGTCATTGATTTCTTCCCCCAAACGTGCAGCCAAATCCGCAAAAGCCGCGTTCTCATCTGGGTTTTCAGTTTCCTCAGCTACCGGTGCGTCTCCTGGCACGGCAGCGGCGCTATCTTCGAGGTCACTGCAACCGTCTTGCGAGGGCGAATCGGCAGTATTATCAGCATTTTTTGCCGCATCCTGCTCTACCTGAGGGGTCGAACCCTGCTTAGGGGAAGAATCCCCATTATTTTCTGTATCTGGAGTCGAAGCCGGATTCATTGGATCTTTCACCTTAATCTTTATCCTCCGTTTCCCATTGTGCTCTTCCAAACTGTTTCCTCCTGCCCAGGGGGCGCCCACTTTCGCGAGCGCCCCCGACAGATTGAGTTAAAGAGTTAATTACTTTTCGTCCTCGTCATCGACAACTTCCGCATCAATAACGTCATCTTCGGCTCCCGCTTCACCGTTTTCCGCAGAGGACGCACCCGCTTCAGCTTGGCTTTGCGCGGCTTCTGCCTGGGTCTGGGCGTAGAGGGTTTCCCCAATCTTTTGCGACTTGGTGTTTAGTTCTTCCATTGCCGCCTTCACAGCCTCAATATCTTCGCCTTCCAAAGCTTTCTTAACCTTGTCGGAGGCTTCCCGCACCTCTTTAGCGATTTCCTCGGGCAGCTTTTCGGCGTTATCTTTTAGCAGCTTCTCAATCGAGTAAACCGTCTGTTCCGCAGAGTTACGCAAATCAGCTTCTTCACGCCGTTTCTTATCCTCTTCCGCGTGTGCTTCCGCCTCTTTAACCATCCGGTCAATCTCGTCCTTGGAAAGAGCCGAACCCCCAGAAATGGTCATTGACTGTTCCTTATTGGTGTTTTGATCTTTCGCGGAAACGTGCACAATCCCGTTGGTATCAATGTCGAAAGTAACCTCAATCCGCGGAACCCCCATCGGTGCAGGCAAAATCCCGGTGAGCTGGAAAGTTCCCAGCGACTTGTTATCGCGAGTAAAAGTACGCTCCCCCTGGAACACCTGGATTAGCACCGAATCCTGGTTGTCTTCCGCAGTGGAGAAGATTTCCGAATGCTTGGTAGGAATCGCGCTATTGCGCTTAATCAGGGTAGTCATTACCCCGCCCTTGGTTTCGATTCCCAGTGACAAGGGAGTTACGTCAATTAGGAGGACGTCGTTGCGATCTCCCTGGATAATGCCGGTTTGTAGGGCGGCACCACTGGCTACCACTTCATCGGGATTAACCGACTTGTTGGCTTCTTTTCCACCGGTCAAAGTCTTTACCATCTCGGCTACTGCCGGCATCCGGGTAGAGCCACCCACTAGCACTACGTGATCAATGTCAGAGACTTGAATCTTTGCGTCTGCAATCACCTGTTCAAAGGGCTTGCGAGTGCGTTCCAGCAGATCCTGGGTCATTTCTTCAAAGTGGGCGCGAGTGAGACGCTCATCTAGGTGCACCGGACCGGACTCACCCATTGACAGATACTGCAAAGAAATCTGGGTAGAGGTCGCAGATGAGAGTTCTTTCTTGGCTTGCTCGGCGGAATCGCGTAGGCGCTGAATCGCAATCTTGTCGTTCGACAAATCTACGCCGGTATTAGTTTTTACCTTGTCCACCAGCCATTTCACGATCCGCTGATCCCAATCATCACCACCTAGGTGATTGTCTCCGTTAGTGGCGCGAACCTCGATGGTCGAGAATCCGTCCTCGTCTTTCATTACTTCCAGCAAGGAAACATCGAAAGTACCACCACCAAGGTCGAACACCAGGATAGATTCGTCCTTTTCGCTCTTTTCTAGCCCGTAAGCGAGGGCGGCCGCGGTGGGTTCGTTTACCAGGCGTAGTACGTTCAGACCAGCGATTTTACCGGCATCCTTGGTGGCCTGGCGCTGCGCGTCATTAAAGTAGGCCGGAACGGTGATTACCGCATCTTTAACCGAGTCCCCTAGATACTCCTCGGCATCTTTCTTTAGTTTGCCCAAGATAAATGCGCTGATTTGCTGGGGATTGTATTCCTTATCATCAATTTTTACCGTCCAGGAGCTGTCCCCCATGTGACGTTTCACGGACGCGATTGTCCTATCTACGTTGGTTACTGCCTGACGCTTGGCAACTTCACCTACCAGAACTTCCCCGGCTTTTGAGAATGCCACTACCGAGGGGGTGGTGCGCTGACCTTCCGCGTTGGCAATAATAGTGGGCTGTCCACCTTCTAGAACCGCAATCGCGGAGTTGGTGGTTCCCAAGTCAATACCTACTGCACGTGCCATAGTTGTTGTCCTTCCTAATAATTTAGTTTTCAGTCTCGTTGGCTCGGGTTCTCACCTAGCTAGCGAGCGTTTCAGCATCTGCCCCGCTTTCCGCTTCAAGCAACCTTGAGCCTTACACACTCAAGGCTACCAAATCTCGGCGAAACATCAAGCTGTAACCCAAAACCTGAGTCTACTTAGCTCAACTCTTAAGGACTGGTTTTTATTCCCCTTTTCCCTATCTTTTCGCCTTACTTTATTTAGATTCGACTTTAACCAGGGAAATCATCTTGAAAATCAAAAGGAGTGGGGGACTTTCCAACCAAAAATCCCCCACTCCCAAATATCTCTTCCCAAATTGCGCTTGCAGCATATATGTTTTCTAAGTAGCAACTTCCCAAAATCCCGGAAAAGGAGAAATCATGGCAGTAGAACTGGTTGAAGAGTTCAGTGAGGAACTCCTAGAGGCATTTTCCCGCCTTATCCCCCAACTATCCAGTTCCGCCCAGGCGCTAAACGCCCAGCAGATTAAAGAGTTCTGCGAACAAGAGGGGGTTTATCTCTTGGTTTTCCGCTCCGAAGAGGGCAAGATTTTAGGGATGCTATCTCTCGCAACCTTCAAGATTCCCACCGGCAAACGCGCTTGGATTGAGGACGTGGTGGTAGATTCAGCTGCCCGCGGTCAGGGAGCAGGTCAGGCACTGGTAGAGGCGGCGGTGCGCCACGCCAAAAAAGTGGGAGCAAAAACCGTAGACCTTACCTCCCGCCCCACCCGCGAAGCCGCTAACCGTCTGTATCGACGCTGCGGATTCAAGCAGCGACAAACCAATGTTTACCGCTACGCCGATAACTAGCCGGTACGCCTTGGTTTCACTAACCGCAATGATTACCTAAGGTAAGTGATAGTCTCCCCTTGCTCGTCCTTAGAAAACACCACCTCTTGGCGGATGCACATTTTAAGTTAGATGCAAGATAAAACACATCACCCTTTTATTAACCGTTTACCCAGGTTAATAGATTTTATTTTGCCAAAATATCCCCTTAGGGAATTCTTGGACGTGAGTTAAAAGGCAATTACCTGCCAAAACTAGCTCAAGAGAGTAACAATGGTGGCAATAGCAATCGAGAAATAAGGATTAGTTTTTATGAGCGCCCTACCTATTCCCACTTTGGAGCTTTCAAACGGATACCAGATTCCCCAATTGGGGTTCGGAACCTACAAAATCTCCGCTGAAGACTGCGTTGATACGGTTAAATACGCTTTAGATTTAGGGATTCGCCATATTGATACCGCGCAGATGTATCACAATGAGGCAGAAGTGGGACGTGCCATTGAAGAATCCGGAATTCCCCGCGAGGAAATCTTCCTCACCACCAAACTCAACAATGATAAGCATCTGCCCGAGGACGCGCGTCGCTCTTTCGCGCAAAGCCTGGAGGATTTGCGCACCGACTATGTGGATTTGTTCTTAATCCACTGGCCATTACCGACCCTTTACGGCGGCGATTTCGTGCAAACTTGGCGCACCCTATTAGAGTTCGAGCAACAGGGACGGGCACGCACCGTCGGGGTATCTAACTTCCAGATACCTCATTTAAAGCGTCTACTGAAAGAAACCGGGGTAATGCCCGCCGTGAACCAAGTGGAGATTCACCCCCATTTCGCTAATAATCAGCTGCGTTCTTTCCACCTCGAACACAACATCTTGACCGAAGCCTGGTCACCGCTAGCCCGCGGGACAATATTCGGAGATGAAAAAGTTATTTCCGCCGCTAAACGCCTAGGGAAAACCCCTGCCCAAGTGGTGTTACGTTGGGGGATTGAACGCGGAGACGTCCTCTTCCCCAAATCGGTTACTCCCGATCGCATTAAAGAAAACCTGGATATTTTTGATTTCCAGCTAGATGAACAGACTAAAGCGGATTTAGATTCTCTAGATAAGGGCGAGGACGGACGCACCGGTTCTCACCCCGACACTATGGCTCTCCTCTAACCCCCTGTATCCGCCAACAACGCGAGTCCTGGACTTTTCCTCCCACCTGACGAACAGCCATAGCGGTTCCCCGGGGGGATTGGTGCGGTAAAAGCGCTCGGGGCTCTGGTGAGCCTTGCTTCGCTCGGCTCAAGTCGCCTCTCGCATCTTTTACCGCACCAACCGTAAGACCTGCCTATATGGTAATACGTGCGCGTATCGGCGCAACATAGTAATCAGGTTGGTTCCAGCTGTGGGCGGGGGTAGATTTTATCCGAGTGGGTGCGGTGGGCATAAGAATTCGGGGAGAGACGGAAGTCTTTCCCCGAATTCTTGGGCGGGAGGAAAAATCTAGCCCCCGCAGTCACGCAGAAACCAGCGCCGTCCCGTTACCAGAGGATAGTTTTACTGGCTAGTTTTCGCGATTGGCGTGGTAGTAGCTAATCAACGCTTTAGTCGAAGGATCTTGTTGCTCCAGAACCTCCCGGTCACCGGCGATTGCGGGAGTGAGCGCCTTAGCAAGCTGTTTGCCCAGTTCTACGCCCCACTGGTCGAAGCTGTTAATCCCCCATACGACCCCTTGGGTAAAGGTGATGTGCTCATAGAGGGCAATTAACTGTCCCAATACCGAGGGGGTTAGCCGGGAAGCCATAATCGAGGTGGAGGGCTTATTACCGGGGAATACCCGGGCAGGGACGATAGGTTCTGGAGTGCCTTCGGCGCGTACTTGCTCGGCGGTTTTACCGAAAGCTAGCGCCTGGGTTTGGGCAAAGAAATTACCTAGGAACAGCTCATGCTGATCATTGTCTGCGTCTTTAAGCGGCCAGGTGGGGTTGGCGAAAGCTATAAAGTCGGCGGGAATCATTTGAGTTCCCTGGTGGATTAGCTGGTAAAAAGCATGTTGCCCATTAGTTCCGGGTTCTCCCCAAAAAATCTCACCGGTATCGTAGCTCACTGCCTGCCCGTCCCAGCGCACGGCTTTACCATTTGATTCCATGGTTAGCTGCTGCAAATATGCGGGGAAGCGATGTAAATACTGAGAATACGGAAGCACCGCGTGGGTAGGTGCGTGCAGGAAGTTTCGGTACCACACGTTGATGAGTCCCATCAGAATCGGAACGTTCTCGCTGAGCGGAGCCGTCCGGAAATGCTCATCCATAGCGCGCATACCGGAAAGGAAATCAGCAAATCCTTCTTTACCAATCGCAACCGCCAAGGCAGTACCGACTGCGGAATCTACCGAGTAGCGCCCTCCTACCCAGTTCCAAAAACCAAAGGCGTTATCGGGATTGATGCCAAAGTCGGATACGGCTTCCAGATTGGTAGACACCGCTACGAAATGCTTTGAAATCGCTTCCCGGGATTGGGTAGCGTCTAATTCTTGGGGATTATTTTTGCCGTCCCAAACCCCATTAGCGACAAGTTTTTCAAGCAGCCAGCTTCGAGCAGCGCGGGCGTTAGTTAAAGTCTCTAGGGTGGTGAAGGTCTTGGAAGCGACGATGAATAAGGTGGTTTCCGGGTCTAAGTCTTTAACTTTTTCACACAAATCTGTGGGGTCGATATTGGATACAAAGCGGCACTGTAAGCCCGCTTTTACGTAGGGCATTAGTGCTTCATAGGCCATAGCCGGACCTAAATCCGAACCGCCGATACCGATATTTACCACGGTGCTAATAGGTTTCCCGGTGATTCCTAGCCACGCTCCGGAGCGAACCCGTTCAGCAAAATCGTAAACTCGCGCTAGAACCTGCGCCACCTCCTTAGAAACGTTTTGCCCATCCACCTGGAGATTATCTTCTGCCCTGCCCCGCAAGGCGGTATGAAGTACGGCTCGGTCTTCGGTGTTGTTAATGTGCTCACCAGCAAACATGGCGTCCCGGTGAGCTTCGACTTTGGTTTGGGATGCTAAACGCATTAGAGCGGCTAGCACTGGCTCGGTTAGCAGATTTTTAGATAAATCAACGTGCAGTTGAGCGGCAGTGAAACTAAGCTGTGTTGCTCGCTCAGGATTTTTGGCAAACCATTCTGCTAAGTCGGGGTTAAAACCTTCAGACAGAGCCTGTAGCTCTTTCCAGGCCGGGCAGGTTGTCGGGTCTAAAGCAGCGTTCATTTTTCTCCTATTCAAATGTTTAGCTTAGAGGTCAATGATTGGTAGCTGGGAGACTTCAATATCCCATTCATCGCGCGAAACCACCGAAATAATAGCGGTCAGCGGTAGCCACCATTGATCAAGAGGACGACGCACCTGGGTATCCACCTTTTCCTGCATTTGCATTAGCCCGAAAGGTTCAATCCCGTTAGCACTCAACCCCACGGCTAGGGGGTCGGTCCGTTGTTGGGCAAATTGCTTATTTAGCTCTTGAATTGCTACCCGTACCAGGCGGGTTGCGAGAATACGGTCAAATGGGGATGGCTCTCCACCTTGTTGAAGATGTCCCAGGGCAGAATGTCTCACATCGAACAGCCCTTTTGATTCTTGCGCAAATACGGAGGCAATGAACTCGCGATTGTAACGACCACCGGCTTCTTCGTTATGTAATACCAGGCAGAGGCGGCGACCTTCTTGGAAAGAATCTCGCATCATTTGCACATCATCGGTTAAATCTTGCAAATCGTAGGGATTCTCGTCAAGGTAAACCAATTCGGCTCCCGCAGCGATACCGGACATGAGGGACAAATACCCACAATGCCGTCCCATCGCGTCAGCGACGAAGCAGCGCCGAGAGGCAGCCGCAGATTCTCGAATCCTGTCAAGAGCCCAAACCGCATTATTTAGCGCGGAATCGGCTCCAATAGAGATTTCCGACCCCGGAAGATTATTGTCAATAGATGCCGGTACGCAAATCATGGGGATTTTGAAAGCCGGGTAGCGAGAGGTTTCTTGCCTCATCTGGTTAATCGAAAGATAGGCGTTATATCCGCCGATTACCATCAGAGCATCAATGCGGTGTTCTTCTAGGGCGCGACCGATTGCATAGTATTCTTCGACGCGGGGAATCTGGCGTAAAGTACCCAGCTCTGCTCCCCCATCAAAGCCCCATCCTTCAACGTCTTCCCAGCCTAAAGGCTTAATTTTTCCGGACATTAACCCTTCAAAAGAGCCGTAAATCCCCAGCATTTCATGTCCGGCTGCGATTCCTAAACGCACGGCTGCCCGAGCCGCGGTATTCATACCGGGAGCTAGCCCGCCTACGTGCATTATCGCTATTCGTTTCGCATCTTGCTTTTGCGGTTCTGCTGTTGGTGGAGCCGCCATTACTTCATTAATTTCCAGCATTTCCGCAAAGGAGCGTCCACGCGCCTGCACAGCTTTACCGTATTCTTTGGCCTTGGTGAACTTGGCGACCGCCCGGGTTTCAGTGACGGCTTTCATCAGGGGCAGACGAGCCACTCGGTTATGTCGGGCACCAATAATCACCGGCTGGGAGTCCTCGTCTTGATTCAAAACTTCATATACAGCCGCATAGCCGAGGGCGGTAGGCATCCATCGGTCATAGGCTGAGGGCGTGCCGCCGCGTTGCACGTGCCCCAAAATGGTTAGGTGAGGACGCTCCCCCATTTCTTGTTCGAGAGCATCACAAACATCATTAGCGGTGATGGGGTTGCCGTCATGGTCGATAGCTCCCTCTGCTACCAGCACTATTGATTCGCGTCTACCGGCTTGCCGCCCGGCAGCAAGTTTTTGGGCGAGGGTGCTTTGCCACCCAACTTCGGGGGGCGCTTCGGGAATGAATACATAGTCACAGCCACGAGCGACCGCGCTCATCAAGGGTAAATATCCACAGTGTCTGCCCATGACCTCTACTACGAAAGTACGCCGATGGGAGGCGGCAGTCGAGGATAATTCGTCTAGTGCAGACAGGATTCGCTGTAAAGCAGAATCGGTGCCAATAGTCATGTCGAAGCCGACTAAGTCGTTATCGATTGAGCCGACCAGCCCCGCTACCCGCAGTTTTTCATGTCCAGCTACCTGCTCAGGGGTGAGTTCACCGGAGGTAACCAGTTCGTCTAACAGGCTGGGCCATTCTTCTTGGAACTCGTTGGTTCCGGCTAAGGAACCGTCTCCCCCGATTGAGATTAGGCGATCTATTCCATTTAAGAGGAGGTTCTTGGCGGCTTTACGCAGCCCAGAACGTTCTCGGAACTCTTTACAACGGGCGGTTCCGATGACAGTGCCACCTTTGTTTAGGATGCTGGAAACATCCGACCAGCCCATCGGTTTAATCATTTCGCCACCGGTGACAGCTCCCTGCCAACCTTCCAGGATTGCGTACGGCTGAGCACCCATTTTCAAGGCAGTACGTACCACAGCTCGTACCGCAGCGTTCATTCCCTGGGCATCGCCGCCCGAGGTTAAAACTCCTAGCCGTTTTGGCTGCGGTTTTGCGGAGTCGGTCATTTTCCCTCCCCTTAAAGACTGGCTCCTAGGCGCTTCCCCGGGCTACCAGCGTCATTATTTTATCTACCTCTTCTGGATTAGGCGCTACTACCTTTTTTCCAGACAAGTATTCGCCGAGCGCTTGGGCATAAATCCGTCCACTGGCATCGGGATTGAAATCAACTGATGTGAGGGGCGGATTAAAAAGTTGCCCTTCGGGGGCATTGCCTACCCCGATTACTGCGCAGTCATTGGGAACCATGCGACCACACATTCTTAGGGCTTGGATAACTTCCATTGCCAAGAAATCATTGTGACAGATAAACCCATCGATGCCAGGATTTTTAGAAAATAGTTGCACCAATTCTCCCGATAGGTTGGGAGAATTATATTCGGTGGTCAGCATAGTAGGGGTGGGACAACCTCCAAGAATACATCCTTGGAGTACCCCCGCATAGCGCAGTTGGTTTAGGTTTTCCAGCAGGGAGCTGGAAGAACAGAGGTAAACCAAATTGCGATGCCCCGAGGAAACCATTCGGGAAGCCATTGCCCGCCCGGATGCACCGTAGAGGGCAGCTACCACTGGATATAGGGGCGAATCGGTAGCGAAAATTGCTTTCTTTACCGGCGCTCCAAGCGCTTCTAGCTGGTTATTCTGTTCTTTACTAAAGGAAACTAGAGGAAGAATCGGACCGATTTCTTTCGAGGTTTCAGCCAGAAAGTCTAAGTCTATCTCGTCACTTTTCAGGAGGATGGGAACCAGTTCAAACCCCATCTTGGCACTTTCAAACAACACCCGCAAAAGGGTAGTAACCAGTGGAGAACTGTGCGGCATCGGCGGCATTACAAACAGATATCTTTGGGTATCTGCCTGCGGATTCTTTGCCACTATTTCCCCTCCTTGCCAGAGTTCAAATCTTGAGCTTCTCTTGAACTCTTAGTTCATTAATCAATACTAGCCTATTTCCGCCAAGCAACCAGTGAAAAAGCGGGGCGGACGCTTTATTTTTGCGTCCGCCCCGCTTTTGATGTTGAAAGAAATGATTTCCTAGCGTATTCCTGCCAAAAAATCAGCACTTTTCCGGCTAGTATTTAGGATTCTTGCCTTAAACGCTGCTCCAGATTTTCTTGCAATACATTCATGAAAGCATCGGTATCTAGCCAGGGGTGGTCGGGCGCGATTAGGCAAGCTAAATCTTTGGTCATTTGTCCGCCCTCGACAGTAGAGATTACGACTTCTTCTATCGTCTTTGCGAAGTGGGTAACTTCCGGGGTCTTATCTAGGGTTCCGCGATGTGCCAAACCGCGCGTCCAGGCGTAGATTGAGGCAATCGGGTTGGTGGAGGTCTTTTCTCCCTGCTGGAAGCGCCGATAGTGGCGGGTTACGGTTCCGTGAGCAGCCTCGGCCTCCATAGTGCGCCCATCGGGGGTCATAAGTACCGAGGTCATTAGCCCTAGGGAACCAAATCCTTGCGCTACGGTATCGGATTGCACATCACCGTCGTAGTTCTTACAGGCCCAAATATATCCGCCTTCCCATTTAAGGGAAGAAGCCACCATGTCATCAATCAATCTGTGTTCATAGTGCAGACCGGCTTTTTCATATTGCGCCTGGAACTCGGTAGCGTAAATGTCGGCGAAGATATCTTTGAACTGTCCGTCATAGGCTTTCAAAATAGTGTTTTTAGTGGACAGGTAGACTGGATACCCACGGAGCAGACCATAGCGGAAACAGGCGCGCGCAAAATCCTTGATTGACTCGTTAAAGTTGTACATCCCCAGAGCCACTCCACCGCTGTCAGGATATTCAACCACGGTATGTTCAATGGGCTGAGAGCCATCTTTAGGCTGGAAAGTTATGGTTAAGGTGCCGGCACCAGGGATCTTGAAATCGGTGGCTTTATATTGGTCACCGAAAGCGTGGCGGGCAACTACGATAGGTTTTGTCCAGCCTCCAACCAGTCGCGGCACATTAGCCATAATGATTGGTTCTCGGAAGATTACCCCACCCAGAATGTTGCGGATAGTTCCGTTCGGCGATTTCCACATTTTCCGCAGCCCAAACTCTTTTACCCGGGCTTCATCGGGGGTAATGGTTGCACATTTAACCCCTACCCCATGTTCTTTAATCGCGTTTGCGGCATCGATAGTTACCTGATCACTGGTGGCATCCCGGTTTTCTACGCTCAAATCGTAATAGCGCAAATCCATATCTAAGTACGGAAGGAGTAGTTCATTTCGGATTTTCTGCCAAATAATCCGGGTCATTTCGTCGCCGTCAAGTTCCACAACCGGACCAGCTATTTTAATCTTTGCCATGAATAACTCCAAAATATCTCGTTTTAAGTCCTTTACATCAACTTTACTTGACATCGAGATAAATTGGTAACATATGGAACTGCCAGTTATTAGGTGATGATTTAAATTAGCTGTATGCAAATCCAGATTGGCACTAGCGCCCCGGCTCAACCCACCCCCCTAATTTGGCTGGAGGCAGGGCTGGGAGGGTCGATGCAATCTTGGAATCTGACTTTTCCGATTCTTTGTCGCGCATTTTATTGCGCCCGCTCTACCCGCTCAACTATTTTGAATCCCGGTGAGAGTGAGAACGTAAGTTGGAGAAGTCTAGTAACCGAGATGCGCGAGGGCGGAGAAGAAACTGCGCTTCACCTTGGAGCCACATTCTCTAACCCCCTTCCAGTCATACTGGTTGGACATTCCTATGGAGCGATGTTGGTGCGCGTCTGGGCTGCGCAGATTCTCAAAAGTTCCAGTCCCTCCCGGATACGACCCGTGGGAATCGTCCAGATAGACCCCTCTTTTGAGGGCAATAACGAGGGCGCCGGACCCCTTTATCAAAAGTTGGAACAAAAACTATTAACCTGGCTTTACCAGGGGGCAGCCCGCGAGCAACCCTCCTTTTATATGGCATGGAAAGATTTGCAAGAGATAGATTTGCTTGACGACCAACTTCCGCAATTGGTTATTTCTGCCGCCCATCGCAAAGGTGGAAAAACCTGGAAAGGTCTGAAAGCGTTTGCTCGTGCCATTGATGCCCGCCTGGTACGGGCAGATTCTTCCCGTCACCTATTGCAGGTGTTTGACCCAGTTACGGTCGCCAGCCAAATCATAGAGTTCACGGCGCAAATAGGCGCTGAAATGAACCGCAAAGCAAATTAACTACCACCACTTAGGGGCGAGGCAACCCGTGTGAAACAGCGAGGGTGGGGACGTAGCCAGGCTACGTCCCCACCCCCATAACGGCTAGCTAATACTGCTAGTTAGCGTCATTTACCACTTGGCTCTCGCCCTCAATCTGCCGCGAGCCGCGTTGTACTGTAATTTTGCGCGGTTTAGCTTCTTCTGCCACCGGGATAACCAGCTTGAGCACCCCGTCCACATACTCGGCTTCAACTTGGTCAAGAGCCACCCCATTACCCAAGGTGAGCTGGCGGGCGAAAGTACCGAAAGGACGTTCGTGGCTTAGCCACTGCGCTCCCTCTGGCGCTACCGCTAGCCGCTCGGCGCGAATAGTGAGGGTGCGGTCTTCGATATCAATATCTACACTGGCCGGATCTACCCCCGGTAAATCGAAAAGGGCAATAAATTGCTCACCATCTCGGTACAAATCTAGGGGCATGGCTGCCCGGGAGGGACCTTGACGCATAGCATCATCAAAAATTGCTTCCATCTGGCGGAATGGATCATACCTGCGAACCATGATTACTCCTTACCCCCACACAAGGCGGGAAATCTATTTACCGAGTATTTCTCGGCTTCACAACTCCCATTCTGGCACTCCTACCTTTTAAGTGCTAGACAATTATTCTGGAAGCGAAAACCTTAGCCGCATTGACTCAACTTTATACTTCTAACATTTTCCTATTTTTAACAAAACAAAAACAGCCCATGAACAGCAAAAACAGATTTCCACCCCCGCTATCTTCCCCCAGACAGAAAAACGCCGCCCCAAAGACGCCCTAAAAGTCAGCGCTACTGAGAAAATAAAGACATGAGCACGCGATACCTACCTTTATTTGTCTACGGAACCTTAAAACTCGGTTCTCGCGGCTTTGGCTCCAGTCTGAAGGCCGCGGTAACCGAATTCGCCCCGGCATATCTACGGGAAGCCTCCCTATACATCGGTGCGTCCTATCCAATGGCCATCCGCTCTATCGGCGGCACCGGAATCCACGGACAGATACTACTAATTGAGCAGCGCCTATTTGAAGAAACCCTAGAAGAACTCGACGAATACGAGGGCTACTTAGGTGAGGGCAACCCCGATAACATGTATATTCGCCAAACCGTGCGAGTAGAAGTATTCCCCGATGAAGAAAGCACCTGGGAAGGCCCCACTCAAGACGTTAAAGCCTATGTCTATATGGCTCCGCCAGAGTCTTTCCGTAACCATCGAGCCGAATTAGTGCTCTCCCCCAGTGGGGATTGGGAAAACCACGAAGAAGAATGGGAAGAGCTCTCCCCCTCCCTAGACGACTTCGACGACCCCAACTATGACGACCGATTTACAGAGGATTAACCCCCAGGATTAATCGGAGTAATCCCACGGCAGATTAAACGCTAAACTACTTAGCTCCTTTAGCCCCTCCAGCTTGAGAGTTCCGGTACTGCATATCCACCTTTTGTTGGGAATCTTGAGCCGCCAAAAACCAGCGTCCATCAATCATTTGCCACCCCATAATTTGCAGCGAAGTACCTTTCTTATCTTTGATTAACACCGCTTTCACCTGGTCAATATCACCGGATTTCTCCAAAGAAAAAACCAAATCAGAAAGTTTAATAGTGGACTTCCCTTGCGCCCCGGCAAAGGCAGTATTCGCAGCTTTAGCGCATTCCTTAACGCTAACCTCGCCCTGGGATTGAGCATTATCCGATTGCGACTGGTTAATCGCCGCTACCAGTTCCCCACGCGCAGCCGGAGAACTAAGAGCACACAGAGATTGCGCATCCTTGTCTATTAGCGCTTGATAATAGGATTTCGCCCCCTGGATAGGAGAATCTGCTCCGACAACAGTAAAAATAGTCTGCAATATACCACTGGCGTAAACAGCAAACCCCACCACTAGCAACGTTAATATCGCACCCAAAACATAGAAAACACCCCTGCGCGAACGCGAACTAGACGGGGCATCCGTTTTCTTTACCGAAATCTTGGAAACATCAAAAGAGGCATTGGTTCCCACAGTTGAAAGATGTTCCGTATCTACCCGTCCACCAGCCTGATTACCCCACACTCGCTGAGCGTCTTCCCCAGCATCCTGCTGCTCGGTTGACTCGTCCTCGTGCCCCATCCCGAGAGGCAGGATTTGCGGAATCTGAAACTTTACAGCTCCATCGTCCGTGCCCTCCTCACCGCTACTATCAGTATCTTCGCGGGCAGAATCTAGCTTTTCACCCTGGGAGCTAAGAACACTGGAGCTTTCCTTAGTTTCCTCAGCGTTCATTCTCGGCGAAATCGCCCCCACCCCTACGGAGCTAATATCGGCAGCATCAAAGCTGCCAGCAGCTTTTTCTTCTTCATCTTTCCCAACAGACATGAGCTGATTCTACCGAGAATAGCCGCAATGGGCGCATCTGAACTACCCGAAAAGTCGCGCAGCTCACTAATAAGCGTTATGGTCTAAATAGAGACATAGCTACGCGAGCGAAGCATTTATATCCAAACAAAACACAATAATTCAGTTACGTTAAAGGAAATGAGTATGGCTAACACGCAGAAGACTAAGAAAAATACCACCATCGTGCCCACTAGCGAAGAAGCTAAAGAGCTGATTCCAGAAAACAACGTAGCTGAGAATCAAGGACAGGGACTAACCACAGTTGCCGACCAAGTAGTGGCAAAAATAGCTGGTCTAGCCATCAAAGAAATTCCAGGGGTCTACGACCTAGGAAATTCCGCTGCCCGCGCGCTGGGAGCACTGCGCTCGAAAGTCGGAGCCTCCGAAAGTATCACTCAAGGAATCTCGGTCGAAATCGGGCAAACCCAAACCGCCCTAGACGTAGTACTAATTGTCGAATACCCCTACCCGGTACACGAAGTCGCCGATAAAGTGCGGGACGCTATTTTCTCTGCTATCGAGGGGCTGGTTGGTCTGGAAGTTACCGAAGTTAATATCAAAGTAACGGACGTACACGTACCCGATAGCGACGAAGAGGACGCAGACAAAGACAGTAAAGACCTCAAGTAATACCGCTAGAAAGGGAAGAAATGACAACCATAGCCGGTATTTTTAGTGGCGCCTTTCTAGCCTATATGGCAGTTGCCCACGGATTCTTTGGGTTCTTAGTTTCCATCTTATTTATGGCAATAGGTGCCATCATAGGTAGAGCAGCATCTGGCAAGCTAGATTTGAAAGGCGTTGGTGAAGCCCTAATCGGCAAGCACACCACTACCTCCGATTAACAAGGAGGAAACAAATGCAATCCGACCAGGAAGCAAGCAAATTCACCGGAATCACTACGGTGTGCGCCAAAGCTATCCAAACTATTGCGATGGCAGTCGTTACGCAACGCATTAGCGTTCCCAGGGAGCACATCAAAGTTAGTACCCATGATGACCGGGGATTATTGGGGATAGATATTTCCTGTCCCATAAACTCCCAGGTTTTAGAAATCATAGCTAAAAATCCAGATACCTCGATATTTTCCCTAGCCGAGCAGGCAAGAGACGATATTGTCCAACGTATCAGCACCCTCGCAGGTCTAAAAGTAGGGCGGGTAAACCTACGGCTTTGCGGACTATACCGGCATCGGGAGGGGAGAAAGCTGAAATGAGCAATAAATCCAGAAAATCCCGCCTCCGGGTTCCCTACCTGGTGCGCCGGGAGACCCATTCGGCGCGAGCCCTGCTTAGCGTTAGCGTCGCATTTATTTTGATAGTGGCTTTGGGGTATTTAGTTACCGAGGGGGTATTGGCTTTATCTGGACAAAATCCGCTGATAGCTACCCCAGAAAATATCTGGAAACAGTTCTATAGCGACCTAAACAATGACTCAAGATTAGTCCCGATAACCGTAGGAGCATTATTGAGTCTCTTCGGGGCTATACTGCTAATAAAATCGGTGTTACCTGGGGCTTTAAGTAAACACGCCCTCAACGATAATCGCGTTGCCTACGTAGTTGATGATGCGGTTATTGCCTCAGGAGTTTCCCGTTTAGTACGAGAAAAAATAGGTCTGCCCCAAGGAGCGGTAAGTACTGCCGTGAGCAAGCACCGTTCCTTGAGCACAATCACGCCCAACACCGGACAAGAGATTAACCAAAAGGAAATCCACGATTTCACAACCGAAAAAGTTACTTCCTGGAATTTACATCCGAGGCTAACAGCCCGCATCAAAATAAACACAGAGGGCAGGTTAGAAAAGTGAAGAAATTACCTCGCGCCCTCAACCGGATTCTATTGTTTATTCTGGGGCTATTATCGTTAGCCGGCGGAATTCTAATGATTGCGACACCGCTGTCAGCGAAAATCCGTACCCAGGTTCTCTACTACGGCGAGCGCCTTCAGACGCTTTTTACGTCTCTAAACCATAGGTCACGATTCCAAATACAGGGCTGGGAAAGCTCTGGGTTACAGGTAGGGACGCTAGCGATTGCAGTAATCGTTATCGTCGCTTTGCTAATCTGGATATTTGTTCAAGGGGGCGGCAAGATTCGTTCCCTTGCCCTAAATAAAATCGGTAAAGATACCCAAAAACAGGGTGAAATTACTGCCGAACTAGGGCTTATTAGGGACATTATAGAGGACGAAGTTTCAGCTAGCCGCTGGATTTCCTCAATGAAAATACAGTCTTGGGAAGTCAAGAAACGGCCGGGGCTATTAGTAACCGCAGCGGTATACAAGGGGGCAAACCCGCAGGAAATAAAGACGGAGCTTGATAAAGCTATCACAAAGCTCGATCAAGTTTTAGGAATAAAAATGCCGGTTTTAGTGCGCGTAAGCACCAATTGGCGAAGCAATATCGGATCTGCCAATCGCGTGGATTCATAAACAAATTAAAGGAGAAGAAAATGAGTTTAGAAGACAAGATTCAGAACAGCGCCGAAGATCTAGGTGGCAAAGCCAAAGAACTAGCTGGGGACGTTAGCGGTGATAAAGACCTTAAAGCCGAAGGCAAGGCCGACCAGGTAGGCGCGCAAATCAAAGACAAAGTTTCCGAATTTACTGATAAAGCTAAAGACGTGGCCGAAGAAGCCGGCGCTAACCTGAAGGCTGCTGCCGAAAAAATCAAGGAAGGTTTCTCTTCCGACAAGTAACGCCCCTTTCCCTTTTGTGATTTAATGCCGAAAGGTTAGGGCGGAAAATAGGGCTAAAATCGGGAGGCAAATGCCTCCCGATTTTTTTATATCCTCACCTGAACAGATAAAACTCCAACCAGTCCCCACTTCTAAGCCTGCCTCCCTCAAAGAAAGGAAGTCACGCCCTCGCCAATAGCAGGGTAAGCACCCCTAATCTAAATCACTGGGAAGAACCTTGGTTTCCTCCCCGATACGCATATCAGCAATTTTCCCGGCAGCGCGTAGCTCTTTTAAGCGGGGAACTATCCGCTTATAGATTCCCCACGGATCAATGGTGTTCAAATATATGCGAGTACCGCCCTCAAATCCTGCCAAAGTCGAAATCCGCCATTTCAGCAAGATTCTCCAACGCATCGGAGTGGAAATCGAAAGTGGACGGTGATACCACTCTTCATTACAGGGAACGTCGGCTCCGGTAGCGGCGTGAACGGCCTGCAATATATCGGAGACCGCCCGCATTTTCCGCTCTCCCACATCCCACGGATTACCCGCCTGACCCAAAGGCCAAACCGCAATCGTGGGATAACGATGCCCTACCCCCGCCATGGCTATCGCATCCTCGTTTTGTGCCAATATCAAGCCGCGAGTAGCCCGAATTTTCAAAATAGTATGGTAAATATCAGGTTCTTTACGCACCCGTTCGCGTTCTTGAGAAATTTGCACCGGATATTCGTCAATCGCCACCAGCTGCTTGTGAAGATGATCGAAACTAGCACCCGCCGGTTTTAACCAGTTTTGGAAAGTCGCCACATATTTTACTGCCGGATTCAAATCGTAGAGGTCGCGAAGCGTCCGGGCAGTGTAGGCAGTATAGGCATAATGCTCATCGGGGGTAAGCGTGCCCGCCGAAGCCAGTTGGGAGGAATCAGTAGCACCGGGAACGAAATGACGATTAGCCACAATCAAATCATGCCCGCCAGAAAAGAATGAGCTAGCTTGTCCGAGCATCTCCGATTCATTCAAAGCATCAATCTCGGCATCCTCCATGCCGTATTGATGGAGTTTGGCACGCACTACCCGCAAAATATGGTCATATCCAGTTCGGGTAGAAAGGTATTCAGCCATATGCTGACGTTGCCTATCGGAGGGCTCGTGACCATAGTTTAAATTCCAGTATTGATAGGAAACAATCTCAAATAGGTTCGGAATCCGGCGAAAATCTGCCGGATATTTATCCAGTTCTTCGGCACTAAGCCCCTCTAAGATACGAAAACCCTCGGCGGTAACAGTTTTGGAGGACGGCAGTTCGCCACTGCTCAAAATTACTCGAGATTTTTCCGGCGGGGTCTCTAGGTAGCGATCAGAACAGAAAGCACAGGTACAGGTATAGTCTTTGGCAGTAATCGGAGTCGGGTTAATCTGTGGCTTCGCCAGCGGGCGATGTCCGCGCCCCGGAACTGTCCAAACCTGAGTTCCAGTTAATTGGTTGCGTTGTTTGACAGTTCCATCTGCCAGTTTCACTAGGGCGCGTGCGGCTTCTGCTTCCTCTTTTGCCATACTTCCACCCTAGTTGCTGACGGATATTTTTGGGTTACTACGAGCGCGTGTAAGTAAGATGCTAAAAAAGACAGGTAGCTGGTTTATAGTGAGCGTCAGGGAGGGAAGTTGATTAAATATTTAGGGTCGAAGCGGAATCTGGTTCCCGCCTTAGGAACTATTGCCCAGGCTGCACAGGCTAAAACTGCTCTCGATTTATTTTCGGGTACTACCCGGGTTGCTCAAGAATTCAAGCGACGCGGGATTTTCACCACTGCCACCGACCTTGCTTCCTATAGTTACCAATTGGCTCGTACCTATATAGAAACAGATTCCGACCTGGTCGATTATGATTCTTTGCGGCAACATTTAACGACTATGAGCACCCTGAAAGGAAAAGAAGGATATTTCACCGAAACTTTTTGCCGACAGGCCCGTTTTTTTCAGCCTGATAACGGTATGCGCATTGATGCCTGCCGCGACTATCTGATGGATTTGGAGGACAGTCCCCTATTCCCGATTTTGCTCACTTCCCTAATAGAGGCAGCCGACCGGGTGGATTCGACTACCGGAGTGCAAATGGCATATCTAAAACAGTGGGCTGCGCGCTCCTATAATCCCCTAGAACTGCGGATACCACAATTACTTAGCGGGAAAGGACAGGCTTTACAAGGCGACGCCCTAAAGCTGGTTAATCAGGTTGCCCCCGTCGATCTCGCCTACCTCGACCCTCCCTATAATCAGCATCGTTACTTCGCCAACTACCATATTTGGGAAACTCTGGTACGCTGGGACGCTCCCCAAACCTATGGGGTAGCCTGTAAACGCATAGATGCCCGCGGAGACGAGCATCGCTCTGTCTTTAATTCTAAACGCACCATGGCGACCAGCTTCTTTTCCCTCTTGGCGCAGGTTAAGGCAAAGACCCTGGTAGTTTCCTACAATGATGAAGCCTGGATAAACGAGGACGAAATGATTAGCGCTATTAAAGAAGCTGGGTTTGCCCAGGTTAAAAAGTTTGGTTTTTCCCAGCGGCGCTATGTGGGGGCAAAGATAGGAATCTATAATTCGCGGGGAAAGAAAGTTGGAAAACCGGGGGCTGCCCACAATACAGAAAATGTCTTTATTGGAGGCAGCGCAGCGGTATTAGCGCGCATCAGCCAGGCTTTAGAGAAATGCTAGACCTACCTATTACCGACAGACGCTAGCGACCGTCCTATTAGGACGCTAATACTGTACCCAGCCTTTTGCTTGCTGAGATAACTGCTGTAGTAAAGATAGGGCTTCTGTTGCCCGCTCTGCCGGTACCATCAAGTGATCATGATGTAAACCGGATAATACGTTACAGGGAATTGATTGACTGGCTAGTTGCGAGGCAACAGTGAAAGTCAGACCAGTTTCCTCTAAGGAAACATCACATTCCAAAGTGATACGGCGATAAATCTTTTTACCCTCGGATACTCCCGCAGCTTTCGCTTGCTCTAGAGGAACGATTACAGTGAGTCCTTCTTCCTCTTTTATCTGTGCAAACGGCTCTAAACCCGCAGGCAGACCATCGCGAGCCGACAAGAACACATACTTGCCATACAGATGCGGATGGAGCTTAGACAACGCCAAATCAAAGTCAGAATACGAACTCATGGTTTTACGGTATGAGCCTTGGGGATATCCGTGCTCGCTAGTCTCACCTATCGGTCGGATAGCTAACAACCAAACAGATTATTGTTAGCACATTCTCTGATAGACACTCATTACCGCCCTAGCTACTGCCGAGGGCGCCTCCAAGGGAACCAAATGCCCCGCCCGCGGCACCGACACCACCCGAGTACCTAGCGCCTTAGCCATGGCTTCCGCCTGAGCCGCAGTAGAGTTAGTGTCTTGTTCCCCCCGCACTACCATTGCCGGAATCTGTGCTCTCTCCAAGGTTTCCAAGCGACCGGGACGGGTAGCTAAAGCCCGCTGCGCCCAAGAAATCGCCTCCCCAGAAGTTTCATTAATCCACTTTTCCATCAGCTGTGGGATTTTGGGGAAATCTGCAACAGTTTCTTTCGCTAGCATAGTGGGAATCCCCTGCACCAGCTGAGAGTGCGCTCTGCCTACCAGGGCAGAAATTGCCATCTCGGTACGTGCTGCCCGCGCCTGAGGAGTGTCAATATCAGCTTTCGTACCCACTAGCACCACCCCGCCTACCAGACGCGGATGACGCTCAATCATGGCTTGCGCGGTATATCCCCCCATAGAATTACCACAGACCAGTATTTTTTCTGCGCCCTCAGCGCGCACCGCCTGCGCTACATAATCGGCATAAATCTCCAAGGAAGGGGAATTCACCGGCACCGGAGAGTGCCCAAATCCAGGCGGGTCAATCGCGATTACCGGAACCCCCTCGAAACGGCGAGCTACCCCCTCCCACATTCGATGATCATAGGGAAAAGCCGCCAATAGGACTATCGCCGGAGTGCTCCCCATTCTTTGCGCATCCCGCGTAAAAATCGCCACATCCATACCTATATTTTTGCACAGCCACTCGCCTAGCTTGAGATAAATCGGCGTAAGAGTAGCGATTAGCTTTTGAACGTAAACTCCCTATCGCCCTCAAGCTTAGCTAAAAGCCACGTTCAAAGCAGAAACGATGCCAATGACGGCGCTGTTCAAGACCAGAGCGCTCCCCAAAAAGGGAATCGGTACGCCACGCTACCACATGCGCCTGCCCGATATTTATCTGCTGATTACACCCCGGACACAAGTAAACCTTTCGCGCCTGCGAAAGATACTGCACCTGATATTCACCATCGGTGCGAGAAACCGAGCGGGGCATCGAAGCCAAAGAATCCATCCTTAAGGGACGATGCTCGCCCCAGGGACGTTTACGGGAACGTCTGGTCACTTAAAAAACCACAACTCCCCGTTTGTAGACCCGCATAGGATTCAAATCGGCATCGGTAACTAGCAAATCTGCTGACTTTCCGGGCGCGATTTCTCCCAACTGGTCATCACCTAGAACTTTTGCCCCCTGATAGGAGGCACAATAAACGGCATCGACCAGAGGGATTCCAGCTTGATGCGCTATCTTGACCTGTTGGATTAGATGAGAAGTTCCCCCTGCCTGGCAGTTAGAATCGGCTGCCAAAGTCGCCAGCCCATCTTTTACTTCGACCGTTTGTCCCCCCAAAAGATAGCGTCCATCTCCCAATCCGGTTCCCGCCATCGCGTCAGTGACAAACACAATCTGTTCGCGTCCTACCAATTCATATACGTTGCGAATCAGGGAGGGAGCTAGCTGTTTTCCATCACAAATAAGCTCTACAATTACGCCTCCACCAGCAGCGTCAGCTAAAATCTCGGGGATTGGCCCGGGGTGTAGAGGCTGCATCGGAGGCATCGAATTAAACAAATGGGTGACAGTGGCATGAGGACAGCGCGCTCTGGCGGAATGAGCCAGCATTTGCCGAACCTCAATCAGGGCTTCACGCATCTTTTCCGAATTGGTATCGGTATGACCAAAGGAGGGAACAGCACCCCCCGCAATCAAAGTGTCGGCAACCCCAGATGCTCCCATAGCATAGGGCTTTTCCGGGGCAAAAGTCATAGACACCGCATAGCCGCGGCTGGCTATTAGCAACTCGCGCACCAACGGCGCATTGGGAGCCTGAATATGGCTAGGGTCGTGCGCCCCGCAGTTCCCCTGGGCTATAAAGGGACCTTCAAAATGGATTCCCGCCAGTTTCCCAGCCGCGCACATTCCTGCCAACATTTCCGCTTTTTCCCGCAGAACCATAGGAGAATGGGTCACCAGCGAAGCTACCAGAGAAGTAGTCCCCCAGCGTAAATGCTCGGATATAGCCCGCAGGGCTTGTTCTTCAGTTTGAGCATCTGGGAACGATACCCCTTGCCCCCCATGGCAATGAACATCAATCAAGCCGGGCAACAAATAACGGTCATCACTGGGAGAAGTGGCAGCCAAAACCTCATCCCCAAATCCAGCGGCTTTCGCGTCAGGAGCTTCACCTACCCACACGATGGCATCCCCAGAAATTACCACCGCCCCATCGGTAATAATTCTATTAGAGGTAACAACTCGTCCCCGTAACGCAAAAACTTCAGTCATAACTGCAATACTCCAGCCCGGTCAAGTGTTAATCGCAATGCTTAAAACAGGCGCGATTCCGCGTCATCTACCCCTCGCATACTATCGTAATCCAAGGTAAGACAGCGAATTCCTCTATCTTCTGCGAGAGTTCTAGCCTGAGGTTTAATCACCTGCGCGGCAAAAATGCCGCGCACTTCCGGCATTAGCGGGTCACGAGAAAGCAAATCTAAGTAACGAGTGAGCTGTTCCACCCCATCAATCTCACCGCGACGTTTAACTTCAATGGCGACATGGTTAAGCTCCGGATCGAAAACCATTAAATCCACCGGACCTACCGGAGTGGGATACTCGCGCCTGATTAGCTCCCAGCCCGAACCTAAGATTTCGGGGATTTGCGCTGCCAGTAACTCTTGCAAATGCGCCTCTACCCCATCCTTTTGCAACCCGGGATCAAGTCCCAAATCACGGCTAGTTTCCGAGAATATCTCTCCGATTCTTAGTTTTAGCTGATCGCCGGTTTTTGCCGACTGCACGAGCCAAACCTGCTGTACTCCTGCCGCTTCGTCCTCGGAATTAACCTGGAGTTGCTCAATACTGGCTGGACCGGCCATCCAGTTAAGAGGCTTATAAGAACCGCCATCACAGTGAATAAGCACCGAAGAATCGGCCTTTACCATAATCAATCGCGGAGCCATCGGCAAAAAAGAGCTGAGACGACCGCTGTATTCAACAGAGCAATTAGCGAAAAGGACGCGCATGAGAATCTATTCTAAAGGATTGGAATCTACTACCAAGATTCTGGTATCTCGCGCGGAGGGGCAGCTTCAGCCCAAGAGACCAAACCCGCATGGTCATCCTCGGATAGGAAAAGCCAAAAATGCTGAAAATCTACACTAACCGAAACCGCCACATTGCGAACCCCATTTTTTGACAGGTAGTTATGAACCTTGCCCAGTTTAACCTGTCTGCGCGACCAAGATTTATCAGGACGAAGAAACAGTCCCGCTGCCTTGTACCAGTTTAACGATTCGGACTCGTAAACGGCGCACCCCTCACTCCAACCAGAGGTTACATCCGGACGATACGAACACAAAAAGGCTCCTTGCCGACGCAGATGGTTCATCCGCCACAAGAAAAAGGCAGCCATCAAAGCCAACAAAACTGCAATCAGTAAAATGATTAACAGGAAAACTTTTAGCGCCGTCATGTCCTAACTATAAGCCTTAAAAATGATTATTTTCGGTTTATAGTCCATCAACGATAATAGTCACCTGGTCTTGGTCTACAGATACAAACCCCGGAACCACCTCAAACACTTGGGCATCGGGATCGTTTTCTTTCTTGCCGACCTTAACCTGCCCCTTGCCAATGGTAGCTAAAAGAGGCTGATGACCTGCCATAATCCCGATTGAGCCTTCGGTAGTGGGCAGGGAGACAAAGCCTGCCTGCCCACTAAACAGCTCCCCAGAGCGGGTAACTAACCGAACCGAAAGCGCGCTCATTAGGCAGATTCCTTCTGAATCTTCGCCCAATTGCGTTCCAAATCTTCGATACCACCGATATTGAAGAACGCCTGTTCTGGAACTTGATCGTATTGACCTTCGCAGATACGTTTAAATGCCTCAATGGTTTCAGCCAGCGGAACCGTAGAGCCAGCAACCCCGGTGAATTTCTCGGCCATATAGGTGTTCTGGGACAGGAACTGTTGGATTCGGCGTGCCCGGTTCACGGTGAGCTTGTCTTCTTCGGAAAGCTCATCCATGCCTAGAATCGCGATAATGTCTTGCAGTTCTTTGTTCTTTTGCAGAATCGACTTTACCTTGGTGGCAACCTGGTAATGCTCTTCGCCCACATAAGTGGGATCTAAGATGCGCGAGGTAGAAGCCAAAGGATCAACCGCCGGATACAGACCACGGGAAGCAATATCACGCGAAAGCTCGGTAGTGGCATCTAGGTGCGCGAAAGTAGTCGCCGGAGCGGGGTCGGTGTAGTCGTCAGCCGGTACGTAAATCGCCTGCAGCGAGGTAATCGAGTGTCCCGCAACCGAAGTAATACGTTCTTGGAGCAGACCCATTTCATCGGCCAAGTTCGGCTGGTAGCCTACGGCCGAAGGCATATGACCCAGCAGAGTGGATACCTCTGAGCCAGCCTGGGTGAAACGGAAAATGTTGTCGATAAACAGCAGCACGTCCTGATGCTGCACATCGCGGAAGTATTCCGCCATGGTTAGACCGGTTAGCGGAATACGCAGACGAGTCCCCGGAGGCTCATCCATCTGTCCGAATACCAGTGCGGTCTTATCAAAGACTCCTGCCTCGTCCATTTCGTGAATCAGGTCGTTACCCTCACGGGTACGCTCGCCCACGCCCGCAAATACGGACACACCGCCGTGATCTTGGGCAACGCGCTGAATCATTTCCTGAATCAACACGGTCTTGCCTACGCCTGCTCCGCCGAACAAACCAATCTTGCCACCCAGCACATAGGGGGTGAGCAGGTCAATAACCTTAATCCCAGTTTCAAACATCTGGGTTTTGGATTCCAGCTGGTCAAAAGGAGGAGGGTCACGATGGATTGGCCAACGCTCTTTTACCTCTAGGGTTTCCCCCTCTTTCAGGTTCAAGCATTCACCAGTAACGTTAAATACGTGTCCCTTGGTAACGTCACCTACGGGGACTGAAATGGGAGCCCCGGTATCGGTAACTTCTTGTCCCCGAACCAGCCCGTCGGTGGGCTTTAACGCTAGACAACGAACTACGTCGTCGCCTAGGAACTGTGCCACCTCTAAGGTAAGTTTATGGGCGGGAGTGTCCTCGTCCACCTGAATCATGGTTTCCAAAGCGTTATACATCTCGGGAAGATGATCTGGCGGGAACTCCACGTCCACAATCGAGCCGATCACCTGGGAAACCCGTCCCACGCCCGTAGTCCGTTCGGTATCACTCATTAGAGTCTCCTTATTTCTTTGTTTCCTCTAGCGACCAGCGGCCAGGGCTTCTGCCCCACCGACGATCTCTGTTATTTCAGTAGTAATTTCAGCCTGACGTGCATTATTCGCCAGACGAGTATAACGCTCAATCATGTCCTGAGCGTTGTCATTTGCGGTATGCATAGCGGTTTGTCTGCTGGCCAGCTCGCTGGCAGCTGCCTGTAAAAGAGCAGACCGAATCCGCGAGCGCACATACATGGGTAAAACCTGTTGTACCACTGCCTCAGGATTGGGTTCGAACTGATAAAGAGGTGGAACGGGCCCGGTAGGTTTCCCAAGATTAATGTCCATCTCTTTAGCTTGTTCAGGGGTTACTACCTCTAGAGGTAGCATTTTGCGCACCTGGGGAATCTGACTAACCATATTTACGTAGCGAGTAAAGACAATATAGACCTCGCAAACGCTGTTGGTCGGATCTTCACCCAAAAAGTCTGTGGTTAAGGTATCAGCTATTTCATATGACTGTTCAATGGTAGGGGAATCCGAGTTACCCGTCCAAGATTTTTCTACCGCAATCCCGCGGAAACGAAAATAGCTCTCTGCTTTGCGCCCATAGCTGTAAAGAATTGGCTCCTTGCCCTCTTCTTTTAGCTCGCTAACCAGTTTTTCGGTTTCCCGCAGAATCGAAGCTGAATAGGCACCCGCCAAACCGCGGTCAGAGGTTACGCACATTATCGCAACCCGCTTGGTATCGGTACGTTCTTTAGTGACGGGATGATCAAACTTCGAGTGCGCAGCCAAGGCAGTCAAGGCCTGGGTAATCGCGGAATCAAAAGGAGCCGCTTGGGTGGCTGCTTTCCGCGCCTTACCAATACGTGAAGCCGCAATGAGCTCCATCGCATGAAAAACTTTACCTAAAGTCTCAGTAGCGTTAATCTTCTGCTTGTATATCCGTTGCTTACCGCTCAAGGTTATTCCTTTTTACTGCTACCGGTTGAAGCACCAAGAACCAATTTTTCCTGACCGCGTTCTACTTCAGTTTCCTCTTCAGCTAGATTAACTTCTGCGCCTACCAAACCCTGGTCAGATAGGAAACCACTGCGGAATTTCTCTACCCCAGCCTTAAGTTCCTGCTCGGTTTCACTGTCAAAGAGACCAGTCTGTTTAATTTTAGCGGGAACACCGGTATGGGAATGCAAGTATTCAAGCATTTCGGTCTCGAAACGATGCACATCCTTAACTTCGATATCGTCCATATAGCCGTTAGTGCCTGCCCAAATAGAGCAAACCTGATCTTCGACCTCAAAAGGAGTAGCCTGAGGCTGCCGCAGCAGTTCCATCAGCCGCGCACCCCGAGTGAGCTGCCGCTTAGTGGTGGCATCTAAATCGGAAGCGAACATCGCGAAAGCCTGCATATCCCGGTACTGCGCCAAAGTAATCTTCAAAGTACCGGAGACTTTCTTCATCGCCTTGACCTGCGCGTCGCCGCCTACCCGGGAAACTGAAATACCTACATCCACGGCCGGACGCTGGTTAGAGTTGAACAGGTCAGACTGCAAGAAAATCTGCCCATCGGTAATCGAAATAACGTTGGTAGGAATATAGGCCGACACATCATTGTCTTTGGTTTCAATCAAAGGCAATCCGGTCATCGAGCCTCCACCCAGTTCATCAGAAAGCTTGGCGCAGCGTTCTAGGAGACGAGAGTGCAGGTAGAACACGTCACCGGGGTAGGCTTCGCGCCCCGGCGGACGGCGTAGCAATAGGGAAACGCTACGATAGGCTTCAGCTTGCTTGGAAAGATCGTCAAAAATGATGAGGACGTGCTTACCCTGGTACATCCAGTGCTGACCGATAGCGGAACCGGTGTAGGGTGCCAGATACTTAAAGCCGGCGGAATCAGAAGCCGGAGCTGCCACGATAGTGGTGTACTCCATCGCGCCAGCCGCTTCGAGCTGCCCACGGACGCTGGCAATAGTAGAACCTTTTTGTCCGATAGCCACGTAAATACAACGAACCTGCTTGTTCGGGTCTCCACTTTCCCAGTTCTTACGTTGATTTAGAACCGCATCAATCGCAATGGCAGTTTTTCCGGTTTGGCGATCCCCAATAATCAATTGGCGCTGGCCACGCCCAATCGGAATCATGGTGTCGATGGCTTTCAGACCGGTCTGCAAAGGCTCGTGAACCGATTTACGCATCATTACCCCCGGAGCCTGTAGCTCCAAGACACGGCGTCCTTCCAGATTGGAGATTTCCCCCATGCCATCAAGAGGACGTCCCATGGGATCGACCACACGCCCTAGATAACCATCACCAACCGGCACCGATAGCACTTCCCCAGTGCGACGTACTGGTTGTCCCTCCTCGATACCAGAGAAATCTCCCAAAACAATCGCGCCAATAACCCTATCTTCCAGGTTCATGGCTAAACCGGTAGTGCCATCTGCGAATTTCAGCAGCTCGTTTGCCATTACTCCCGGGAGACCCTCAATACGGGCAATCCCGTCCGCTGCCATTACCACGTGCCCTACTTCTTCTTCAGTAGAACGTGTCGGCTCGTAGGAGCTAACGAAATCCGCCAGAGCCTCGCGAATCTTTTCCGGTTGGATTTGAAGTTCAGCCATGAATCTGCCTTTTCTTAACGTTCCGGTCTTTAACCGACCAATTTCTGTTTAGTTTTATTAATAATCGTAGCCAGGGAGCCGTCAAAAACTTGGGAACCAACCCTAACTTTTATGCCACCTATCAGCGAAGGAAGCACGCTAACTTGTAAATAGATATCTTTGCCGTATCGCTGAGACAAGATTTTTTGCAAGCGCTCTGCTTGGCTCGGTTGCAACGGGGTCGCGACCTGTACGGTTGCCACCAGTTTATCCGCCGCCTTTGCCAACTCCCGCCGCAGATGCCGCAGGGCAGAGGTCAAGGAAGTCACTTCCTCGATGTTACGTTGCCGATTAACCGCCTTTATTACCCGCGATATTAAGCAGAAAGCCGGTTGAGAAAGCTTATCCCCAAGCAGCTGCTTTAAAAGACGAATACGGTTATCTGCGTCTCGGTTGCGATCAGATAAAGCTGAGCGAACATCGGGGTTATTGCGGACAAACTGCTCGAAAGCGAAAATCTCATCCGCTAAGGCTATAGCCTGCTCATCTTGCATTGCTCCCAAGCGCACCGCATGAAACCCCAAGTTTTCAAAAACACTCGCAATTTCATCTTGCCTAGAAAGCGTGTTTACAGCGACTTGAGCAGCCTCTTTTACCTCGGAAGAGAGCTGGGGAGCCACCGCCGATAACAGAGCCGTTTTGTCATCGACACTTCGAGACGGATCGGTGAGCGCAGCTGCCAGTCGCGCGGAGGATTGAACCAAATCAGAAAGGTTGAACCACTGATTTGCCCAGTTGTAACTAGTCTCGCTATTGGGACTGTGCGCTTGAGCAAGAGAGTTTTCTGCCTGTTCAAGAGCTGCTCTACTGGAGGCACGCATTAGTTACTAACACTTTCTTTTTCCGACGAGACTGCTAACTGATCTAAGAAACGATCAACTACCCGAGCCGATAGCTCTCTATCTGTCAATTGCTCACCAACGATTTTCTCTGCTAGTTCACTGGCAAGTAATCCCACTTCGGTTTTTAGGGATATTTCGGCTGCTTGACGGTTAGCTTCTACCTGCCGGTTAGCATTGAGACTGATTCGCTCGGCTTCTTGCTCGGCTTGTTCTTTTGCCTTTGCAATTATCCGGCTCGCATTCGCGTGCGCATCTTCACGAATCTGGGCGGCTTCTTCATGAGCTGCCTGTATTTCTCGTTGGGCTTTAGAATCAGCCTCGGCTATTTCCCTTTTAGCCTTGTCAGCCATTTCTAAACCGGTACGGATAGTGTCGGCCCGTTCCTCAGTGAGCTGCCGGTACTTTGGGTATACGAATTTTAAAACCACCAAGAAAAAAATGGCAATGATGATGGCAGACCAGATTACTTCCGGTAATGCCGGCAGCAGAATGCTGTGTTCTTCACCGCCCGAGGCTGCCTGTATCATCTGTAACATTTAATCCGCCCTCTATTTGAACAGGAAGCCGGCAACCAAACCGATTAGAGCTAGTGCTTCTACGAAAGCAATACCAATAAACATATTGGTGGTGAGACGACCACCCAGCTCTGGCTGCCGTGCCATAGATTCTTGGGTTTTGCCAATCAAAATCCCGATACCAATGCCAGGTCCTAGGGTGGCCAGACCATATCCGATAGTAGCTAGAACGCCCAAACTCATAATATTTTCTCTTTCTTTTCTTGTTTTCCCCGTATCCAGTTCGCTTTGATACGGAAGTCTTTTAATGTGCTGGGTGAACCGAAAGGTTCACGTATACCGATGACAAAATCGCAAAAATATACGCCTGTAAGAACGCCACCAATATCTCAAAAGCGGTACAGGCAATTGCGGCTACAAAGGTAACTAAAGAAATAATCTTCATTCCGCCGCTGGCCCACAATAAGAAGTAGTTAGTGGCCAGAATGGTCAGAGCTAACAAAATATGTCCCGCAACCATATTGGCCAAAAGCCGCACAAACAAGGTAAAAGGCCGAATAATGAACGTGGAAATAAACTCGATTGGAGTTAGTAACACATACAGAACTTTGGGAACATTCGGGGGAAAGAGGGAGGATTTCATGAAGCCCCCAAAGCCCTGCGCCCCAATTCCGGCAGCCACAAAAAGTACCCAAGAAAACAGTGCCAATATCAAGGGAACTCCGGCCACAGATGAACCCGCGATGTTAAGCCCCGGAATCACTCCCGCTATGTTCATGAACAACACCGTGAAAAAGATTGCGGTGATAATCCCGTTATAGCGACGTGCATATTCCTTGCCCATAATGGCTTCCGAAATGCTTTCGCGACAAAAATCCAAAAGATATTCCATCGATGACTGCGCCGTACCTGGAACCAACTTTGCCCGACGCACATAAAGGAAAGAAACCAGCAAAAACAGGGTCAGCATTACCAGACGCACCAACACAATCCGGTTCAGTTCAAAGGGAGTACCGGCAAACGCAATCACCGGGGGGAAGAATTCATCAATGGTAGGTGCCTCGAAACCGCTTTGCGGTATCAGGGTGGTTAGCCCACTGAGCATTGGTGACACTGTCTGTTCCCTTCATTTCTGCCACGCGATTGAAACCTGTGTTTCAGGCTCTATTCTAACGCCTTAGTTTTACTTCAAGAACCCGCTCTAGAATATCTAATGATTAACTTAACATAGGACTTGCGTCCCCGAGAACTTGGGTTTTCTTTATAAAGATTTTAGCTTCACTAGATTCTCCCGATAATTAACCTATTGGATTTTGATACCACTGCGGCTTCACCAATAGTGGTTAGTAAAATCGCGATTACCAGAACCAAGAAAATCGTAGGGTTATCCACCTGGGATATAGGTCGCAACGCCGCAACTGCCACCAAAACTATGAGCAGTTTCACTAAATAAGCCCCAAATACATAGGTTGTAGTGCGCAAAGGATTACGTAAAACCAGCTGATTGGCACCAATACCAATCGCCGCAACTACCCACATGATCGCCAATGCGCAAACCGCCCCCAAAACTCCGGAAAAACCTCGTATTAGACCCGCCGGCGGAATCGCCACCACCGTCAAAAAAGCCAAAATGATAACCACCGCACGATTGCCTTTACGAATTGCCAAGCGCGCCCCATAGCGATTTTCAATCGCAGAAGAAGTAGCTACCTGGTCTTTTGTAGCTGCCAGTTTTACGGGTTTGCCCCGCTTTACCGTTACCTCTCTGTCGGAACCGCACGATGCGTCCTCTTTCATAACTCGTCCTTTTCTAGTAAGTGACGTGGATAAGAGCCCGTAAAATAATAGCTACGCAAACCTGGCAAATAAGAAATGGTGACCAGCAGACAAAGCACTCCCCCTCCCAGAGCCAGCAACAGCTCGGGCAGCCAGTTCAGTTTCAATAGACAAACCGCGAGCAGCGAAAAGTATAGTGCCCAAAGATACATCACCAGAACTGCACGCCGATGGGAATGACCCATTTTTAATAGACGATGATGTAAATGCTGACTATCAGGCTTAATAGGGGTGTCTCCTCGGCCTACGCGACGAATTACTGCCATGATGGTGTCCAGGAATGGCAAAATTAATACGGCAACTGGTAAAAGCAAGGGAATCGCGGCCGGTAAGAACTGGGAGCCACCGATAGAGGCGGGGTCAATTTGCCCGGTAACCACGATAAACATACAGGAAATAGTGAGCCCCAGCAGCATTGAACCCGAATCCCCCATAAAGATGGTGGCGGGATGGAAATTTGAAAACAGAAATCCAAGACAAACCCCCACGATTACTATCCCAATCATGGCAGCAAAAGAGGCATAGCTTTGGGCATTGGTAAGACGAATTAAAAGATAAGAGTAGACAAAGAATGCTCCGGCTCCAATCAGGGTGATTCCGGCTGCAAGTCCGTCAAGACCATCAACAAAATTTACGGCATTGATTGCAAACACGATTATCAACACCGTAACCATTATCGACATCCGAGTAGACGGGATAGTGATACCAAAAACTGGGAAAGATATGACTTGAATACCCTGCCAAGCCACGGCAGTGGCAATCAGGATTTGTCCCGATAGTTTAGTCCACCAGGTTAAATCGTAAATATCATCCACCACGCCCAAAATGGTTATAGCGAGTGAACCAAAAATCAATGCCCAAACTTGCGGATCAGCATAAAACTGCGAAAAATAGGGCATTTGCCGAGAAATCAAAAACGCTCCCACCATTCCCAAAAGCATTGCAATTCCCCCTAAACGGGGGGTCGGAACGGTGTGGACATCACGTTCACGAACCGGAGTTACCACCTGGAGGGCTAGGGAAATGCGACGCACTATTGGGGTCGCTAAGAAAGTAATCGCCATCGCAATTACTCCCAGCAACAGATAGGCTTTCACGGTTCCTCCCTAGTCATTGGCTACTTTTCCAGCTACTGCCTTTAGCTCATCGACCCCAATCGCCCCCATACGCAGCAACCAGTAGTCGCCTCCTATAACTTTAATGATGGTTGAGGGTTTCCCAATCGGGCTTTTCCCAGCATCTACATAATCTGCGACTTTATCCCCGAAATAGTCTCGTGCTTGGGTTGCCGATTGCGCCGGGGAACAGCCATGTAAGTTAGCGGAAGTAACCGCGAGCGGTCCGGTTACCTCCATTAATTCCAAGAGATCTTTTTGATTTGGCTGCCGGATTGCTACCGTACCTCCAGTTATCCCCAAATCTAACGATAAATCTTCGCGAGCAATGAGCACAATAGTGAGCGCTCCAGGCCAGAAGCTATTCATAAATTTTTTAGCTAGAGGAGGTATCTCGGGGACTAAAGATTCTACTTGCGAAATACCGCTAACTAATACCGGGGAGGGGAAGTCGCGCCCTCTGCCTTTAGCGGTTAGCAATTTATCAACCGCAGAGGACGAAAAGGGGTCAGCCGCAATTCCATATACGGTGTCGGTGGGTACCACCAGCAGTTTCCCGGATTTAATCTGGGTGTTTAGGTGGGCAATATCTTTATTATTTAGCGGAGTGCGCATACCTGCATACTAGCGTTTTTGCTGCGTTCACGCGCGTAGGTTACTACCGCAGTACCCAGCCAAATACACAGCAAAGAGCTTCCAGTGAGCCAAATATCGCGCTGCCCTCCGGTCTTCGCTAAGTCCGGTGACCTAACCGGGATAGCGGGAGCGGAATCGGGGGTGTTTTCTGGAGGTTTACTGCTTTGAGCTGCTGGTTCTGTATTTTGAGGAGTCTGGGTAGGAGCAGACGAAATACTTGCTGGCGGGGCAGAACTACTAATGGGTTTATCGATAGGGGCTTCCTTAAAACTCAAGGAAGCGTTGGGGGTAGGGTCTACGGCAAAAGCAGAGGACGTGAAAACTATAGGGAGGAAAGCCGCAGCTGCTACCGCTACTGCCGAACGCTGCCACGACCTCATTGACTACTCTTTCTCCCATTTGCCAGCCACTTTAGTTAAAAGATTAGCATTATCTCAGGTGGGAGTTAAACTTATTTCCTATTTTTTTGCGAAAAGATATCGATTACGACCAGTAAGATCGCGCCGCGTCCTCGCCTTAGAAAATCCGATACCGGTGGCATAGCTATTAAGCTGTTCCCCTTGGCTAGGGTCATGTTCCATTGCCAATACTCCCCCGGGCCTTAGCAATCGAAAAGCCTGTTTCACGGTTCGGGTGGGAATCAGCAACCCGTTTTCTCCCCCACCCCACAGGGCTAGCGGGGGGTCACGGAGAGCTTCAGGCTGGTCTATAGCTCCCTCAGGTACATAGGGCGGGTTGGATACGATGAGGTCAAAGCGTCCAGCTTGCTTTGCCCACAACTGCTCATCAGCTACATCTGCACAGGTAATCTGGATTCGTTCGCCCTGTCGGGGATAGCGGTTGAGATTCTTTTTTGCCACCCCTAACGCTTTTTCACTAATCTCGACCATGAACACTCGACAGGAGGGAAGCGCGTGCGCGAGAGCAAGGGCAATCGCGCCAGACCCAGCACAAAGATCGGCGACCAGCTGCGCGCCTTGAGCCGCCTCGGTTTGTAGCGCAAGTTCCACCAGATACTCGGTTTCGGGGCGCACGATGAAAGCATCGGGGCTAGAGAATAGGCAGAAAGAACCAAAATACATTTCTTTTAATAGATGTTGTAAAGGTTCATGATTGCAGCGCCGTAAAACCAGGTCGCGAAAGGTTCTCGTTTGCGAAACCGTTAATTTTTCGGGCGCAAATAGATATTCCTTAGCCTCACAAACGGCACAGTACAATCGTTGAATTTCTTGAGCCGGAACTATCTGAGCCTGAATATAGCGACTGCGCGCCCAACTATAGGCTTGTTCGCGGGTGAGGACGTCCTCTTGGTTCACGGGAAATAATAGCCAATCCTATTTGTCGTCCGATTTTCCGGATAACTTGGCGAGTCGATGCTCTTCATCAAGTTTAATTGCGGAGTCAATCACTGGTTGCAACTGTCCGTTCAGTACCTGGTCGAGGTTATATGCCTTGTAACCAGTGCGATGATCTGCGATTCGGTTTTCTGGGAAGTTGTAGGTGCGGATACGTTCAGAGCGATCAACGGTACGCACCTGGGAATGTCGCTGCTCGGCGGCTTCGGCTTCCCTTTTGGCATCCTCTTCTGCTTTCAGGCGCGCCCGGAGCACCCGGAATGCAGCCTCCCGGTTTTGGATTTGAGACTTTTCGTTCTGCATACTGACAACGATTCCGGTGGGGATATGGGTTAGACGAACCGCAGAATCGGTAGTATTAACCGACTGTCCACCAGGACCAGAGGAGCGGAACACATCTACCCGCACATCATTTGGATCAATCTCAACTTCACCGGTATCTTCTGCCTCGGGCATAACAAGCACTCCTGCCGCTGAAGTGTGGATTCTACCCTGAGACTCAGTAACCGGCACTCGTTGAACCCGGTGAACCCCACCCTCGTATTTCAGATTTGCCCAAACTCCATCCTCGGGAGCAACATTCCCCTTGGCTTTAATCGCGATTTGGGCATCCTTAATCCCACCCAGGTCATTCAAAGTAGAGTCCATAACCTGCACAGTCCAGCCTTTATCTTCGGCGTAGCGCTCATACATTCGCAGTAAATCTCCCGCGAATAGGGCGGATTCATCCCCGCCCGCCCCGGCTTTAATCTCCATAATCACATCCCGAGCATCATCGGGGTCGCGCGGAGCCAGAATCTTACGTAATTTGTCGAGGGCTCTTTCTTGAGCTGCTTGCACAAGGGGAAGCTCCTCAGCGAATTCGGGGTCTTCCTTAGCTAATTCTTTACCGGCTTGCAGGTCTTCTTCCGCGTCTTTCCAAGCCGTATAGGCTTTAGCGATTTGGGATAGTTGCGCGTGCCTACGTCCAATCTTGCGGGCTTTAGCCTGGTCTCGCGCCACGCTGGGATCACCCATTTTCATTTCTAACTCAGTTTTTTCAGTAATCAGCGCTTCAATAGCTTCCTGATCTACAGGTGATGACACGGGTACTCCTAGGTTTTCAATAATGACCAATTCCAGTCTACGTTCTTGCGCGCCAGGAATAAACTACAAGCTAGCTTTCAAGGGTAGGCAATCAGTTTCAAGTTCGGGTGCTTACCATAGCTAACTCTTAGCGAGTCAGATAAACGTTTACTGATAATCGCTGCATTTGCAAGGATAGAGCTAGCTATTCGCAAGCTAGCAAAACTCTTCGGACGGTATCTGAAAGATGTAGTAGATACCAAAAGGTGTGGTCGATTAGTAATCGACCACACCTTTGATTAAAACTTATTTGTTGCGGTTGCGTTTTCCGTAACGAGCCTCGAAGCGGGCTACCCGTCCTCCGGTATCCATAATCTTTTGCTTACCGGTGTAGAACGGATGGCAAGCCGAGCACACATCTACCCTCATAACACCAGAGGTAATAGTGGAACGGGTTTCAAAACTGTTTCCACAGGTACAAGTAACCGTGGTAGGGACATATTCGGGATGGATTCCCTGCTTCATGATTTCTCCTTGGATTCTAAGAGCCCCGGATCCAAATGTGGGTTACAAACGGTGAACCGGAACCGGATTAGATTATGCCACCTTTCACGCAGATAATGCCAGCTAGAAGAACAAAATGTGTCCGGGGCTACCTTTCAGCGTTTCCCTATCTGCGCCATGTTCGTTATCCGAAAAAATTTTCTTATAACAATCTCATAACAAGAGATGGTCTTGACCAAGGTTACCGCAGGTCAAGCGGGTAGGAATACCTATTTACCTGCACTGTGAGCATACTTACCTAACCTTGAGGTAGCGAACCTAATAATCACAGTTAGGATAAAGATGTTGTTTTGATTAGCCAGTTTGGAAGCATCGGTATAAATGTCTAAGAAAGCAAAAATCTCAATCGGTATTGTCATTGGCGTGCTAGTGGCATTGATTGCAGCCTTTGCAATCTACGTCTCTTACTACGCTGTGGGGAAAAAGGCTCTCCCCGGCACCACCGTGGGGGAAGTTAAAGTATCAGGAATGACTGCTGCCCAAATTCAGCGGCAGCTAGAAAAAACCCAAACCAGCGGTAAAGCCACCTTCTCCGGCAAGGGAATCCAACAAGTATCTTTTACTCCCCAAGAAATCGGCTACCGGGTTAGCGCTGCTTCCACCGCTGAAAACGCTACTGCTCGCAGCAGTGTTTTTGACTATGTGAGCAGCCTATTTACTTCCCGGAAGCTACCAATTGCTCACACCGTAGATCCCGCCATTACCAATGCCCTATCGCAAGAAATATCAAAATCAATAAAAGATGCTAAACCGGCTACCGAGCCCAGCGTAAAAGTTAATAAAGACGGAACCGGATTTGAGACGGTTGCCGGAAAGGACGGTTTCGGAGCAGACACTAAAGCACTGCTAACCGCTGCCGAAAAAGTAATGAATACCCAAAAAGATCAGGCTATAGAGATAAGCGTGGGGGCAGTCAAACCACTAGCCGACCTGGAAACCGCTCAAAAGCTAGCTGAACTTGCTACCAAAAACCTGCAAACCAAAGTGGCTATTAAAGCCGGAGACAAAGAAATAACAGCTGACCAAAAAACCAAAATTAGCTTCACTCAAATCCCCCCCGTAAGCAAAAACGCTAAGCTGCAGGCAAATGAGAAAGCGGTAAACGAGTGGGTAGAGGCGAATAAGAAAGCCGTTGAAGTCAAGAAAGTTGATGGAAAACGTTTCGTTAATAGTGGCGGTAAAGTACTAAAAACCGAGGTAGAAGCAAAAGATGGGGTTACGGTAAGTAATATCGATAAAGTAGCCCAGGAAATCTCCAATAAATTCCCAAATGGGATTGACAGTTCTCCCTCATATGAAACCAAAGTTGAGAAAGCTACTACCAAGGATAAAACCGTTGCTGATGGCGCAGAAAAGTTAGCCTATATGGCAGCTCCCGGTGAAAAGTGGATTGATGTAAATCTTTCAAATTACACGGTCACCGGATACGAGGGAGCTACTGTAACTAAAGGACCGGTATCTATGGTTCCTGGCGCTCCCGCTACCCCAACTATTCAGGGTACCTTTGCTATTGACCGCAAGTATCGTTCTAAAACCATGCGCGGTTTTAACATTGACGGAACCCCGTACACTACCCCGAATGTACCCTACGCAATGTATTTTTCAGGAGGATACGCCCTGCACGGCGCTCCTTGGCGTGGCTCTTTTGGGTGGGGTGGTCCTGGTGGATCCCACGGCTGTGTAAATATGCCGGTATCAGCAGCCGGTCAGTTCTATAACTGGGCTCCGCTAGGTACTGTGGTTGTTTCTCACCGCTAACCAGCGGTCTGGATAAACCCTCAGGCAAAAGCTAAATCCCCTCTAACCTGGGTATCCCCTAAAATCTAGCTACCGCTACTACTGCTAGGGGAAACTACCTACCCTAGTTAGATAGCAGCCAGGAAATAATCTGGTTTCCGCTGGCGCGCAGCCCGTCGTGGTGCAAATCCTCTTTCTCCAAGATATTGGCTCCCATAACCCTGCCGGTATTTAGCGATAGGGCGCGGGGAACGAAAATGTCGTCCCGGTAAACCACTGCATGTATCGGAACTTGGTTTTCCGCCAATTTCTGCGGGTCATAGAGTACCGGCCACTCGGTTTCCGCCGCCAAATCATCTGCCAGTTCCGCTAGGGACTTGAGCGCAGGATCGCGGGTAAACACCCAGCTACCAAAATGTTCCCCAGTAAGGTAATAGGGTTGAGACTTATCGAGGGGATCGGAATCTTGGGCAAATCCGGGAGCCTTTTCGCGAATCCGATCTGCCGCCCAGGCAGTGGGTTCCACTTCGCTTTGCGGAACCGCGTTCCCGTAAATAGTTTCATGCAAGAGGGCGTAGAGGGGATCCAGAGCAAAACTGACTCGTCCTCCTACCTGTCCTAAAAATTCTTGGGTGAGGTGACGTTTACCCCCAATCTGCACAAACGGCGCCTCGAACAGGTAGCGCAGATTTTCCAGGCCGAGCGTGCGTCCCAGCTCCAGACCCACCTGTCTAATCCGATTGGGGGTTAGTTTTTCTCCATTTGGCAGGTATTCATCGTGTTCTAGCACGTGTGCACAGGTTTGCCGGACTGTTTCTTCCATACCGGGCAGGGCGTAGAACTCTTGGCAACGCCGGGCGGTGGCCGCGAAAGTTTGCTCGTAAATCCGGTTTACCTTGGTCAGCCCCGGCAGCCCCCCGGTGATATAGGCTTTTTCGATAGTCTCGGGAAAGCGAGACAGATAGGCGGTAATAATAAAGCCACCGAAACTTTGCCCCATCACCGTCCATTTTTTTATCCCTAGGGCGCGGCGTAGTGCTTCGGCGTCCCCTACAATCTGGTCGGCACGCATCAGTCGCAACCAGGCTCCAGCGCGGTTTCCTAGAGCAGGAATAGTGACATTATCGAGCGGGGTGGAGCGCCCAGTTCCCCGCTGGTCAAGCATGATTATCCGATATTTTTCCAGGGCAGCGCCAAACCAGGGAGATGACCAGTCTGCCGGACGAGAGCCTTTACACCCCGGGCCGCCTTGGAAATAAATCAGATAGGGACGGTTTTCCTCATCGTCAAGGGCGATTTCGCGGGCATAAATTTCGATATTGGTTTTCTTGATTTCCGCATCTACCCAGGGAGGCAGGAACTGGCTGTCTGATGTCGAAATATCGGAGTTTCCCGGCGCTTTTGGCCGGGGTTGTTCGCCGGAATTAACCGCAAAAAGCTCGCTCTGCACCCCGGTTTCCTGGGTATCGGCCCCTCGTTCCAGGTTTACTACCGGATTTTTCGCCGAGTTCGGGAATAGGTTTAACGCTACTTCCGGATGGTAAAGGGGGACAGTGAGGACGTGTTCGCGGATTAGGTAACGTCCTTGACGATATTCTTTGGGGTTAGGATTTTGGTCTAATTTCGGGTAAAGAGGGCGCGCGAGGGGGGACGTCGGAGCGGCAGGTTTTTGCTGATCGTTAGTTTCGCGACGTCCTTTTGACTTCCGTTCTTGTACGGAACTATCGGCGCTAGCACCTGCGGTATCACAAGCTAGCCCACCGGCGTTCTCCTTGCCGGTATTCCAGCCTGGCCCGAAATCCGCCTCCCGAGGAGTCCCCGTCTGGTATGCCTTTGCAATCGCCTGGGCATGGGAGTCTGCCTGTTCATTGAGGGGATGTCCGGCGTGCCCCTTTACCCATTCGAAGCTAACTTTGCCCCTCCTGGCAGGGTCAGATAGTAACTGATCTAGACGTTTGACCAGTTCCAGGTTGGCTACCGGTTTACCACCGCCAGTTTTCCATCCCTTTTTCTTCCAGCCGAACCGCCATTTCGTCAAAATATTAATCACATACTGGGAGTCCGCCTGGATCAATAAATCATCATTCATACCCGCAGTTTCGGTGAGTAAATCGGCTACTGCCATCAGTTCTGCCTGATTATTAGTTCCTAGCGTGAAACCACCAGCGCTCCAACAATCAGGAGACAGATACCAACACCAGCCGCCGGCACCGGGGTTTCCGAGGGAGGAACCATCTGTTGCTGCGATAATCATCTGCGCTCTCCTAACTGCACACCTGGAAAATCAAAATAACCTGGGGACGCCTGCCGGCGTCCCCAGGTTATCAGTACGCAATCAGATTAACCGCTACGGCAAAGCAATTTTTCACTTAGCCCGATGCTGCATTCACCGCATCTAAAACTCGCGATTATCGAGTCTCTATCCCCGACTTATCAGCCTAGTGCCAGAAATGGCGGGTACCGGTCAAGTACAGGGTTACGCCGGCTTCTTGACAGGCTTTGATAGTGTCTTCGTCGCGAATCGACCCACCGGGCTGCACAATGGCTTTCACGCCTGCCCCAATCAGGGATTGAGGGCCATCAGCGAAGGGGAAGAACGCATCGGAGGCAGCCACCGAGCCGCGTGCCCGCTCGGGGGCAGCTTCACCTTCCGGCGCCTGCCCCAAGGTATTTGCCCGTTGAATCGCCAGGGCACAAGAATCTACTCGGTTCACTTGCCCCATCCCGATACCGACAGTGGCCTGATCCTTTGCCAGCAAAATAGCATTAGACTTCACTGCCCGCACACTCTTCCAGGCAAAAACCAGATCTGCCAGCGTAGCTTCATCAGCAGCGGAACCCGCCGCCAAAGTCCAGTTTTCGGGATTATCGCCCTCGGCCTGCAGGCGGTCGCGAGTTTGCGCCAGCACTCCCCCGCTAATCTGCCGGAACTCCCATTCCACCGGGGCATCTTCCTCAATCCGCAAAATCCGCAGATTCTTCTTGGTCTGCAGCAGCTCAAGTGCCTCTGCTTCATATTCGGGGGCAATAATCACTTCGGTGAAAATCGGTTTCACCTGCTGCGCCATTTGCAAAGTGACCTCGCGGTTACAGGCAATCACCCCGCCATAGGCCGATAACGGGTCGCAGCCGTGCGCGAGCAGGTGTGCTTTCGCTACGTCCTCGGCGACTGCAATCCCGCAGGGGTTGGCGTGTTTGATTACCGCCACGCATGGCTCGCTATGGTCGGTAGCCGCCCGCCAAGCTGCATCGGCGTCAGTGTAGTTGTTGTAGCTCATGGGTTTGCCACCCAGCTGTTCTGCCTGCGCCAGGCCTCCCTCTTCATCGGTGAAACGATAGACAGCTGCCTCTTGATGCGGATTTTCCCCGTAACGCAAGCTGTGTAGTTCCTTTAGCTGCGGTTTCCACTGTTCCAAGTTAGGCAGGGCGCTGCTAGCGGTAGCCTCGTCCTCACCCTTTAGTTGCTTCGCAAACCAGGAAGAAATCTGAGTGTCATAAATAGCGGTGTGGTTAAAAGCCTTAGCTGCAAGTTCGCGGCGCTCTGCCGCGGTGAAGCCCCCGCGCTGCAGGGCAGCAGCTAAATCGTCGTAGGAACTGGGATCGACAATCACCGCTACATCAGCGTGATTCTTGGCGGCCGCCCGAATCATTGAGGGGCCTCCGATATCGATTTTTTCGATACAATCAGCGAACCCGGCGCCGGAAGCTACCGTATCGGCGAAGGGATAAAGATTGCAAACCACTAGGTCAATCGGGGTTACTTTGAGTTCTTCTAGCTGGGCAACATGGGCAGGAAGCTCCCGGTTAGCCAAAATCCCGGCATGAATCAGCGGGTGAAGGGTTTTTACCCGTCCATCGAGGCATTCGGGAAACCCGGTTACCTGGGAAACTTCGGTTACCGCTACCCCGGCAGCGGCAATCACTTGAGCAGTAGAACCGGTGGAAACAATTTCAACCCCAGCTGCCTGTAGGTTTTTCGCCAGTTTATCGAGGCCGATTTTATCATAGACACTGACCAGGGCACGTTTAATGGGTTTTATTTCGCTCATGACGTGGGAATCCTTTTGTTGCATTCTTTGTCCAGCCCAGGCGAGCGACTGTCCTTTTACGTTCCCCAGTGGTTATCCACTTTTTCGCCAGTCACGTTAAAACCAGTCTACCCTGCTGGCTTCGATGGCGAAAGTTAATCTTCGTTGGGGATTTCAATGGCTTGGGTGGAAGTGTCGTCAGCGCCGCGCCGGGGTTTTCCCGCACGCAAGCGGCCTCGTTTGAAAACTGAACGTTTTATTACTGGCCGCGTCAATTCTGCTTCCGGGAGGCGCTGGGCAGAAGATTTAATTTTTTCCAATTCCCGCTGTTCTTTCGCAATAACTTCATCGGTTTTGCGCTCTGCCCAATCGGTGGCCAGGTCTTTTATTTCCTCGGTATCTACCGGCAGGGCTCCCCTAGAGCGCGCAAACTTTTCTTCCGGGCTCTGCCACGGGGCAGCTGGCTTAGCCACATGGTCAGCTTGCGATTTTTCGGTAGTTTCGAGGGCGTCCTCGCTGTCTTTACCGACAGCTTCAGTCTTTTTACCCGACTTGGCTTCGCTATCATTTCCTTCACCAGCGGGGACAGTTTCCGAATCTGTCATCGGAAGCTCTGACGGTGGCGCTACTTGTTCAGTTTCCGTCACCTCATTCGCAGCTGAGGGCACTTCCTGCGCCTCACTATCTCCGGTCGCCTGCGGCTTCGCGGAACTATCCTCTCCGCCTGTTTCCTGCGTATCGGCTTCCGCGTCCTCATCCGTAACCGCGCCCTCGGCGCTCAGAGGATTTCGGGAGTGCAGTTCTTTCGCTTTTTCCTTCGCTGCTGCTATCCCTTGGCGACTAACGCGCAAACTCGCCCTCCTCGCCCTAAAGAAATTATCTGCCAGGTAGGCACGAGCACGAGGGTGCAAAACCACTCCTACCAGTACTATCGGCAACCAAACTAGGATAAACCCCATAGCGGCAGTAGCCAGCGGTTGCGCCCCCCAAACCGACATTCTCCCCGTCCCTATAGACCCGGAAGCTAGGAAACAGAACCAAGCGGTGAGCACTGTAAAAGAAAGCGCCCCAACCAGGAAAGACGCTATATGAGAAAAGAAATCTACGCGCGCCATTGAGGTGTAAAGCCCATATCCGACTACGAGACTACCCGCTACGATTAGCGCCAACACCCAGTATCCGGGAGTTTGATTTGGCAGCGCCCCCAAAATAGGGACTGCCGGAATCGGCCCGGCTTTCACCTGAGTGAGAGAGCGGACAGTACCAGTCCCCTGCGCAAAACCCGGACCTAACACCCAGGTCAGCGCCCAAGTTTGCACAGTAGGCAGATACAGCAATTGCGCCAGCCAAATCAAAATCCCTGCCCCTAGGGAAACTCCGTAAAGGTCATAGATTTTATCAACCGCCGAAAAATGCGAAAACACTTGAGTGAGCACCAGAATCAAGGTGATGAAACCGAAGAACACAAACACTTTCCAGCCACTGCGAACTCCGGACACCACCCAACCGGGAACCGTCCAAGTACTATTAGCTCCGTCCCAGCTGCGTTCGTCCCGGTCAATTCCCAGACGGCGGTTTTCTAAATCTTGGCTATAGGCGTAATCGGGATTGATAAGGCGCGCCCGCAAGGCTCGGCTTTGCGCATTCAAATAATCTAAACGGTATTTCAGACGCGATTTAAAGTTACGCAGGGCAGGTTTAACTTCTTTAGGGCGCTGCTCTCGGTCAAAAAGATAAAAAGCGTAGATAACTGTAGCGAAACCGTGGAGTAGCGCCCAAAAGAACAGTTCACTCAGGCTATAGGCTCCCCGCACCACCAAACCCACCAGGGTAGCTACCAGTGCTTGCGCGAGAGGATATACCCAGAGGATAGTTTTACTTTCGAGGACGAGACGGTGCGCGAGATGCGCCCCCAACCATAGGTACGCAATCCACAAACCGAGGGGTATAAGCGACATGGTTGCCGCTTTCCCTAGAGTGAAATGCAAGGGAGTGGCGAACCCTAAAGCCCAAATACTAGAACCCACCGCCAAGGAATCTGTCCAGACAATATCTACTATCCACGGATTTGAAGAGGTAGAAAAATAAACTCCCGCGCAGCAAGCCAAGATAATAATCCAAGGAAAAACGCAGGTGATGAGAGCAGCTGCCACCATACGGGTAATTCCCGGTTGAATCCTAACCGTAAAGGTGCGTCGAGTTTTTTGCGAGGTAGCAACACCCTTTTCCCCCGCCCCCGCTTTTAGTGGCCGTTTTGGATTCTTGGGCTTAATCGTGGAGGTACGGGTAGACCCTTTCCCCGCACCCGCAGGTTGCCGAAGAAATTTTTGAAAATTTAAACGCCGCACCATCTCTACTATTGTCCACTTTTTTCAAAGAAATACCGCTTAGGCACACCGCATATAGTAGCTGAGAATCCGAAATCGGTCAGGGAGATACCGCTAGCTCGCCCTCCCCCACAGAGTTTTTTAGGTAGGAGAATCCGGCTATCGGATGCCGATATCTTAGCTAACCGGCAGATAGCAGGTTTGCTGCTAGTGGAGCGCGTTGAAGACTTCCCGCACCAACTGGGCAGTTTGAGAGGGAGTCTTTCCCACTTTCACCCCATGGGCTTCCAAGGCTTCTTTCTTGGCTTGGGCAGTCCCCGCCGAACCGGAGACGATAGCACCTGCGTGCCCCATGGTTTTACCTTTAGGTGCAGTAAAGCCCGCTACATAAGCGATTACCGGCTTGGTGACATTAGCGGCGATATAGTCGGCGGCGCGTTCTTCCGCGTCCCCTCCGATTTCGCCAATCATTACGATTACCTTGGTGTCGGGGTCATTTTCAAACGCCTTTAGCGCGTCAATATGGGTAGTGCCCACCACTGGATCACCGCCAATCCCCATACAGGTGGTGAAGCCAATATCGCGCAGCTCAAACATCATTTGGTAGGTTAAAGTACCAGACTTGGAGACCAGCCCAATAGGTCCAGAACCAGTAATGTCGGCGGGGGTAATGCCCACATTGGACTGTCCCGGCGTAATAATGCCCGGACAGTTCGGACCGATAATCCGGCACCCCTTTTCCAGGGCGGCATTTACGAACTCGGTGGAATCCTGTACCGGAATCCCCTCGGTAATCACCACAATCAGCGGCATCCCGGCCTCTACGGCTTCTAGTACTGCCCCTTTAGCGAAACGCGGAGGGACGAACACTACCGAAACATTCGCGCCCTCTTTTTCCATGGCTTCTTTCACGGTGCCAAATACCGGCACCGAAACTGTTCCGGCTTTTACGCCCCGTTTTTTGGCGGTCTCACCCAGGGGGACAATATCGAAATCGACCGTTTGCCCTGCTTTCTTGGGGTTGGTTCCCCCTACCACATTAGTTCCGGCTCCTAGCATTAGCCGGGTGTGCTTACGCCCCTCCGAACCGGTCATCCCCTGTACGACAATCCGGGCTGCGGAATCAAGGAATACTGACATATTTGCTTCTCCTTATGCTTTTACCGATTCTTAACAGCCAGCAGCGAGTTTATCTGCCTGGGCGGCGCCAGCATCCATAGTTTCCACCATGGTCACCTGCTCTAGGTTCGCTTCCTCTAAAATCTTGCGGCCGACCTCTACAGAGTTGCCATCTAGGCGTACTACCAGTGGCTTAGTGGCTTTATCGCCCAAGATTTCGATTGCTTTTACGATTCCGGTAGCCACCTGGTCACAGGCAGTTATCCCACCGAATACATTTACAAATACCGACCTCACCTGAGGGTCGCTGAGAATCACGTCCAGTCCATCAGCCATTACCTGTGCGGAGGCTCCGCCCCCAATATCCAGGAAGTTTGCTGGTTTCACCCCGTATTCTTCCCCGGCATAGGCCACTACGTCCAGGGTGGACATCACCAGACCAGCGCCATTACCGATGATTCCCACTTGCCCATCTAGGTGGACATAGTTCAAGCCTTTTTCTTTAGCCTGGGCTTCCAAAGGATTTTCTGTGCGTTTATCTAGCAGTTCTTCATGAGCGGGATGACGGAAATGGGCATTATCGTCCAGGGTCACTTTTCCATCTAAAGCGATTATTTCGCCCTCTACCGTAGAGACCAGGGGGTTTACTTCTACTAGAGTAGCGTCCTCGCCCTGATATACGTTCCAGAGCCCTTTAAGCACCGCGGTGGCTTTAGAGATGAGTTCCTCGTCCTCGAAACCGGCTTCTTTGAGGATACTGCGCGCTACCGTCTCGTCGATTCCGGTGGCTGACAGAGGTACCTTCGCCAACGCTTCTGGGCGTTCCTTGGCTAACTGCTCGATCTCCATACCGCCCTCTTTGGAGCACATGGCCAGGTGGCGGCGGTTAGAGCGGTCAAGAAGAATCGAGAAATAATATTCGCAGGCAATATCGGCGCCAGCTGCGATTAGTACCTGACGCACAGTGTGACCTTTAATGTTCATCCCCAAGATTTTTTCGGCTTTTTCACGCGCCTCCTGAGGGGTGTGAGCAAGTTTAACCCCGCCAGCCTTTCCGCGCCCACCCGTCTTTACCTGCGCTTTTACCACCATTAGGGGGTGAGCGAGTTTTTCGGCAGCTTTTTGAGCTTCTTCGGGGGTTTCGACCACGATTCCAGGTAGTACGGGAACCCCGTATGCGTCGAAAAGATTGCGAGCCTGATATTCATAAAGATCCACTTGCATGTCCTCTCATCAAGTACCTCGACATCAAGATATAGGACTATAGTACCAAAGAGTTCGATAGTTTTTGCTGGGATAGGCGACTCCAGATTTAAGAGTTAATAGCATCAACCGTTTAAATTAGGGGAACTAGAAGAACCCCCAAGGTTTCCTACCGAGATTACAGGGCAAAACCTTCAAGTTAGTCAGCTCAGGGATTTTGGGAACCGTGGTCATAGAGACACCCCACCAAGGCCCACCTCTCAGACAATCCGGCGAGATTATTGCCGTAAATATTGTCGAGTTGTTTCTGACAAAGGTAAAGGATAATCACCGGTCTTTACATAGTCGTCCTGTAGGGCGACTAGCTGTTCGCAAAGGATTTCCGGTAGTTCAATTTGTTTCTCAAAAGCGAGTGAAACAATAAAATCCAGATCCTCACCCTCACCGTATTCATAATCTTCTATCAATTGTTGCACTGCGGGATTAGCGGTTTTTTCGAGGTGACGCCGCAGCTTTTTATATAGCCCTAGGTAGGTTGGCACGAAATAATCCTATCTTTAGCAATGCTTATATTTATCGCTTCCCGATAAAGATGTGCATCTGTCTAAAGAGAAAACTTTCCGGTGCTAGGAGTAAATTCTTTAACCGCGAGGACTATCGATTAATCGTATTCCGGGAGACTATCTAACGCCGCCTTCCAGTCAGCGATTTTTTGGGGCACTCCTGGCTCATCTCCAAGAAACAGGTCAGTAAAGAACAGGATGGAATCGACGAAACCAGCCCCATCGCACTTTTCGTGACTGTCCAGAAGGGCTATTTGCTTAGGGGTAGCACGAGCTTCGAAGAAAGCACGCGAAGTAGCGTAGAACTCATCGTAGGTCATAATAAATCCACAAAAAAGCTGGCAAGCGTCACAGTACCGCTCAGCATAACATTTATAACTGCAGACTAAAGAACCATCCCCGCAGGTGCGGGGCATCTAGCTTCATAAAGTGCCGCATTGACTCCCAGTTGGGATCATCCTCGCAGGTGCGGGGCATTTGTTTAGTGGGATAGCGGCACGTATCGGGTCTGCGGATCATCCCCGCAGGTGCGGGGCATTTTTAATAACCGGGGTAATCCAGGTTGGGTTACAGGGATCATCCCCGCAGGTGCGGGGCATTTGCGCGTTAGTATCTAGGGTGCTGCCCGCTGGTGGGATCATCCCCGCAGGTGCGGGGCATTTCGCTTGTTCACGATTGCTTGCACGGCCGCGTAAGGATCATCCCCGCAGGTGCGGGGCATTTCTAAAACGAGACCAGAAAATGATTACCTGTCGAGGATCATCCCCGCAGGTGCGGGGCATTTTACCAGGCTTGACCCGTGATTAGGTTGGAACTCGGATCATCCCCGCAGGTGCGGGGCATTTATAATCGAGGTGCGCACATAGTTAGCCGTTCGGGGATCATCCCCGCAGGTGCGGGGCATTTCTGATAAAGCGTTTAGCGCGGTAGCTCCCGGGAGGATCATCCCCGCAGGTGCGGGGCATTTGTCTGAATCATCTGACATTGTTTCCTCCTTTTGGGATCATCCCCGCAGGTGCGGGGCATTTGCAGCTTTGAATGGGCAAGGCACGTTTTTCTTGGGATCATCCCCGCAGATGCGGGGCATTTACTTTGGATCGTGACGGGCAAAAAATAGACGAGGGATCATCCCCGCAGGTGCGGGGCATTTGCTCGAGTGTATGGTTTATGGCTTCGTGTTCTCGGATCATCCCCGCAGGTGCGGGGCATTTAGAGGTTGGACTTGCCATAAGCTTAGACATCGGGGATCATCCCCGCAGGTGCGGGGCATTTTGAAGCTGCAAAAAGCAGCGTTTGAGGGTGATGGGATCATCCCCGCAGGTGCGGGGCATTTCATCAGTTTTACCTGCTAGCTTGTCGATGGAAGGGATCATCCCCGCAGGTGCGGGGCATTTCGCGAAACCGAACCACCAATCCCACCCACCTGGGGATCATCCCCGCAGGTGCGGGGCATTTGTCTTATATAGCCCGGACGCTACCCGGCTTGCCGGATCATCCCCGCAGGTGCGGGGCATTTATATCGCCATGCTCCAGGGTTATGGGGGTTTAGGGATCATCCCCGCAGGTGCGGGGCATTTGTCTTACGGACAGAGCGCGCCCCGCGTCGCTTGGGATCATCCCCGCAGGTGCGGGGCATTTGGTTCTGCGCATTGCAGCAGGTCGAGCGTGTAGGGATCATCCCCGCAGGTGCGGGGCATTTGGAAAAATCCAGGGGGACGCTCTCGCAGACCAGGGATCATCCCCGCAGGTGCGGGGCATTTCTAAGGGCGGTGTGACGGTACGCGGGGACGGTGGGATCATCCCCGCAGGTGCGGGGCATTTACTCGTTAAGCTGGAATATCGATCCAAAATATCCGTCTCTAACGCCATCCTATAGGTAGCTACCTCAGATTTTTAGGGTTTACGTTTACACATTTTTCTACGCCTGGCAGCTATCGACCACCCATAGCCTTCATTATCACCAGTTTTTCCTTGCTGCCATCCCGGTTCTCGGCGTTGCCCATCCCCCGCTGAACTATCACTATTGATTCGCTCGGGATGTTGCAACAATGTCATTCCTTCGAGTTCGATTGGATTCCATTTATGCCCAGCCGAGCGCACAGCATAACCTTGCTCATTATTGGTGCTATATATCAGCAGAGCCTTACCCTGTTTCCGCTCCGCAACCACTAAATCCCACAGGTTCTCCCTCACCCGGGCAGACAATCTCCCCACGAATACTCCCGGTGAGGCCTCTAACAGCCAGCGAGTTATGCATCCGCGCAGCCCCGGAGGGCAGGCCGTCAAGATTAAAACCATCAAAACGGAGCCTCCCTTGCCTCTGTCGCATAGTTAGAGCCGCCCTCAACATTTCCTTGATAGTAATCCCACAACCGATTGCGGTTCTCCTGAACTTCTACCGAAGCATCTCGCTGCCCGGTAAGCAAAAAGATAATATCTTGCGTGCACCGCTTCAGCAGTCCCTTTTGGAAGACCTGGTCACGCAGCTTAATCCGCATTCTGGTAGCAACATCCTGCTCTCCCTCGGAAACAATCTGGAATGCTAGCGGAATCACGAATTCAGCCTTATACAGGTCAGCAATATCAAACACAAAGGAGCGCGAATGCCCAGTATGCACTATGCCGAGTCCCGGCGAACAACCTAGAGCGCAAATAACCGCATGGGCAATCCCATACAAAGTCGCGTTACCAGCAGACAGCGCCTGATTAACCGTATCTCCTGCCGAGAAATCTTGAGAATCAAAAACCCTGCCCGCCCAAGGAACCCCATATTCATCTGCCCAGCGCCGATACGCCTTTTTCATGCGGTGACCTTCTCGCCCCCGCAGCTGCCGCATGGAGAGCCCCTCCACGTCCTCTTCACCAAAACGCATTTGATACATCGCCCTGGCGACTTTGATTCTTTCATTTTGCGAGGACGAGCAACGCGCTTGCAGCTGCAACAAAGTATTCGAGTCAGCCAAACTGCGTCCGCTGGCATAGAAGCGCACTCCGTTTTCACCAACCCAAACCACACTCACCCCACATTCACCTAAAAGACTCATTGCCTGGTGAGAAATCGTGGATCCCGGCCCCAGCAGCAACGATGAAATCGTCGCCGCCGGGACATGCACCGTTCCCTGCTCATCTCGCAGGGTCAGGGCATTTTCTGCGCGGTGAACTATACAGCGTTCCGCATAGAGGAATGACCAGCGGTCTTCCACCCGCGGCAGTGATTGCCGCGGGACGGGCTTATTTGCGAGACCACCGCTCATTGCTAAACTACCTAGGAGCTAAGGTTAGCAGCCCGCATCCGTACGCCTTCGCTGCTCCTAAGCCATTTAGCATGGCGCTGCGCAGCAGTTCAGGATTTTTTACAGTCAGAATTCCTTCGAATGCTACCCGGTTCAAGGTAACTAAAGATCCCGGTCTCCCCGATTTTCCTCGCTGAAAACGAATGCGCTCTTTTTCCACGATTGCCACCGCCAAATCAGTTGCGCCACCAGTGGGCGGATTGACAGATACCCGGGGAATCTCAAACCCCCAGCCCTCTGCTCTAGACGCCAACCAATTAATACGGTCTTCATCTCTAACAATCGGAATCCGCTTAGATCGTTTAGTACCTTCAGCTTTCACCGCTCGAGTGGGAGTCGCCACTAACCTAAAGTTCCAGCTGCTTCCCTCCGCGAGTTGCTCTAAGAAATGCTGATAGCTTTTTACTCCGAACGAGGACGCTATTTCTGGCCACCCTGCCTCCTCGGCAAGTTGGGTTAAATCCGGACGCACCGGAGACTGTATATAGAGGTAATAACCCTTTTGATATCTATCCAGCCGCCAGAGAATCCGCGGAGGTTCCCCTCCCTCCCATTGGGAATCATGAAAACAGTTTTGCAAGATAGCTGCGTGCATCCGCTCCATAGAGGCGAGTAACCTGGCGGCTCCACGTCTCCGGGGGTTTAAAGCGCACCGTGAAAGATAAATTTCGCTCACCACATACCTCCCGGATTGTGGGTGGTTAGGAAGGACGGCTCGGTTTCGGCAGCTGCTATATCGGTAGCTACCTCGCATTTCCACCTGACTACGTCACGCCATTCGTATTGGCGATGGTGGGAATCGAAACTGAGCGGAACATCGTGCACTTGGTCAAAAATGCAGTCTTCACGTCTGTCTTCCGGTAGTAAATCCAGATCTGCAACCACCTCTAAACTTACTTTTCCATTTTCGAGGTCGAGGGGTGAAGAGGACGACCAGTCCGTTTTCCGCGATACTTTCTTTTTATACCACGCGGCTGCCTGCCAGGGATAAGCGGCGAGGGCGTCTACCAGATTTCCCTCTGACAGCTTTGGACGGATAGGAGTCATTGGCGGGAACGCCCTTCGCCCTAAATACAGCGGAAACTTTGGTTTAACCAAGGCTTCGTTAAGGGCATCAATCAGGCTGGTTTCCCCACTGAGCCCGACAACAAATACCGCGTCTGACAGGTAATATCGGTCAGAAAGAGGATATGCAGTCTCACCATCAAAGGAATGGGTGGTATGAAAATCTCGTTCCCGAGTTCCCGGCTGATCGATGCGAACTGCCAATTTCAGGTCAACTAAATCCTCAATAGGATCCACCCGGCGACGTCCTTGCGCTGCCGCTAGCAGACCGATGATTCCACTTTTGGAGGGCTCTGAGGACGTCCTGCGCTTAGTAAATCGAGATGACGTCCCCCATGACTGCATTGGACCTTTGAGGGTCAAAAGCATATTTTTCATGGTTATTCACCTTTGGCAAGCAGTTCAGTCACCAGGTTGTCTAAATCCGAAATTAACTGTGGGAACGCCACTGGTTCCTGGATTTGCCGCAGCTGTTCCCGTGAGTCCCCGACCCCGCAGGTAAACTGGGCAAGAGGCTTTACTCCATAAGCGTCCTCGATATCGGCTGCTTCTTTGACCAGCCGGGATACTGAGGGTGTTACGAAACCCGTGCCTTCTCGGGAGGTAATGGCATTCTCAAACGCCCCCACCAGGGACACTGGCTGGTCATCACGTACGGAAACGTAGACAGCTTCCGGTAGCGTGCGATTAGCAAAAGTATTTTGTTTACCGGTGGGCATGGATTTTACAAACGCCTGGGCAAACGCGTCAACTGCCCGAACCGTGGCATCGTCGCTACCTAGATTTTCCCGCAGCATATCCAGGTTAATTGTTGCATAGCGATAGAGCGTGGAAGAATTGAACTCAACAGTTCCCATCATCCCCGCTCCCGCATCGGTTTCCGCTTCATCTTGGGACTTTACATCATCAACTGCGGTAAAGAAATCGAATTCGTTTTCTACGCTGTGGGTAGAAATAGCATGTGCCACCTGGCAGGAGGCATCGACATTTACTGCTGCGTCGTCAGCTACCATGCGACCAAACAGAGCCAAATCTACAGAGTGATTCCGGTTCAACAGCTTTTCAATTTCTCGTTTCTTTGGCTTTTCGTCGTTAGCAGCTTTATCTACCACGTATTCTGCCAGTTGCCGCAGTTGCAAAGAGGATAGGAACACTAAGTAGGTGGAAACATCATTAGTAATCTTTTCTTCAGCGTCCTTCTTTGCGCGGGGGGCTTTTAGTTTGATTCCCAGAGCTTTGAATACCTCGGTCGCTAGTTTCGCAGATTCGGGTTCCAAATCTGGGTTTTGTGCCACTATCTGTTCAGCCAACAAATCTACAATCCGATTGGTGCGATAGCCTAGATCCTCTTGATTGAGGAAATCTCCAAATGCTTGCCTGGTCTCTCGTTTCAAGCACTGTGAAGATATACGGGCTCGGCGTTGCCCCCCAAAAGTTGCAGTCTTGGGACTTCCGGAATCATCTCGATTCACGCAGGACGGCGGGACGTTTTGCAAAATATGAAAATCGATAAAGTTAGTCATGACAATCTCCTTTATTTGGTCTGTGAGTTAGTTTCTGATTTTTCGTTTTTCTGTCGGGCATAGCCTCTCGCCCAGGACAGGATAACTTTCTGTTTGCCTCCGGGGATTGCGAAGCGATAGAAATCTTGAGCCAATAGTCCGTAGTCAATCGCGATTGCGGCACGATTAGACCCCAACTGACCAATTAGCCCCTTCAAATGGTTGAAAAAACCGGAAAAAGTTGTGGACATAACGGCGGCGTCAAAATGACGTCGCACCGCTTTCTCGTTATCCATGCCTTCTAGGCAGGCAAGTCTGGAGACCGCTTCTCCCAGGTTTATCCCCCGTTGATGCATGGGGGTAGTTCTACCTCGCTGATGGCGAGCATATAGCCACAAAGCTCCCCGGATTGCCTTCTCATTGGCGGTCAAATGATCTGAAGAAGTAGTCCTGCTCGTTTCTGGGGTATCAACTAGCTGCCACACCGAGGGAGGGAAAACATAGAGGTCTTGGGACGCTTGGCGCAGCTCAGCTAAATCGGCACGAGCTTGCGGGGAATCGTTTAAATACCCCTGTTGCAAGGATTCAATTCGCCGTATTACTGTCCAACCAAGCTCACTGTAATAGTGATACCGAAACATCAAACGGGTTTGAATCTTTGTCCTTCCCCTGAGCAGCTTCTTTCAGCTCTTGCCCTTTTTCATAGGCTGCAAACAGCTCTTCACGCGCCCTCCGGGTTAAGGTGGCGGATAAAGCAATCACCGGCACCCCGAACGCCCCCAGCCATTGCACAGTTCTCTTCAGGAACTCACTGGTATAGACATCGTAGCTGTGCACTTCGTCAATAATGACGACCTTGTCGCTAATCCCCAGATGCCGCAAACTCACATGCTTGGTTCGCAGCGCGGAAAACAGCAAATGATCAACCGTGCAAACCACTACCGAGGCTAGCAGTGCGGCTTTCTTCTTAAACCAACGATGAACTACTGCCGGCTGCCGGCTGTGAGCAGACTCTTCATCAACGCCCATTGAAGAGCTCTGTCCCGGGGAAACCGCATTGCCGGCACTAGCGATTCTTCCGTATTGGATTTTCTTATAAGTACTGTTCAAGGCAGCATTTCCGTGCTGCAGTTTTAGGCTAAAACCACTTTTCGCCGCAGTCTGAGCCCATTCGACTACTCGAGTAAACATGGCATCGGTAGTAGCTTTTGTCGGTAAAGCCACCAACACCCCAGAAGTTCCCGCCCGCTTCGCCAAAATGATAGCTGCCATTAACGCGGCCTCGGTCTTACCTGCCCCCATCACTTCCTCGATTATCATCATTCCCGGTAGCGCCATTTTTTCCGCAGCTTCGACCGCTGCCACCTGCGCGGGGCGAGCATGAGCGTCGCCGCCTAAGCCAAACAGACTTTGCAACAGCTGATCAGGGTCTTGAGAGAGCATTTCTGGCTGCCAGGAGGGCGGCAAATGCAGCTTCTCCCAGGCAGCTTTAGTTCGCTGGCGATGATGCTCACAAGATATCAACCGCGTCGGATATAGCTCGCCCCAATCAACTAGAGGGAAAAGTTCTTGATTCGAAGCGATCCAGTCGGCCATCACGGTAATCCCTGCCACCAAGCTTTGCCAGGTAGTTGGGAAAACTTGCCCTTTACACTGGCTAATAACCTCTTGGCTGTCAGTCCAGTCCATCCACCAATCTAGCAGTTCCCGGCGGATCTTTTTCCAGGTTTTATCACCATTAATAGCCCCAGGGAAATTGGGATTCTCCATATCAGCATGTCGCTGCCAAGACACCGGACGGCCATGATGAGCGCCGATTATCGACCCCAGTTGTTTCGCAGTGGCGCATCTTTTCTCCGCCTTTCTTGGATTCCAGCGAGATTCCAGCCATTTTTCAAACGCTATTTCCCCTATCCAAGAGTGTGGGCTATCTCCGCGCAGTTCATCTGCCCGCTGATATTTAGTGAGGGAGTAGTCGCTGTTTTTAAATATCCGTTCATAAAGTTCGATGTTCTGGGTAAGGAACATGGGCGAGCATTTCCCAATGTCATGGGCGCCCACGATTAGCTTCAGTAAGGCTAGAGTGCTCCCCGTGGGCTCTTGTATCCCCTCTACCCGCACTAACGGTTCTACTAACAGCTTCCGCTGTCGAGGGGACAGATATTTATCCCATATCAGCTCAGCTACTTCCCCCGAATCAGCCATATGCACAGCGAGCGGCAACCATTGCTTATTTCCGTCATCAGGCGGAGCCGCGTTCCAAAAATTAGTTTTTGCCCAAATAGATAACGCTGCTTTCGAGAGCTGAGATTCTGACGCCACTCTCTTAGTAAACCTCATCGGCGAAGCCATTACCGGTCTTTCAATCTTCAGTATTACGCTAAAAAGTAAACAATAAATAACTCTATTCCCGTTTACCCAGGTCAAGGAGGATTATATAACCCTGCTAACCAGATTGCTGAACAGACTAGCACTAACCAGTGTTCAAGTAGTTATTCAGATTAGAGAATCATCAGGTTAAGCAATATCAGAGCACAGCCTCCGAAAACCACTGGCGCGGGCGAACGCTCAGCCCGCGTTTGCTACCTCCCCGCGCCAGCCCTCACGGGTTCGACCCCTCAGCTTATAAAATGGTTAATCCCCAGGATAAACCTGGGGATTAACCATTTGAGTGGAGCTAGCGGGAATCGAACCCGCGACCTCTTCCATGCCATGGAAGCGCGCTACCAACTGCGCTATAGCCCCATATAAGTTCTACCGGAAATAATCTGCTCGGCAGACACCAAATAACTTTAACTAACTGAGTACCTTTACTTCAAATCCCCAGCCTGTGTATTCCGACATATCCTCCCTTGAACTATCCACTCCCAATAAATCAACTCCTCAGAACTAAATCCCTCTGGCAACGGCGAAGTAAGAAAAGCCAGGTAACTACGATATAGTGCTATATTCCCCGTGAAAATACTATCCCCGCTAGCCAAGAAAGCACCTCCGCCTTCCGAACATCGAAACAGAAAAAGCCAGGAAAAACCCAACAAACTCCTTCTCTAGCGAACCCCTGCGTCCTCCAGCACCTCTACTGCCCCTAGTTAAAGAGCCCTATCCGCCCTAGCTAAAAACCCGAAACCTGCTAGGCAATCGAGGCAACACACCCGCCAACCTCTCGCGCCACACCAACATTGTGCGCCACTAACCGCCATCCTGGTTCTCGTGAATATGGAATCAGCGTAGACCAGTGGCAGTTATCCAAGCCGCGCAACCCTTGCCAAGCCAAGGGATCTAGCCCCAGTAGTTTCACTAGCCCTTGGGTGAGGGCGGAACCGTGGGAAACCACCACCAGCACCTCTTCGGCATTTTCAAAATGCTCAGTCACGCATTGCGCTACTCGCGTCCCAACTTTCCCGCGAGATTCCACCCCCGCTAACGGAGATTCCCCGGTACCTCTCCATTCCTCGTACCGCCCCGCAAATCGGGTTTTTAGTTCTTTGACGGATAATCCTTCGAAGTCTCCGAATGCACGTTCCCGCAAGCGGTCATCTTTCAGCAGTTGCACGCCCTCACCGCACTTACCCTGCAAAACCTGCGCGGTTGCCTGAGCACGCCGTAAATCTGAAGAGATAATCAAATCCGGTTTCAGTTTCGCTAGTTCTTCCGCCGCCGCCTCAGCTTGTGCCAGTCCGACCTCATTAAGCGGAATATCTACCTGACCTTGCACTCGCCCTTGGACGTTATAGTCGGTTTGACCGTGCCGCCAAAAAATAATTCTTTTCGCCATGGGCGCTCTCGTCTAATCTAAACCACCAATCAACTGCGTCTATTCTAAACCAACAATCAACTGTTCGGCTTCTTGATTGGTCAGCCCCTCGGTAGCTGTCTGCGCTCCGGCAGAACCTACTTCATCAAGGTCAGGCAATTCGATTTGGGGACAGTCATTCCAAAGCCGCTCCAAACCGTAGTATTCACGCTCTTCAGCCAAGAAAATATGAACGATAACCCCCGCTAGCTCCATGAGCACCCAACGAAAATCATCATTACCTTCTATGGTTTTCGGGTCAGCACCTACCTCGTGGCAGGCGTGATCAATTTCGTTCATTATCGCGCGGGCTTGACGCGGATTATCGGCTGAACAAATTACAAAAATATCGGTAATTATTGTTTGAGCCTGAACTTCAATCGCAACAATATCGGTTGCTAGTTTACTAGCAGCAGCTTTAGCAGCTATTTCCGCTAGCTGGCGCGGGTCAGGATGATTGACCAAGAAAAACTCCTATATCTTTATAACGCTTACAGAATCTACGATACCGGGTTCTAGCACTTCGCGCCCTATCGTCTGGGAAATGACTGGACGATCCATGGTTAAAACCATACCTAAAGCAATAATCAGCAAGATTGATAACCGCAATGTCCAGCGCAGGAACGTCTGGATGAACGTTAGCGGTTCTTCTTCCTCGTTTTCCCTGAGTGCTTGTGACGCCCCGGCGCGAGCATCCTCCCGCTCCGGGGCTTCAGCTTTTTTTACTTTTTCTTTTCGTTTTCGCTGCCACCAGTGGCTATTTTCGTCCTGTGGCGGTGTTTGAGGACTTTGAGCCGGCACGGGGGCGTTTTCTTCGCTTTTTGAGGACGGGGACGAAGTTGGCTCGACCACATTGGTTTGCGGGGTGGGCGTAGAAATCTGGGAAGTTGAACCGGTTTGAGCCGCCGCTATGGTGTCGGCAGCTATAGCTCCGGCTGCTACCGCGCCTGAACCCGCACTTGTTGTCGGGACGCTACCGCCAGTTAGGGAGGTGAGCGGTGGGGCGGGGGCAGCCGCTACCGACGGGATAGCTTCGACAGCCGGGGTGGGAGCGCTTGGAGCCGGGGTATAAGTGGAAATTGACACAGGCGCGCTCACGGGAGCGCTTACAGAAACCGCAGTCGGCTGAGATTCTGGGGTGAAGCCAGCTGGCAGCATAGGGCTGATTTGTCCGCTATAGCTACCGCCCGGAGTGCTTTCTATCGGGTAGGACGTCGAACTATGAGGGGGTGCGGGAGCTACCGCTTGCACTGGGGTAGCGATTTGCGTCAGCGGGGTAGCTTGGGTTATTTGCCCTGTTTGAGCGTTTCCTTCCGCTTGCATCACGGATGCTTGCGGGGCAGGTAAAACTGGCTGCCCGGTCGCTACCGATTGGCGATAATCGGGAGCTACTTGCCCGTCCTGCGGGTTAGCGTGCGAAGGTTGCAGTGCTATCAAGGATTCTTGAGTGGGCTGAGCAGCTACGGGAGGGGCAGGAGCTGGGCGTTGGGCGCTTTGGTGAACATTTTGTGTCGTTTGCGTACCGTTACCGGTCGGGGTGGAGGTTGCTATTTCCGAGGAGGAGGGCGCTAGGGACTGCGCAACCTGCGGGAGTTTCGATATTTGATTAACCCCTGTAACCTGCGAGGGCATTGAGGCGGGCATCTGTGCTCCCCCAGGCGCTGCCGTAACCGTAGGCATCGCAGCTGGCTGTGAGGGAGGGGTAACTTTAGGGGTCGTTTGCCGATAACCGGGCACAGCCGGAGCGGAAGTAGTTGCAGCTCCCAGACCTGTTTGGGTCAAAGCCTGCTGGAACATCTCGGCAGCGGAGGCGGCAGTAACGCCCGCAAGACCAGTTTGCGCCATATCCCTTGCCACGCCAGCAATATTTGGAGACTTTAGGGAAGGATTGGCGCGGTCTATAGCGGTTAGCGACGCGGCATTTCCTCCAGCTGATTGCGCCGGGACGCTCTGGTGGCGAATATCAGGCGGTATTTGCGCTCCCACCTGCGGTCTTTGCGAACTTAAAGGTGTCGTTCCCAGCCCCACAGTTGTCAAGGGAGCACTGGGCGCACTCACCCCCGGCACGGTATCACTGGACGGCGTAGATACCGGCATTGCCGAGGTTGAAGCCTGGCTAACTGGGCGAGCAGTCGCGCTTTGGGCAGCAAACGCTAGTTTATCTGCCAGAGCCTGGTCGTCGGTGCTGTCAGTTAAGGAAGCAATCGGGTCAATCTTTATTGGTTGCGTAGTGTCCGCCGCGTTCACCGAAGTATCTGCCACCGCCAGCGAAGTATCTATTGCCGGTGGCAGTGAAGCCTCTTGGCTGCCACCGGCGCTAGACCTAGGAGACAGCGCCGGTGCAGCGCTAGCTTGCCTGGAACCAAAAATACGCGAAGTAGAGCTAATCTTGGAGGAAACCGAGTGGGGAACTGCCTGCTTCTTGAGGTCTTTTTGCTGTCTTTCCTGCCCGGAAACGGAGGGAGCAGCACTTTTTTGTACGGGCAAATCACCGGGCGAGTCCATGACCGGTTGGCTAGCAGGATTTTGGAAAGAAGCAAGCAGCTCCGCCATCTTTTCGGCTTCGGTTTTTTCAGCCTCGACCTGGCTAGCTAAAACCCGTTGTTCACGCTGTTGCTGTTCGCGAGCGGCAGCGCGTAGAGCTTCTTGTTCTGCTTCCTCTAATTTGCGCAGTCGCTCAGCAGCTTGGGCGGCTAAGCGTTCTTGCTCTAGGGCACGCGCCTGCGCTTCCTCCCGTTCTTTCAGGAGTTTTTGCAGGTCAGCCTCGGCTCTAGCACGAGCTTCTTGCACAACTTTACGCATATGCTGCTTTTCACGATATTCTTGCACCCAGCTCTTACCATCCTGGTCAGGGCTAAGAGTGGAACGCGAATACCCCTCATAGTCGGATTCAGCCCGCCGCTGCTGCCCGCCGATTGCGTCCTCTACCTGGCTAAATCCTTCTCGGATTTGCCCCCAGCGGGATTCTTGGGTGGGCGGTTGCGGCTGGTAGACCTGTCTGCGTCCTCCGTTACGGATTTCTTCAAGCCGGGCGAGCTGCTCTGCGATAGAAATCTGCCCGTATTTGGAAATCGGAGAATAGTTTTGTCCATCAGGATTGGGTGCGAGAAAATCTGTTTCACTCATATCTGGCTGTCCTCCCGATAGAGACCGTATTTCGCAATATATTGCACTACCCCATCTGGAGTTAAATACCAGATGGGAGCCCCGGTAGCTACTCGCTGACGAATATCGGTTGATGATATAGCCATTGCGGGGACCTCTAGTAATGACACTCGATCTGCAGGTAGATTATCCGCTTTTGAAAGGACGTGCCCAGGGCGGGTAACTCCCACGAAACGTGCCAGCTGGAATAGCTCTTCGGCGTTTTTCCAATCCATTATTTGACGTAACGCATCGGCGCCGGTAATAAAAAATAGGTGGCTGCCAGGTCTTTCGCGTTTTAAATCTCGCAGGGTATCTACCGTATAAGTGGTTTGTCCCCGTTCAATATCTACTCGGGAAACTGTGAATCTAGGATTTGAGGCCGTGGCGATAGAAGTCATTAAGTAACGGTGTTCGGGGATGGTTACTCGCCGTCCTTTTTTGAAAGGTTGGGTGGCGGTGGGAACAAAAATTACCTCATCTAGACCGTAGCGGTGTTGTACTTCAGAGGCAGCCACCAGGTGACCGTGATGAATGGGGTCGAAAGTTCCACCCATCACCCCGATGCGTTTGTCATCGACGCTGACGCCTACCGTCATTGAGTTTCCCTTCTTGCCATGTCTGCGCTTGGGCTCTAGCTTCAATCCTACCAAATGTGAACGCTTACTAATATCTGCTTAGCTGGTTTTAGAAAATGTGGTAGGTATTGGTTTTAACTATAGTTGTTGCCATAGGTAATGTTGGTTTCCCGTTTTATTTTTAGGGTTTACGGAATAAAGACCGCTATTTCAGGATTAGTCTTTTGAAGGATCTGTCCATAATCCGCTTTCGCGTTCTTGACGTAGCTGCTTTCTAGCTTCTTCTTTACTGTCCATCATTTGATGATATTGTTCGCGCCGTTCTTGGTTTGTTCGCCGTTTACTGCCTGCAAGTCGCAGGTCCTCGCCTCGCGCCCCTAATAGCTCGACACCCGCGGATTGCATAGGTTCGAAGTCGAAAATTACTCCGCCCTCCATCGGGCCAATCACCACGGTATCACCACTGTTAGCACCTTTTTTAAGTAGTTCTTCTTCTACTCCGTAGGAATAGAGGCGGTCAGCCAGGTAACCAATAGCTTCGTCGTTGCTGAAATCGGTTTGTTTAACCCAGCGTTCGGGTTTTTCTCCCTGTACCTGGTAAATGGGTTCTTGACCAGTATTGTGAACGGTTACGGTAAAAGCCGCTCCGCCTACGCTTGGGGGACGCAAGATTTGAGTCGGTTGTTCCGTAACTTCTGGTTCTTCCTTGCGCAGTTCAGATACCATTTTTGCCAGGGTAAATAGTAGCGAGTCTAAACCGTGCCCACTGAGAGCAGAAACCGCATAAACCGGCCACCCAAAGTCTATTAGCGAGCTGGCTTGCAGTTTTGCCATCTCGGTAGCGTCAGGAATATCCATCTTGTTGAGGACGATTACCCGGGGACGCTTAGCTAGGGGAACATATCCGGAGATTTTATCTAGGTCACTTTGATAGGCAGCTAGTTCAGCTTCGATTGCGTTAATATCATCGACCGGGTTGCGATTTGCCTCCATATTCGCGCAGTCCACGACGTGTACTATTACCGCACATCGTTCAATATGTCGCAGGAAATCTAGCCCTAATCCTTTACCTTGGGAAGCACCGGGGATTAGACCGGGGACATCGGCGACTGTAAATCTAATGTCTCCTGCTTGCACCACTCCCAGGTTGGGAATCAGGGTGGTAAAAGGATAGTCAGCGATTTTAGGTTTAGCTTCAGAAATTGCCCCTATCAGCGAGGATTTTCCGGAGGAGGGGAAACCGACCAGCCCTACGTCGGCTACTGATTTTAGTTCGAGGACGAGGACACGGGATTCGCCCTCTTCTCCCAGGAGAGCAAAGCCGGGGGCTTTACGTTTTTTGGTTGCCAGTGCGGCGTTTCCTTTTCCACCGCACCCGCCGTGTGCTACCTCCAGGCAAGTTCCTGCCCCTTGCAAGTCCGCCAAAATTTCGCCGTCTTTGGTTTTTACTACAGTGCCGGCAGGAACTGGGAGTACTAGGTCTGCTCCGTTTGCGCCCTCGCGGTTCGCTCCCATTCCGGGAGTGCCGTTACTGGCTTTGCGGTGGGGCAAATGATGATAGTCCAATAGGGTGTGGCATTGGGGATCTACCTGTAGGAAAATACTGCCGCCATGTCCCCCATTGCCCCCATCTGGGCCTCCTAGGGGCTTGTATTTTTCTCGCCGAATACTAACGCAGCCGTTACCGCCGTTCCCAGCAGTCACATCGATTTTTACGCGATCAACAAAATTTGCCATCTCTACCCCTTAGAGCTTCAGCGAAAAAGCCTTAACCTATTAAGCCCAGGCGTCAATATATAAGTTTAGCGGGGTCGCTAGGCGACCCCGCTATCTTTAAGCTATCAGTTTTGCCTTAGGCGGAAACTACGTTTACGACCTTGCGACCGCGTTTGCGACCGAACTCTACGCAGCCAGCAGCTAGCGCAAACAGGGTGTCATCTTTACCCATTCCTACGTTCGTGCCGGGGTGATATTTGCTTCCCCGCTGCCGAACCAGGATTTCTCCGGCATTAACTGCTTCGCCACCGTAACGCTTAATCCCCAGGTACTGCGGGTTAGAGTCACGGCCGTTAGAAGAGGAACCTAGCCCTTTCTTATGTGCCATTTTTCTTTTCCTTTCTTAGTTTCCCCGAGATTAGGCGATTTTGGTGATTTTAACTTGGGTCAGCTTGGCGCGATGACCCATCCGGCGAGTGTATCCGGTTTTGTTCTTGAACTTAAGAATCCGAACCTTTGGACCTTTTGTTTGTTCCAAAACTTCGCCAGTCACCTTGATTTTTTCCAAATCAGCGGCATCGGAGGTGATCTTGTCACCATCAACTACCATCACTGGAGCAAAGTCGATGCTGTCGCCAACTTCTGCTGCCAGTTTATCGACGACAACTATATCTCCGACGGAGACTTTTTCTTGATGTCCGCCCGCTTTGACAATCGCGTAGACCACTTTGCTGCTCATTTCCTTAGTCACGTACATTATTCTTTCTTTTTGAGGATTAGACCAGCTATTCCTCAAATAGAATCAGTATCGACTAACTAGGCTAGCCGATACTGGCGGCGTTTATCAAACAAATTCCCTGTCCAGATGGTGTGTTATCTACCACCGAGATTCAAAGAAAGTGTTTGAACTACCTTCACGACAAACTGCCAGGCAGTTGTCGTCTGGGGTGGCTGACGGGGCTCGAACCCGCGACGTCCTGGACCACAACCAGGTGCTCTACCAACTGAACTACAGCCACCATTCATCGCTTAGCGACGACTATCCACTCTATCTAACCAAGGGCTGGAGATAAAATTTTTGCCACTAAGGACGGATATGTATCCGCTCACACCCGCCATATATGCAGGTAAAAGCGGTGTGTCTACCAGAAAACTCGGTTACAAATTGCATCTGCGAAAGTTTGAATCCCATCGGGACGGGTACGCAAATACAAAGATCCGTCTACTGGAGATACTTCCATCAGGTAAAAGGAACCTTTTCCATCGGGAACCATATCTACCCGCAAGAACAGTAGATGCTGGTCATGCCCGAGACGGTCTTTAATCATGTGATGAATAGCTGAACGCACCTTTTCCCCAAAAATCCATTCTTCGGGTCTAGGTTCGCGGTTACCGGTAACTTCTTCTTCTGCCTGCAGCTCGGTAGTGTTCGGATTGGTAAGCATAGCCGCTTTTTCTACTGAATGCGACAGCACCCCATTCATATACACCAGCGAGTATTCACCATGGGCATCAACTTCCGAGAGGTAACGTTGCACCATTACCGAGCGCCCCTCTTGCAGGAGGCGATAAGCATGAGTTATCGCTGCCATCCTCGCCATACCGTTATTAGCATCGTAGCGCCCCATTTCGCGCCCTCCAGAGGAGACTGCCGGCTTGACTACGAACTCGCCATAGGCGGGAAAACGGGTGTGTACTTGGTGTTTGTTTAGATTCTGTTCCGGTTCTAGCCAAGTTGTAGGAATTACGGGCACTCCCTGTTCTTGCAGATGCGCCAGGTAATGTTTATCGGTTGCCCATTCGCTCACATCTGCCGGGTTTAATAGGCGGGGAACGCTATGCGCCCACTTAACAAACTGTTCACGGTGGGTAGCGTAGTCTCTAACTGAACGGATTACGCACACTCCGGCTTCTTCCCAATCCACCTGAGGATCATTCCAAATCGCAATCCGCGCGTCTAGCCCGCGTGAGTTAAGTTCCTCGACTAGCCCTGCCTCGTCCTCAGTCAAATTCGGATATTGCCCGCTGGTTACTAAGGTAACGCGTTTTTTCGCCATATCTCCAACCCTATTTGTTTACTTCTGTTTACCGGTAAATAAGTGCCTTGAATTGCTGGTTTTTCTATCTCAGCCCTACCGGGCGCGCCAAGGCTAATGAAATCAATTCTTCCATGAGCTGCGAATAATCAACCCCCATATATTCCCACAGTTTCGGGTACATAGAAAATGGAGTAAACCCGGGCATCGTATTTACCTCATTGATTACTACCTGGTCTTTGGCGGTATCGACAAAGAAATCTACTCGAGCTAGCCCTTCGCAACCCAGCGCCTCGAAGGCTTGAGCAGCAAAAGTACGCACCTGGCTAGCTAAATGGGCAGGAATCTGTGCCGGTATTTCCAAAGCAACCGAGTCCTCTGCGAAATACTTGGTGTTGTAGTCATAGAAATCAACATCGCTTCGCATGGCTATCCGCCCTGGTTCGCTGGTGCGAGCCTGTCCGTCCCGCCCTTGTAGCACCGCACATTCTACTTCTAGACCAGTAAGTTCTGCTTCTACAATCACTTTCGGGTCAATCTGTTGCGCCCTTTCAATTGCTTCTTCCAAAGCATCAGCTGAGTTTACTTTGCTGATTCCTAAGGACGAGCCGGCGCGGGCTGGTTTCACAAATACCGGCATCCCCAAGGGCGCTAAACGTTTAAGTACCGAGAATCGGTCTTGTTGCCACTGGGCGGCGCTCACGGTCTCCCATTTGCCGGCTGGCAGCCCTGCCTGATGCAATAATACTTTCGTGGTGGGCTTATCCATAGCCGCAGCCGAGGCCAGCACCCCGCAACCTACATAGGGCAGGTGCATCATTTCCAACAGCCCCTGTACGGTTCCATCCTCTCCGAAAGGTCCATGTAGAAGCGGGAATACCACATCAAAGGTTCCTAGATCAGCAAGGGAAAATTCGCTGCCTAGCTGCGTGGGTAGGCTAACCGCTTTCCCAGTACCGGGAGCCAGGAATAGCTGCTGCTTGGCGGTAGGCACGCTCGCCACTTGACCTTCCCGGATTTGGAACTGCTCAGAGCTAAAATCGACCGGCACCCACTGACCTTGCTGGGTAATCCCCACGGTTACTACCTCATAACGCTCAGGGTTGATTGCTGCTACCACTGCGGCAGCGGTGGCACAAGAAATCCCGTGTTCACCTGATTCTCCCCCGAACAGGACTAATACTCGGGGTTTTTGGTTTTCTGCTAACGCCATAGCTATCCTCTCTACACCAATCGCGCTCTAGGACCGTCGGTTACCCGCGGTCCAGAACTTAAAGATATTAACGCTTCTTCTAAAGTCTGTTTCCCGCTGATTACCCGGTAGGCTGCGGAGGTAATCGGCATGGATACTCCCTTGCGGTGTGCCAATTCGCGCACTACCGGACAAGATCGCGCCCCCTCGACGGTGCCAGCAGATGCTTTTAGCGCTTCGTCTATACTCATCCCTTGTCCTAGACGATAGCCGAATGAAAAATTTCTAGACGAGGACGAAGAGCAGGTTGCTACCAGGTCGCCAAGACCGGCCAGCCCCAGGAAGGTTTCTGATTTCGCACCCATCGCCACCCCTAGGCGCACCATTTCCGCTAGTCCGCGAGTAATCAGGAACGAGCGGGAGTTTACTCCTAGCCCAAGACCTTCAGCTGCCCCCACTGCCATGGCGATAATGTTTTTTACTACTCCTCCGATTTCCACCCCGACTATATCTTCAGCCACATAGGGGCGGAAATAATGGGTGTGGATTCTGGAAGCTACCAATCCGGCTCGCCAGGAATCTTGTCCAGCCACTGCCGCTCCGGTAGGTTCGTGACGAGCGATTTCTGCTGACAGGTTAGGTCCGGAAATCGCTACGATTCTTGAGGGATGGATTGCTCCGGCGGTGGCAATCACCTCGGTCATGGTTTGCAAACTTCCGGCTTCTAACCCTTTTACCAGCGATATTATGGTGGCGTTTAGAGTTAAAAATCCCCGTATCTGCTCCATTAGGGCTCGCACCCCGTTTGAGGGAATGGAGACCACCACCATGGTCGCGCCCTCGCAGACCCATTGTAAATCACTGGAGGCGCTTATTCTCTGCAGTTTTATATCGGGCACGTAGCGAGGATTTTCCCCCCGGTTGATTTGTTCTGCTAGTTCTGCCCTACGCGCCCAAAGCCTGACTTCATTCCCGGCGTCTACCAGTATTTGTGCAAATACGGTCCCCCATGCGCCTGCGCCGAGGACGGCGACTTTGCGACCTGAGGATGACATTACAAACTACCCTTCCTGCTTAGGGGTAGAGGGCGCGGCGGCGCTATCCAGCTTCAAATACGGGTCCAGTTCCCCTGGTTTGCGCTGGGTAGGCAGTTTTCCGGGATTATCGGCTCTCCAGGCTTTAGCTGCCGCAGCCAGCTGCTTCTTGGAGGGCAGACGCACAGATTTTCGGTCTAGAGGACGATGGGGCATTTTTGTTTCCCGGATTTGTTCTAGTCCGCGACAGATTGCGGTTTCAATTCTTGCGGTCGCCTGGTACCAGCTTTCAGGGTCATCGGCTCGCTCATAAAGGTCGGATAAATCTAATGGCGGTAGCGCCTTAACCCACACGTCTTTTTTACCTTTAAGATTGGGGTGTTTTCCATAACGGTCGAGGACGTCTTGGGCTCCCCACTGCACCACTGGCACTAGCGGAACTTGGGCTCGTAGCGCCATCCGCGCCGCCCCGGTTTTCATGCGCATCGGCCAAAAATCGGGGTCGCGGGTTAGGGTACCTTCCCCGTAAACCGTGATGCATTCTCCGGCTTGTAAACCGGCAATCGCGGCCGCTAGGGCGTCGCGTGATTGACTGGATTCGCGGTAAACCGGGATTTGCCCACAAGAACGCATAATCGAGCCCAAAACCGGAACTCTGAACAGTTCTTCTTTACACAGAATCCGTACCGGATATCCGGCACTGGTCATGAAATGCATCATGGTCATGGAGTCAAACTCGGAAATGTGGTTTACTACCGCTACGAACCCGCCGTCTTTGGGCAGATTTTCCTGCCCTTCCCAATGCCGGCGGGTGAGCGCCCCAACCGGTATCCGCGCCACACGTACACAAAACTTATAGAAGCGAGAGAACTGCCCGGCCATAGTTACCCCTTATTTTTCCAGCTTTACTTGCGCACCTAAAGTTCCCAGCTTAGTGAGGAAATGTTCGTATCCGCGGCTAATCATATCGATTCCATGCACTGTAGATTTACCGTCGGCGGCTAGTGCCGCAATCAGGTGCGAGAACCCTCCTCGCAGGTCGGGGATAGTAATATCGGCTCCATGTAACGGGGTCGGCCCGGAAATCGCGGCGGAATGGTAATAGTTTCTTTGCCCGAAACGGCAGGCTAGACCGGTTAAGCATTCGCGGTATAGCTGGATTTGTGCTCCCATTTGATTGAGGGCACGGGTAAAACCAAAACGGTTCTCATATACGGTTTCGTGGACAATCGAAAGTCCCCGGGCTTGAGTAAGCGCTACCACCATGGGTTGTTGCCAATCGGTCATAAAACCGGGATGTACATTGGTTTCTAGCACAATTGGTTTTAGTTCCCCGCCGGGATGGTAGAAGCGAATCCCGTCTGGCTCTACCGAAAAAGCACCGCCGACTTTTCTAAACATATTTAGGAAAGTAATCATTTCCGGTTGGGAAGCGCCTTCAACAAATACATCCCCTTGGGTGGCAAGCGCAGCTGATGCCCACGAGGCTGCCTCGATTCTATCTGCCAGAGCAGTATGGTTGAAGCCCTCTAGGTATTCAACCCCTTCAATCCGGATAGTGCGGTCCGTATCTACGCTGATAATGGCTCCCATCTTTTGGAGTACATTGATCAGATCCATGATTTCCGGTTCGATAGCTGCACCGCGCAGCTCGGTAATTCCTTCGGCTTGCACCCCGGCGAGCAGGGTTTGTTCGGTTGCTCCTACCGAGGGATAGGGCAAGTCGATTACCGCTCCCTTAAGTCCATCGGGAGCAGCGATATGGATTCCTGACCCCAGTTTGTCTATTTTTGCGCCAAAGGAACGCAAAATTGAGAGGTGAAAATCGACCGGACGATCACCGATAACACATCCACCCAGGTCAGGTATAATTGCTTCTTTTAAGCGGTGCAGGAGCGGTCCGCAAAACAGAATCGGGATTCTAGAAGATCCTGCCAAGGTGTCGATACTGGCTACCTGCGCGGCCTCTACGTTTGAGGGATCAATATAGAGCTGACCACTAGCGGATTCGTATTCGGTTTTTACCCCGTGTAGTTCAAGCAGCCCACATACAATATCTACGTCACGAATCAGGGGAACATTGTTTAATGTGGAGGGGGTCTTGCCTAGCAGCGCCGCCACCATTGCTTTCGGGACAAAATTCTTTGCGCCTCGAACCTTTATTCGCCCCGTCAAGGGATGTCCGCCTTGTACTTTAAGAACCGGCTCCACGTGTTACTTCCTTTTCCGCTTTTCCCAGTGTTTCTAGTCTACCCGTCTGCGCGCTAGGAAATAGCCACCGGGCACGAATTGCGCCTTTAGCGAGGACGAGCTTTGACTAAAGACACAACGAAGGGGGTAATAGTGACTGATTCTAAAGTGGGCAGCGCAGCGGCTAAACTACTTTCCTTACCCTCTAGCTACAAAACATTTTGCCCTATAAACCGTCCTACACATTGGGCTAAGCCTGCGGGGATACTGCTTGAGCAGAGGTAAGAGGCGTCCTCGGGAAAGGTTTTACGGGCAGAGTTCGTGGCAAAAATTCGGCTCGTACCTGTTCGAAAGCACTAATCGCGTCCTCGTCACGCAAAGTAAGATCAATATCGTCCAGCCCCTCCAGCAGGCGCCAGCGCGTATAGTCATCAATTTCAAAACTACAGGTAAAAGAGCCACAGACTATCTGACATTTTTCAAGGTCTACGGTTATTTTTATACCGGGTTCTTCCTCCATAAGTTTCCACAAGATATGACAGTCATCCAGGCTTATTACCCCTGCGACCATGCCATCTTTTTCGCAGTTACCGCGAAAAATATCAGCAAATTTGGGAGCCAGCACCACTTTGAAACCATAGTCGCGCAGGGCCCAAACCGCGTGTTCCCGGCTTGAACCAGTACCAAAATCCGAACCGGCTACTAGCACTGAACCGCTCGCATAGGGGTCAAGATTGAGTACGAAGTCTTTATCTTGTCTCCAAGCGGCAAATAGCCCATCTTCAAAACCGCTCTTGGTTACCCGCTTCAAATAAACTGCGGGAATAATCTGGTCGGTATCTACATTGGAGCGTCGCAGCGGCACTCCTACCCCGGTATGGGAAACAAATTTATCCATGCTGTTAGGCTTTCTTCCCTTAAATTACTTGTCTAAATCCTCGGGGGCGGTAAGGTATCCTGTTACCGCAGTAGCTGCTGCAATTGCGGGAGAAACTAAATGGGTACGCGAGTTTTTTCCTTGCCGCCCCTCAAAGTTACGGTTCGAGGTAGAGGCTGAGCGCTCCCCCGCCTCCAGTTTGTCGGGATTCATCCCTAAACACATTGAGCAGCCCGCATTTCGCCACTGCGCCCCGAAATCGGTAAAGATTTTATCTAAACCTTCCGCTTCGGCCTGTAAACGCACCCTCGCCGAGCCTGGAACTACTAGGACGCGCATCCCTTTGGCTTTCTTTCGTCCTCGCCAAACCTTAGCTACGGTACGTAAATCTTCGATACGTCCATTAGTGCACGAACCGATAAATACGGTGTCTATTTTGATTTCCCGCATCAGCGTACCGGGAGATAGTCCCATATATTTGAGGGCGCGACGCGCGGCATCCCGCTCACTATCTGAGGTTATTTGTTCTGGATTGGGTACTTTCCCACCGAGCGACACCCCCTGCGCAGGATTAGTTCCCCAGGTAACAAAAGGTTCGATACTATCTGCGGGGATAGTTATTTCCCGGTCAAAGCGGGCATCTTTATCGCTTTTAAGACTTTCCCAATAATGCAACGCCTGCTGCCAGTGGATACCCTCTGGGGCATGAGGACGCCCTTTAATATAGTCAAAAGTGGCCTGGTCGGGGGCAATCATTCCTGCCCGCGCCCCGGCCTCGATTGACATATTACAGATAGTCATCCTCCCTTCCATAGAGAGGTTTTCGATAGCTTCGCCCCGGTACTCGATTACATATCCTTGACCTCCGCCGGTACCGATTTTGGCGATAATAGCTAAGATAATATCTTTCGCAAAAACTCCGGGACGTAGCTTTCCGGGGAGATTAATCGCCATGGTTTTGAATGGTTTTAACGGCAGAGTTTGAGTTGCCAGTACCTGCTCTACCTGCGAAGTTCCAATTCCGAAAGCGAGCGCACCAAAAGCTCCGTGAGTGGAAGTATGCGAATCTCCGCAAACTATGGTCATTCCCGGCTGCGTAAGACCCAGCTGCGGACCGACCACATGTACAATCCCCTGGTCGCTATCCCCTAGGGAGTGCAGCCGAATTCCGAACTCTTTAGCGTTTTCACGCAGGGTACGAATTTGGGTAGCGGAAGTTTTGTCTTTAATCGGTAAATCAATGTCGATAGTTGGGGTGTTGTGATCTTCAGTAGCGATAGTGAGATCGGGGCGGCGGACTTTTCTTCCCGCCATCCGTAATCCAGCGAACGCCTGGGGACTGGTTACTTCGTGACAGAGGTGAAGGTCAATGTAGAGCAAATCGGGCGCGCCTTTTTCGCCATTTTTTACAACGTGAGCTGCCCAAACTTTCTCTGCAAGAGTTCGCCCCATATACGTCTCCTAGGTTTATGCTGGTAAACTTGGACTATCTTTGAAAAGTGTAGTTGGAATTTCAAGCTATAAGATGGCAGTATCAAAGCATGGACAATAATAATGATGGAAGTGGAGTCGGAGTTCTCGACAAAGCTGTACTTGTCTTAGCCGCCCTCGAGGCTGGGCCAGGAACCCTAGCCCAATTAGTTACCAGTACCGGGCTTGCTCGCCCTACTGCCCATCGGATTGCAGTAGCTTTGGAGTATCATCGCTTTGTAGCCCGGGATGTTCATGGTCGTTTTATTTTAGGTCCTAGAATCGCAGAATTAGCTTCCGCTGCCGGTGAAGATAGGCTGCTGGCATCTGCCCGCCCGATTCTTAAGGCACTTTGTGAGCATACCCAAGAGTCTACGCAAATGTATCGTCGCCAAGGAGACCAGCGCATAGTGGTCGCTAGCTGTGAATCTCCTTTAGGGCTGCGCGACTCCACCCCCACCGGTTCTACCTTGTCCATGAAAGCTGGCTCTGCCGCTCAAATCCTCCTTGCCTGGGAAGAACCCGATCGTTTACATCGGGGCTTGCAGGGTGCGTCTTTCACCGCCACTCAGCTTTCGGTGGTTCGTCGGCGTGGTTGGGCGCAATCTATTGGGGAACGCGAACCCGGTCTGGCTTCGGTATCTGCTCCGGTACGTATGGCTTCGGGAAAAGTTGTGGCAGCGTTGAGTGTTTCCGGGCCGATTGACCGCATGGGTCGTCAGCCAGGCAGGATTCACGGTCCGGCAGTAGTTGCTGCTGCCAGCCGACTTTCAGACTTTATGCGCCGCGCGGAAGGAATTATTGCCAGCAAGAAAAACCAGGTAGTAGAGTAGTACCTCTCGTTTCGTCAGCCTGCGTATTCCGGAGGTTTTATTCTTCTACCGGCAGAGCACGCTTCGACTTATTGCTTAGGGGTTTATTTTAAGGCGCGCGTGAAGCTTTTTCGGAACTCCTGGGCATGCTGATAGGCAGCTAGGGTAGCTTGCAGGCTTCGTTCCCATGAAACTGGACTGGGCTGATTGATACAGTTTTGATGCATCTTAAGGAATCTTCCCTCTAGCAGGGCAGCAGCGGTTTTTTCAGCTAGTGCGTAATCATTTTCCGCACTAATCCCGGTGATTCCCTCATTTATGAGGTCGCTAACTGGGCTTTGTTGCAAAGTAGCCAGTGGTAATCCGCTCGCCCTAGCTTCCGCAGCCGCGATTCCGAAACTCTCGTTCAGGCACAGGGTAATAAAAAAATCTGCTTGCCGGTAGGCTTTAAGCAATCCCACCTGGTCTTTGCGTCCTAGTAAACGTACTTGCCCTTTTCGAATCTGGGAGCACCTTTTTAGGAATGGTTCGAGAGCGCCCTCTCCGAAGATATTTAATCTTAGCTCCCCCGCTTGACCTAGAATCTGGTTTACAGCGCTGGTGAATTTAATGAGTGCTAAAGGCCGTTTCCGGGGCATCAAGCGAATCGCGCTTACGGCTTCAAAGCTGGCTTTGCCTGCATTTTTCCTTTCTGATTGCCTGATTATCTGCCTAGTCGCGCTAGATTCTACTTGATTACCTAGGGAGAAACTTGAGAGCTTAGTCTCGGGTTTATCTTTCGGAGGAGCCCAGAATTCAGTATCAATACCATTCGGGATTATTGGCCATTGACGCTGCCTATTAGGGCTTACTAACTGATTAATTTGTGATTCCATCAGTGAGGAAACACCGGAAAATAAGATTCCGGCATCAACCCAACGGTTAAAAAATCCACTAGCTCGCATCAGCGGTGCCCAGGTAGCGAGTTCGCAGTGAAAGGTAACTAAGGTGGGAATATCTAGTGTTTTAGCAATTTCCAAGGCTAAATGGGCAAATGGGGACAAAACCCCTACGTGTATATGGAGAAGGTCAAAATGTGGAAATATGGCAGGAAAAAAGCGCCCCGCAAACGGATTCATAGGAGTAAACCCTAAGGTTGGCATTCCTAAACGGTGTACGGGAATTCTACCCTCAAGTCTGCGACCAACAAAGGAGCCATCTCGGGTGGCAGTAACAACTTCTGGGGAATACCCAAATGATTTTAGTTGCTGCGCTAAGTTGTAGGTTTGGGTTTCAATGCCACCCATATGGGGCGGGTAGCAGTCCGTTACTATCCCGATACGCATGGTTTTATTCTATCTTTAGTTTCCGAACGAGAACCTATTTAGTGGGGTAGATTCGTTTCGGACAGGTATTGCTTCCGGTTCCATTCTATGCCTTGGGGTGTTGATAGCTCGTTACAATCGATCCCATGCTAGATAACTAGCACCCGCATAGGGAACGAAACGTAGCCTGGGACGTTTCAATTCTCTCAAAAACAGACAAGACGAAACCCAAAACGCTTCGTGTTTGGGTTGGTTGTTTCGGTTTGTTGTCTGGATGGGGGTTGTTTTTTGGTGTGTATATGGTGAGGAGACCAAACCCTTTAGGGGGGTTTGGTCTCCTGTTTTAATGGGGTTGTGGTGGTTTCTTACTCTCCCGCGCTCGTTGGTGCGTAGTACCATCAGCGTTGCCTAGCTTAGCT
>FQLW01000005.1 GCA_900120415.1 Urmitella timonensis | reverse complement strand
AGCTAAGCTAGGCAACGCTGATGGTACTACGCACCAACGAGCGCGGGAGAGTAAGAAACCACCACAACCCCATTAAAACAGGAGACCAAACCCCCCTAAAGGGTTTGGTCTCCTCACCATATACACAAAAAATCCTTTTCCTGTTTCGAAGCCCTGCGATACTCCAGGCGCAACCGCTTCGTAACCTCAACACGTTTACACAAGCAAAAAACCCATCCTTTATGCCATCAATCTATTTTGCGCTCTAACTAAATGAGGTACCACACCGCCTTCGCGCTCGAAATACATACAGTACGTCGCTCGAGTTCGCCACCATGAACAGGGTTCACTGGTGGTACAACCACCGCCTACACGAGGCACTCGGATAAAGAACCCCTGGCGAGATAATCACCGGATATAATCAAATACGGGTCACCGACCTGACCCCAGTATAAAAAGTGGAACAAAACCCAGTACGATTCATTGTTCAGATGTATCCTGTCAGTTCAATACAAATTTGGGAGTTAATACCCCTATGGGTTTTAGCTCGGCTTTCCTCTAAAACGTTTAGATAAATCAGGATCTCTAAATAATCGCAGCAAGATTAAGGTAGTTATCCTCCCCGCCGTCCTAAAACTAGAAAATATATTAACCGCGTTTACGCGGTCCTTCGTCCTTGCGAATACGTAAACGACGACCGGCAATCCGGGCATTACTAATTTTACGTAGCGCCGCCGCAGACAAAGGACGCTCAAACTCGACCAATGAGAAACTGGGCAAAATATCAATATGCCCCACATCTTTACCCGCCAAACCACTCTCGCCAGTAATCGCTCCCACAATCGAACCCGGTTTCACCCGGTCTCGGCGACCAACCTCAATCCGGTAACGACAACCACTACCAGCCTTAAAATGAGGACGCGATTTCCCCTTACCAGAAACCGGTTTCTTCGAGCCTTTTCTAGCGCAATCGCCCCCTCGTCCTTCCTCAAAACAGGCGGAAACAAAGCGCCCTAGTTCATCAACCTTTTCTTCGTAGCGAACCTTAAAACCAAGATGCTGTTTTTCCGGGCCGGTATCTCCACAAGCCAAAGCCAATAAACCAGCGGCCACATCCCCAATATCAAGCCCGGTAGAGGTCATTAAATCCTGGATAGCGTCAAAATAAACATCCATTTCCCCCTTATTTAGACGCGGGGTGACCTGGGAAATAAGGCGCTCAGCGCGCGAGAGGCGTACTTGGGTAGGGGAGGGAATAAAAACCTCCCTCATTTTTTGCCCAGTCAAATCCTCAATTAAAGCTAGGCGACGCTTTTCCCGCGGAGTAAAGAAAGTAAGGGAAGTGCCCTCCCGCCCGGCGCGCCCCGTACGTCCAATCCGGTGCACATAGGCTTCTGCCTCCCGCGGCACATCATAATTAACCACCAGTCCGATACGATCAACATCTAGACCGCGAGCAGCCACATCGGTAGCCACCAACACATCTAAATCGCCCCGTCGTAAACGCTCAACAATGTTTTCCCGCTCCTTTTGCGGAACGTCCCCACTAATCGCGGCAGCTAGAAAACCAGCCTTCAACAGTTCTGCGCCCACCTGTTCGGCATCTATGCGGGTACGCACAAACACGATAGTGGCATCAGATTCGCTCAGAGCCAAGACCCTGCCTAAAGCCTCAGACTTAAACTTAAAGGGCACCACTGCATAAGTCTGATCAACTGTATCCACAGTAGAGGATTGGGGGGCAATCGCAATCTCTACCGGATCTGTTAAATGACGCTGCGCAATCCGTTTAATCGCGGGCGGCATCGTTGCCGAAAATAGTGCCCTGACCGCCTCACGGTTAGCGCTGGTAGCAATAGTATCAACGTCCTCGGCAAAGCCCATCCGCAGCATTTCATCTGCTTCATCTAAAACAAAAAACCTAAGCGCAGACAAATCGAGCTCGCCACGTTCCATTAAATCCATGACCCGTCCCGGCGTGCCCACCACGATTTGGGCTCCTTCGCGCAACGCCGCAATCTGCGGGGTATAGGAAGCTCCGCCATAGACGGCGACTACCCCCAGATTCATGCCTTTCGCAAAATCGGTAATCGCACTGGCAGACTGCGCAGCCAATTCTCGGGTAGGAGCCAAAATTAAGGCTTGAACCAGCGGTTTCTTGGCCTTGCAAGTAGCTAAAATAGGCAGACCAAAGGCGGCCGTCTTTCCGGTTCCGGTTTGCGCAATCCCCACCACGTCTCTGCCGGAGAGCAGAGGAGGAATAGCTTTTTGTTGAATCGGAGTAGGGTGGGCAAAACCCAAGCCCTCCAAAGTTTTCAAAATAGTTTTCGGCAAATCCAAACTGGCGAAAAAAGCTTCCTGAACGATTGACTCATCCTTGCTGGCAGTGGCTTCAGTTTCGGTGGTTAAAGAATCGGCGGTGTCCTCGGTGGGGTGACCCTTAAAATCAGTCATATATAACCTGTCTATAGTTTTTATCTCGCTCTCAACGTTACCGGAGAGAGTAGGTAAGCAGAAAGCCCTGGTCAGTGAATCGCAACACCTCGGCAAATAAGCAGGAAATGAAATCTGGAAGAGCCGGTCTAGCGCGGTAGACTTGAGAGCAGTGAAAGTTACCTGCTGGGTTTTCTTAAAAGAACAGCGGGACAGTAAAGAAAGGAACAAATGTGCTCAGAACGCATGATGCGGGAACTCTAAACCGTGAACACGTGGGACAAACTGTTGAACTAGCGGGGTGGTTAGACCGCCGCCGTGACCATGGGGGAGTCTGCTTCATTGATTTGCGGGATGCTTCCGGTCTGGCCCAGGTGGTTATCCATGACGAGGACGTAGCCCACGAACTGCGTAATGAATACGTTTTGCGGATAGTAGGCAAAGTTCATATCCGTCCCGAAGGAAATGAAAACCCAGATTTACCTACCGGAGAAATCGAAGTTTACGCTGATGAAGTCGAGGTATTAAACCCGGCAGCGGCGTTGCCTTTCCAAGTTTCGGTACATGCCGAAGATTCTGGGAAAGTGGGCGAGGATGCCCGTTTGAAATACCGTTACCTGGATTTACGTCGCTGCGATATGCAGCGGCGTATCCGCTTGCGTTCAAAAGTGTCGAAAGTTACTCGGGACGTGCTAGATTCCTTAGGTTTCGTAGAAATCGAAACCCCCACCTTGACTCGCTCTACTCCCGAGGGCGCGCGTGACTTCCTAGTTCCCGCCCGCTTAAACCCGGGCTCTTGGTATGCTTTGCCGCAATCTCCCCAGCTTTTCAAACAGCTGTTGATGGTTGCCGGAATGGAACGTTACTATCAGATTGCCCGCTGCTATCGAGACGAGGACTTTAGAGCTGATCGTCAGCCTGAGTTTACCCAGCTGGACGTGGAAATGAGTTTCGTGCGTCAAGAGGACGTAATCGAAGTGGCGGAGCAAGTATTAAAAGCGGTGTTTGCACTAATCGATGTGCAGATTGAAACCCCGATTCCCCATATGAGCTATGCCGATGCGATGGCCCGTTTTGGTACGGATAAACCGGATTTGCGTTTCGGCCTAGAACTGACTGACTTAACTGAATACTTCCAGGACACTCCCTTCAAAGTCTTTGCCAGCGCCGAATACGTGGGGGCAGTGGTTATGCCCGGTGGGGCTGCACAACCACGGCGTACTTTCGACAAATGGCAAGACTGGGCGCGTTCGCGCGGAGGCAAAGGTCTTGCCTATGTAAAAGTTGAAACCGATGGAACCTTATCGGGACCGGTAGCAAAAAATCTCACCGATGCGGAACGCGATGGATTGCGAGACGCTACCGGAGCTAACCCGGGGGACTGTATTTTCTTCGCTGCTGGTAAAACCGATGAAGCGCGCGCCCTACTTGGGGCAGCACGTCTAGAAATCGGAAGTCGCTGCGATTTGCTAGATCCGAATGAGTGGAAGTTCGTGTGGGTGGTTGATGCGCCCCTATTTAAACCCTCCGCAGCTGCTAAAGCTGAAGGGGACGTGGCTTTAGGGGCATCGGCTTGGACGGCGGTGCATCACGCCTTTACTTCTCCCAAACCAGAGTGGCTAGACCATTTCGAGGACGACCCGGGGAGCGCCCTTGCCTATGCTTACGATATTGTGCTTAACGGTAATGAAATCGGTGGTGGTTCTATCCGTATTCACCGCCGTGACGTGCAAGAACGTATCTTTAAGGTGATGGGATTGTCCAGCGAACAGGCGCAAGAAAAGTTTGGTTTCTTACTGAACGCTTTCAAATATGGCGCGCCTCCCCACGGGGGGATTGCATTCGGATGGGATCGCATCGTAGCTCTAATGACTCACGCAGATTCGATTCGGGACGTAATCGCCTTCCCCAAGTCTGGTGGTGGCTATGACCCACTAACCGATGCTCCGGCACCTATCACGGATGAACAGCGCAAAGAGGCTGGGGTTGATTACGAGCCCGAGGATGATGAATAATCGCCTAACCATAAAGTAGGGCTTAAAACATCTTGCCCGCTGGGTTTGCACAGAGTAAGCAAACCCAGCGGGCAAAAATATATAGGTAACAAAAACTATTTGGCGTCGGCCCCCAAAACGGGTTATTCGTCAGCGAAAGTTCCGATTACTGGCTGCCATTCTCGCACCGTAATACTCTTAACTATGCCAGCTTGAATATAGGGGTCATCATGTAAAACCTCTTTAGCCTCTTCCGGGGTGCGTGCCAACATAATTGTCATTGAACCCTTATCCGGTAAATCAGCAGTTCTACCGGTAGAAAGCACAGTTCCTAAAGCGTTCAAATGACGCATAAACGCGCGGTGCTGCGGGCGGGTTTGGCATTTTAATGAAAGCTTTTCTGAATCGTAATGGTAATCAACAATATAAACACTCATTGCGAGATTATCCTCATGCTCGGGGGTAGCCATCTTTCCCTCCCGTTATCTGTTGGTAGCTGAGACTGGCTCACGTTTACAGTTCTTGTTCTATTCTACCTTAGGAAAGTCGCCCTGGCACTAACTGCCCGATAAGTCTTTATCGCGTTTAACAGCGGCAAACACCGCCGAGCGAGCTGCCGGAGAAAAACCCGCATCTTCCATCGCTAACAGTCCCGCCACCGTAGTTCCCGCCGGGGAACAAACCTGATCTATCAAAGCTTGAGGATTTAATCCCTGAGATAGATTCTCTAGGACATTCAACGCTGAACCTGCTACTGCCTGTGCAACTATCCGGGTTGCTTCCTCTTTCTTAAGTCCCTCAGCGACCCCTGCCTGAGCGAGAGAATCAATAAACCGGTACACCCAAGCAGGGGAACAGCCAGCGAGAGCCGAAAAAATCGCAAAGTGTTCTTCTGCTACCAGCGCGGTTTGCCCAATAGATTCAAACATGGCGCGTACCTCACTCAAGGCTTGCGCGCTCACGTACTGGTTGGCAGCAATCCCCGACATAGATTGTCCAATCTGGGCATTAACATTAGGCATCACCCGCACAAGTGGGGTATTTTCTGGCAGATGTTCTTCAATCTTGGCTATTGGGGTTCCGGCCGCTATCGAAATCACCACCGGTTTATGGACTAAAGAATCAGCCAAATCAGCTAGCAGCGGAGCAATCCCATAAGGCTTTACCCCCAGTAACAGGTATTCCGCTTCCTGCGCAACCCTATGGGCATTAGGAGCTACCGGCAAGGAAAACTCTGCTTCAAGGGAACGCAATCGCTCGCGGCTGCGGTTAAAAGCCAAAATTTCACCAGCAGGAAGTTGCCCTGAAGAAAGAAGACCGCGAATAATCGCACCCCCCATAGAACCAACCCCAATAACCCCTAACTTGACCATCCGTCCTCCAAAAAGTGAGATTTATTAACTGCTTAGAGTCTATCGCGGACAAAATTTAATGAGAACGCCAAACCGGATATGCTTTACATAAAGGCATTGAATCGGCAATCACCGAGGAGCCGCTGGAAGAACCCCCACCTATGGGACAGTAGAACCAGACGGGTAAGCCCGTAACAGCAGTTAATGAGGCCCACATTTTTGGGTAAAGCGGGGTGGTACCGCGAGGCTGAAAAGCCTTCGTCCCGGCACTGACAGTAACGACTCTAAACAGGTGAGGTTAAACGTGGGCTACTATCCTCGGCACAAAGATGGCGACGTCCCCGCCAATCCGTCCTTCCCCCAAATGGAACAAGAAACCCTGGGACACTGGGAAAAGACAGACACTTTCCGCAAGTCAGTTAAGCAAAGGCAAGCAGGTGAAGCCGGCTCTAACGAATTCGTATTCTATGACGGCCCACCATTTGCAAACGGATTACCTCACTACGGACATCTCCTAACCGGTTACGTAAAAGACGTGGTAGGGCGCTATCAGACGATGCAAGGGCGACGGGTAGAGCGTCGTTTTGGTTGGGACACCCACGGATTGCCTGCCGAACTGGAAGCAGAACGCATCCTGGGTATTGACGATAAATCCCAGATTGAAGGTCCAGATGGGGTAGGAATCGCACGCTTCAACCAAGAATGCCGCGACTCGGTGCTGCGCTACACCAAAGAATGGGAAGAATACGTAACCCGCCAGGCACGTTGGGTAGATTTCGAAAATGACTATAAAACCCTCGACCCTTCCTATATGGAATCGGTAATTTGGGCATTCAAAACCCTCTATGACAAAGGACTAGCCTACGAGGGATACCGGGTTCTTCCTTACTGCTGGAATGATCAAACCCCCCTGTCAAACCATGAACTGAAAATGGATGACGATGTCTATCAAGACCGTCAAGACAACACCGTTACGGTGGGGTTACGTTTAGAAAGCGGGGAACTCGCAGTAATCTGGACAACCACCCCCTGGACTTTGCCCTCCAACCTGGCAATCGCGGTCGGCCCAGATATTGAATACCAAGTAGTACAAGTAGAAGCAGACGTTGAATCTCCTTTGGCGGGACAAAAAGTAGTAATCGCCGCCGCACTAGCCGCAAACTATGCTAAAGAACTAGGGGAAAACCCGAAAGTTCTGCAAACCCTGAAAGGCTCAGAACTGGTAGGACGAGCCTATACCCCAATCTTTGACTATTTCGCCAACTGCGACGCAGATACACCCGGACCTCAAGCCTTCCACATTATTGGGGCAGACTTTGTATCTACCGAGGACGGAACCGGGCTAGTACATATCGCTCCCGCATTCGGCGAGGACGATATGAACGTATGTGTCGAAGCCGGAATTAAAGCGGTAGTCCCGGTAGATGAAGCCGGTCTGCTCACCGAACAGGTACCAGACTATGCCGGAATGCAAGTTTTTGAAGCCAACAAACCCATAATTTTGGATTTGCGGCGCGCCCATGAAGAAGACTCCGGTCCGCTCGCACGTACCCCGAAAGAAAAACGGGCAGTACTGGTGCGCCAACAATCCTATAACCACTCTTACCCCCACTGTTGGCGTTGCCGCAAACCCCTAATCTACCGGGCAGTATCCTCCTGGTTCGTAAAAGTTAGCGCCTTCCGCGAGAGAATGGTACAGCTAAACCAAGAAATCGACTGGGTACCATCCCACATTAAAGATGGACAGTTTGGTAAATGGCTAGAGGGAGCCCGGGACTGGTCGATTTCGCGTAACCGCTATTGGGGAAGCCCCATCCCGGTTTGGAAATCAGATGACCCCGCCTATCCTCGGGTAGATGTATATGGTTCATTTGAGCAACTAGAAAAAGATTTTGGGGTGGAAGTTAAAGATTTACATCGCCCCTTTATAGACACTCTGGTGCGCCCTAACCCAGATGATCCCACCGGTAAATCCATGATGCGGAGAATCCCCGACGTACTGGACTGCTGGTTCGATTCCGGATCTATGCCCTATGCCCAGGTGCATTATCCCTTCGAGAATCAAGACTGGTTTGAAAACCATTACCCCGGCGATTTCATTGTCGAATATATCGGGCAAACCCGCGGCTGGTTCTATGTGCTACACGTTTTGGCCACCGCCCTGTTTGATCGACCCGCTTTCCGCTCCTGCGTATCCCACGGGATTGTGCTGGGGGATGACGGTCGTAAAATGAGTAAATCCCTGCGCAACTATCCCGATGTTAATGGGGTATTTGAACAATATGGTTCAGATGCGATGCGCTGGTTCTTAATGGCTTCCCCCGTGGTGCGCGGGGGGAATCTGGTCGTAAAAGAGGACGCGATTCGCGATACCGTGCGCCACGTGATTTTGCCCCTGTGGAATATCTACTATTTCTTCGCCCTATATGCCGGAACCTGCAATAAAGGGGCAGGATATTTAGCTAAACCAATCGAGCTGAGCGATAAAGAACAGCTGAGCAAACTAAATGTGATGGATCGGTACCTGCTGGCACGCACCGGACGGCTAGCTAACCAGGTACGCGCCCTATTAGATTCCTATGATTTAGCCGGAGCGTGCGAAGCCATCAGCGAGCATCTAGATATGATGACCAACTGGTATGTTCGTACCTCACGGGAACGGTTCTGGAATGAAGAGGACGCAGCTTACGACACCCTCTATACCAGCCTAGAAATGCTAATGCGAGTGATGGCTCCCTTGGCTCCACTGGTCAGTGAAGAAATCTGGCGGGGATTAACCGGGGGAGAGTCCGTACACCTATGCGACTGGCCCCAGATTCCGGAGACCGTTGATGCCCCCGAGCTAGTATCCGCAATGGACATGGTACGCAGCGCAGTGTCGGCTGCTCATTCTCTGCGAAAAACTCACGGACTGCGGGTACGGCAACCACTGAAATCATTAACAATCGTTGATGATTCCGCAGCCAAGCTAGCAGATTTCACTGACCTCATAGCTGGGGAAGTAAACGTCAAACAGGTGAAGTTACTAGCATCTAGCGAATCTGGTTTGCAGCTGCAACGGCAACTGAAACTCAACCCGAAAGCATTCACCCCCCAAATCCGCAAAGCCACCTCTGAACTGTTCAAAGCGGGAAAGACCGGGCAATGGCAAGAAGTAGCTGACACGGTAGTTTTCCCCGAAGTCCTCGTAGACGGGCAAGCAGTTACCCTCAGCGGCGAACAATTCTCCCTGTCCACTTCGGTCGAGGTCGAGGAGGGACAAGTAGCTACTGTACTGAGCAGCGGGGCAGTGGTGGTTCTTGACACCGAGATTACCGCCGAATTGGAAACCGAAGGCTATGCTCGCGACTTAGTGCGTGCAATCCAAGATGAGCGCAAAACTCAAGATTTGCACGTTTCTGACCGGATTGAGCTAACTTTGTATCTGCCCGAAGAACGCCTCTTAGCCACCAAGAACTATGCCGATATGATTAGCCACGAAGTGCTCGCCACGCAGCTTCAAATCGAGCAATCCCCAGGAAAAGAGGTAAAAATCGAGATTACGGCGGTACATCCGATAGAAAACTAACGGAAATAATCGGGAGAAATCTTTGAACACTCAAGGTCACCTAGAGCCAGAACTCAATCCGTATGCACAAATCGCTAAAGAGGCGAAAGGCGCTCACGGGCAAATTGACCCGGAACTGCTGCCCTACCTACAGGAAGCAGACCGCAAAGAACAGATTGAGTTACCGGTCAGTGACATCTCGACTGCTGAGACAGACTTAACTCGTCTACGCGAAGTTCTAGCGGCAGGTGGGATAGAGATTCCCGATGCTATCGAATCGGTTATTGATGAGGACGAGGACTCCGGGACACAAACCGCGCCGAATGATACCTTCGCTGTAGATAGCGAGGAATCGGGCAGAGTGGCTAGTGCGCCCTCGTCCTCATCAAAATCGGATGAAACTTTGAGAACAGATTTTCAAGTAGCCGAAATCTATAGTCAAATCCTCACTCGGCGTCCCGAACATAACATTTCGCCGACCAAGGCTCGCATTGAGCGTGCCCTCGATTATCTCGCTAATCCCCAGCTTTCCTATTCCAGCTTGCATATTGCCGGTACTAACGGGAAAACCTCTACCGCGCGGATAGCGGATAGTCTGCTGCGAGCCAGTGGACTGCGGGTAGGGCGATTTACCTCCCCCCACCTGGTAAGTGTGCGCGAACGTATCTCTATAGATGGTGAACCTATCAGTGCGCAGGCATTTTTAGAAGCCAATAGGGACGTAGAAGCAATTATTGCTCTTGCCGATAAAGAGGGGGAGAAGCTAGGTCAAGGTCGCCTATCGTTCTTCGAGTACCTGACCGCGCTCGCATTTCAGGCTTTCGCGGCGGCTCCCATTGAGGTAGGAGTAATCGAAGTCGGTATGGGGGGCAGATGGGATTCTACGAATGTTTTGGAATCGCCAGTACAGGTAATCTGTCCTATTTCCTTTGACCATGAACAATGGTTAGGACATACCCTAGCCGAAATCGCCAGGGAAAAAGCTGGGATTATTCGCCCTGGCGCAACCGTTATTTGCGGTTACCAAGACCCGCAGGCGCTAGCAGTTATTAGGGAAGTTTGCAGACAAAAAGATGCGAACCTACGCCTACTGGGGCAAGACATCAAGATTAGCGAGCAAAAAATGGCAGTTGGGGGACAGATGTTTACTGTGTCCACCCCGGCAGCTACCTACCAGGATTTATATCTACCGCTCTTTGGACAGCATCAAGCCGAGAACGCGGCGTTAGCAATCGCGGCAGTGGAGGCTCTGGGAGCTGGTAAACCCCTATCTGAACAGGTGCTAGAAACCGGTTTACATACCGCGAGTTCTCCAGGACGTTTAGAGGTACTCGCCGCTTCTCCCACCATTATTGTGGATGCCGCCCATAATCCGGCAGGGGCAGCGGCGTTGCGATCTGGGATTGAGGACGCGTTTGGATTCCAAAAAGTTGTAGGCGTTTTTTCTGCTATGGCTGATAAAAACGTGGAGGGAATTCTGGCAGAAATGGAGCCGCTGCTCGATGCGATTGTAACCACTCCGATGGAGGGGGAGCGGGCAATGGAAGGGGCAGAACTGGGCAAAATTGCTAGCGAAGTGTTTGGAGTGGAACAAACTTTCGCTGCCCCGAATCTTCTGGATGCTATTGACCAGGCAGTAGCTTTAACTGAAGAGGGCGACCTGCCTGCTGACACGGTAGGAGTCGTGGTTTTCGGATCGGTAGTGTTAGCGGGGCAAACCCGTCAGTTGCTGGCAGGTCGATTGCAATAGTGACCCACAACTTAGAGTCACAAAACCGGATAAGTAAGCAAGCAACAAATAAATATGACAAGATAATTACGTGAAATTAACGGTTGCGATAGATGCCTATGTGCTTGCTGACGCTAACCTTGTAGGTTGGTCGTGGGTGATTGACCAAGACAATTGGGCGTGCGGATATGTTGAAGATTCCGTATCTATGGCACAGGCACAATTTCGGGCGCTCTTTTCATATGTGCGTAGAACCCGCGGAGACCAAGAGCCACTACTGGTTTTAACCTCCCTAGAATATGTGGCATCCGTGCTCCAGACCTGGCGGCATCAGTGGCGTAATAATGGCTGGGCGAAACTTGACGGAATGCCGCTGGCAGATTTGTCCCTGATTCGCGGTATCGATGCAAATTTAGACTCGCGGGAAGTGGAAGCTAAACGCATTAATGTTGATGAACACGACTTGCTGAGACAAGCGCATGTTTATGCTCGGGAAACTGTTTATAGCTATCGCGATCAAGGCGTGGGAAAACCGGTCGGAGGTATTGGCGAAAAGGTTACCCGCAAAGACAGGGGAAAGAAAATAGAGCACTTGACCCCCAAACTAGGTTCAAGTGTGGGAATCAATGATTCGCTTCCAGATAATGTGACCGAATTTCCTCGAAAATACCAGTCGGAACAGCGGATAAATGATTTTGTGAACTCCCAAAGTCCCGGTCCATCTGGCGTGGGAGGTTTAGGCTCAGCTGCCAGGGGAGCTGCCTCTAATCTGCGACCTATTACCCAGGTAGTTAGAGACGAGGATTTACGTTTCCAAAAGTATTGCTCCAGTGCTGACCGGGTGCATATTTGGGAAATGATGCACCCTGATTTCATATCCATAGGAGAGTTGGGGGAGCCTATTTCTAGGACTGAGGCAGCTGCTTTACTAGCTGAAGACCCTCCCTCTCCCTCCGAAATTGAGGTAAGGGAACTCGGTCCGCACACTGCTCAGGTTATCTATTTTGATTCTGTATTAGTCCAGTCCTGGATTTGGACACGCCATCAGAACAGTCAAGCTCGACTGATTTTCCAGCAGGTAACTAAGCGTCCCGCCGACGTGTTTGGAATGTAAAAAGTTGTGTGGCTTCAACTTTTGTTGAAGCCACACAACGATTACAAGGTATTTAACTAATTAGGTTAGTTAGAGATTACATCCCGACTTCCGCGGCAAAATCTCCCTCTTCCAGGCGATTCTTGACCGTGGATAGATAACGAGCCGCATCTGCACCATCAATCAAGCGATGGTCATAGGACAGAGCAAGATAACACAAAGAACGTACCGCAATAGTGTCATTACCTTCGGAATCTTTTACAACCATGGGGCGACGCACAATCGTTCCCAGCCCCAAGATAGCTTCCTCCGGATAATTGACTACTGGGGTGTCAAAGAGTGCTCCGCGTGAACCAGTATTAGTTATTGAGAAAGTACCTCCACTCATTTCGTCAATACTGATATTGCCGGAACGTACCTTGTCAGCCAATTCATTAATCTTGCGGGCAATAGCCGCAATCGTTAAATCACCACAGTTCTTGATTACCGGAACCATCAGACCTTTCTCGGAATCAACGGCAATCCCCACGTTCTCGTGGTCAAAATAGGTAACTTCCTGAGTTTCATCATTTACCCGTGAGTTAATCTTCGGATGAGCCTTTAATGCCTCTACAGCTGCTTTAACAAAGAACGGCAAGAAAGTTAGCTTAGTACCCTCCCGGCGTTCAAATGCGTCTTTCGCATGGGCACGCAGATTCGCAATTCGGGTCACATCCACCTCGACCACGGTGGTCAGCTGCGCAGTAGAAGCCAAGGAATTCATCATATGCTTAGCGATAGTTTGCCGCATACGTGAAAGTTTCTCAGTTTTACCGCGTTCAGTGGACACCGGAATTGGGGTCGCAGAGCTGGCAGTAGATTCTGGCTGCGAAGACATAGGTTCTTTTGTCGCAGCTTCCAGCACATCTTCGCGCCGGATCCGTCCGCCCACGCCACTGCCTTGGATAGTGGAAATATCTACGCCCTTTTCTCGTGCCAACTTGCGCACAATCGGAGTGACATATCCTGAACTTACCTGCTGAGCAGTCGCAGATTTCTCTTCTGCTGCCCCGGAAGTGGAAATCGGTGGTTTCGGCGCAGCGGGCACGCTAGACGTGGACGGCGCGGCAGGAGGAAGCGAAGAAGACGCAGATAGCGGCAGTGCAGACTGACTGGATTTAGGAGATACGCTCGGTGTGGATGGGGGAATGTTTTGTCCTTCGGCGGTCATTGTTCCGGGGTAGCCGGTGTGGGCTTGGGGGTATGCCCATTGGACTACGTGGTGGTCGCCCTCGCGCTTGATTGAGGAGGGAATCCCTGCGCCGGGTAGTTCTTCTGGAGAATCTGTGGGGGTGGGGGCGGGCGGTGCAGGTGTATCTGGTGTGGATGGGGGGATGTTTTGTCCTTCGGCGGTCATTGTTCCGGGGTAGCCGGTGTGGGCTTGGGGGTATGCCCATTGGACTACGTGGTGGTCGCCCTCGCGCTTGATTGAGGAAGGAATCCCGGCACCCGGCAAATCCGCAAGATTAGCAGGCAAACTAGGAGCAGGGGGAGCCGCCGGAGCAGCAGGCGCTTTAGAGGCTGGCGGAACCGAGGAAGTACCCGGAAGTGAAGGAGCACTGGGGGTTTCTCCGGGCAACGAACTAGCAGAAGTATCCGATGGAGAAGACTCCGGCATAGCGGAGCCATCCCCGATACGACACAGAACCGTACCCACGTCTACCGTCTCGTCCTCTTCAACCAAAATCTCGGATAAGACTCCGGAAATAGGGGAGGGAACCTCGGAATCAACTTTATCGGTCGAAACCTCAAGTAAAGGTTCATCAACCGCGACCTGGTCGCCAACTTTCTTTAGCCAGCGAGAAACCGTTCCCTCGGTGACCGATTCGCCCAGAGCGGGCATCTCAATGTCTTGTGCCATTATTATCAACCTTTCCGGACTTTAGGAATGTAAGGGTTTACCGGCAAGAGCCATTGCAGCCTCGCCAATTGCTTCGTTTTGAGTGGGATGAGTATGAATCAACGATGCCAAATCTTCCGGGAAAGCCTCCCAATTGACCATCAGCTGACCTTCGCCAACTAACTCGCCAACCCGTTTGCCAAGAGCGTGGAAACCAACGATTGGACCGTCCTTTTGAGCCACCATTTTAATAATCCCGCCAGTTCCCAAAATCTGGGATTTGCCGTTACCAGCCAAATTATATTCGGTAACCTGCACGCCCTCTTGCCCGAATTTTTCTTCTGCTTGCGCCTGAGTTAAACCAACCGAAGCAATCTCTGGTTCGCAGAAGGTAACCCGCGGAATGTTTTGTTCAACCAGTGGGTGCGGGCTAAGACCGCCCAAATGCTCAGCTAAGAAAACACCTTGTGCAAAACCGCGATGCGCCAGTTGCAAACCAGGAACAATGTCGCCTACCGCATACACGCCGGGAACATTAGTCATTAAATGCTCATCAACCGGGATAAAACCGCGATCGAGGTTAATCCCGACCTGTTCAAAACCCATATCGCGCGTGCGCGGAGCGCGACCCACCGCCACCAGCAACAAGTCCGCATCAAAAGTATCTCCTGCCTGGGTTCTAACTTGTACCGCGTCCTGGTCTTGGGTAACTGAATCAAATAAAGTGCCAGTCTTAAAAACAATGCCCCGACTGCGGAAAGCGCGCTCTAGACCTTTAGATACTGCGGCGTCCTCGTTATTAGCCAAGTGCGGAAGCGCCTCAATTACGGTAACTTCCGTCCCCAAAGATGCCCACAGACTAGCAAATTCGATTCCGATAACCCCGCCACCGAGAACTATCGCTTTGCGAGGAATCCAATCAAGTTGCAGTGCCTGATCTGAAGTAATTACCCTTCCTTCAATTGCCAGTCCCGGCAGTGACTTTGAATAGGAGCCAGTAGCCAATACCAGGTTCTTGCCCTGGTAGGTGTCAGTGCCAACCTGGACGGTATTTGCGCTGACCAGGCGTCCCCAACCTGGGATATAGTCAATCTTGCGTGACTTTACCAGTCCTTGAAGTCCTTTGTGGAGACGGGAAATAGTCTTGTCGCGGAAGGCCGCGACCTTAGACATATCTACACCGCTAAAAGTAGCATTGATGCCCAGGCTAGAGGCTTCTTTGATGGCATCCACAGCTTCTGCCACGTGCAACATTGCTTTAGTGGGGATGCAGCCTCGATGCAGGCAGGTGCCACCTACTTTATCCCCCTCGATTAGGGCGACTTTCATTCCCAGTTGGGAGGCGCGCAAAGCGGTAGCGTACCCACCACTGCCTGCGCCCAAGACTACGAGGTCATAGGTGCTCGTCATTGTGATGTTCTCCTTGATAAAACTCGCGTCTCGTCCAGATATACAGGCAGATAGCCCCGAAAAAGGATGGGCGACCGCACCTATAGTATCCTAGACACCTGCGTACATTCTTTCATTTTTACTCGCTAAGCGCACGGCGATTAAGGCTCTTTCTGAAGATTATGACAATAAGAAGTCGCCGAGTTTTCGCTTTTTACCTGTGCGGCTGCACCTGGAGGGCGCTTTGGTAGCTGGTTTTGGGCAAAAGGGTTTTGCCTGGGTCTGGGGGATTTACGGGAGAGAATTTTATGCTGAGGGCGCGGTGGAAGTGGAAATGCTAGCTGAGAGTTTTTGGAGTGGGAGGGGGCTCATTAGGGAGAGTGCTAGGGGGCGGGTGTTGGCAGGAGTTGGGAAGCGGACCGAAAATGCTGCTTTCAGCTTCGATGGGTAGACTTTGGGTATTAAGCCAACAATCATAAAATAGCTATCTAAACACCAGGGAGGAGATAGTGCCAGCATCTACGTCCGCGCAGTCGTCCCCTAAAGATCCGCGTACCGTATCGTGGGGAGTGGGGCGGATTTTCATGGCGTGCCTAGTGGTTTTCTCTGTGGTTGCGCTGTTTTACGAGTTCTCCACGCTACCGGCAGCTAATACTCCCGGATACGGATTTTCGATGCTTTCGATTGCGAATGTTGCGCACTGGATTACGCTCTCGGTTGCGGTTATCCATAACGGACGACGAATGCGGCTTTTAGCCTGGACGCTCAGCGGGATTGAGATTATCTTGTTGGTTTTGTTTGCGTGGGTTTTTTCTGTGCCTCACTTAGAATGCGCTCAGTTACTGTGCAACTGGGGACAAACCTATTTCTATATGCCCGCGATATTAAGTGTTTTAACTATTGTCTGGCTGGTGGTTTCTTCGCCGCTACGTCCAGCAAATAAATAATTCTCGGTGTAGGTAGCTTTTCTAAACCAATCCCGGATAAGAGTTTTGCCGCAGAGCCTCGTATAGACCGATACTAGCTGAAATTGTTAAGTTCAAAGAGCGCAAATGCGGAACCATCGGGATTCGCACCAGGTTAGCTATGCGAGGATGCTTCATAACCTCTTCCGGGAGACCGGTAGGTTCAGGACCAAATAACAGTCCGTCCTCGCCCCCATAAGAAACCTCTTGAAACTGAAGAGAAGAATGCCCGGTAAAGGCGTGAATCTGTCCCGGTATTTCCGCGAGGGCGTCCTCTAAATTAGGGTGCACTTTCACGTGCGCGAGGTCGTGGTAGTCCAGTCCCGCGCGCTTGAGTTTAGTGTCATCCATGTCGAAACAAAGTGGTTCTATCAGGTGTAATAGAGTGCCGGTGCAGGCAGAAAGCCGAATAGCGGCGCCGGTATTTCCCGGAATCCGCGGCTCGAAATAGATCAAATGCAACACGCCCTCAATCCTATTGTTTTTCTTGAGGAGGGTAAACAAAGGGAAGAACTCAGAAAACACTTTCCTGATTCACTTCCCGATATTTTGGGAATGAAAAGTTGCTACGGGTAAATCGGGGACACGGTTTTGAAGATGACCAGGGGGTCTATTAGATGAGGTGGCGGTATGGGGGGCGATTACTGCGTCCTCTGGAGAGTTCTTACTGATAGTAGCCGGTTTGAGCCATTTTTTTCGGTACTTTATCCGTTTTGTCAGCTATTAGTGTCTAATTTCAGTAGTCTTAAGAGAGTTGCAACTTCGACGTTTGGAGAAAAGATGGATTTAAACTCTCGACCGATAGCCCCAGATCCCTACGAGGCGTTGCCGGAGCTTCCTACTTTTACTTTGACTTCTGCTGATATGACAGCGGGCGGACAGATGCCGACCGCGCAGATAGCAGCGGGGGAGAACCTGTCTCCGCAACTTTCTTGGAGCGGTTTCCCTAAAGAAACCAAGTCTTTCCTGCTTACTTGTTTTGACCCTGATGCCCCTACTCCTTCGGGGTTTTGGCACTGGCTGATTACGGACATTCCGGCGGAGATGACTTCCCTGCCTACTGGCGCGGGCAGTAGTGACTTAGAGCTTGACGGACCGGCTTTCCATTTACGTAACGATGGGGGTGGCTGGTCATATATGGGGGCAGCGCCGCCGAAGGGCGATCGTCCGCACCGCTATATTTTCGCTGTTCACGCCTTGGATACGGAAACTTTGGAACTGGATGAGGACGCGTCTGCCGCGGCCGCTAACTTCCAGGCGCTATTCCACTGCCTGGCACGCGCCACTTTAGAGGTTACCTATCAGAACAAATAGGGCGCGGCTGAGTAGAAAAGTCAGCAAACGTTGGATTGACGTGTTGATACAACGGGTTGATAGAAGATAACACTGTGTGCGGTTTCGCGCTCGTTGCGTGAGTACCTGTCAGTGACTAGGTAAGACACGAGATTAGAGCCGCTTTTCATCTGCCTTTCAATGAGTGTAATCCGGGTGTGCTGAGGCAAGGGATTATTTCAGTAGAACCGAGTTCATCACAGCGGAATCGAAACTGTATCTTTCAGCTGTTATCGACTGTTTTGACGGCAAGATAGTCGGGTGGGCTAGCGGGGGCATCCCAGTAATGAAATAGTAATGGCTTCAATGAATATGGCTCTTCAAGAACCCTTTGATCACAAATCGTTGATAATTCATTCTGATAGAGGATTTCACTATCGTGGCGGAGATTATGCAGCGTTTTTACGATGTCACGACATCAACCAATCAATGTCTAAAAAAGGATGCTCACCCGATAATGCTGCATGTGAAGGCTTCTTCGGGCGAATGAAAAATGAAATGTACTACGGATACAAATGGAAAGCACCAACGAGCTTGAAACAGCCATTAAACGCTACATAAATTTCTACAACAACCACCGCATCAAACTCACCCTCGGTGGATTAACCATAAAACAATACAGGCACCACTACCAGCCGGTAGTCTAAAACTGTCCAAAAAACAATCCGCACCCCCATTTGGGTGTTAAACCTATATGTGCAGGTAAAGGGTTTGAAAATAGAAAAATCCCTGGCCAACATGATATTAGCCAGGGCGTATCGTGCTAGCAACACTTCGTGTTCCGCACTATTTCGTCGTCCTCACTAATGAAAAAGCCCGAAGGCTTTTTCACCGTTCGGACTTCTCGTAGTTACTTTCACTCTCATTTTGATACAACGCTGTTTTTGGGTGCAGAGTGAATGGCTTGGGTGCAAGGAATTTCAGCTTTTTAACCAAGCGGGGTAATTCACTCTTCTGATTAAATTCCATGCTTTCTCTTTCATATGCCGCTCGGAATTCTTATAGAGATCTCCTTGAGCTAAACAAAAGCAAGCTTTAACCATCTTCGCCAGAGATCCATCTTTTTCCCACTGTTCATACAAGGATCTGGTGAGTACCCAATTCTCTGAGGCATCTAACAACATAAACAATACATCTAAAATAAAAGTTTGCGAGATGCCCAGTTTGTATTTTTTGTATGATTTAGCAAATTCTGATTTTAGAAAATTGAAGGACTCTCTTTCGGATTTCGGGGATACTATTCCAAAAATCGATCCTTTGAAGTCGGGGGTGGGGACTATAAAAAACACCATGGGAAGTTCTCCACCTGTTTTTTGGTGAGGCATCTTAAATGTTTTTATCCCACTCAACAGAAGACTCGGTGGTGCCTCAAATTTGAAGTTGGCTAAATCAAAGAACTTAGAAAAATCACAAGCATTCGGTTGATTAGTCATTTGAAATACGCGATCAAACTCTTCTTTAACCGAGCATGCCATGTCGTGGGGAGATAATGCATTCAGAAAGTTAGCAGCCCTTTGCTCCGAAGAAATATAAGTGCGTTTAAGGTTCTCGTTGAATTGAGGATAAAAGCTTGTATCCTCATATACTTGAGGTTTAAACGCTTGACCCTTGCCTAGGTTTTCTAGATAAAATTCATGAATGAACAATCGATATGCATACAGATATAAATAGCTTTCGATGTCTGTGTCTAGCGGAGATTTCTCGATTGGGGCGAAAATTTTATCGTCATGGGATCTGCAAAAAAGTTTTTCAACTGCGGCTTTCTTTGAACTTTTGGCAGTAAAAAGCTTATTGACGCCTATCTCGTTCCTAGAACAGTACAGCTCGTCAAGGTTAAGTACAAGAAGATCTTCTTGTCTCGAAATCTGCTTCAAAAAAGAGTTTGGATATGTGTGCGAATTAATCGCGGGCTGAGTACACCCCGTAAAAAGACAAGTTGCTTCTTTTCGATAGTTCCGTAGTGCTTCTTTTTTGTTTAGCTCAAAAATCTTATCTTGATCCATATGTTACTTTCAGCGGAGTGATCTCTTAGTAACTAGCTTATACCAGGCTTTCTAGAGGCCAGAAGAAGATGGTTGTCATATGGTGTGCTTGAAAACAACGTCGAATATATTCGCTCCACCTATAAGCACGTAGTCAACTAGGGTGTTCCAGGCTTGATCGCTGTATTCTAGTGGTGGCTGGGTTGCTAGGTAGTCGTGGATTGCTTTGGCTTGTGTTTGGCGGGTGGTGAGGTCTGCGATCTTGTTTGTGATTGTTTGGTGTTCTTTTTCTTGCTGTTGGTAGCGTTGTTCGAGTTGGTGGTAGCGCTGGTCGTATTCGTCGGGGTCGTGTGCTGTGGTGGCGTTTTCGGTGATTAGCTGGTTTATTAACGCCACGGTTTCTTCCATTTTCTTAGCGATTTTGGTTTGCCGAGTTTCGAGTTCTGTCGTGTTGTATACCGTGTCGTTAAGTAGCTGTATCACGTGATCGAGGGTGGCGTTATCTTTGACTTGTTCGGTTAGGGCTTGGGTGAAGGCTTCTTTGATTTGTTGCTCGGTGACGTGTGGGGTTGTGCATTGGTAGCCGGGCTTGTATTTGTTGTTGCAGCGCCAGATGTGGCGGCGGTATTTGCTGGTGGAGTGCCAGACTTTGCGTCCGTACCAGCCGCCACAATCGGCGCACTTGATCCTGTTCGCAAACGGGTGCGCGGAGGCAGTTCCCTTACCCGAGCGGCGGGCTAGCTCTGCTTGCGCTATCTCCCAGGTTGCTGGTTCGATGATCGCCGGATGGTTTCCGGTCACGTAGTACTGCGGTACTTCGCCCTCGTTGACCTTTTTGGTTTTGGTCAGGAAGTCGGTGGTGAAGCTTTTTTGTAGTAGCGCATCGCCCTTGTATTTCTCGTTGGAAAGGATGGAGCGGATGGTGCTGGCTGACCAGATGTTTTTACCGTGTGGGGTGAGAATCTGGTCGGTGGTGAGTTCTTTGGCGATTGTCTGCGGGGTGGCTCCTTCAAGGAAGCGGGCATAGATACGGCGCACGGCTGGTGCTTCGGTTTGGTCGATGGCGAGGTTTCCGTCGTCGCCTTTTTTGTAACCGAGTAGGGATTTGTAGGGCACCATGACTTTTCCGTCGGCGAAGCGTTTGCGGTGTCCCCATGTTACGTTCTCGGAAATGGAGCGTGATTCTTCTTGTGCCAGGCTGGACATGATCGTGATGAGTAGTTCGCCTTTTGAGTCCAAGGTCCAGATGTTTTCTTTCTCGAAGTACACTTCTACTCCTGCGTCTTTTAACTGGCGCACGTGAGTTAAGGTATCGACGGTGTTACGGGCAAAACGGGATACGGACTTGGTGAGAATCAGGTCGATTTTGCCGGCGAGTGCGTCGGCGATCATGGTTTTGAATCCTTGACGATGTCGGGTGTTGGTGCCGGTGATTCCTTCGTCAGCGTACATGCCAGCGAATTCCCAGTCGGTTCTGGATTGAATGTGGCGGGTGTAGTAGTCGATTTGAGCTTCGTATGAGGAGGCTTGTTCTTCTTGTTCGGTGGAGACCCGCGCGTAGGCGGCAACCCGACGTTTTATTGCGTGGCTAAAACTGTCAGCATTGTGTCTTAGTGTTTTGGTTGCCGGGATCGCGGTAACTCGTTTACGCCTGGTTGTTGCGGTGGCAGTCACTGGGTTTCCTCCATTGTGCTAGGTCAACTATTACTGGTTCGTTTTGGTTTGTTAGCGTGAAGGTGAGGTAGCGATTGGGGAAAACGGTGATTTTGTCGAGTTTGGTCAATATTTGCGTATCGTCCCAATCTGTAAGTCCGAGCAGATCCAGGCAGATGGTTTTCAGTATGGTTTCTGGAAGTTGTGGTGCCCGGCAGGGGTTACCTTTTCCTTTGGTTGCTGTTTCGCACCACCAAATTTTCCTTGATCGGTTGCCACGTTTTTTCGTGCGGCGATGGTATTTTTTGCCGCACACGCTGCAAACTATGTGGGAAGTGAACGCGTTAGTGCTTATCCCTGGGCTTGCTGCCCGTCCGTGTTTGCGGCGTTTGGCGAGTTCTATTTGGACCGCGTTAAAGGTTTGGTGGTCGATAATTGGTTCGTGGGAGTTTTCCACGATAAATCGTGGTAGTTCGCCTTGGTTTGGTTTGGTGCAGTGATTAGCGATCTGGGGGCGGTAGGTTTTTTGCAGTGATGCGTTACCGATGTAAACCTCGTTTTCTAGTATTGTGCGTAGTCTTTTGCCTTGGAATTTATTTGTATAGCGGGGTTTGATTCCCTCACTGTTTAGTCTGGCTGCGGTTTTTTCTGGGCTTATTCCTGCTAGAAATTCATTGAAGATCCGTTTGACGACCGTGGCTTCGTGGTCAATGATGTGTAGTTCGCCTTCGCTGTAGCGGTAGCCGTAGGGTTGGCGTGAATGTAGTTGACCGTCGGCGTATTTTTTTCGGATTCCCCATTTGACGTTTTGCGATATTGACCGGGATTCTTCCTGGGCAAATGATCCTAGCAGGGTCAGTAGGAGTTCTCCGTCAGCTGTGGTGGTGTCTATGTTTTCTCGTTCGAACTTTACAGCTACACCGAGGGATTTCAGTTCACGTACAGCTTGGAGTAGGTCGAGAGTGTTACGGGCGAACCGTGAGATTGATTTCGTGAGGATCACGTCGATTTTTCCCGAGCGAGCGGCGTTCATCAGGTCGTTGAAGCCTTCACGTTTCTTGGTGGTGGTGCCAGTGATTCCTTCATCGATGAATACCCCGGCATATTCCCAACCTGGGGTGGATTGAATAAGACGCGAGTAATGCGATACCTGGGCAGCTATGGAGGAAAGCTGACGGTCGTGCTCGGTAGAGACACGGGCATAGGCGCCGACGCGAAGCAGCCTGGGTTTGGCTGGCTTGACCGTAATTTTCTTCAGTTGTGGCGTCGTTTTAACCATGCTATCTAGTCTCGCATTCCCTTATTGTTATTGCTTGTCACGTACTGTTTCGCGTTGTATCCATACATGCTCTAATCTTGGTGTTTATCAAGTCGAACCCTTAATAACAATGAACCGATTAGTGCCTTAGATTTGCTTTCCAGCGCGCCGAGAACGCTGCGTGCTTCTGTGGGTGTTAGTGTGCCTTTATCGGTGAGCTGGTCGATAAAGTTGACTGTCCTTATGAGCGCGATCTCCGCATCAATATCTATGGCGCTCACCCGCGCCCACCTTGGGTTCCAAAGCGGTGCCTAATGTAGCAAGGATGGCAGCAGTATTTACGTTTAGCGTTTCCATAGGCGGTGAATTGTTTTGCACAGTGAGCACAGGTAAAGGTGTAGAACGCTTTGCGGTTGATCTGGTCTGGGTGGGTTTTCCACCAGGCCCGTCGGCAGGACTGACTACAAAACCGAGATTGGCGTATTGTTAGTTCACTTCCGCATATCAGGCAGCCCACCACGTCAGCTACCCTCACCACAGTTTTGTTGGTGCTAGATGGTGTGATGTTGTTGCGTCGGCACCAGCTTTTGACGGTATTGACGTTAAGTCCAAGCTCACTAGCGATCTTTGCCAAGGGCATTCCAACTTTTCGTAGAGAACGCACTTGAGCTTTTGTTGTGTCATTGAAAACTGTCACGATGTTTCTACCTCCTGAAAGAAGGCCAGAAAGGATCAGAAAGTTAACCTGCACCCCTACAAACAAAGAAGGCCCCGCCACCATCTGCCGAACAGAAGATGGTGGCGGGGCCGGAAAAGAAAATAGTTAATGGATCAGCAGCCAAGCTTTTGGTTCACTCTAGCTTGTACCTGGTTGTAAAGATTTCCCAGGCGTGCCCGGCGGGTAGCGCCGTTGCCGTAGTCTCCTCGAATCACGGCGTCTGCCAAGGCATCAATATTTGGTGAGGTCGGCGTAGATCGTGCCCCGAGTTTTTCGTTGACTCTGCGTTGCACGGCGTCGTAGAGGCTACCTAGGCGTGCGCGTCGCTGGTCTCCGTTGCCGTATTCGCCGCGGATAACTGCGTTGGCTAGTGCTTCAATATCTGGTTTACCGGCAGATGGCGGGTTGGGTTTGTTTCCGCTGATTTGGTCGTACCAGTAGCAGGCTCTTGCCATGTAGGTTGCGTGTTGGGATCCGGCTATGGAGGCGGGGCATTCGGTTGCGGAAAAGTTGCGGTGTCCAAATACGTTTTTACCCCAGACCGGTCGGCCTAGCTTGTAGTAGTGACACAGGGCGGCGACCAGGTGCGCCCCGTTTTCTAGGCAGGCATCGGAGATACGGTAGGGGTGGGTGGATGCGTCTGCGTGTTCGATTCCAATCGAGGTGGTGTTGGCTACCCAATTTCCCGCGTGCCAGGCAGTGTCCCGATCCCAGACGAGTTGTCCGATGCGACCACTGGTTTCTACTTGGTAGTGCGCGGAGGCGGGTCGGGTTTGCCATACGTTCCAGCATCCTTGTATGGAAAGGTTTCCATCGTTGTGGTGCAGGATGATTTTGTTGATGGATCGGCCTTGTCTGCCTTTGGTGAAGTGTTTGTTCATCAAAAGGTTCAGGTCAGCTTCTAGAGTGTTCCAGTTCTTCATTTTGGGTTCTCCGTTTCTTTTTTGGTTGGTTTAGCCGGTGGCCAAGATAAAAAGTGCGATCAGGTAGATAAGCGGGGTTAATATCCATGAAAGGAATATGGCGAAAACGAGCCAGATCCCGGCGGTAAGTAGCGTTAAGACTGCTAGGAGTGCCAGGAATTTAAGAATTGTTTTCATGCATGTTTTCATGGCTTTTCTATTTCGTCGGGCAGGGCGTGTTGGGGCAGATATTTGCCCGGGTTGGTCTGGTCTGCCTGAGGGATGGGCGGGGAGTATTTATCTGGACTGCTCGCCTTAGCAGGTGGTGTTGAGCTGGTTTTTAAGGCGGGCTGGTTTTGACCGGTTTGCTTGATTGTGTCCAGTGCTTGTTTTAGTCCGCCCGGGATCGGCAGACCTAACAGTGCAGCGTTTTCCAGTACGGAGATGCCCTCGTTGGATAGGTAGAAGAAGATGGTGGCGGTGCGTAGCACTCCGGGGGTGCCAAGAACATGGACATCGAGCAGGTGGGCTAGTCCGATGAGGGCGAAGATTAGGATTTTGCGGGCGATACCGCGAAACCCTACCGAGCTGGATAGTTTGTGGGCGTTGATTGCGGCTAGTATTCCGGTGGCGTAGTCGATGATGGTGAAGGCTACGATCGCGTAAAGCAGGGAATCGGTTCCACCGAGAAAGGCTCCTAGCCAAGCACCTATAGCGGTGATTACGCCTTGGAATAGCATCCAAATGGTTTTGATAGACAAAATTCTTGCTGTCCTTTCAAAATAGTTAACGGGTTAGCACAAGCATGGGGGATTGCGGATATAAGAAATGCCTGCACAACGCAGGCATTGAAACTTCAAACAAGGCGGCGCTATTCGGTTTGTATTTGGGAGCGCCTTAGGGCTTGCAGTGCCAGGCGAGTGATATCCATAGTGTTTTTTCTGGGTAATACCACTACACGATTGTCTGTGTTTTTTATTTTTCCTGGCGGGGCTGGTTTCGGGTCAGAAGGGATCGGGATTATCGCTTGCTCAATCATGAGGTTTCTCCTTTGCTTATGGCTTGCTCTAGCGCTTCGCTTAACGCACAGAATGCTTCTGCTTGTTGCCCGGATAGCTCACCGTCATAGGTTTCTATGAGGCTTTTTACTTCTTGGAGATGGTTTTGATAGGTTGGCCCAGATACTTCGGCCAGGGAATCGAATAGGCTCTGACGAGCGGTGAAGAATTCTTGGGCTTTTTCTGGGCATGCCAGAGTGAATGTTCCCCCAGGATCGATGCGGGGTTTGCCGTTTTCGTTTAGGGACGCGTATTGGGTTACCAGTTCGTATTCGTCATCGCTAAAACGCTTGGCGGCCTGTCGTACTAGCTCTAGCAGTTTGGTTCTAGCTCTAGAAGGGCCAGGTTTAAGACTCATAGCAGCTAATAGTTCTGTTAGCCCGGTTAGGTGCTTGTTAGCTATCCAAATTTTCATGACGTATTCCTTTCTTGAATACAGCCTGGTTTAGGCAGTGTTGGTAGACATTGGTTGATACCCGGTGTTATGGAAGTAGGTCCAGGAGATGGTGCCATCCGCTTTGGAGGTTATGGTGCTGATCCATCCCTGATTAAGCAGCCCGATGAGCCCGTTTACCCGGCTCATAAGGTCTGAGAGCCGGTCGAAAAGTCGGGTCATGTTATAGAACGTGCCGTTGGTGACGATCATGACGTCATAGGTGTGGAATACTACTTTGGCTAGCTTTGTCGGCCCGACCCATCCTGGATGCGTGCCCCTATCGGTTAGTACACAATCTTCCAAGGTGACCGATCTGTTTTCGGTGGTATAGAACTTGTAACCATTCGTGCGCAGATCAGCCCCAAGGTGGATGCCAGCCGAATCATAAAACCGTCCCTTTGGGTCTAGGGTCAAACACGTGAAATAGTCCCCGTTTGGAGCATCTTGGTAGGTCCAGGCAACATAGTCACCCTCGTTAGCTAGCGACGTGGAGATACCCTCTATTTCCTCATGATCCTTTTTATGGCCCCTGCCTAACTGTCCGATATATCGATTCCCGTACCAAAACTGCATCCCGGTACTAGCGATTTTCCCTTCCAGTTCCGAACCGTTATACCAAGAAATCTGGGTGGGGTTGATGCGAATATTACTTGTCCACCCGGCAAGACCAACCTGGATAGCGTTAGCGGAAAGCTTATCTGCCGTAATGGAACCCGCAGCGATCCGGTTGGCATCAAGCAGACCAGTGGTGATCTTGCTGGCATCTATGTAAGCAATCTTCGCCGAAGTTATAGCAGCGTCGCTAATCATTGCTGTTTGGATGTATCCGTTAGCAATCGTGAGCTTATCGCTAGTGATGCTCCCGGCGGCAATCCGCGCGGACGCTAGGGTACCGGTGGTTATTTTATCTGCTGACAGCTGACCGATTTTAGCGTTAGTGATAGCCGCATCGGCAATCATTGCGGTACCGATTACGGCATCATCGATTGAGGTTTGCCCACTGATGTGTACTTTTGCTGCATCAATCAGCACGGTTTCATTAGACAGATTGATTTGGGTAATAATCTCGGCTCTTTTAACTCTCAGGTTCACGTTGTCTGAAACCATCGTCAAGGAGGAGTTAATGTTATTGGTTTCACCTGCTACCTGCACTTTGAACGCTTCTAGAGCATTTTGGATGCTGGTAGCATCCTGGAGAGCTTTTTCGGCCCGCGCTTTTGCATACGCTGTATCAGCATTAGTTTTTACTAGCTCGCCTTGGGTTTGTTTAAGGCTTGCTTGGACTTGCTCAACGCTAGCGTTTGCTTGCGCGATCTGGGTTTTAGCTGCTTGCAAGTTCGCCGCCAGTTGAGCCGCGTTCAAGTCGGTGGCAAGACTGACCCACCCGGGCTGACCAGTATCAGTAACGCGGTAGATCCAGATTCCTACTTGCTCACCATTATCTTTAAACCACACATCCCCCAGCCGCGCTGATACAGGTTGGGTGGTGCCATAGTGGTTGGTGTTTTTCCCATCCGCGCTAGCTAGCGCAATACTTGCCACCTGCTGGGCTTGGATAGCCTCGGCGCGGGCAGTAGTGATGGTGCGGGTGATGTCGATGAATTTAGGAGCGGTGCTACCTAGCTCAATGCTTATATATTCTTGGCCAAGCGGATTGTACTCATAGGACACTACCCGCGAGGTTAACTCCACACCTAAGTCGCTATGACGTACGGTCACGATATCACCCAAGGCTAGGGTTTCTAACTCGCGCAGATCCGCGTATTCTTTGGCGCAGGAAAGGTCAACAAATGAAATCTTGTAGACACAAGATGGCTGATCAACCAGGCCAAGTTTGTACTCGCTTTTGGCAAGGGCGCGCAGCCATGCGTGAGCTTGCTCTAGGGGCAGTTCGTCCTCACGCGGCTTCTCCGTATCCTTAATGGCTTTGACCTGCCCATAACGGATTACCTTGATACGCGGGCAGATATAGTCGCTGATGCGAGGGCTGTCCACATACAGTTCAGGCAGGAGCAGACCGTCGTAACCAACCGGCAAAATCCGGGTAACTACCGTGGTGTAGTCCAGGCTCGATTCGTACCCGGACAGGTTCTTACGATCCCTAATAACCACGCCACGATTAGCACCTATGCGCGGCGCGTGATGGATATGCCAGTTATCGAAAATAAGCTCTCCGCCCCAACGCGAAATAAAACTGTTGTCGCCGTCATCTAACAGAGCCGCGCTAAGTGGGGTTCTAACTATGCGGGCAGAGGATCGACGCGAGTTATCTGAACTACTAGCGCTAAAACCGTGCGGGCTATTGGCTGCCCCTAGCAGCTGCTCTAAGGCTGCTTTAGCGGTTTTGTTTACCACATAGGTGTCAGCGATAAGGTTGGCAGAAAGGTCATAAAACACGTGATGGGCAACTACTTCGAGTATCCCGTCAAGGCTGGTGGTGACCTCGCTGATACGAAATCCTTGCCTACCGCTTATTCCTGGAACCGGGGCGGCCACGATGTTTTCTATTACCAACAGGTTCGCTGATGGCCCATCAAAGGGGTAGGAAAATGTTAGGGAAAACTTGCCGTTTAGTTCCTGAGTGACCATCGGGTCGATAACGTGGCGATCTAGCACCGCTAACCCACTGGCAGTAAAATCCCTAGCGCTACGATCATGAATCGTAATCATGGATTAGTCCTTTCTACAAGGTACGCCAGTTACCTTTAACTTCGATTCTTGAAATACCTGTGCCCAGCCCGATGTGGTTAGCACCAGGAGAAAATTGCGGGAAGGGCCCTGAAATCCCATCGGTTTCGGTTTTACCTGCAACGTGGGCTGTAAGCCGGGCAGTATCGATAGTTAATTGCCCGCTAGGAGCAGAAACTATCAAAATAGTATCGTTTATTTTTAGTTCCAAATCCCCGGTACCAAAAACAGTTATTACCGGATCGGAAGCTAAAAGACCAGGATTAATAATCGTGCCCGAACCGCTCAAAGTAAGGCGTTTAAGCCCGGTTTCCAGGTAGGTAAACGGCTGGCAACAAAGCTCGGCTTCAAACATTACCCAAGTGGCCAGCGAAGGCACTGCTGGTGATATTTTGACGTGTTTAAGATACCTGAACATGCCAGGCTCACCGCTAAACCCAATCGTGTGGGCCCCAGTCAACGCGTGAGCGGCTTTGCGGAATGATTCCAGCCCGCCACGCACCGCTAGTTTCAAAGTTATTTCGCCATCTTGCCACCCTTTAAAGCGGGTAAGAGTGCCGGCCCGTCCTGACACCTCAATATCATCTACACCCATGGCGGCAGCTGGGATTTCTACAGGTGCGCAAAAACGGATACCCAGGCTTTTAGAGCTAACCTTATGGTCGAGAACAAACCCGTACATTGATTTACACCCCCGCAGCTAAAAGATTGTTACGCCGAGATAGCCGTGATAGTTGCTGATCAATTTTGGGTGCGAGTTTGCCGACTAGCGTGCCATCACTTAAAACAACCTTGATATCCAAACCCTTAAGAATCCGGGCAGCTGTAGCATCTGCTACCCCTTGAACATCAACGCTGTAAGTTTTAGTTTCCTTTTCAGTTTGCGATGTTTGCTTAACCGGGGCAGGGGTCAGATCGGTACTTGGCAAAGACAAATCCTTACTGACCTTGATAGGTACGTTAACCCCGTTAGTTAACCCCTCCATAGCGTCCATGGTGTCTTTAGCCATGTCTTTTGCTGCATCGGCGGCCTTATGGCCGCGCGTGGTTATTGCTCCGGCTAGACCAGCAACTAGCATGTCACCAACCCACGCCATTTGCTTAGAAGGAGAATGGATACCGAAAAATCCGAGAATCCCATTCCAGATTGAAGACACCCAGTTAGCGACCCGGTTCCACAACCAACCCGCTAGTGACTGAATACCCTGCCATAACCCAGAAACCAGGGATGCCCCAGCGTTGATCATCTGCCCGACCCCGCCCATCACTGCTCTAACAATGCCGTAAATAATCCTCGGGATAGCCGAAACTACAGTGCCAATAATGGTCGGTAAAGCCCGTATCAGGCTGGTTAATAGTTGGATGCCCGCTTGTACAAGAAGAGGGATAGCCCCACCAATAGCAGACAATATGGCGCAGATGATTTGAGGCAAAGCCGCCACAATCGCGTTAATAATAGTTGGTAACGCCCCAATAAGAGCCGTCAACAATTGCACGCCCGCGTTAATCAACTGGGGGATTGCCTGGATAATCGCGCCAAGGATAGCGGTAATAATCAACGGCAAAGCCCCAGTGATAGCGGTAATAATTTCAGGCAAGGCACCAACCAGAGCGGTTAACAGCTCGATACCAGCTTCGATAATCTGAGGGACGGCCCCGATTACGAAAGAAATAATCGCACCAATCAACTCCGGCAAAGCCTCAACAAGCACCGGAATAGCCGCAATCAACCCCTGCGCAAGACCAATAATCAACTGCAGGGCTGCATCCAAAATCAGGGGCAAATTATCGATCAGCCCCTGGATCATGGTCATCAGCATTTCTACCGCCGCCGGGATCAGCTCCGGTAGAGCCTGGCCGATACCAGCTACCAAGGTGGCGATAATCTGAACCGCAGCCTCCAACAGACTCGGAAGCGCCTCAATAATCGCTTCCACCAATGCCACAATCAACGTCACGGCAGTGTCTGCCAAGGAAGGCAGAACAGCGATAATGCCCTCCAACAAAGCAGTCAGTATACTCATCCCGGTATCCACCACTTGCGGGAGCTGGCTAGAAATAAACTCCAGGGCTTCCTTCAAGATCTGCCCCAGGGCGTCGATAAAGGCCGGTGCGCCCCCGGTCTCGAACGCGCCGGTGAGTTCATCGACCCAACCATTAACCATCGGCATCACCGTGCCAGCCAAAGCCGTGGTCAAACCTCCAGCCAATAGACCTTTAAGGTTATCGACCCCGTCTTTTAACGTAGCGAGTTGACCAGAGAAGGTTTTGGACTGGGCATCCATCGCCCCATAAAACCGGCCACCCTCACTTGTGGCACTAGCAAACGCATCCGCAACCATATCCGCACTGATCGCGCCCTTAGCCATCTCTTCTTTAAGCTCACCGATACTTTTACCGGTCTTACGGGAAATCTCCTCTAAAGGGTTGAACCCCGCGTTAATCATCTGGTTCAAATCCTGACCAGTCAGCTTGCCAGTAGAGCTCATTTGAGCAAACGCCAACGTGAGGGATTCGAACTTCTGCGCATCCCCCTGGCTGATATCACCTAACTGTTTGAGGCGTACCTGGGATTCTTCAGCGCTCATGCCGAACCCCATCAACGTTTGGGTGGCCTTGGCTAGATCCTCCATCCCAAACGGAGTACGAGCCGCTTCCAACTTCAGATCATTGACTAGTTTTTGGGCTTTGGCTTGATCACCCAGCATCGTGGTAAACGAAGTGGTGTATTGCTCCATCCGGGCGTTATAGTCCAAACCATCCTTCATCGCTGAGCCGAAGCCTTTAGCGATACCCGCGATGGCGTGCCCGATAGCCTTAACCCCACCAACAACAGCTTCCGCTGCCAGGCTGGCTTTAAGCACGTCACCAAAAATGCGGGTCTTCGAACTGGTACCATCCATCTGCGAACCCAGCTCATCTACAGCATTTTCTAAGTGCCCAGTATCCTTAGCTGCAGTTTTCGCATCATCACCCGCACCATCAGCCTCATCGCCAAACTTAGAAAGAGCACAATTATTCTCTTTAAGCTCACCCTCAAGACCATTCAAAGTCGCCTGAGCGTTATTGAGCTGAATCTGCCAATTCTTCGTCCGAGAATCATTTTCCCCAAAACTGGTAGCAGAGTTATCAAGAGCACTCTTAAGGGTCTGAATCTTGGCTTTTTGCGCCTCAATCTCCTTGGCCAGCACCTGATTTTTGGCCGTCAAAGACGAAACCGAGACCTCGTTCTTATCAAAGGCTGACGCAGCCAGCTTCATCTCCGAACCGAGTACCCGCATCTCGCGGTTAATATCCGTGATAGCGCGCTTAAACTCCCGCTCACCCTCCAGGCCAATCTTCAAACCAAAAGAGCTATCAGCCATGTGTGGTGTCCTTTTGCATAGGTTGGCCAAGGGGTGGTCGGTTGTGGGAAAATGAGTTGGTGAGTACTGATTGGCGCGGGCAAGTGGTTGATGCGTTGTCTGATGCCCGAATGGCGCCTTATCTTGAGCGGTGTGCGGGTAACCAGAAGAGGGCGCTTCAGCTTTATCAATGGCACAGCGAACTCACCGCTAGTGTTCAGGCCGTGCTCGGTAACACTGAAGTAATACTGCGCAACGCCATCGACGCGCGGCTACAAACCTGGAATACAGCCAACCTTCCAGGAGCCACGAGTTGGCTGCTCGACGAGCCAGCCGCTCCGCTAAGAAGCCTTAGCGCGGCCAAACGTAAAGATGCACTGCGGCGGGCAAAGAAGCAAGCGACCGCCAGACCCGCAGACCACCGCCGCTACAATCAGCCAGTCAGTCATGATGACGTGTTAGCGCAAATCATGTTCGGCATGTGGCGTGACCTGTTGCCCAATCATCTGCCCGATGCCAACCCTGAAACCAGGGAAAACCATAATCGGATGCGCCTATGGGACGAGGCTCTGCGCAACGCTTTCCCAAATGCCGAAGACCCTGACGGACAACTAACCTTTTGGAGAGTCGCGCACCTGCATCGCTTGCGTAACCGGGTCTCACACGTAGAACCGCTACTGGACATGGATGTTCGCGCGCATATTCAAGAGGCGTTTGATCTCGTCACTTCTATCAACCCGACAGTTGCCCAATGGCTCACCGGCACCTCGCAGGTCAGCGCAGTACTTAGACGAAAACCCGCCACTGCATAATGAAAGAAGAGCCTAGCGGCGCCTACGTCCACCAGACTCTCCTAAGACATGATGGGAGACCTTGTTCCCACCTTCTTCATCACCCAGCCTACCACAAGCAACCCTTAAATACCCTCTGGGACCACATCATCAATAAACCACTGGCGTTTCGCTTCAGCCCGGCCGGTCTCAATCAGCCAACAATCCACCAAGTCCAGTAGCTGTCCGAACACCATCAGTTCGATCTCTGCTTGGGTCAGTCCCAGGTGGGCGAGCCCGATATAGGTCAGGCGGGTAAAGATTGCCTCGTCACTATCTATTAAGTGTCCTTTTTCCTGGTTTGCCCTTTTGGGCCCGGGGTCTCGGTCATGATTGCTCGCCGGGTGCCGCGTTGGAGTGCCTGGGCGATAGCCTCTCGGTAGTCAGCTAAATCTGCAGGCACAGTTAGTAACTCCACTGCTTCCGCGGTCAGCTCTGGGCGCTTATCGTCAGGATGGGTGAGGTTGTGTATTTGTACGGACTGGTTAGCGAGCAGGGCGATAAGCCAGATTACCTCACCGAGTGACTTATCCATATCTTCGCTAGTTTCCAGGGCTTGACCTAAATGTTCTAGACCTCCGTAACGTTGAGCTATAAGGCGGGTCGCACGGGTAGTGAGGACAAGCTCGTATTCCTCACCTGCGATAGTGATTGTCGCGCTCTTTAAAGCGGAGCTACCTGTCGGGCTGGTTTGGGTTTTCGCTGCCATAACTTACCTGCTGTTCTAGTTGTTAGTCGGTTTAGGGCTGCTTGTAGCGGCAGGCTCATACACCTGGGTGTACCAGCCAGAGATCGTCTCTGCCTTGACTCCGGCAGCGCCTTCGGTGACCTCGGCCTTCCACGGATGACGACCTTGCGTGTCGGGCTTGTTACGGCACAGGATCGTGCCCTCAATCGACGGAGTGCTGAAGGTAATGCTGTCGGCCTTGGTAGCTAGGGTCGTGGTTGGGAGGGCGAATTTGACGCGGTAGAGCCAGAAGTACTGGTATTTTCCGTTACTACGTGCCGCTCGAAAACCGATGGCTACTGGTGTACCGCCATCCTCGCTAGCGCTAATGAGCACGCCGTTGGCATCCAAGGTGGCTCCGGTGAGTGCTGCGGCGGCTTCTGCACCAAGATCATCGACACCTAGGGTGAGCGTCCCGGACTTGAATTCTTTAACGATCTCGGATGCCCCGTCGTCGGCGTAAAGGATTGCCTCGGCAACCTCCACGGAGAGTTCAGCGCTGATGGCTTTGGCGAGGGATTTCGGGGTGGCATAGGTTTCCTCACCGGTGGTGGGGTCTTCGGTGATAGTGGCGTAGTAGAGCTTGTCTAAACCAATAGTTGCCATGATGTTTCTCCTTTTGGGTAGTAATTTTCGTTAGATGTCATCGAGAGATAGAATTGGGGAATGAGAGAGAAAAAGCGATGCTTGACCTATGCGGTGTTCGGGATTTATCTGCTCTTGTTGTTGTGGATGGTGCTGTTCAAATTCGCCACCAGCGTTGACGACATACTGGGCATGCGGCATGCGCGCTACTTAAATCTGATCCCATTTACAGATTCTGCGAATCTTTACGGGTCGAACTTCTTTGATGAGATCGTGGTCAACTTCCTTATTTTCATCCCGTTTGGCTTGTACATGAGGATGTTGTTGAAACGGCGCTCATGGTTAATTCAATTGCTCCCACCGTTTTTAGCAAGCGTGGCATTCGAGGTCGTTCAGTACGTTTTCGCTATTGGGGTCAGCGATATCACCGATGTCATAATGAACACTGCTGGAGCCGCTACTGGCTTAGTAGTTTTTGCTCTGCTAGCCAGATTCTGGCCTGAAAAGAGCGAAAAAGTCATTAACGTCATCGGGTTAGTCCTGGAGATCTTGTTCATCGGATTTTTGACTTTCCTGATCATTGCAAACTCTTAAGGACAGGCTCTAAAACTCGAAACATCGATGGAATAGTGGTGAAAACCGGTATCCGCCTCGTATCCGATATAGCGGATTCCTGGGAGAAGCCTGTGTACTGTGAAGGGCGATAGCTAGTTCATTGGTAGTGCAGTATTTGATGTAGTCGTACCAGTTGTTTGGGAAGCTCTGGATATAGTGGATCTTCTTGTATTTATTGGAAAATCGCAGGAAATAGAGGGAGAGGCTGAAAAGCTTTGCTCTTAGCTGGATGCCTTGCGATTTTGGGAAATATTTTATGAGTATTGATGATTTCTCTTGTTCACGGGTTCGTTAGGCGTTTTCGCGAGGCAAGATTGCTATCTCTAAACCGGCGAGTACGACTTCTATGATGATTTCAAAGTATTCCTGACTCATGCGGTCTTCGTTTTTCGGGTTGGCTAGCGGAATTAAGTAGCCCTGGATGATGTCAGCCAGCGTTGTGGAGCAGACAGCTAGGGGCTGAAGTTGGGTAATCATTTGGCCTAGGTCGTGGCGCTGTTCCTGCTTGGTTGGGCTGCGCAAGTTGCGAGCAGTAATGCTCCATAGCATCGTGTTGATGATAATTGAGTATGCGATGTGAATGTACTTGCTAAAACCAGCATCCCGTAGTTTTTCGTAAGCCACCTCCAAGATTGGTATCAACGCGGCGTTCATATGTCCATACATCAGTTTGTCGGTGACTCCGGGGAATTCAAGAAAGACAGGCCTGACATTTTTTGCTAGGGAGATGAACCAATCTTTCCATTCCAGCTGCTCGTCCGGTAGTTCGATGGTGCTAGTGATCTCGCCTATTACAGAAGCGGTAATGGCGTCACGGTTTTGGTAATGGTGGTAGATGACAGAGGGAACTACTCCCAGACGCTGCGCAAGGTCACGAATCGACCATTTTTCTAGACCGCACTCTCGGGTCAGTTCCATTGCGGTGTACATGATCTTTTCCTGCGTCAGCCAGGCGCGTCTACCCGTGTTTACCCGCTTGTCTTTATTCCCCACGAAAACAGCATACCCTCAACCTCGACAATACTAGAACATTGTTCTAGTATTGTCTCAGCTTGATTGGTAGCTCACTTTGGAAAGGATGTTTTAATGTGCGCCACTAATGAACGAAACGAGAAAGTCGAATCAAAAATAGCGGGACTGTTTCCCTTGTTTTTGACGGTGTTACTGGCATATATGGGGCAGATGATTCTTAATCCAATTCTGGCTCCGCTATCGCGCGAAATCGGGCTGAAGGAATGGCACATTGGCGCCACCATTTCGTTAGCTGCCATAATGTTTTCTCTTACCTCCACCAGGTGGGGACGGGTCTCATTGCGATGGGGATCTCGGCGTATCTTGCTTATTGGCATGCTTGCCGGAATCCTGGCTCTAAGCGGATTCGCTATGGTGGTGTGGCTAGGATTTAAGGGTCTGCTCACCGGCATAGCGTTGATCATAGGAGTAGTCATAACTAGGGGAGTGCTGTACGGCGGTGCCATCGCATCAGTTTCCCCAGCCGCGCAAACCTACGTTGTGACTCATACCTACAATGAGACGCAACGGGTAAAGGGTCTGGGAGTCTTGGGTGCTGCACAAGGATTCTCGTCTATTCTTGGAGCCTTATTGGGCGGCAGCCTTGCAGCTATAGGAGGTTTCATGATGCCCTTGCTGGTGATGCCTCTGGTCATGCTTTTAGGCGTTGCCGTTTTGCTGCTAACATTCAAACCCACAGGTAGCGAAGAAAAAGTCGCTCAACCGGCAAAAGTTTCCTATTTTGATTCAAGAGTATTCGTGTTCCTGGCTTGCGGTTTCCTAATGTTTACCGCTTTTTCTACCGTGGCTACACTTTTCGGCTTTTTACTGCAGGATGTTTTGAAGCTAGCGGCCGGCGCAACAGCAGGGCTCACCGCTTTGTGCATGTCAATAATGGGTGTGGTGATGATACTGGCGCAGGCCTTGGTGGCTCCAAGGTTAAACTGGGGTGCTAAAAAACTCTTTAGAAGAGGATTAATAATCGTTCTTCTCGGGTTACTACTCTTGGTTTATCCACTAAATCTTGGACTGTTCATCGTGGCCAGCATCTTGACAGGCTTTGGTCTAGGCCTGGCGATGCCTGGCTACAACACGGCGCCTACTTTGCAAATGAAGCCCGAAGAACAAGGTGGGCTGGCCGGGTTGATTAATGCTAACAATGGTGCTGCCTATGTAGTGGCACCGATAGCCTCTACCGCACTTTACGGACTCTCTCCGTGGCTACCAATGACATGTTGCGCAGTCCTGATAGCTGCGGCAATTTTGCTGAGTTTTTACCATCCCGAGTTCCGCAAATAATCTCTTTATGATTAGAAGCAAAAACCATAAAAATTCCTGCTAAAGCGGTGTTGACTTCAGCAGAACTATGATGTCTAGTCGCTACGAGGTTCAAACAAACTCAAACGTCTCAAAAACCCCATGCAAACACGGGGTCATTCAGCTCAATCGCTTGTAATGGTGTGTATATTCTTCTTGGTAATGACCCTGAAGCTATTGAGAACACTTGGTGCTATATAGGCAAGACAGAAAACTTTGTAGAGCGCTTACGCGATTATGACAAAAAGAAGTCGCAGTGGGAAAAGGTCGTTATTATTGCTAGCTTGCAGCGGTCTTTTAACGAGGGACATTGGGGGTATTTAGAAGCCCGTCTGGTTGAAATCGCTAAGAATGCTGAGCGCTGTTCTATGCCTGATAACAAGCAAACCCCTCGCAGCAGAAAGCTTTCTGAAGCGCAACGAGCATCAGCAGAATCATTCTTAGACAATATGAAGCTGATTTTGCCGATCCTGGGAGTCAACGTTTTGCGATCCCCAGAAAATACCGTGCAACCAGCTACCGCTCAGATAGTTTCTTCGCCTATTTTCCATCTGCGCAGACAAAAAGATCAGATAGACGCCTCGATGCAGCTGATTGATGGAGAGTTTTTCCTCCTCAAGGGATTAATAGTGGTTGCTAGCTGGGAAATCAGTAAAGCCAGAAGTCAGGCAACGGTTAACTCGTATGCGACTATAGCTAGTCGTCACCAAAAGTTAGTTAGTGATGGGTCAATCCGCATAGAAAATAATCGCGGCGTGGTCACCCGGGATATTGCTTTTACTTCTCCTTCCGCCGCGGCAGCCATAGTGTTAGGTACCTCTGCCAACGGTAGAGCACGCTGGGTAAATGATGAGGGACAAAATTATGGAGCCTGGGAGGAAAACAATAACTCCTAGAAAATAGCCGGTGAATAATCCGCGATGTCGATTGAATAGTGGTGGTAGCCGGTGTCGTCCTCGTATCCGATATAGCGCCTGGCTGTGATAACCAGGCGAGCGCTGATTAGAGCTTTCGTGATCTGGTCTCTTAGAGCTAAGTAGTTGGTTTTTGTGAACAGGCTGATTCGGGCTTCTTCTATTTCGACGCCTGGGGTGTTGTCGGCGAAGATGTCGAAAGAATCTGTTAACGGGGTGAAGACTAGATACGTGTCTGGGGCTGGGGAATCGGTGTAGCAGCTGACTGTATAGGCGAGCCCAAGTTGTTTAGCGATGTGGCTTAGGTTTTCTAAAAGCCCGCTCATGGTTTCACCTGCTGGATTCGCGCTGCTAGGGTTTGTTTCATTGCGGTGATTGCGGCTCGCCTGGTTTGTGAACGCGTGGGGGCTAGGAAGGGTCTAGCGGGCTGGTTGGAGCGTCCGTGTTCGAGGACGTTAGCGATTAGTGCGTTAGCTCTACCATCGTCTCGGTTCTCGGCGAAACCAACTTTGACGTTGTAGTCTCCGCGGCTATTGACTTTTACTGGCGCGGTTCCTAGCGCTTTGGCGAGCTGACCGGTAGAGCGGGAGGGCTGTTTCGTATTCGAACCGATTGCTGCACAAAGGTTAGAGCGCATACGCGGCTCCACTATGTTAGCCCCGGCTTTAAGTACTTGCTCAGCGCAGTTATCAATGAGACTGCTGGCCGAGTCGAGTGCGTCAATGAAATCGTTGGGAAGCCGGATTTGTACTCTAGCCATCAGGGTGCTCCTTCTGCTTCGGTGCGGTGAGCTAAAATCTCGACATAGCGGCCGAGGTATTCGACCGCATCAATAACGTACCTGCCATGTGCGGAGCTGATTTGCATCGCCTCGGTTATTTTTATGCCGGGTATTGCTCGGATCCTAAATAAAAGGTCTGCTTTTGTGTAGGCGGCGCGGTTGACCCAAGCCGGTGAAGCGTGCCGCACTTCCATATATGCGCGCACCGAAGCAATAACCTCATCACGAGTCGTGGCGAACCCGGCAGCGTCCTTAACCACTACAGGTTGTATTAGGTCGATGTGCTCACTCATTTTTCCAAGCGTTGCCATAGAGCGCGCCTTTCTTTAGATTTTCCAGTCCCGATCCAGACGAAGCAGGGTGTTGACTGCGCTCCACACGGCGCGGGCAGCATCGGTTTTGTCTGCCCAAAACCCGGCGGTTGCTCCATCTCTGGATTCGTAGAAATGGGTGGCGAGCATGATAATGCCTTGCCGGGTTGCCTGCGACATGGGCTCCGTTTGGTAGTAGCCCTCGGGCAGATGTTGGTAAGCGGTGGCATAGGAGGTGGCAGCCAAAACAAACGAGGCAATCAAAGAATCATCCTCGCTATGGTCGACCAGCAGATTTTGCTTGACTAAGGCCATGAGTTCGTCTGTTTTCATGGCTGCCACCTCCTAACTATTTTTATGGTTTACCCCGCGGTCTTTTGGGAAAGAACCTTGATCGCCTCAGGCAAGACGAGCTTGCCGTCTAGGCGTTGGGAGGCGAGGAACCCGATCTGCCCGGTGGTTGCAAATAGCTCGTTTAGGCGTTTGAAGGAGCGGCCTTGCCGGTCAGCAATCCAATAAAAACCGAGGTCACCGAACGCTACTGTGCGCGCCCCCGCTTTGACCTCAGGCACAAACACGGAAGTGTGAACGGGTCGGCCAAGGATCATGTCCGGGGTTCCAGCAGTTATCGCTGGCTGCCACAGGTACTGCCCGTTACCGTCCTTGAGCTTGCGTACGGTTTTGACGGTTGCATCGTTCATCAGCCACACCGCACGCGCCCGGTAGGGGGAGCGCAAACTATAGTGCAGATCGATGAGTTCATCAGCGTTAATGTCGGTAGGCTTACTGCTGGTCACGCCTAAGTCTGCTCCGCCGGTTGGGTTGAAAATGCCGGTGGGTTTACCTTTACCATCGCCAACCAGGAAGGCTTCTTCTTCAGCAGCTCCAATACGGTGAGCAAACTCGCTCGCTAGGTATTGTTCAACGTTAAACGCTGCATCATTGAGCAGTTCTTCGCTGATTTTCAGGAAGGTACCTAGCTTGAACGCCGACAGGGAGATTTGGGTGAAGGCTTCATCGGATTCGCCATATGGTTTGCCCTCATCCAGCCAGGTAGCAGTGCCATGGGTAGACACGACAGGGATCTTACGATCCCCGCTAGTGGTCTGAATAACCTTGGCCAGGGTACGCATGATGTTTTGGTCGGCCAAAGACTGCACTAGGGTGCGTTCGAACTCGTCAGGCACTAGGTATCCGCCCTCAGAATCCACCCCCTCGCTAAGCTTATTCCTTACTTCCATGGGGGAGGTGTTAAGCCGCATCGCATCCCAAAACGCCCGCTTGTAGGAAGCTGTAGCACGGGCAGGCTTGACCTTACTGTCTTCGCCCATGGCGCTTCCAGGAGCGGAAGTGATGGGATTACAGGTCGCCTTGGCAAGAGTGTTTTCTAGGCGTTCGGCTCGCTCACATCGAGCAATCTCGCCGCTAAGTGCCTCAATCTCAGCCTCCATTTTGGCGTAAGTAGCGTCATCTTCGGCGTTTAGACAGCCAGTCTCGCTATCGCGCCGCTCATCTAGAAACTTCTTAGCCTTATTCCAGGTTTGGGCACGGCGGGTATACAAATCAGTAACAGTAGTCATAATGGAATATTTCCTCTCTTAGTTAATGGGGTTGGTTGGTTAAATGGGCGTATAAATCAACAACCCGCCGACCACAAGGGGCAGCGGGCTTTAAACAAGGATGTTCACTTACAGGAGGCGGCGGCCCGGGAGGGGCAGCACTTTTACCGTGCATAGCTAGTTGGGCAACAAGTTGTTGCTCTAAAACCTTTCTGGAAAACACCACGCCGCGCTCATTTTTCGCTCGCCCCGGTACTTTCTTGCTCACCGATTCTTCATCCTCGCCATCACCAGGATCACCACGCTTTTTAGGATTTGTCTTGGCGGGTTCATCGTCTTCGTCTGGAGCAGGGGCTTGTTTACTGGTGAGGATTTCATTTGCGAACCCCAAGTCGATAGCAGCTGTCGCGTCCATCCACGTCTCGGCATCCATGAGCTTGGAAAGCTTCGCCCGGGACAGGCCAGTTTTTAGCTGGTAAGCATTGATAATCGAGTCTTTGACCGATTCGAGCATGTCGAGGGCACGCGACAGCTCGGTTTTATCACCCATAGCGAGCGTGGCCGGATTATGGATCATGAGCATCGAAACCGGACTCATAGCCACCGTGGACGCCGCCATAGCAATCACAGATGCCGCCGATGCCGCGATCCCGTCAATATTCACCGTGACTTTACCGGGATAATCCAGCAGCATGTTATAGATACGAGCAGCTGCCACTACGTCACCGCCAGGCGAATTCAGCCAGATAGTGACCGGCCCAGACCCCGCGCTTAACTCCGAGGCAAAAACCGCTGGGGTTATGTCATCATCTAGCCATGAATCCTCAGCGATAACCCCGTTAATATGCAAAACCCTTTCACCCCCATCACTATTAGGACCACTTGCCTGTGGGGTCAGCCAGTTCCAAAAACGCTTCACATTCTCCTCCTCAATAGTTGGTTCTCTTTAGATTCTTTAGGCACTTCATCACCAGACTCGCCTTCTTCGGCTTGTCGGGAGCCGGCATAAGCCCCAGCCATAGGAAGCGGGAGCATGTTTCCATTTACCAGGTACAGATCCCCGCCATCGGCCGACTCGATCCGGTCAAGATTTTCTAACTCGCGGATATCGTTAGCGCTCATCCACCCGTTTTGGCGAGCTACCGCATAGCCCTCCATACGCGACTGGTAATCCCCGCGCAGCAGCCCCTCAACATTGAACTTCACAAACAACTGCTGCTTTTCACGCGGGTTCAAGAGAGTTTTCGTGATTGCTTGTTCCCAGCGGATCACCCACGGATCAAGCGTGTATTTCACAAACTCCAAGCTCTGCTGCTCAATATTGCTGAAGCTAGATTTTTCCAGATCGCCAATCATGTGCGGCGGAATACGGAAAATCCGGGCGATCTCGTTGAGCTGAAACTTTCTCGTTTCAAGAAACTGCGCCTGCTCAGGCGACACACTAATCGGCGTGTACTTCATACCCTCTTCCAAAACAGCGACCTTATTGCCGTTCTTCGCACCACCAAAGGTAGCCTGCCAGGACTCACGCACCCGAGAAGGGTCTTTGATCGTGCCTGGATGCTCTAACACCCCGCCCGGAGCCGCCCCGTTAGCAAAAAATGAAGCACCGTAATCTTCCGTGGCCTGTGCGAGCCCGATAGCGTTTTTTGCCATCGCGATCGGGGAATAACCAACCAACCCATCAAAACCAAGACCTGGAACATGAAGCACATCGTTAGGGGTAAGCCGGATCGTCTTGTACTCTCCTGCGGGTTCGTCCCAGGAGGTTTGGTACTCGTAATACAAGCTCTTGGTGTCCAGATCCCTGCCTACGCTCATCCGATTCGGTTGCAGCGGATACAACCCGATCACTTCGCCGAGCCCGTTACGCACTACCTGAGCAAACGCGTTCCCCCACAACAACAAATGCGTCATGAGCGTTTCTCGGAAAACGAAGCTCGTCATCTCGGGGTTAGGTTCATCATGAAGCAGGCGGTACAAACCGTGATCGACTGCTTTTTCCTTGCCGCCACCGTCCTTGTAACGGTATACGTGCAGTGGTAGCCCGGCGATCGCCTCAGCCAGAATTCGTACGCAGCTATAGACGGCAGTCATCTGCATCGCGCTACGTTCGGTCACCGGACGCCCAGAGGAAGTCGTGCCGTAAAAGAACGAATAGCTCGACCCAATCGCATGATCCGCAACCTGGTGATTGTTGCTGCCGCGTAGCCAATTGAGAAAGCCCATGATTTCCACCTAAAAATCGGGACTAGGTAAATCCACCTAGTCTCACTTGACATGATTTATCTGCTGTGTTCTAATTGCTAGTGGAGCGGTTGACCACCAAGTGGCTAGCCGAATCCAAACGAAGAAACAGAAATCACGCCGCGTCGAGCGGCCTGCATTCAAGAAAGGAGAAGCTATGTATAGCTTCGACAATGCCGTTTACGGCTTCGAAACCGCCAAGGAAATCCTTGGAGTCGGTTCCAACACGATGAGCAAACTCATTGATCTCAATCTCATCTCGGTATTTCCAGATGACGCCAATCAGCGAAATCAGCAGTATTCCGGTTGGGACATCGGATACCTAGCTTCTGCTCGAAATCGCCCCTTAACGGTTGAGAACGGGCAGAAAGCTCTGGTCTGCTCGATGGGTGTTGAAGAGCAGAAGGGTCGTCCTTCTCTGTATTTCGATGCCACGTGGGGACGGTACAAAGATGTCCTTGATGAGGTTCGCAATAACGTTTCTGCTGACGTTTGGGATCAAGTAGTCAACGGAAACCTTCATGTTACTGGTCACTGGCGCGTGAGTCAGGAAGCCACTGATTTCTTGGTCGATCATCGTTCAATCGTTGTGGCTTCTTATGCCGGATTTATCCTAGACGGAGGACACATCGAGGGGTGGGTTCCGAACGTGTTCAGTAAGTCTGGTGGTCGGTGCTTCATCGTGAAGCCTTTTGACCACCGCGATTGCTACCAGTACGCGCACAATTATTTGCCGTCTCGCCAAGGGCCGATGAACAAGGTCTGGACTGCTCAGGCGCTTCGTGAAGAAACCCAGAAGATACGCTATTCAGTACCGACTCGATAAACCGGGGTGGGAATGACTGGCAGGTAGCTGCCGCCATTCCCACCCCAGCGTTGGTGGTGGTTTCGACGTTAGTGTAATGAACAACGTTCCCTTCCGTAGCATTCAAGAATCATTATTTTACCCACAGGTCGTAAAACATATTATCCCAGTCACCCTGACTTTAAAGTTGTCGTCAAGTTTCTTAAACTGCATATCACCACATGTCTCCTTTGGTGGATGAACGTTTAGAGAGCAGGTGGTTTGTTGCAGCAAAAGAGGCTGACCATGTTTTGCCAGAAGAAAGAAATAAAGCTTCTTGTAAAAAATTTGAAACTACATCGAAATGCTTCGTGCTGGGATAGTAGATTCCGATCAAGCTATGCAAATCTGAACTCAAGAAGTCTCCACGTTTCCATTCTCCGCTAAAGGTACGCCGTAGCCCTTCACCTAAAAACATTACATAGTTCTCATAGGTGCATGTGAGATGTTCTCTTTGCGTCCGCAAAAACAACATCTCACATTCATTTAAAGAGTCGTTGGACCATGGCGAAGAATAATGAACCCCTGGTATTAAACACTTAAACTTTTCTGAGTCGATAAAAAAGCGAGCTTTCTCGGCATATTGATCTATGTCTTTCACCGCGTTAGAATCCATACCGAACCTTTTTTTCTACATTTTAGTTTTGGCATATTAGGGAACTGGCTGTTATAAAAATTTCGTGCAGCCTCGCAAGCAGGTCTGGAAAGAAGGACTTTAATAACTTTTCCCCACGCAAAACGCGGCTGAATATTATCTACCCCTGGATCAAAATCAACATCATAAACAGCGCTAACTTGGAGCGACTCCGAACTTAGAGACACATCTCCCGAAGGAGAATTATTATCTTTAAAATCGACAGTATCCACAATAGCTGCCGACTGAGTAGTTTTTGTTTCCCCATCATTGTTAGTAGATGCAAAGGCTGTGGGGCTAACCATAGTAACAATAAAAACTACAGATACAGCTAATGCAATGAGTTTTATTTTCGCGGATTTGATTACCGTCATCGATTTGTTCCTTTCGTCTGACCGAATCTATATTCTGGAAAGCTGCGCAGCAGGGAATCTGGGCTACTACAGCTTTACGGACTCCCAGATTCTAACACGCTCTAGCGAACTCCACTAAAAAATTGAGATGTTTCAAAGAAGGATTAGCCCGCGTTGGTCGTAGATGCTGCCGCTTGGGGTTCCTTGTCCGCAGCGGATCGCCCGGTCGAGGGCCATGATGGTGGCGACGACTCCGTCGATCTTCTCCGTAGACTTTTGCTTATCTGGCTTAATGTTGCCAGCTGGGTCGGTGCGCACGTGAATGTTATCAACCATCCAGGCCAGCACCGGGTGCCCGCCATGGGCGAGCTTGCCTTCTAACGCCAGCTTCATCAGTTCCTTTGATGGTGGGGACATGTCTTTGAAGCCTTGCCCGAAAGGCACTACCGTGAAACCAGCATCCTCAAGGTTTTGGCTCATTTGGATCGCACCCCACCGGTCGAAAGCTATCTGTCGGATATTAAACCGGGTGCCAAGATCCTCAATGAACTTCTCGATATACCCGTAGTGCACCACGTTGCCCTCGGTCGTCTCCAAGAAGCCTTGACTGTTCCACAAGTCGTAGGGGACGTGATCCCTAGAAACTCTGAGTTTCAGGTTGTCTTCGGGAATCCAAAACCAGGGCGCGACCGTGTATTTGTCATCGTCATCCGTGGGTGGGAATACGAGAACGAAAGCAGTGATATCGGTGGTGGATGCTAGGTCGAGCCCGCCGTAACAAACACGGCCTTCTAACTCATCTAAGTGGACTGGGCCATCGTTCTTGTTCCAGGTATTCATAGGCATCCATCGCACAGACTGTTTGACCCACTGGTTTAGCCGCAACTGTCTGAAGGTGTTTTCTTCAGCCGGATTCTGTCTAGCACTATTACAAGCGTCCCTTACTTTCTGGATTGGCACCGTCACGTCCAAGGATGGGTTGGCTTTATGCCACACGGCTTCATCGGTCCAATCATCATCTTGCGCTGCCCCATATATGACTGGATAAAAGGTGGGGTCGATCTTTTTGCCATCTAGAATGTCTTGGGCTTTTTGGTGTTGCTCGTAGCAGATGCTGTGGGTGTCGGTGCCGGCGGTTGTTATCAGGAAGTACAGCGGCTGGGTGCGCGCATCCCCACTGCCTTTGGTCATCACGTCGAAGAGCGCCCGGTTGGGTTGGGTGTGTAGCTCATCGAATACCACTCCAGAAATATTGAATCCGTGTTTGGAATAGGCCTCAGCGGATAGTACCTGGTAGAAGGAATTGGTGGGGGAGTAGATGATACGTTTTTGGCTTCTAAGGATCTTTACCCGCTTGGCTAGTGGGGGACACATTCTCACCATGTCGGCTGCCACTTCGAACACGATGGATGCTTGTTGCCGATCGGCAGCACACCCATAAACTTCAGCGCGTTCCTCGCCATCGCCGCAACACAGTAAGAGTGCGACGGCGGCGGCAAGTTCACTCTTGCCCTGTTTCTTCGGGATCTCCACGTAAGCCGTAGTGAATTGGCGAAACCCGTCAGGTTTGACCACCCCGAAAAGGTCGCGAATGATTTGTTCTTGCCAATCAATCAACTTAAAAGGTTTTCCTGCCCACCGGCCTTTCGTATGCTTTAACGCTTGGATGAACGCGACCGCAAAGTCGGCTCGGCGCTTGTCATAGCGCGAGCTTTCAGCCATGAACCGTGTCGGGTGATAATCAGCTAGCTCACGCATACGAATCAGTTACCTTCTATTGGTTAAAAAATCAGTTGCTACCAGCGATAACAGGCGCCCTCAAGCCTTGTGGGGCTAGGCTTCGGGCAGATTAGCTAACGCCCAGGCGATCGCGTGTCCGGCGTCAGCGAAAAGGTGGTCTGACTCAGCGATGAGTTCGAGTTCACATTCTCCGCGGCCTTTCGAGTTAGGTCCGAACCCGCTGACGGGTTCTTCCATCAACCGGTAGATTTGGGCGTTGTTGCCAAATCCTTCAGTCTTGGTCCAGGTAGCAAAACTTGCTAGCGTGTAGTTCCCGTAGGCAAGAACCGTCCCGTAGGAATCAACGCTCATCTGGAGGGTTTCGCTGGTGACCTTTGTGCTGTTCATGGCTGGTGCCTTTCTGTTGTGTACCGTTTCGGTATGTATATACAGCCATAGACCCGCCTATTTATCCAGTCATTTTCCGCCTATTTTCAAGAAAACTTAGAGATGTACATCTCTAGGTCATAACGCTTCACGATAAAGGCAACCCCACGCCAGGTGGGGTTGCCTTTGTGTTTAGTTTTAACGGGTCAGGTGGTAGTTGACAACGTTTCCTGGCGTAGCATGCTCAAGTTCACGCACCATCGCTGCTGCCCGTCCGTATCCCTCGGTGACTTGTTCGATGTTGTCTAGGTTCAACGCTCCGTAGGAGGTGGTTTGCACCCGCCATTGATCGGTTTCAAAGTCTCGGTCAAGCTCCGGGGTGTAGGGGAACAGCGGGGAAGGAACAATAGAAATCGCGACCCGGTCAGGTTCAATCTCAATGCTGGTGATGGTGTATCCCAACCGGTTAGCACGTCCGATAAGGCGTTCGGTGTTTTCTTCCTCGACGCTGTATTCAGGTTCTTTGGTGTTCATGGCTGTTTCCTTATGTGTTGTGTACCGTTTCGGTATGTATATACAGCCATAGACTTCGCTACTTATCCAGTCATTTTGCCGCCTATTTTGCCTAATAAATAGTGGTTTACATCTCTTGGTTAGTGTTTATTAGTGGCGGGGTTTTCCATGCAGAATCACCGCTTAATGGTGCAAGTAAAATCTTGCGTACTTCCTTATGTTCTTTACCAGAAAGTCCGATGCGGTAAAGCAGGGAGCGCAGTTCATACTTCTCATTACTTACCTGTCTTGTACTGCGGGTTACGGTGCGGTGGATCCGTTTGGCGTAGGTGATCAGCTTCGTTAAGAACTCGGTGTAGGCTGTGATCTTCTCGAACTCGGGTAGCTCATCCCACCACGGGAAACTCAGCCCCTCACTAGTGGTGGTGATGTCGAGCTTGCTCGCGCCGAGCGCTTTAGCGATCAAGTCTTTCTTGGCTGCAATAAGTTCATGCAGCCTTGCCAGCTCAGTCTCATCAAGCGTGGCGGGCAGGGTGACTACGAGCCCGTAGTTTTCAGCCTTTTTGGTGTTCACCATTGCTCATCCTCCTCACCATCAAACTCGATGCTTTGAACGTCCATCCATGTGCGGATGAGGCGCATGAAGTCGTGTGGGAAGTTGGACACGATGGCTTCTACCTGCCCATAACCGCGCTGTTTAGCAGCGTGTTTAACCGCATTAATACAGGTCAGGTCGACTCCGAGGCTTTCGATTTCTTCCAAGTCGGCGTATAGCTGTCCCATCATCACCAAACCCTCTCTTTCTTGTGTTTTGTTTGGTCATGTACATACAGCCATAGGAGCGCGTACTTATCCAGTCATTTTCGCCTTAAAATCCAGGAGTTTTAGTGCTCTCGGCGACTATCTGGGAAAGCACGAGTTTGGCGCACGGCAAAGCTATCCCGTTTCCCCACAGCTTGTATAACGCCCGGTCGGTTCCAGGATTGGTGAGCCAGGAGCGTACTTGGTTGCGGGTTTTAGGTTTCTTCAATCCTTGCACCTTGCCCCAGCTGGCCCAGACCTGCCACCAGTAATCCAACTGTGAATCTGTAGGATCGCTGATTGCTAAATCTCGTGTCCAATCATCAGGGAATCCTTGTAGGCGGGCGCACTCGGTGGGCGTAAGCCTGCGCACCCTATAGCCGCTAGGTTGTGGCGCGGTGACAATAGGCGGATCAGTAAAATCCGATGCAAGTAGAGGCCCGGTGAGGTTGTTGGTGCCCTTGCAAAAGAAATCACTCTTTGATGCCGAAACTACCGTGTCGACTATCGCGATCCCGCCCTGATTACAGGTCGGGCAGATACCGCTCGTATCTAAAGTTTTTGCGACCTCGGTTTCGTAGCCGTACCTGCCAGTCCGGCTTTTACGCTTGGCATGTATAGCGTTGAAACCATAAGCAATCGGCTCAAAAATCCTCTGATCGTTATTACAACCAAGCCTGCCAGAAATATCGGTTTGGATAAGAGCGCCTTTACCACCTCCAGGTTCTCCGCCCCTCATACCCAGCGCAACCGGGACTGCTAGAGATTCTTTTTCGGGTTCGTTGCTTGCCGGGCGAGAGCCTTGTGCAAGATTGGAGGTAGCGGCTTGCCCCTTACCGCAGCCCGGCGCAAGATTCCTTGAGCTGCTCGGGGGCTCAAAGAGTATGTGTCCGGCACGCTCGCTTGCAAAATCTGCGATAAGGTAGATTCTTTTGCGTCGTTGGGGTACTCCGAAAAATTGTGCGTCCAATACTCGCCACGCAATACTCCATTGGTCTGCCACGACCGCTCCAGCTTTTTGCCATTTGTCAGCTCGAGGTAGGTTAGCTGCTGCTTTTTCGTCCGTGATGGCGATAAGCTCGCGTAGCACTTGGTGGAAATCATTGCCTTTGTTGGAGGAGAAAGCTCCGGGCACGTTTTCCCAAACAGCGAATCTTGGATATAGACCATGACTTGCCTTTCTCATTTCTCTGATGACTCTGACAGCTTGGTGGAATAGACCGGAGCGTTCGCCAGCTAAGCCTGCCCTTTTACCTGCCACCGACAGGTCTTGGCAAGGAGAACCAAACGTGACCACATCCACCGGCTCTAGCTGACTGCCGTCAATGTCGCAGATGTTGCCCAGGTGTTGCATTTGTGGCAAACGCGTTGTGGTGACCAGGATCGGGAAGGGCTCAATCTCGCTTGCCCACACAGGTTCGATACCAATCTTGGTTGCGGCGAGTGGGAAACCTCCCGAGCCATCAAAAAGCGAGCCAAGCCTTAAAGTTTGTGTCAAGGGTTAGCCTTTCTGCTTGGGACGGTCGACTTCTTTGACCAGATCCAGGTAGGCGTATTGTTTGCCGCCTCGCTCACACGTGATCCCTGCTGCGTCTCCGGTTGCTTCGGCATAGCGGCGCAGGATCACGGAAGCGTATTTCTCATCCAGCTCCATGCAATAGCAAGTGCGGTCTGTGGCTTGTGCAGCCATTAGCGTGGAACCAGACCCAGCAAAAGTGTCGAGGATGATTGCGTTGGTTTGGGTGGAGTTACGAATCGGGTAAGCCAACAGGTCTAGTGGCTTGGAAGTGGGGTGATCGGAATTCTTCCTCGGCTTGGCAAAATGCCACACCGTGGTTTGTTTGCGATTCGCATACCAAGCGTGAGAGCCGTCTTTCTTCCACCCATACAGTACCGGTTCGTGCTGCCACTGATATGGGGAACGACCAAGTACGAGGGAGTCTTTGACCCAAATACAACAGCCCGACAGGTAGAAGCCAGCATCAAGAAACGCTTTACGGAAGTTCAATCCTTCAGTGTCGGCATGGAAAACATAGGCTGACCCTCCATTATCTAGGGATGCCGCCATGTTGGTGAATGCAGCCAGCAGGAACTGGTAGAAGGTGTTGGCGTCTTGTTTGTCGCCTGCGATTTTCAGGCCGCTGTTCGATTTGAAGTCCACGTTGTAAGGCGGGTCTGTGACCACCAGATTAGCCTGTTTGCCATCCATCAAGGTTTCGACATCGGCCGGGTTCGTGGCGTCCGCGCACATCAGGCGATGCCTACCAATCCTCCAGATATCGCCTTTTTCGACAAAGGCTGCCGCTTCTAGGGCGGCGTTCAGGTCGAAGTTGTCATCCTCGATACTGTCGCCGTCAAGAGAACCTATCAACTGTTGTATTTCGGATTCGTCGAAACCGGTGAGTTCAACGTCGAAATCGGAAGCATCCAGGTCGGCTATGAGTAGGGCGAGTTTGGATTCATCCCAATCGCCACTGATCTTGTTTAGCGCAACGTTGAGCGCTTTTTCGCGGGTTTCGTCTAGCTCAACGACCACGCAGTCCACGGTTTTATAGCCCAGATCAGCGAGTACTTTCAGACGCTGATGCCCACCCACAATATTTCCGGTGGTTTTGTTCCAGATGACTGGCTCCACATACCCAAACTCCGTCAGCGACCGCTTGAGCTTCTCGTAATCGGGGTCGCCGGGCTTAAGGTCTTTGCGGGGGTTGTAGTCAGCTGGGGCCAGATCAGTTAGCGCTATTTGCTTGATGCGCATGGTTTTTCACCGCCTTTATAAGCTCGCGCCGAGTAGTCCAGGTGTCTTCCCATTTGCGTGTGTAATCCCCGAAATGCCCATACGTCGAATAGCGCACATAGCCAGGTGCTCGCAGCCCAAACTGTTCGATGATCGCTGCTGGCCGAAGATTGAACACATCTCGAGCCGCAGCTGTGAGAATCTGGTCGCTGTATTGGCCGGTGCCGAGCGTGTCCACACTGAAAGCAACCGGGTCGGCTTTCCCGATCGCGTAACTAATCGCCACCTGGCACCTGGGTGCAAGATCCGCATCCACCACCGTCTTGGCGATCAGCCGCGCCATATAAGCACCCGAGCGGTCAACCTTAGAAGCATCTTTACCGGAAAAAGCTCCACCACCATGTCCGGCCAGTCCGCCATAGGTGTCAACCATAAGTTTTCGACCAGTGAGGCCGGTGTCAGCTTTAGGGCCGCCCTTAACGAACCGCCCGGACGGGTTCACCAACACAACCGTGTCCTCATCTACCGGTAGATACCGCTGGCATGCTGGGCCAACAATCAGTGAAGTTATTTCACGACGCAACACCTCGAAATCCTTGAATTTATCGTGCTGGACGGAAACCACAACGGTTTCGATAGATAGCGGTTTGCCTACCTCGTCGTAGCGCACCGAAACTTGTGCTTTACCATCCGAAAGGATCCCAGTAATGGTTCCTTGCTTGCGCGCGTCATCTAGCCGCTTACAAATCTCGTGGGCTAAAACAAGAGGCAACGGTAAACGCTCAGGAGTATCAGTGCAGGCATAACCATAGACCGTGCCTTGATCACCAGCACCCTGAAGACAATAAGCAGACTCATCGCCATGGCGAGCCTCTAAAGATGTGCTCACCCCGTCGTTAATATCGCTAGATTGACGCCGCACCCACACGTACACCAAAAATCGCCACGGCTTATAGCCAGCTGCAGTAAGTGCAGTTCGTACGCAATCACGCAAGTCCACACGAGCATTAGTGCTGATTTCACCAGTGACAATAATCCGTCGCCCAGTAGCCATGACCTCTACAGCGACGCGAGCGTTGCGATCAGCGTAGAGAATTTCGTCGAGAATCTGATCAGCAATTAAATCGCACAGTTTATCGGGGTGACCGATACACACTGCTTCAGCGCTTAGAACCATAGTCATAGGAATGCCCTTTCAGTAGAAAAATCAAAAGAAACAAAAACTCCCCACCATGTCCAACGAAGAGTGGGGAGCAAAGATAGACAGGCGAACCCGAATCATGTGTGATACTGGAATACGTGCAAGACGAAACGAGTAAACCTAATCCGCCAGAACCTTCCGGCGGCAATGGTAAAGCCGTGGCCTATGGAATGATCGCCGGGATAATGACCGCCATAATCTTTCGGTTCATTATGGACGATAATGCCTTAGCGATAACTATTGGCACAGGAGTTGGGATCGCGCTAGGGGCAGGCTTGACCGAAACAAAACGCTCAAAATAACCCCGGGAAACAACTAGGACGCATCTACGAGCGTGCTTTCAACAACTGCTCCATAACCTCATCACCCGGGGCCGCACCCGAATAGTCACTAGTGCAGTTCGCCCGCACAATCTCAAAAATCTCATACCAATACACGTTTGCCTGCTTGCCAAAAGACTGGCTCATCGCAACAAACGGGGAAGCGATAGCAGCCCCGGTAGTTGGGTGCTTGCCGAGCAAACCGAACTTGGAGATCGCCTGCTCACACTGCACATAGCGGGCGAACGCCTGGGCGTAGGCCTCAATCAGACGCTTAGAAACAAACCTCGTGCAGCCACGCTCATCAAGCCAGCGTCACGTCTCCCGATACACCAAATCAGCACCCAGCGGTTTGCCATCGCGCTGAACCTCCGACAGATACTCAGAAGGCTCTGGCATCACTTCACCAGCAAGCACCGCGCCATCACCAACATCGGCGCCCTCGAAATCAAAAGGGCTAGCTAGCGGATCTTCCAGGCGAGTCGCAATCAGACCCTTAGCGAGTTTCTCACCCAGCGGGTCGGGTTTCGCACCAGCCCTCACGCGGCGCCCACCGCGATTGGTTCCGTCTTTTGCTATCGGCTTCACTCGCGTTCCTATGTTTGTGCAAATTTTTCTATGCGATGATGAGAGGTATGCTGTAGCTAAAAACAAAGGATAGGCTTGTTGTAGTTAAGCGTGTTCTGTGGTGGATTGGTCTCGTATTGTTACTACCAGCAGCGGGCGGTTGGTTTAGCGACTTTCCAGTCGCTGTTTTTCAGAAATATCCCTATCAAGTTACCTTTTCATCACATATCTGGGTTGACAGAATGGTGTGGTCAACAGTTATAGGGTTAGTCTGCTGGGGTTTAGTGGGGCTCATTAACTGTTTGATTTTAATTAATAACACTTTGCCCACAGTGCGATCTCAATCCATAATCGTCAGAGTCTTTGTCGCGCTGGTGACGTCTCTCATCGTGCTATCAGCTGTAGCTGCATTAGTGTTTCTACTTGTGGATGTCAGTGGCATCCCTCAGTGAGCGAGTACGGGAACGTGTACTCGTTCAGTGAGGGATAATGGTTCGCTTGTTGTCTACCTGTGAGGATTGGCAAGGAATGCAGCATATCCTCTTGCGAGAGTAGCGGCTTCGTTCTTAGTTGGAAGCTTGTCTGCTCCTGACGCGCTCAGAAGTTTTTGCTTGCCGTAACTGAAGTCTTCGAATACCCAGATATCGATACCGTTAGCCAGTCCTTGAAAAGCTGAAACAAGATTATCTGCACTGGCTCCAAAGCGGTCGCGATAGAATCGTTTAATACGATTGCTTTCGCTTGAGGAAAAAGTGTCGCGCATAGCTTCCGAGAGTGAGGTTTCCGACTCTAAGCAGTAAAAGCGTTGATTGGCTAGCATGACTGGTTAACCTTGCAGAAGCTGAGAATGAGATATTACAAGGTGACTGGTCAGGTTCTCATCGACATTAAATAAAACGATTTGATATGGACTTGAAAATACGAGCTGGCTGAGACTACACCGATAGGTTAATAGGGCAGATAATCTGGCATGGGGTCAGCCGGTGAAACAGGGAAAACGTCACCTAGCTCAGAGGCCAAAACTGTAGACAGTCTGTCCTCGCACGAAACGTAAAGTCGATCTCCGTAGATTGGTTGAGTCACTACACACGAAACCGAGTCATCAAAAAGTATTGAAGGTAAACGTGCTTGCAATAAAGCTTCCAATTGCCCTGTCGGAAGCTGAATCATGGAATATGGTTCGGGCCTAAGGAATGAAGATTCTTCTGGACCGATAATATTTGCTCGACATTGCTGTTCAGCATATCCGTCCCAAAAAATTCCAGTCCAAGAAGAACTTTCAGAAGAATTTGATAGTGCAGCTGCTAGCTTAGAGGCATATTCTCTATCAGGAATCTCTCCTTCTGGATAGTAAATACCTTCAGCACCACAATTTTGGAATGTTTTTCGAGTCCAGTAATGACTAGGGACAGAAATTTTGTGTTTAGAGGCTAGCTCTGTCCAAGTGGTCTCTCCATGGTCGGTTGCTAGGGGTAATAATTCGTTCACTAAACCCGTTAAAAACTAGATCTGAAACTAGTCCGGGGCTATGCTCATTTACTCTGGATGCCAGTTTTGGGTTAATTTTCTGTAAAAATAAACGCGTAGTTTGCATGATTCACAGGATTCCCTTCAGTAGTGCGATCCCAGCCATTAGCATAACCAAGATAGCCGCCCCCTCTAATGTGCTTCAAACAGACGCCGAATACAAGAACCCTCCTGGTAAACAGGGGTAGGTAGGGCGCTGGGTTCGGGCATTAGCCCCTGGGCTCTTATCAAATCCGACGTCTTTGTCCCCGCTTGGGCGGTTCGCTTAAACTTCCGTTCGCCCTCTGGGACAATCTTCAAACCAAAGATGAATCAGCCAAAGTGTGTTCACCTCATTCCAACATGTGTTGGCTCATGGGATAATCGGAGACATGGAAGATTGGCGCCAAATGGTTATCGAGGCGCTTTCTACTGCCCGCATGAATCCTTACCTGGAGCGCTGTAACGGTAATCGCAAGGCGGCTCTAAACCTGTACCGATGGCATGGTGAATTAACGGCAGCCGTGCAAACCGTCCTCGGAAACACAGAAGTTGTTTTGCCAATCTACACCGGCTACGAAGTCGGGTATCCCATGTCGAACTATTGCTAAACGTGGACGTGAAAACCCAGATTCAAGAAGCTTTCGATCTTGTCGCTTCTATCAACCCTGTGGTGGCAGATTGGCTAACGGGTATCTCCCAGGTTAGCGCGATAATGGCTCGTAGACCGGAAAAGAAATGAGAAGAGAGCCTAGCAGTGCTTGCGTCCGCTAGACTCCCTTTAAGTCAAGATGGGAGACCTGGTTTTACCTTCTGGGCTTTGTGTTTTATCATAGTGCCCGCTATTTCCTCGTGGGTGAGATAATGATAAAAACTTGGGTTAATACCCAAAAGTAGAGGGTAGATGGCAGAAACGTTATTACCAGAATTTACCTGTATCAGTCACCTGTGATTAATAATGTTTTCGATTAACTTAACACTGACGAATGTTAGTGCCCATACAGCCAGGCACAGCATATTTAAGTAGATAAAGCTAGGGCGACCCATTAGAGTCATAACCCCAAAGATAACGCTTAGTAAAGCTGCGATTAATCCCAACAGAACTAACGCATTTCTCGCTAACTGAAGCATTGCTTTTTCACCCCAGACACTCCAAGTAATTCAGCGCCTAATTCTGTTAATGCGCCACCGGCAGCTTTCATTTTTTCTATTTTAAAGCTAGCTTTCCACATTAATTTCACAGCGTTTTTAACCCCTCCAAGAGCTTTAATTAGCCGTTTAATTTTAACTATTTTTGCTACTCCAACTACATTATTTCCTATCAGCCAAGCTACTGCACCTATACAGCCAAGAACAGAAGCACGGGTTGTAGTGATTGGGTTTTGCTTCTGCCAATCTTGTAATGCGGCATCTCCGTTTTCTAAGACGGCATCTGGAATATTAGCGTAGTAGTTAAGGAGCTGGTACATTGCTTGTGTATTTTCATCTTCACTGAAGTCGTCAGATGCTAAAACATTATAATTGTTATTTGTTGTAATGGAAATAGTTTCGGCTTCTGTTGCAGGAGCGGCGTTCGCTACTCCGACTGCTGTAAACGATAAAGCGAGGGTGCATACACTTGCTGTAGCAAACTGAGTAACTTTACCTAGTTTCATCTTTGTATTCCTTTCATCATGCCATCGTTACAGATGGTGTGTTACACAGCGTGGGAATATGAGCTGTGGTCTCCTCGTAGGGACATTGCCAGGTAACCATTTTTTGCTAGCGCTACAACATTGACATTTGTCGGTATTCAATACCGACATTCGTCGGTATGTCGGTACAGGAGAATTGTGCTATAGCTATTGGGATTACTAGAACATCAATAGTCCCCGCTCGTCGTAGACCGAACCCGCCGAGGTTGAATTGTCCCCGCACCACTACTTGGGTTATCGCCACTGCAGTAGGGGCTGCGGAGGTAGGTAGTCCGGTTTTTGTTAGTGGCCGCGGTGGGGTAGGGCAGCTAGAGCCGGGGGGCGAGGCGGGCGAACTTTTCTACCTGCTTCGCGCTGCCGTAAATCTGGACTTGGTCGCCCTCGGAAAGTTCTACTGCCCCCAGCACCGGTTGCCATTGGTTTTCCCGCAGCACCGCCACGATCTTTACCCCGTGCCGGTTCCAAAGATCGACCTCATCGAGAGAGCCGACCGCCGACTTGGGAAGAATAGTTCTAACCATCGCGGTGCCGGAAGACAGTTCTACGTAGTCCAGGTTTACCCCGCGTACCAAGTGGGCAACCCTGCGCCCCATCGCTACCTCGGGATGAACAATATGAGGCACCCCAATTTGTTCCAAGATACGTCCGTGGGCGGTTCCAGAGGACTTTGCCCACAGGTTCTTAACCCCCATATCGGTGAGCAGCGAGCAGGTGAGGATAGAGGCCTCCACATGGGGGCCGCCAATCCCGACTACTACGCCATCGCAATCAGCGACGCCGAGCTCAGTAATGGAAGCAATATCGGTGGCATCGGTTTGTGCCACCTGGCTCAAGATGCCGTTATTACGGTTTACTACCGTTTCGTTTAAATCGATACCGACAACCACGGCATAGTCTGACATCAGCTCGCGGGCGACGGCGCTACCAAAGCGTCCTAAACCTAGAACCGCATAAGTAGGTTTCGAGAAATTAACCAATGATCGGCCTTTCTGCGGGGAAGGAAATCTTAGAGGCACTAGGTGCGAAAGCGAGTGCGGTAGCAACCGTAATCGGACCTAATCGCCCAATAATCATTAAAGCTATAAGTATTAACTGCGAAGGATCGTTAAGTAGCGGTGTTATTCCGGTAGATAGCCCTACGGTACCAAAAGCGGAGAACACTTCAAATAGGGTTTGCGACAAGGTGAAGTGGGTTAAGAACATGATTGAAATGGTGGAAGTAACCACCAAGATAAATCCCAACACCACCACCGCGACTGCTTGATGGACGACCTCAGAAGAAATGCTTTTTCCAAACACCACGGCTTGGTTGCGGCCGCGAATAACGGCAGCGACAATCGCCAGGAGGGCAAACATGGTGGTGATTTTGATACCCCCGGCAGTTCCGGCCGGTCCAGCCCCGATAAACATAAAAGTATCCATCGCAAACAAGGTGGGTTCATGCATTTGTCCAATATCTATGGAGTTAAAACCGGTGGTGCGGGTTTGGACTGCTTGAAATATTCCGGCCAGAATCGCATCAGAGGTAGGGAGTTTGCCTAAAGTTTTCGGGTTATGCCACTCGAAAGCCGTAACCAGTAGGGAAGAAAATAGCAGCAGACCACCGGTGCCAGCTATCATCATCCGAGTGTGCAGCGACCAGCGATAAGGCTTGAATAGGCTGGTGCGAAGTTGGAAGAGAACGGGGAATCCCAAACCTCCGATAATGATCGCAATAATCAGGGGCAGACACACCCCCCAATCGCCCACGAAGGAAGACATATTGTCGGAATAGAGGGCGAAGCCAGCATTATTAAAGGCCGAAACTGCATGAAAAACCCCATGCCAGAGGGCGCGCGGCAGCGAATACCCTAGTGACAGGAAACGAATCGTCAGGGGAATGGCGGTGAGTAGCTCAATCAAGAGGGAAGTTCCCAGTACCCGGCGCAACAGTACGCCCAACCTGCCGGTGACGCTGCGCCGTTCTGCCGCTGAAGCCAGCTTGGCGCTATGGCTTTCTCGGCGGATTACTGCTTGGGCGAGCACGGCCGCAAAACTCATCACCCCGAAGCCGCCTACCTGTATTAATAGTAAAATCACGACCTTGCCGAAATCCGTCCAGTAGGTGGCGGTGTCAACAATTGTTAAGCCGGTAACGCAGAGGGCAGAGGTGGCGGTAAATAAGGCCGGAAGTAGCGGTAGCCCTCCGACATGCACCGTTGATAACGGCAGCATTAGTAGGCAGGTTCCTATCAGCAGGGCGATGAGGAACCCGGATAATATCACTGCCGCATAGTTGAAATAATGCCGCTGTGTTTTGGACACGAACTGCATACTACGCAGTATTGCTCCCTCCGGCAAGTGCGCGGTTCTTAGCAAAAAGAGTTAGCTGTTTTCCAGGTTACAAGGAGTAATAGCAACTATTGATATTGCAGTATTTTTCTGGGGTTGGTTCTTGCCTTCTAAGTAAACATAGTTGTGATTTTTTACGCCGCATTATTTTTGCTATCTCCAGCGATATATTCTGGCACCAGGTTCAAATACTGCTACCGCAAGTGGGGAATATGAATAGAAAAGCTGCGAATCTGTCTCTGATCAGCGTTATTGTCGCCTTGATCCTGGGGATGGTGCTTTTATCGCCCCTGGCTCAAGCTGCCGGGGAGGACGAAAATACCGCCGCCCTCTATGCAACTATCTATACCCGGGCTAAGTGCACCGATTTAGAGATCCAAGAAGGTACCGGCTGGTTTGCTGACTCCTACGAGATCGAGGCCGCAGACGTTACCTCGGACAAAACCCTAGAAAATGGGTTGCGAAAATGCGAGATTGAGTTCGCCCTCGAGGCCGCAGAATACCCCATCGGTAAGGAAATCACTTTTTCGGTGAAGAAAGGTTTTTCGCAGGTAGGGGAGTCGGTAAAAGTAAAGGTTGCGGCGGGCTCTGATGGAACCCCCGAAATGCGGATGACTTTTAAAGAAAAAATCTCGGCGCGCTACGACATTACTATGGTCGATGAAGCCGAGAAGCCCCTTCATGGTACTGCTGAATCCTTTGAACTCCCGCTATACAACCCGGTTAGCAAAGAAATTGAGAAGGTGACTGTCACTAAGGATTCTTCCGGTCACGGTTTCCTAAAAGCGGCTGCTTACGATGATAGCGGCAAGTTTGCCCCGAGCTCTCTGGTTCCGGCAGCACAAGCAGAATTGCCAACCGTCACCATGAATAACGACGGGCAAAAATCGGTTTACGCCGTGAATAAGGTGCTGGCCAAAGATGGTGGTTTTGAGCTGCTTTTAAAGCAAGTAAAGCTGGTTAATCAGACCTATCACGTGACTATCAAGCGCCCTTTGGAGGTGCTGGGGGAGAATGACACCTGGAAGTTTAATATCGGGGGTAAGCCGGATCCTCAGGCAGAAAAACAGCTTTCTCTGCCTACTGCCAGCGGAGATTATTCTTTCGACATTCAAGCCGCTGGGGTGCCCGAGGGCGCGAAACTTTCTTTGCCCAGTCTGCCGAAATCCTACATGTATTACGGAATCGCGGAGCAACAATTCGATCCGGCGACTAATACCTTGACGGTTATCCTCGGAAAACAGGTCTATATCCTGGCTTCTAATATTGAAAGCGTCAAGTATGATTCTTTTGCAACTGCCTATGCGAAACCAGGTTTTACTTTGGGGCTCTATGGCCAGGACGGGAAGCTGGTCACCAAGTCTACCGCCTCTACAGCCGCCCTCGGTTATCCGGCAAGCCTGTTTAAGGCAGTAACCCCGGGGGAATATACGGTGCGGATTGAAGACGCCTCGCCAGCGTTCAAAAATGACTACGACCTGTCCTTACAGTACCGAGTTCGCCTGGCAGAAAATGGGCGGCTCACTATGAGGATGCTCCAGTCGAACAGCAATCATGAAGAAGTGTGGGCTAATCCCTATGGCGCTACCGATGAGCGATTTAAGGATAACGCGAGCTCGCGCGCATATATTGGTTACAAGACCCCGCTGCTACTGCTGGTACCGAAGAAACCGGTTTTTGATAAGGTTATCGACCAGGCGAAATACCCGATTGGGGAGGACGCGAAAAAAGCCTACGCCAGCAGGGGAGACTTAATCGACTACCAGATTAACGCGAAGATTCCGGGAGATCACCGCCTGGTGGTTAAGTATGGCAAGTATGTAGACATGGGCTTTAAAAACACAGTCACAGTAGTAGATAAGCTCGATGAACGCCTGGAACTGGTTCCGGGTTCTCTAAAAGTCATGGAGGGCGAGGAAGCAGCTCCCGACTTTACAGCAAGCTATGACCCGGACACTCGGGAGATTAGGCTGCTAGATAACGTTAAAACCCAGGTAGCAGAGTTCGACTTTCTGAAGGCGATTAAGATCCCTGCGGAGCGAAACCTTTCGATTAAGTTTCAAGTAAAACTGAAGAAACTGGGGGAACAGCCGATTTATAACCGGATTCCCGATTCAGAAACCGAGATTATTCCTTACCTGGATTTGCTAGTTAAGAAACACTGGGAGGGTGGGGATGACCTGCTTAAAGATATCGATATGCGCGATTATATCGATAACTTCGCAGTGGAAACCTGGCAAGGAAAAAACAAAATAGCGACCGAACCGGTGCGAAAATATTTGAAATCCGGCAGTTTCCAGCAGGGCAAGGGTAAAGACTTCCAATTCGCCCTCGAGAAGTTACCAAAATATACGCCCGCAGATGTGGAGAAGAAACCGGAAGAGCGAGTGGCGCTCACCTATAAGGTGACCGAGACTTTACCGGCAGAACTTACGGGTAAATTTAAAGTCAGCCAAGTCGCCCAAGCCGAGCAGAACGATGGGGTTAACCTGGTGTTCTTCACCAACACCTTTATTCCACCCACCCCACCGCCTACGCCTCCTACAACCCCTCCGGTAACTCCGCCGGCGACACCTCCTACAACCCCACCGATACCGGAAGAAATAGTTCACACCGGCAGCGGGGCTGCATCACTTCTGGGGATTTGCGCCCTGGGGGTATCGCTGGGCGGAGCAATGATCCTGCGCCGCCGCTACCGCTGGGTTTAATGCTGATAGAAGTCGGGTCATTTCTGCCGATACCCTCGCCAAAGTGGCAGTTGCGAGTGGCATCATCACAATACTGGTCTGTTCGGTAAGTGCTACCGGCTCGGTATCTGCCATGGTCAAGGCGGTGAGCTCTAACGACATCACCAGGAAATATAGGAATCCAATTAGGAGTCCCGCTATCCATACTTTCCGGCTGGCGCGATAGAGGCGGCAGGCAAATAGCGCAGCCAGCTTTAGCCCTATAAGGGAGTAATCAACTAGCCAGTACTCGGGATTGAAGATCTCAGAATTTAGCTCGTGGCTGTACGGTGTATTTTTTAATCGAAAGTTTCGTTGAGGTATCGAGGGAGGGAAAACTTGGTAGCATACGCGTAGGACAAACTGGTTTTTGCAGTGGCGGAAATCGTATTTTTGAGAGGCTTTGTTTGGCTATGAAACATTCGTACGGTTTAGATTGGATTGATGAAGACGCGTTATATGAGGTTACCAAGCTGTCTTTTTCCAAAGTGTTTTCCCCGGTAAAACGCAAGCCTCTCCCTCCTGATCCCTTTACTCTGGTGGCACAAGCGGTTCTTGCTGGGGAGGCGGTATCTCAAGCTCGCCTGTTTGAAAAAGAACGCTCTTTGAACAAGACCTTATCCGATAACGTGGGGTATTGGCATCAGCGGGTGCTGGGACTGGCCGAGGACTGGACGGAAACTGGCGCCTCAGGTGGTTCCATCGATTTAAGAACAAAACCAGGATTTTTGCATCCTCTACATGAGAAACCGCTGTTTGCGGAAGTAAAAAATCGATTTAACACGATCAAGGCGTCTGATGAAAAGAATATCTGGGACAACCTAGATTCTTTAGCTCGTGCAGGTGATGCTATCGCCTATCTGTTCCAAATCGTGCCAAAAACTCCCGAGCAATATGATCGTCCCTGGAAAGTGTCGGGACGCTCGGAAAAATCAATAGTTCGGGTATGCGACGGGGTAACTGCCTATTCCTTAGTGTTCGGCCGTCCCACTGCATTGCATGAAATTTATATGGCATTACCCCGAATTTTTTCCGATATTACTGGTCAAGGCATAAAACTAGACGAAAAAGAAATGGAAGATTTGTTCACTACTAGCCTGCCAATCTAGCCGAAAGAAACTTTCTTATAGTAACCTTTACCTAGGCAAGGGTACTAGGTAAAGGGGTGCTGGTGGAAAATAAGCTAGTTCAAATAGGGGTGGCTGCCGGGGAACTAAAAGTGTCGGTGGATACCATCCGCCGGTGGGCTAAACAGGGGTTGATTAAGTCGAGTCGTGATGGACGGGGGAACCGCCTATTTAATGTGGCTGAAATCGAAAGGCTGCAACGTAAACTCTCGGGAACCGGGGAAGAAAAACCGTTTACGGTGCTGCGTTCAGAGAAAACCTATCCTCGGGCTACCTGCGTGGATTTATTTGCCGGAGGCGGCGGTACTGCTCTCGGTTTCCATAATGCTGGAATCCCGCATGTATTTCTCAACGAGTTTGATCGCAGTGCGGTAGCGACTTTATGTAAAAACAGTCAGGCGCACGGTTTTGACTGGAACATCTGCCCCGATGACGTGCATGAGGTAGATTTTTCAAAGCTGGACGCCCAAGTTATCCAAGCCGGTTTCCCATGTCAAGCGTTTTCCTATGCGGGAAAAAGTCGGGGATTCGAGGATACGCGCGGTACCCTATTCTTCGAGTTTGCGCGAGCTATCAGAACGATCCGTCCCGCGATTGCCATCGGTGAAAACGTGCGGGGACTGGTAAAACATGATCACGGCAATACCCTCACCACCATGCTCAATACCTTTGATGAACTTGGCTACCGGGTAAACTACCAAGTTTTACGGGCGCAATACTTAGATGTGCCGCAAAAGCGTGAGCGACTGATTCTATTTGCCACGCGCAAAGATCTAGATTTACCAATCATTTTTCCTAAGGAAAACGATTATGTGGTCACCCTAAAAGAAGCGCTGCAAAATGTTCCGCAGTCCCCAGGTCAGCGCTACACCGAACGTAAAGCTAAGGTTATGGAAAGGATTCCCGAGGGCGGGAACTGGCGAGACCTTCCTGACGAGATACAGCGAGAATATATGGGTAAGTCTTATTTTCTAGGGGGAGGTAAAACCGGAATGGCGCGGCGTATGGCTTGGAATCAGCCCGCGCTAACTCTGACCTGTAACCCGGCGCAAAAACAGACCGAACGTTGTCACCCCAGCGAAACCCGTCCTTTCACGGTACGAGAGTATGCCCGGATTCAAACCTTCCCCGATGACTGGGAGTTTTGCGGATCCATGGCGGCGCAATATAAGCAGATCGGTAACGCGGTGCCGGTAAACTTGGGTTACCACGTAGGCAGGTGCGTGCTGGCCGCTTTAGGTGAAATCCCCCTAGAGGAAACTATGGAGGTAGTAGCGCCTCTTTCGCTGAGATCAGAAAGACCTACCAACAGCAGTGAGCAGGGCGCACTCATATAGGTTGTTAGGTCTGGCAGCATCGCAAAATTTGGGCTAATACCTGAAAATGTCGGGTGGATTCCAACTGGAGTTAACTATTAACGCTGCCAGGCTGCCGGCAAGGCTAATCCCAAAGTTTGACCTTGCCGGCGTTCCCTTAGGCAGCTAGCGCTGGATTACCCGCTGGCGAATGTCTTGCAGCTGCTTAGGTTGTGGTTCGTCGCTGGCCAGTCCGAACGGCATTTGCGCATCTAGCACCCAGGTTTCGGGCAGGTCAAACAGTTGCTTAACCTCGTGGTCAATCACCGGATTGTAGTGTTGCAGGGAAGCACCAATGCCCGCCTCGCGGAGTGCTACCCACAGCGAAAACTGCAGCATTCCCAGAGATTGCGCCGCCCAATGCGGGAATTTGTCGGCATAGGCGCTGAACTTGCCCGCCATTTCTTCGGTGACTTGCTGGTCATAAAAGTAGAGAATAGTGCCGTAACCAGCCCGGAAAGAATCAATCTTTTCCCGCGGAACTTTTCCTTCAAAAACCTCGAAAATCCGATTCCAGAGGGTGTCTTGATTCTCTCCGGTAACTACCACTAGACGCTGTGACTGCATATTGAAAGCATCCGGTACCTGCGCGGTTACCTCGTCAATCAAATCGAGCAGTTCCTGGTGGCTGAGGGGAATCTCCTGGTTCAGTTGGTAGTGCGAGCGCAGATTCTGCAATAGTTCCAAGGATTTCATAGCTATTCCTTCCATCTGTTTCCTGATAATCGTCTCTAAGAATTTCTGTGACCGCTAGCAGTGACAGCAGAATTCAGCTCCCGGCGCATAAACGTTGTTCAGCAGTCTTTAGCATCGACAGCCAAAAAGGAATAACCGCTACTCGCTTGTTGTAAAAAATCATAAGCTAACGCCTGTGAATGCGGTGCGGAGGTGGGACGGATTCTTTAGCAGTGTTTTATAATCTTGAGGACGACAGACGGGAGTTTTAATAGCAACCGAGAATAAGCAAGAATTGAGATGGCCATCAGAAATAGCTAAAACTTGAGGCAGTCGCGCTAAATAGGTATAACCAGGTTTAGGGGGTGGGAAATGAGGACATATGAGTCAGGAACTGAGTTAGCTGCCGAGATTACTAAACGGGCTAATCTGTTTATCGGCGAATTCGCCGAGGTTCCTGCGGGTAGTTGGGATTTGTTAGTCGAGGGGGTAGATCGCACTCCCCGCCAGATGCTTGCTTATCAATTGGGGTGGATGGAGCTTTTGCTGGGATGGGAACGCGATGAACAAGCCGGTATTAAGGTGGTTACTCCGGCTCCCGGCTACAAATGGAATAATTTGGGCGACCTGTATGAGTCTTTTTATAAGCGTTGGGAACAGGTGGAAACCCAAGAGCTGATTGACCGCTTCAAAGTGCTGCTAGATGAAGTTATTTACCTGGTAAATACTCTCAGTGAAACCGAACTGTTCGCCTCTGGCCAGCGTGCATGGGCTTCGTCTACCCCCTCAGCATGGCCGGTGTGGAAATGGATACATATCAACACGGTTGCCCCGTTTACTACCTTTCGCACCAAAATCAGGAAATGGAAGAAACTGACTGCTTGCTGACCTACAACTTCCGTAGTTTCACTGCTACCCACAAGTTGGTCTTGATTATTTGCCCCTACGAGTCGTCCTTAAATCCTCACACTAGGGTAAATAACCCAAGGTGAGAAGTATTAGCTAGGTGGAATATCCCCTTTGAAATAGTGAAGAGATTATGTGAGATACTTTTGATATGAAATCCAAGAAAACAAAATCGGATAAAAAGTTTCGATACGGTAAAATAGTAACCCTATCGATTATTATTGTGGTTGCTTTTTCAGTGGCTTCCGGGCTTTTTTGGGTGACTGGGAAACCAGATATTAAAATATGGATATTTTTTAGTTCCACACTAATTTATATGTTTGCCAGTGTGCTATTAACTAAAGTATCTAAAAATGAAAAAGTATTCTCAAATAAAACTATAAATAGTGCTGCCGGCTTTCTTCTAGACGTATTTTATGGCATATTTCTCGGCTTATCAGCAATGACTGCTATGGAAATAAAAGGTTCTAGTATATGGAGTAATCTAGGCTATTATCTATGGGTTATTGTTGCTTTTATATTCGTTAGTTCCTATTTAGCTGCTCGCTATTCATCAACAAAGCATCAGCTAAATCGGTGATAGAGCTGGAAGCGTTTACCACTGAAGAAAATAAATCGCGTTTACGCTGTTGAAGTTGAGAAACCTTTTCTTCAATAGTTCCTGCCGAAACCAGGCGATAAACATTGACCGGTCGCTCTTGTCCGATCCGGTGTGCCCGGTCAATAGCTTGCTCTTCCACCGCCGGATTCCACCACGGATCCATCACAAACACATAGTCGGCAGCGGTTAAAGTAAGCCCCGTGCCACCAGCCCGCAGTGAAATTAAGAAAACCTGTGCCTCGCCCTCGGAAAACTCCTTAACAACCTGGTCACGTCGCCGAGTCGAGCCATCAAGGTAACAAGTTTTTATCCCCGCGGTCTCTAAAGCCTCCCTAATTAGCCCTAAATAGGATGTGAACTGTGAAAACACCAGGGCTTTGTGGTCAGGTATAGTCCGCAACTGCTCGATAAGCGTACGGGTTTTAGCGCTAAAAGTCTTTGCTCTTGCCCCCACCAGACGCAGATCTAGGCTGGCTCGCCGCAGCGCGGTCAGCGCCGCTAAAATCGACATCCGGTTGCCTTCCCCTAACATTTTCCCAACTTGCCGGCGTGCCTGAGCTTCAAGTTCCCGATAGGCGAGGGCATGATTCGGCTCTAAATCAACTCGCAACACCTGCTCAATCTTGGGCGGCAAATCGGGAGCAACCTGCTCCTTGGTGCGGCGCAACATATAGGGCGCAACCAGGGAACGTGCCTGGTAACCTCCCGATAACTCGAGGGCAGAAAACTGTTCTCGCGAAAGCAAAGTTCCCGGTTGCGCCAAAGATAATATCGCGTGTAAATCCGCTAAAGAATTCTCTAGGGGAGTGCCGGTAGCGCAAATTGTCCAGTCTCGACGCATATCGGCGAGGACGCGCCAGGCTTGGGTACGCGGATTCTTCACTTGCTGCGCTTCATCGAGAATTAATCCTTGCCAGTGGTTACTTGTAAAACTATCGGCGTGGCGACGCAATAACCCGTAGGAAGTGATTACCAAATCAGGCCCGGTAAAGCCCTCTTCAATTTGAGTACCACTGCGCAGGGAAAGCACCGGAATATCGGGATAGAATTGTTTAGCTTGACTCTCCCAAACATTCATCACCGATGTGGGAGCGACAATTAGGACTTGACCGCAAACAGGTAGTGACTTAATCGCCGCCAAAATCTGCAAGGTTTTCCCGAGCCCCATCTCGTCGGCCAGCAGAGCTCCCGGCCCAATCGCTAGTTGAGCCAACAGCCATGTGACACCGGCTTGCTGGTATTCACGAAGTTTTACTCCCCGAGGTGAAGCAATCTCCGGTAAATCAATTTTTAGAGAATTCCAGGCATCCAGACCGTTTATTTTAACTTCAGTTCCCTCTAAAATCTGGGAGAGCTGAATTATTGCAGGATGGATTCCGCGCTGATTTAGCCTGGTGCGATTATTGAGCAGCGTTAAAAAATCCATTTCGGATTCAGTTAAATAAGTGTCTTTTCCAATCAGCCCGCCACGCTCGCGAATCTGCGATAAATCGGTGACATCGTAATCGCGCCCCTCTACGTCCTCTACGTTCTCTAACCCCTCTAACCCTGCAAAATGTAAGCGCACTTTCGGGGTAAACCAGCCGTATTCATTGGGGATTAAATCCAGTTCAATTTGCCCTCCGGACTGGGAAAAAGAACGCGGAATCCCGCGGCGGTCAATATGTAGAGGTTCGCCAGAAAAAGCATTTTCAAGCTCGTCCAATAACTGGTTTATCCGACTGGCAGGGTAAGAAAGATAACTGTCGAAAGTCGCCATCGATACCTGGTTTCTAAGCCAGGTACTAACCCTTTCAAACAATTGGGTTATTCGCTCTGGTGGGGCAGTGGTTTCTCGAAAATGTCCAGCCCACTCCCGCGCAGGGCGTAAGTGGATTCGATACTGCTCGTCCTCTGGCATCGTAGACACCTGTAACCGATAACGATACTTTGGGCAGGTGAACGTGCCGTCTAGCGAACCGACGGCGAAAATATCATTTAGGCGGGGAAAATCTTGCAGTAAAAACTCTTCACAATCGGCTTGGGGAATGCACACCGGTTTTGCTCCCAACACTCGCGAGAGGTCAGCAGCGCGGTCATCCCAGAGGGCGACTAATCCCAGTTCACGGCTAGCCACGATTTGAGAACCGGCAGCTATGCAGGTAGAAGCAGATACTCGTAAATCATGGTTAGTGCCAGAAAAGTCTACCCCGAAACGCAGCACCAGATCCCCGCGGGAAGAAAAGTCCAGGAACGGACTAGCTAGGGCAGAAGAAAACTTTAGATTAGTGAGTTTCTCGCTTCCGGTGGCGAATCCAAAACCGGCGCGAGCCAATTGGCGCATGGCCAGTGAAATTTCGGTATTGTCACTGGCGGAACGCATATGAGGAGCCTTTAGTAAAAGTGGAGCCACCTGTCGCAAGCAGCTTAGCTGCGTCCTATCTAATCCGGCACAAACCGATTCCCATTTTGTTTGGCAAAGGTCGCGCCAACTGGCACGACTTCGAGTCCAAGCCCCCGAAACCTCGCGGCGTAACGGATGAAAAGAACCGTCTAATTCGATGCAAATTCCTAAATCACTTCCAGGTTTAACTGGAGGATGCGTGGGGGAAAACATAGCATCAAGTAGCCTATGCCAGGGCTTATTAGGCAAATTGTTAGCTGAATCATCGAGTAGGCTCAACTATTCCTCCTTCGCTCATCCTTTCTACTTTAGCAAGGGCGTTAAACTTGGCTCTATGAAGATTGTGCGATTTCGGATTGATGATTCCCTCATTTACGGTGCGTTAGAAGATGGAAGTGAACGGTTAGTTGCCTTAAAAGGTGACCCCCTATTCCAAAAGGCCGAACCCTCCGGGCAGCTTTATACTTTAGAGGAGGCACGGCTGCTATCTCCAGTAATTCCTCGCTCGAAAGTCGTTAGCTGTTTTCAAAATCAGCCTTTAAATTGCGAGGAAGACTGCGGCGCAGACTCTGTCGGTGTTGAAATAACGCAATTTCCACAGGTGGCTATCAAACCCAATACTGCGGTTATTGGTCCAGATGACCCGATTGCTATCCCCGCCTGGGGCGGAGGTAACACCCAGATTTTTGTCGGGTTAGCGGCAGTGGTCAAAACTATTTGCAAAAATGTCCTATCTGATGATCTTGACCAGGTTATAGCGGGGTGGACTATCGGTCTTGACTGTAGCTTGGGCAAAGAAAAACTGGGAGCTTGTCAGCGCCGAGCTTGGGACACTTCAGCTCCGCTCGGTCCTTGGATTGTGGTAGATCCTACTTTCGATCCCGACCAGGTAACATTTAACGCCCAAGTGGACGGAGTGGAGGTCGCAACCGCAAATAGCAGTGATTTTAGCTACCGCGTAGGTGATGCGTTCGCTAAGGTTAGTGCCATGATGACCTTGCTGCCTGGGGACGTAGTGATTGTGGGCGGAATGTACCTGCCGGAACCGTTACGTCCTGGTCAGCGTATTCAGGCAATGGTTAGTGGTATTGGAGCGCTCGAAAACCTGGTGGTCAGCGCTTCCCGCTAGTTACCTGCCGATAGAGATGGCTTTTTAGCTTTTCTGCTTCAGCTTTTAGGGATTTCTTTTCCGAGGACGCGCTCGCCCTAATAATTATCGCCAGCTGCTTAAACCAGGGTAAGTGAGTGGCGTTCGGCAAACGCCTAGCTTCAGGGGAAGCTGGTAGGGTCGGAGGTTTAGCGGCAGTTTCGAGAAAGGAATGGGCAAGGAAGTAGAATAAGGACGAACTTCCGACTTTTAATAAGGAGACTTTAGGTATGACTTCGGAGTCTGTTTCCGATATTCGCGTGCGTTTTTGTCCGTCCCCAACCGGTACTCCCCATGTGGGAATGGTGCGTACCTGCCTATTTAACTGGGCATATGCGCGTCACACTGGCGGTACTTTTGTTTTCCGGATTGAGGATACCGATGCCAAACGCGACTCAGAAGAATCTTTTCAACAAATCCTAGAGTCTTTGCGCTGGTTAGGGCTAGATTGGGACGAGGGTGTGGATAAGGGGGGCTCCTATGGTCCGTATCGGCAGAGCCAGCGGATGGAGATTTATAAAGATATTGCCCAAAAGCTGCTTGCGGGGGGATATGCCTATGAATCCTATTCCACTCCTGAGGAAGTAGCGGCTCGCCATAAAGCCGCCGGGCGCAATCCTCAGCTAGGTTATGACGGCTTTGACCGCAACCTCACCGAGGAACAGATTGCTGCTTTCCGGGCAGAAGGACGCCAGCCGGTACTGCGGATGCGGATGCCCGATGAAGATATTTCTTTCACTGACTTGGTGCGGGGAGATATTACTTTCAAAGCGGGATCAGTACCCGATTATGTGATTGTGCGTGGCGGTGGTGACCCCCTATATACCCTGGTTAATCCGGTAGATGATGCCCTGATGCATATTACCCATGTGCTGCGCGGGGAAGACCTACTCTCGTCTACCCCGCGACAAATTGTGCTTTACCGTGCCTTAATTGAGCTGGGCATTACCGACCGAATTCCCGAGTTTGGGCATTTACCTTATGTAATGGGGGAAGGAAACAAGAAACTATCAAAACGCGATCCTGAATCGAATCTGTTGCTCCATCGAGAAAATGGAATGATTCCCGAGGGAATGCTCAATTATTTATCGCTATTAGGCTGGTCACTGTCAGCTGATGAGGATATCTTTAGCAAAGAACAGCTGGTAGCAGCCTTTGATATTCATGATGTTAATCCGAATCCGGCGCGTTTTGATTCTAAAAAAGCCCTTGCAATTAATGCCGATCATATCCGGCTGTTAGATTCTGATGATTTTACTAAGCGAATCGTTCCCTACCTGTATGCTGGCGGTTTCCTTAGCCAAGATACTTGGGATGATATTCAAGAAAACGAACGTGAACTGCTTAGAATCGCTGCCCCGCTAGCTCAAAGCAGAATGCAGGTACTTTCACAGGCAAAATCTTTACTCGGTTTCCTATTTATCCCCGATGAAAAAGTGGAATATCAGGAAAAACCTTTGCGCAAACTCAAAGACAATGCCACCGCAGTACTAGCCGCAGCTATCGAAGTGATTAAAGCCTTGCCGGAGGGCGAAGTGGGGCAGGTCGGAACTATCGGCGATTCCCAGACCGTAAAAGATGCGATGAGTAAAGTCATGGTAGAAGAAATGGGTCTGAAACCCCGCATCGCATTCCAGCCTTTATTTGTGGCAATAACTGGATCTAACGTGTCGATTCCGGTGTTCGATTCGATTGGGATACTAGGAAAAGACTCCACCGTTAAACGTTTGCAGCAACTATTAACCCACCTGCAATAGTAATAATAACTGGTGATTAGTCACACAACGAAATGATTTGAAGCGGGATAACCTACTGGGTTAAAGTAGGTGACTGTGCGATTAAGCGTCAGCTTAGTTGAACAGCCCTTGGGGTATGGTGTAATCGGTAACACGGCTGATTCTGGTTCAGTTGTTCTAGGTTCAAGTCCTGGTACCCCAGCGAAGTAAGAACAATTGTTCTTTTTCTACGCCCCCATAGTCTAGAGGCCTAGGACACCGCCCTCTCACGGCGTAGACACGGGTTCGAATCCCGTTGGGGGTACAACGCTTTTTATTTAGTTTTGTTTTTACCGGAAGCCTAGAGGGCTTTCGATTGCTAAACTCAGCTCGCTTTAGCTAATGCTAAAGTTTAAACCATGTCTGGAAAAATAGTTGCTACTCGCGGAATGCGAGATTTTTTACCCACTGAAAAAGCCTGGCGGGAACGGGTTCTGGCTGTGCTGCGTGAAACCTATACTTCTTTAGGCTTTATGGAGCTGGAAACTCCCGCTCTAGAGCCTATTGGTCGCCTCCAATCCGGGCAGGGCGGAGAGAACGAGAAAATGATTTTCCAGGTTATGCGGCGCGGTCTTGCCCCGCAGGAAGCTATTTTGCCTGGAGACGCGGCAGACTTGGGTTTGCGCTACGATTTGACCCTGCCTTTAACCCGTTATTTCGCTACTCACCAGGCAGAACTGCCGAATGTGTTCCGTGCTTTCCAAACCGGCCCGGTTTGGCGCGCCGAGCGTCCGCAAAAGGGGCGTTTCCGCCAGTTTAACCAGGTAGATATCGATATTTTGGGGGAGAGTTCTTTTAGTGCAGAGGTCGAAATCTTAGCGACCGCATGGAGTGCTGTCACCAAACTGGGGTTAGACAAAGACTCTACCGTGTTGATCAATGATCGCCGTTTCCTGCGTGACCTGATGAGGGCTGCCGGTATTGATGGCGATAAGCAGGATAGTGCCTTTATCACCTTGGATAAGCTGGAGAAAATCGGTCAAGAGGCAGTGATTAAAGAACTGGTTACTCACGAGATTGCTAGTGATAGTCAAGCTCAATCTTTGGTTGCAGCGGTAGCTAGCATTTCCGCTGTAGACCTGCAAGCAGATACGAAAACTTTGGAAGTATCTGGTTTACAAACCGAGCTGCCGCTATATGACCTGGGTGAAATTGCTGCTCAGGTAGGTAAAATCTGCCCCGATATTAAAATCAAGTTCACCCCCACTTTGGTGCGTGGTATGGGGTACTACACCGGGCCTATTTTTGAAGTCTCCCACACTGCCTCTGGATCTTCGATTTGTGGCGGGGGACGCTATGACGGGGTAGTAGGACGCTGGTTAGGACGAGACGTACCGGCGGTTGGTTTTAGTTTCGGTTTTGAACGCATCGTTGATTTGGTGTCTCTACCGGAAGTGGGAGAAAACCTGAAAGTCGCCCTCGCCTATCAAAAACCCCAGGAAGCGTTGGCAGCGCTTGGTCTTAGACAGGGGCTATTGCAGGAGGGGGCGCAAAGCGCTGGGCTGTTAAAAGCGCCCCGTAAAATCTCGGCAGGATTCTTTGCGCAGGCAGCTGAGCTAGGCTATAACCGTTTGTTACTACCTAGTAAATATCTAGCGGTCGCTGCGCAAGAATGTCCTGATTTTGCAGCGCTACTGGGGGAGGCGCGCGTCCTCGAACAGTAGGTTTCGAGGACGAAAATCCCCCTATAGCGGAAAGCTACCTAAAAGGGAATCTTAATACTGTTAATCCCCCTAGACTCCGCTCTGTAGCCGCCTAGCAAAAGGGCTGCTACCTGGAGAGTAAAGTCTAGGGGGATTAGAAGCAGATGTCAGCTAATAGATACAGAACAGATTTATTCTGCGTCCTTAAGATGTTTAACTCGCAGCTTCAAGGCAACTGCGGCTATTATCACCGATGCGAGAGTCCCCATTAGCACCCCGAGGGAGCCAGCTTGGGTAAGCTCCGCGTCCCCTCTAAAGGCTAGGTGGGAAATCAATAGTGCCACCGTAAAACCGATACCAGCGGTTATAGAAATCGGGAGCACATCGCGCATTCCTACGCCCTCACCTAAGGTAAGCGGGGTAACCTTGGTGAATAAAGCCACTGAACCGAAGATACCCAGGAACTTTCCCAACGGCATTGCTAGCATCACCGAAATTGCTATCGGGTGAGTAATCACGTTGAGGGGGCCTCCTGCCACATCCACTACGTTTACCCCGGCAGCGAAGAATGCGAATATCGGCACTGCGAGTCCCGCGCTAAAGGGATTAACGGCCTCGGTTAAGCGCTCAGTTTCTGGTTCTTCCTCATTTGGTCGCTGCTTGGCGGGTACTGTCATTCCCAACAGCACCCCGGAAATAGTGGCATGTACTCCCGAGTCAAACATGAAATACCAGGTCACTATGCCCAGAGGAATCAGTATCCACCAGCGTCCAATTCGTCTTTGGGCTAAGAAACCGAAAATCGCGGCGCAGACCAATGCCAGCAGCAGCGATAAAAAGTTCATCCCGGTGGCGTAGAAGATAGCAATTACTAAAATCCCACCTAGATCATCGGCAACCGCTAGGGTCAGTAAGAAGGTACGCGCAGCTAGCGGCAGACCGCGACCAAAGATTTGCAATATTGCCACTGCGAAAGCAATATCGGTAGCGGTGGGAATCGCCCACCCGTGCCAGGCATTATCCCCTGAAATCGCAGTTCCTATCAGGTAGACACCGGCTGGACCAATCATGCCGAATATTGCGGCGATAATCGGCATGGCTGCGACCCTAATGTTATGCAATGAACCAATCGCGAACTCTTGTTTTAGCTCAAGTCCCACGGTAAAGAAAAACAAAGTCAATATGCCGTCCTGTGCCCATTCATGAACCGACAGGTGCAGTCCTAGCGAACTGGGGCCAAATTCAAAGTTAGAAAGAGCCATATATGCTTCGCGCACCGGGGAGGGGGCATTCGCTAATAGCAGAGCGAAGATTGCAGCAAAGACCAAAATCATTCCGGCAACGATATCGTTTGCCAGGATTCTTTTAATCGAGGTTGCCACCCCGTGGGGAGCCTTCTCGGTGTAGTCCTTGGGGTGGGGAGCCGCTAAATCCTGGTAGTCAGGGGGACTAACCAGCTCTTCAACATCTTTTTCTAATGGATAGTAATGAATATCTCGCTGAGCTTTATTGTCAGCGGATACCTTGAATTTCTCTTCGCGTTTTTCGCTCATATCTTTACTTTAACGGTTATTCGTTTCGACAATCGGCAGCGCCTAAGGTTTAATATGACAGTGGTGCTTTTCTGCGGGCTATGCCTAAAGAACAGCAAACCTACCTGATATTCCCGGTCTTACCGGGGTAAAAATCCTGGTAGGCCCCCGTAGCCCAATCGGTAGAGGCAGCTGACTTAAAATCAGTCCAGTGTCGGTTCGAGTCCGACCGGGGGTACTCTCCATTTTTCTTTCTGAACTTATCCAGATTTTTTTAAGGAACACTCGCTAACGTTTTCTCTAGTGACAGTGTTCTTGGCTTTGACGCTTTCGCAGGCGGACTGCCATAGTCGCAACTGGAAAACGGCAAACACCTACAGAAAGAGAGATTCAGATGGCAAATCCGGTTATGAATCAAGTGGGCGAACAAATGCGCCGCACCCCTGCCGGGTATCCTGAAATGCCTGGGTACCAGGTAGGAACTAACGCCCCTTATGGAGAGAATACCTCAGCAGGAAACCCGGTTTACCCGCAGAGCGCCACCCCGGTGGGGACATCTGAGTATGACCCTCATACTGCCAATAATGGGACTGCCTACAATCAGGCGGAGCCGCTTGGGGCTGCGCAAAGAATTTCCCGCCCTATGACCCTGGATGATGTGCTGGTGCGTACCGGGGCAAGTTTCGGGGTGATGATTTTAGCCGCTGCGGCGCTGTGGTTCTGGGGAGTAAATGATCTGACTGCGAATGCCGGAACTATGCTCACCATTTCTTCCGTCTCCGCTCTGGTGGCGTTTGCGCTGGTGCTAGTTTCTTCGTTCCGCCAAAAACCTTCCGCGGCGATTACTTTGGGTTATTCCCTCTTCGAGGGGCTGTTTATCGGGGGAATCTCTGCTTTCTTCGAATACACCTACCCGGGTATTGTGATTCAAGCGTTGCTGGGTACGGCCGCGGTGTTTGTAACCTGCCTGGTGCTGTTTAAAACTGGGCTGGTGCGGGTGAATTCAAAGTTCATGAAGATAATGCTGGTTGGCATAGTAGGAATCGTGGTTTATCGGCTTCTAGCTATGGTTTTGGCGGTGCTCACCCCAGCTAGCGCAGTTGGCAACTTGGATCAAATCACGCTATTCGGGCTACCCTTAGGACTGCTGGTGGGGCTATTTGCAGTGATTTTCGGCGCAATGTCACTAATCTCAGATTTTGATATGGTTCGCGAGGGCGTGCGTCTGGGAGTCGATAAAGAAATGTCTTGGAGCTGCGCCCTAGGGATTATGGTCACCGTGGTGTGGCTCTATGTCGAGATTTTGCGGATTATCGCTATTCTTCGAGATAACTAGCTTAATTGCTCTGTTTATGGGGGCAGCTGCTATATAAATAAGTAGTAGCTGCCCCCATTTTTTGTTGAAAGGAATCTGCCATGTCGGTGATTGTGAGAACCCCAACTCTGGTTGATGCTGCCGGTGCAGCTATGGCACACTACCAGATTCTCACCGAGACTATCGGTCATGCGGCTCCAGAATCGTTTTGGGAAAAATATACCGAAGAGGCTTTAGTTGGCTATTGGCATGAGCAGATTTTGCAAACTAAAGGGCGCGCTATTGCTTTTGCTTCGCGGGGTAGGCAGGTAGTGGGAATGGCTTATGTAAGAAAGTCTTCTCTAAACGACCATAACTTAGGACCGGCTCCCCGCGACCTGGATATTGCCTTTTTTGGGGTGATTGAGCAATTCTATTCACCGCAAGTAGCTCAACGTTTACTGGACTATGTACTTGATCACGATACTCCCGCACAGATTTGGGTGCTGCGCTCTGACCAGCTAAAGCGCAGATTTTTGCGAATTAATGGTTTCACTATGGACGGCTTGAGTTTAATAGACGAAGAGTCGGGGCAATTCATTTCTCGTATGACCCGCTAGCCCCGTTGCCACTCAAGAATTAGTTCCTACAGCGGTTAATAGTATCGCTGTTATCTGCTGCTTTACTAATAGGGTCGGAGGCGCTGATACCCTTTAACTATGACCTTTCGTCTTGAACGCTTTACCAAAACAGCCAGAAATCTAGTGGATTCACTGTCCTCGGCAAGGAATAAGTCGTCCGCACCACATCCCGAAATGCCCTCTTATCGCGAGGAAATGCCGCAGATGAAAGAAAACGACAGGGAAGCTACCCCGCAAGAAACTGCGGTTCCTCTCACCCTGCGGGTAGCAGCAGATTGGTCATGGCGGATGCTGGTGATTGCTGGCGCGTTCGCCGGGTTAGTTTTTGTAATTAGCAAAATTCAAATAATAGTGGTTCCGGCGGCAATCGCCGTTTTGCTAGCTGTGCTTTTAGAGCCGCTTTTGCGACTGCTGTTTATTAAACTACATTTTCCGCGTACTCTGGCGGCAACCGTAACCTTGCTTATCGGTTTGGGGGTAGTTACCGCGATGATTTCGGTGGCTACTACCCAGCTTGCTTCGGAACTTCCGAACTTGGTTTCGCGCACTAAAGACGGCATTGATGAGGGGATTCAATGGTTAGCTACCGGTCCTTTGCAACTTGATACCAACACGGTGTCTGACCTATGGGCACAAGCCCAAGAGCAAATCCAAAATTATGCCCGTAAGAACGCCTCCTGGCTTGCCAGTAATGCCCTGGGCACTATGTCGGCTGTGGCCTCCGCCTTTACCGGGCTTCTTACCGCGTTATTCTGCCTATTCTTCTTTCTTAAGGACGGAAGAAAGATTTGGCAATGGTTTTTACGTCTTTTACCCCGGTCGGCACGCAATCCTTTGAACGAAGCCGCCATTCGCGGTTGGGTTACTTTGGGGGCGTATACCCGCACTCAATGTCTAGTTGCTGCTATTGATGCGATTGGTATTGGGGGAGGAGCCTTTATTATCGGGGTTCCTTTAGCGATTCCCTTGGGGATGCTGGTTTTCTTGGCTGCGTTCGTGCCTATTTTGGGCGCTATCATCTCTGGCATGATGGCAGTAGCAATTGCCCTGGTTGATAAAGGGTTTACTACCGCGGTAGTGATGGTGATTATTATCCTGGTTGTGCAGCAATTGGAATCAAATCTGCTTCAACCAGCATTAATGTCTAATGCGGTCAGTTTGCATCCAGTAGCGGTTCTATTGGCGGTTGCAGCTGGCGGGGCATCTGTAGGAATCATTGGAGCCGTATTTGCGGTACCGTTGCTGGCGTTTATAAATACTACGGTGCTCTACCTGAAAGGATATGACAGCTTTATCCGCCTCAACTATCAGCAAGATAGACCGGGAGGACCTCCTGGTTTGCTAGATAAAGAACTTGCAGAATCCTCTCGTCCCAGTGACCAAAATCTATCTGAGGCTCGGGAGGCAAAGGCTCTGGCCGAAAAGAATGGTGAGAATAAAACTCCTTATGAACATGCCAAAAAAGCTGAAAAAGTACAGTTGCAGATTCAGGATGCGCTCAGCGAGTTCGCTAGTTCCGATCCGAACCAGACTGTTCCGGGAGATGCTAAAACCGATTTTGAGGTAGGAGCCCAAAAGAAAATTGAAGATACGATACACTCCCAAAAGGTAGCTATGACTAAGGGCGAGGGGTCTGAGGGGAACTCTAAAGACTGACGGGAAACAGCTAATGCGCAGCGGGGGTTATTTTCCCATGCGACGCTCGCGTAAAGCGAAATCACGCAGCGCCCTATAGAAATCAATCTTGCGGAAGTCTGGCCAGAACGCTTCACAGAAATAGTATTCAGAATGGGTAGATTGCCATAGGAGAAACCCGGAAAGACGCTGTTCACCAGAGGTGCGGATAACTAAATCCGGGTCGGGCTGACCGGCGGTATAGAGGTGAGAGGTAATCTCATCTACTGACAGGTTCTCGGCTACGGATTGTAAATCTGTCCCTGAACTGGCTTTTTCAAGTAGTAAATCGCGTACCGCCTCGGTTATTTCTTCTCTTCCTCCGTAACCGACCGCGATATTTACGGTTAGGGGAGAGTCCTGGCAAGAGTTAGTTACTGCTTGGCTTAGGCGCTGTTGTACCGGCTTAGGTAAGAGGGATAGGTTTCCCAGTAAACGCAGATGCCAATGCCCTTGGGATGAAATTTGTTCTACTACTGCGCAGATTATGTCAAAGAGTTTGTCTAATTCCTCTCCGGAACGACGGAGGTTGTCTGTTGAGAGCATCCAGAGAGTTACTAGCTGGATACCTACCTCTTCACTCCACCCCAGGAACTCTAGTGCTTTATCAGCTCCAACCTTATGACCGGTTTCAGATTTAGCACCCATTTGACGAGCCCAGCGCCGATTACCATCAAGAATTACTCCCACATGACGCGGCAGCGATTCGGTGGGCAGCGCTTTCTCTAGGTTGCGGGCATATAGGCGATATACCAGGTTACTTAGGTGGCTCAATCTCGCTCCTTTATGAGGTAGACATTAGGATTTTACCCCGCCTAGGAGATGTTTGACACCCTCGATAAGTTACGCTACCGTAGGTTATTGATGATTGCATAAAGTTTTCACCAGCTCAGGAGGGGACAGTGCAAAGCCAAAGCGAAACTCAAAATCGGTTATCCGAAGTGGATAGGAAAGATGCTTACGGTTATAAACCTAAAATGCGTGGCTGGATTCATGCCGGAACCGCACCACTAGCTTTAGCAGCCTCAATAGTTATGCTTTGCCTTGCTGATAACGTGGAAAAACGGTGGGCGTGTGCGGTTTTTCTAGTTTGCTCTTTGCTGTTATTTGGAGTTTCCGCCCTATATCACCGGGTTCCTTGGGGTAGGCGGGGCTACGGGGTGATGAGACGCCTAGATCACTGTAATATATTCTTGCTGATTGCCGGGTCATATACCCCAATAGCGGTATCCCTACTAAACAAATCGCAAACTACCCATCTACTATTAATAGTATGGCTAGGGGCATTACTTGGTATTTTCCTATCAGTTTTTTGGGTTAATGCTCCTCGCTGGGTATATGTCCCCATCTATATTCTTCTAGGGTGGGTAGCGCTGTGGTATATGAACCCCATCCTCATAGCCGGGGGATGGGCGGTTATCTGGCTGCTCATTGCCGGGGGGCTGTGTTATTCAATTGGGGCAATTTTTTACGGGATTCGCTGGCCGGGTAGAGACGCAAAGTATTTTGGCTATCACGAGATATTCCACAGTGGAACGGTAGCGGGCTGGGTGTGTATCTGTATCGCCGCCTATTTCGCAGTATTGTCCTAGTGCTTAGCTGCCATTTTGCAACCAGCAAAATTAATAGCCAGCGTTACCGCGATTTGTTAGACTGAAAACTGCTATTTACTGACCGCGCTCGGCGCGGTCAGTCTTTTGTATATGAGCTTAGGAGAACAATATGGCAGACAAGACCTGGATGACCCAAGAATCTTATGATCGTCTGCAAGACGAACTGCGCAACCTCGAAGAAGTGGAACGCCCAGCAATCGCTCGTCGCATCGATGAAGCCCGTCAAGAGGGAGACTTAAAAGAAAACGGTGGCTACCACGCCGCGCGCGAACAACAATCCTGGAATGAAACCCGCATTTTACAGTTAAAAGAAATTATTGAAAACGCCGAAGTTGGCAAGCCTCCAGCAGATGACGGCATAGTCGAGCCTGGAATGGTAGTAAAAGCTACTTTAGGACGCCGTGAAGTAACATTCCTGATGGGGTCACGGGAAGCCATCCCCGATGTAGATATGGATGTTTATTCCCCAGATGCTCCCTTAGGAAAAGCCATAATGGGACATAAGGTAGGCGAAAGCGTAGATTATGAAGCACCCAATGGCAAGAAAATTAAAGTAGAGCTATTAGAAGTAACTCCCTACCAGTAGGGGCGCCGTCGGGTATGCCCCTACTGTCACAACAAATAGGTGCTGTAGGGGCTAATCCGCCTGTTTTACCTGATCTAGACGGGCTTTAGCCCGATCAAGAAAAGCTTGGCAGTGTTTAGCTAGTTCCTCTCCGCGCTGCCAAACCTCCAAGGATTCCTCTAATCCCAGTTTACCTGCCTCTAGCTGCCCAATAGCTGATACTAACTGCTCGCGGGCTTGTTCATACGACAGCTCCGATACCGGAATCTGAGAGTCTGTTTCACTCATTTTTACCTCCTGGAGTGGTTTTCGCATTGGTGCCAAAAACTTTTGTAACTGCGCTTCCATCAGGGAAAATGGCTTCGAGCAAATCACCTTTATTAACCTGTGAAACCGAGTTAATTACACTTCCGGACGGGGAACGCAAAATGCTGTACCCACGTTCCAAAATAGCTTGCGGAGAATATGCTTTCAGAGCATCTTTCCATCCATTAAGTGAGGTCACCTGATTTTGTAGGCTGGTTTCAAAACGAAAACGTAGATGCTGACTAGCTAATGCTAAAGATTGCTCTTGCGCGGCAATTACAGCCGCCGGATCAGCCATAACTGGTCGCGCCCTAAAACTAGCTAACTGTCCGAGATGTTGATCGAGGAGGGCGGATATTAGGGTGCGTAAACGGCTACGCGCATTTTCCAGCCCCAAGGTTTCTTCTCGTAAATCAGGCACAATCCTCCGGGCAGCATCAGTAGGGGTAGAAGCCCGATAGTCAGCTACGAAATCTAGCAGGGGAGCGTCCTCTTCATGCCCGATAGCGGAAACTAGGGGGGTGCGCGCCGCCGCTGCTGCCCGCACCAAAGATTCCTCAGAAAATGGCAACAAATCTTCCACCGCTCCGCCGCCGCGGGAAATCACAATCACTTCCACTTCGGGCAGAAAGTCCAGCTCTTGTAAAGCCCGGGTTACTTCCTGGGCGCAGGCGGGTCCTTGCACTGCCACTTCCCGCACCTCAAACTCGGCAAGTGGCCAACGAGCCAAAGCATTTACCATCACGTCCTGTTTGGCTTTAGCGTTGCGCCCTACGATTAAACCAATTTTGTCCGGAATCACCGGCAAGGGTTGCTTGTTTGTCTCTAAAAATAGACCTTCTGCCGCTAGCTTTTTCCGTAACTGCTCAATCTGAGCCAGTAGATTACCGACTCCCACTGTATGCACTTCGTTAGCAAATAAGGAGAGCGACCCCGAGCCTTCATAAAAGTCTGGTTTGGCGAGTACTACTACCTGCGCGCCCTCAGAAAAATCACTTTCCACCTGGTCAAGCACGGTAGGGAAACATTTCACTGTCATCGAGGTGGTTTCTTTTGTGTCTCGCAGTACAAAAAACGCCATCCGGGAGCCGGGGCGGGGCTTATATTCCACTACCTGCCCGCATACCCAAAGCCGAGACATCCGGCTGACATATTTCTTTATATTTTGGGTCAGCAGCGAGAGTGGCCAGGGATTATCGCGGGTAGTTTGCGCCGCAGTGGGGGCAAGCGAGATGCCGGGCTGGGACTGATTTGTTTGCACCGCTTTATTGTATCGGCAACTTCGGGTCGCTAGCATAGATGAGCTCTGCGGTATAAACAGTGTTTAGCCGATGGGCATCAGGCATAATACCTTAGTAGGATATATATGTGGCAGAAAAGAAAGTGCTTCTAGCGGCTCCGCGTGGCTACTGCGCGGGAGTAGATCGCGCGGTTGACGTGGTAGAAAAAGCGTTGGCTCTCTATGGTGCGCCGGTTTATGTGCGTAAAGAAATCGTGCATAACAAGTTTGTGGTAGAGCAATTGAGCGCTAAAGGTGCGCGTTTTGTGACCGAACTAGATGAAGTACCTGCCGGAGCAAGGGTAGTGTTCTCCGCCCATGGAGTATCGCCGGCGGTGCGCGAAGAAGCCAAGCGTCGGGGACTTAAAACCGTCGATGCCACCTGCCCGCTGGTGACTAAAGTCCACCGCGAAGCCCTGCGTTTCGCCAAAGCTGACTATGACATTGTGCTGGTGGGACACGCTGGGCACGAGGAAGTAGAAGGCACTCAGGGGGAAGCTCCCGACCATATTCAGGTAGTGGGAGATCTAGAGAGCGTGAACCAAGTGCAGGTGCGCGACCAGGAAAAAGTAGTCTGGCTTTCTCAAACCACGCTAAGTTTAGATGAGACTAGGCAAACCGTAGAGAAGCTGCGGGAACGTTTCCCAAATCTCAACGATCCTCCCAGTGAAGATATCTGTTTCGCTACCCAAAACCGCCAAGGTGCAGTAAAGAAGATTGCGGAAGCCGCTCAGGTTGTCATTGTCGTAGGTTCGGCAAATTCCTCGAATTCGGTGAGGTTGAAAGAAGTTGCCCTCGAGGGGGGAGCAAAGTGCGCCTACCGGATTGATACAGCTTCCGAGATGCGAAAAGAATGGTTTAGTCAGACGCAAACGGTAGGGGTTACCTCGGGAGCTTCAGTACCGGAAGTGCTGGTAAAGGAAGTTTTGGAGCAACTTGCCCACTGGGGTTTTGCGGACGTGCAAGAAGTAGAAACTGCCCGGGAAACAGTAACTTTCGCGCTGCCTTTACCTTTACGTAAAGAACTGACAGAAGCTGGAATAATTAAGACTAATAACCGCCGGCGCACAAACGATCCGGGGCATACCTGCTAGGAGAATAGGTGTTAGCTTCTTTACCATTCGTTATTATTTCCTGCCTACTGGCTGTAGGGGCTCTGCTAGCTTTACCGCAGATGATTCGCAAACCTGGAAAGGCGCTGCGTTCCACCGGGTTAGTCCTATTGGTGGCGATAGTGCAGGTAATAGCAATCGCTTTGGTTATTAATCGCCCAATGCAGTATTTCTCTAGCCCAGTTGAGCTGTGGGAAATGCTGACTAATAAGCAAACAACCAAGGTGACAATTACCGATACCCTAAGGGGTGAGGAGCTTAAAAAAACTGCTTCCGCGTCCTCGCAATCACAGAAAATGAACCCGCAAACCGCTTCGGCATTACCGGGTCAAGAACAGTGGTTCCCCAGTTTCAAGCCTTCCGCTAAGGGCGGAGAAGTAACGGTATTTTCCGGTCCAAAATCGGGGGTAAAAGAGCAGGTTATTGTGTGGACACCCGAGGGATATGACCCGCAAGACCGTTCAAAAACCTATAACGTTTTAGAGTTTATTCACGGCTATCCCGGTTCTCCTGTTTCGGTTGCTCGCGCCCTAGATTTTTCCGGTACTTTACAAAAAGCGATTGACCAGGGGGAAATTGCTCCCACGATTGTGGTTATTCCCGAAGGCAACGTGAATCTTAAAGCGCCTACCTGTGCAAATGTTCAGCGAGGGGCGCAAACAGCGACTTGGCTCAGTTTCGATATTCCGAAAATGATTCGCTCGGTGTTTCCCAATGTTTCCGATAACCGTCAGGATTGGATGATTGCCGGTAATTCTTCCGGGGCGTATTGTGCCGCCCGCCTGGGGGTTTTATATGGGGATGTCTTTGGAGCTAGTGGCGTACTTTCTGGCTATGATCAGCCGATTGTTGGAAATTGGGGGGTGCGTTCTGGAAAAACGTTCCAAGATAATACTTTGTCTTCTTTAATAAGCAGGCCGCGCCCTTGGACATTAGATATGTACGTGTTTGGGGCGCAATTGGACAGAGAATCTATCCATATCGCAAAAGCGTTCTCCGCGGCGCAGTTAGCACCTGGCGACCGTCTACAGTTGAATGTTAAAGCCGAAGGAGGGCACAACTGGGCTACTTGGCGCGACCAAATGCCCGACCTTTACCGCTGGTGGCAGCAGATTCGCACCACTAAAGCCCCAAAGGTTTCGCAAATCTTGGGAGCCGATTCCGCGCTAATCCCGCAAAAAAATCCGGGAGTATTTTCACTGATGGGTTTGGGGACCATTACTGCCGTAGCTGCTATAGCCATCTTGGCTTTGGCGCTCGTGGTTCGCTTCGTGCCAAAGATAATGGAAAAAGCGGCGCGTGCGTCCTATCTGCGAGCATTGCTAGGGTGCGTAGCTGCAATGATGCTGGTAATACTGGCGGTGCTGCTCCCTATAAATCGGGCAGGGGAGTTCTATACTTCGATTGCCGAAATAATTCGCACTATCAATGGCGCGGTCTAGGTTGGCGAGGTAGTGATTTTCCCCCGGCTTTAACGCTTAGATAAGGTAGAGACGTGGCTTTAACAATTGGGATTGCAGGATTACCTAACGTTGGTAAATCAACTTTGTTCAATGCGCTCACCCGCGCAACCGTATTAGCAGCGAATTATCCGTTCGCGACTATTGACCCCAACGTGGGGGTGGTCCCGCTGCCGGATCCACGCCTGAAAAAACTAACCGAAATGTTTAATTCGGCGAAAACTGTGCCCGCCACGGTTTCTTTCGTTGATATTGCGGGAATCGTGAAGGGCGCCTCCCAAGGGGAGGGACTCGGTAACCAGTTTTTGGCAAACATTAGGGAAGCTGACGCGATTTGCCAGGTAACCCGGGTGTTTAGCGACCCCGACGTGGTGCACGTAGATGGCAAGATTGATCCGACTTCCGATATTGAAACTATTTCTACCGAACTGGTTCTCGCCGACCTGCAGACTCTAGAAAAAGCGGTTCCCCGCTTAGAAAAGGAAGTCCGAGGGCGCAAAACCGAACCGGAAGTACTGGCAGAAGTAAAGAAAGCCCAGGCGATTTTAGAGGACGGAGCGCTGCTATCTGCCCACGATGAACTGGATAAAGAACTGCTGAAAGAATTCCAACTGATGACTTTGAAGCCGTTCATCTACGTGTTCAATATGGATGCGGATCAGTTACTCGATGAGGGGCAACGCCAAGAATTAGAGAATCTAGTTGCGCCAGCGAAAGCGATTTTCTTAGATGCCCAGTTTGAAGCGGATCTAGTAGAACTGGATGAAGAGGACGCGCGGGAAATGCTGGAAGAGTCCGGGCAAAGCGAGTCCGGTCTTGACCAGTTAGCTCGGGTGGGTTTCGATACTTTGGGGTTGCAAACTTATTTGACGGCTGGGGAAAAAGAGTCCCGCGCCTGGACGATTCGTAAAGGCTGGACAGCCCCCCAAGCCGCCGGGGTAATTCACAGTGATTTCGAACGGGGATTCATTAAAGCCGAGATTATCGGGTTTGATGAGCTAGTGGAACTGGGTTCGATTCACGCTGCGCGTGAGGCCGGAAAGCTGCGCCAAGAGGGCAAAGACTACGTGATGCAAGACGGAGACGTAGTCGAATTCAAATTTAACGTCTAGCGTTAATAACGTAATGCGTTAGCAGGGAGGTAGTAATCCTCTGACTACTCATAGGAACAATTCTCTGAAAAGTGCTCAATGAATTGCTTGAAAAGTGCTCAACAAATTCTCTGAAAAGTGCTCAATGAATTGCTTGAAAAGTGCTCAATGCCCAGGTAGACTTCTTTTAGAGGTGGGGTAATGAGCTTAATAAAACCAGGATATCGGTCAAGACTTATTGACGAAAAAATCGCAAGATACTTAAACATCTTCGGAGCTGTCTGTGTTGAGGGACCGAAGTGGTGCGGAAAGACCTGGACAAGCTTGGCGCATGCAAATAGCGTGAGTTATCTAACGGATCGAAGTCAGCGTGACCTGGCAGGGGTTAATCCCAAATACATTTTTACTCATCAAAGTCCTCAATTGATTGATGAATGGCAGATTGTTCCCGAGATTTGGGATGCAGTACGGCATGAGTGTGACACGGATCGGAAAAAAGGGAAATTTCTCCTGACTGGTTCAACCGCTTTGAAAGTCAATGAAGGTGAGCACAAGGTATTCCACTCCGGGGTAGGAAGAATAGTAACCCTGCGCATGCATCCTATGAGTCTGTATGAATCAGGTGATTCCACCGGAGAAGTATCTCTGTCTAGCCTATTGCAAGGAACGGTTAAAACGGGATACGTGGGCGAAGTGGACCTGGAAAAACTTGCCCGCCTCATCGTGAGAGGGGGGTGGCCAGAAAACATCGATATGGCGGAGGAAGATTGCGCAGTTATTCCCGAGAGTTATATTGATTCTTTGGTAACTAAAGATATGCATGAAGGGGCAGGAAGGAAACGTAATCCGCACAAGATGCGTATGCTTTTACGTTCGCTTTCCAGGAATGAATCGACTTTAGTCGGAAACAAAACCCTGGTTAAAGATATCGAAGAATATGAAAACCAAGATGAGTTAATCGAAAGTCGTGCAACCATCGCAGATTACCTCAGCGTCCTCGATAGTTTATATCTGACCGCAAATCAAGAAGCCTTCAGTCTTAATTACCGTTCCTCAGCAAGAATTGGGAAAGCAGCGAAAAGGCATCTGGTGGATCCTTCCCTTTGTTGTGCAAGCCTAGGTCTGAGTGTTGAAAAACTGCTGCATGACCATGAAACTTTTGGACTACTATTTGAGGCACTCGTGGAACGAGATTTACGAATTTATGCCGACTATCACGAAGGGCATCTTTTCCATTTCCGCGACAACGTTTCTGGTGATGAAGTTGATGCCATCCTCGAATTTAAGAATGGAGACTATGCGGCTTTTGAAATTAAATTAAGTGATGGCAGCATCAAAGACGCAATAACCAGTCTTACTCGCTTCTTCCGCTACGCGAAAAAGAAACCGAAAGTAATGGGGGTTATCGTTGGACACCTGCAAGCCGTAATGCAGGATAAAGAAACCGGAATCTACATACTTCCGGCCACCTCCCTCAAGCCTTAACGGTTCCGCATCCTCGTAACAGCCAATGCACAGAGGTGGCAGGGATAAAATCCTTCAGCTCGCGCGAAAGAAAGCAATTAGAGGGCGTACCAGCTGCCGGAGTTAAATCCAGATTCCGCTAAGAGCGCTATGACTAGGCGATTTCCCCGATAATTACATTCCACTGATGTACTTTGCGACTCGTAATGAAGCCCGCCAAGAAGAAGGGATCTTCCGCTAAGACGGCTAGGGCGTCCTCGCCAGATTCAGCTTCTACCGCGATTAGCGCGCCGGGTTGGGAATCATTTACCCAAGAACCCACCAGTTTTACTATGCCTTGAGAATGCAGGTCGCGCAGATACGCGCGGTGGTCAGGACGCACCTCATCCATTTTTTCGGCAGAAGTCGAGTCATAAAAGTATTCAATCGCGAATAACGCCATAAATCATCACTCCTAAAATCAACGATGATTCTATTATTACCCTGGTGGCAAACCGATGCCGCAAAACCGCTTTTGTCACCGGTGGCGCTCAAATAAAAGTGGCTGCGCCCTCTAAAATAGCCCTATGGACGAAATCGAGCAGGCGAGCGAAGCATATTTAGATCACCTGGCGATTGAACGAGGATTATCAAACAACACTGTCGGCTCCTATCGGCGTGACCTGGCGCGTTACCACGAGTATCTAGCCGCTGCTGGTATTTTTGCTTTAGCGGAAATCAGCCCGGACACTTTGCAGGCATTCTTACAGACGGCCGCAGCCGGGGAAGACGGGAAAAACCCGCTAGCTGCCTCTTCAATCGCCCGACTCCTGGCCTCCCTGCGCGGATTTCACGGCTTTGTGCAAAACGAGCGCCTAAGTGAAACCGACCCCACCGAGAGCCTAGAAAATCCCCGCTTAGCGCGTCCACTGCCCAAAGCCCTAACTATCACGCAAACCCGCGCTTTACTGGAAGCCTTTAGTGGGGAAGATCCGGCCTCTTTGCGCTCGCGGGCACTACTGGAAACCCTGTATGCTTCGGGAGCTAGGGTGAGTGAAGTATGCGCCCTCGATGTAGACGATTTAGGGATACTAGCTGGCAGGGAGGCAGAAGATGCAGGGGAAAATCCGATTACCCTGGTGACCGTAACCGGTAAAGGCAATAAGCAGCGCCTGGTTCCGCTAGGAGAATACGCGGTTAAAGCCTTAGAAGCCTATCTGGTGCGTGCCCGCCCGGGACTAGCCCAAAAAGGCCGGGGCAGTTCGGCACTGTTTTTGAATCTGCGGGGAGGGCGCCTATCGCGGCAAAGTGCCTGGAATATTATTCGCGAGGGCGCAGAAAAAGCGGGCATAAAAACGACGGTTTCCCCCCACAGCCTGCGGCATTCTTTTGCCACCCATATGTTAGAGGGCGGGGCGGACGTTAGGGTGGTGCAGGAATTACTCGGTCACGTGAATGTAACTACCACCCAGATATATACCAAGGTAACCGCCACATTGTTACGCGAGGTGTACCAAGAAACCCATCCGCGTGCTCGGTAGCGATTAGTGCCGGTTACCGGGGCGCGGGGTAGTGCGGCGAAAATATTTTTCCTCCCGCCCAAAGTCTGGGAAATACCGCGGTATTTCCCAGACTTTATGCCCACCGCACCTACTCGGATAAAATAATTTCCCCGCACAGGACGTCACCGTACCTACTCGGGTAATATCTGAGCATTATGTCTTACCTGCGCCGCAGCTACTCAGAAAGAATAATCTCCGCACTGTGTGCCACTGCTCGAATCAGGTCTTAGCTCCACATTCCCGCAAGTTAGTTAGAGTATTTGGGAGAGCATTACTGCATTTAAGTCTCTACCAACGTGGTTATTTTCGCCTGCGTCTTTTCTATGCGGGTAGTGAGATTTACATTTCACGGTACCGAGCGAGGGGAGATTACAGGCTACGAGAACGCCGCTTGGTAACAATTTTTCTCCGGTTGTCATATTGTTATAAGAGTGAGTGAGATTCAACCCGGTTTGATACCCCCGCCAACCCCGAAAGATACGCAATTCCCCGCGCCTGCGCCTCTACAGTCGCATGGTCCGGCGCGGATTATCGCTATGTGTAATCAAAAAGGGGGAGTGGGTAAGACTACTACCACCATTAACTTGGCGGCTGCCCTCGCTGAATATGGGCGGCGGGTGTTGATTGTAGATTTCGATCCCCAAGGCGCGGCCACAGCCGGTTTGGGGGTAAACGGCAACGACCTCGATGCCACCATCTACAATGTGCTTTTAGATAGAAACGTAACCATAGATCAGGTTATCTGTCCCACGTCGATTCCCGGTATGGACTTAGCTCCCGCCAATATAGATTTGTCGGCAGCTGAGATTCAAATGGTGAACGAGGTTGCCCGGGAAATGGCGCTTGCCCGCGCCCTCCATACGGTCAGTGAAAAATACGATGTGATTTTGATTGACTGTCAGCCCTCCCTGGGGCTATTGACCGTTAATGCTTTGACCGCTGCCCACGGGGTAATGATTCCCATGGAAACCGAATTTTTCGCCCTGCGCGGGGTAGCGCTACTGGTAGAAACGATTGAAAAAGTGCGTGACCGGCTTAACCCGAAACTTAAAATTGATGGGATTTTAGCCACCATGGTCGATACCCGCACCCTACATTCACGCGAAGTAATGGAACGCCTACAAGAAGCATTCGGTGACCTGGTCTATCAAACCGTTATTCGCCGCACGATAAAGTTCCCAGATGCCTCGGTGGCGACTGAACCGATTACTACTTTTGCCCCCTCACACGCGGGAGCTGCCGCCTATCGTCAGCTAGCGCGCGAGGTTATTGCTCGTGGTGACGCGGCCTAAAGAGCCTATTTCACTATGACTGAACAGGCTAGCGTCACTCCCGCAGGAAATGCTCTAGCTGCGTCCTCGGTACCAGATTCCTCGGTAATCGATTCCCCCAAAGTTCCCCGGTTCGAGCTGGATTTAGAGGTTTTTTCCGGACCTTTAGATTTACTGCTGACCCTGATTATTAAAAATAAGCTGGATATTACCGAGGTAGCGCTAGCGCAGGTAACCGATGAGTTTATTGCCTATATGCAAGCATTTCCGGATTTATCGCAAGCCTCCCAGTTCCTAGAAATTGCGGCAACTTTGCTCAACATCAAGGCCAGCCAGTTGCTACCCGGAGAAGAAGCCGAAGAACTCGATCCTGAATATCTTGAGGCACGTGACCTACTATTTTCGCGATTATTGCAATATCGAGCCTATAAAGAAGTTGCCGACTACTTTGGTGAACGCATTGGAGAAGGTAGGGCTTACTATCCGCGAGAAGTCCCGTTACCGGAAAAGTTCGCGCGCCTTTTGCCACCCCTGCGCATTAGTTTCACCTCCGAGGATTTAGCCCGCGCCGCCGCTGAAGCCTTCACCCGCCGTCCTCCTGAAGTATCCCTGTCCCATCTGCACTTGCCCCAGGCTTCCCTGGCGGAACAAGCCCAAATTTTGGTGAAAGAACTCTCTATGGCAGGTAAAGCTAGTTTTAAAGAGCTCACCCGCTCCGCGAAGAACCCGACCGAAATGGTGACCAGATTCTTGGCCTTATTGGAGCTTTACCGACACCGCTGCGTGGATTTAAGTCAAGAAAAAGCTCTCGGAGAGCTCTATATAACTTTGGAAACTGACCAAATTCCGGATTTTACGAACCTTAGTTTCGATGATTATGGAGCGGTAAATGACAATAAACCATGATGAACAGCTGCTTGCCGCCCTGGAAGCAATTTTGATTATTTCCGCTGAGCCAGTCAGTTTAGAGCGCCTGTGCGAGGCCGTTTCGGCTAGCCCAGAGCAGGTACAGGACGCTTTGAACTATTTATCTGCGGAGTATTCAGGGCAGACGGGACGCGCTCACGGATTCGTGTTACGTAACGTGGGGGGAGGCTGGCGGATATATTCGGCGGCTGCGCAAGAAGAGATTATTTCCGGATTTTTAATTCAAGGAGGAACCTCCAAGCTATCTGATCCGGCATTAGAAACCTTGGCGGTAATTGCCTACCGGCAGCCGGTTTCACGTTCCGTAATTGCCGGTATTAGGGGAGTGAACGTAGATGGAGTGGTAAGAACTTTGCTTGCTCATGACCTGATTCAGGAAGTGGATAAGGCACCTTCAGGGGCGGTGCTGTATGGCACTACTGTTACTTTCTTAGAGCGAATGGGTCTTACCGACCTCAATCAATTACCTCCTTTGGCTCCACACCTACCGGCGAGGGAAGAATTAGATGAATTAGAGGCACGGCTAAAAGATTAATTTGGCTCCGCGATAGGATAAGGGCAGTTTTAGAAATAATATAGGAGAAATTAATTGAGCGATCTGAACTCGTATCAGAAAAGTGATGAGGGCGTTGACCGCTTAGGACGTCCTATTGGGGATATCTCATTGGCTCCGGCTAGAAGGCCGCTCCCGGCGGAGAAAACATCGCCGGTAAAACCCGCGCAAGTACAGGGGGCTCCCAAAAAAGAGCGGCTTCAGAAGGTTTTGGCTGCTGCCGGGGTAGCATCTCGGCGCGCCTGTGAGAAATTGATTGTTAGCGGGCGGGTAAAAGTAAACGGCAAAGTGGTGCGCGAACTTGGTTCTAAAGTGAATCCAGAACAGGTGATGATTCACGTAGATGGACAACCGGTGCTTATTGATGATTCCCGCCTAACCATCGCCCTAAATAAACCTACCGGGGTGGAATCTTCCCTGCGGGGCGACCCCCACGACCTTACCCGTTTTTTGACCGATTACCGGGTGCGGCTGTTTCATGTGGGGCGTTTAGATATAGATACCTCTGGATTATTGCTGCTCACCAATGATGGTGAACTTGCTAACCGGCTAACCCATCCTTCCTGGGAAGTACCGAAAACCTATTTAGCTACCGTGAAAGGCAAGTTTACCGGGAAAAGTGCGCAAAAACTGCGTGAGGGAATCATGCTGGAGGACGGGTTTGCCAGAGCAGATAGGGTAACTATCAAAGGATCTCACGGAGGTTTAACTCTAGTTGAGCTGCAAGTGCATCTAGGTCGTAACCGGATTGTGCGCAGAATGCTTGACAGTGTAGGCGCGCCGGTAATGGAACTATCTCGGATAGGTCATGGAACAGTTAAACTGGGGAATCTACCGCTGGGAGCAACCCGCACTCTTTCAAAACCCGAGCTAAGTGTGCTAATGAAAAGCGTAGACCTTTAAGCTGTAAGCTATGGAAAACCTGAAAACAAACCTCGCTAACTCGCAGGTGGGAACTACCGGGCCGGTATTGATTATTGGGGTCGGTCTGCTCGGCGCTTCCCTGGGAATGCGGCTTAGTAAACTCGGGGTGAAGGTCTTTTTACGAGATATTTCTCCGGTGGTTACCGCTTTGGCTTGCGATATGGGAGCTGGTATTCAGTGGGACGAAAACTGCCCGTCACCTAACCTAGTGGTGGTAGCTACCCCGCCTGATGTTGCAGGTAGACAGGTAATATCGGCGTTAAAGGAATTTCCCGAATCGCTGGTGACCGATGTGGCTTCGGTAAAAGCCGTGATTCTAGCGGAAATTAAAGAGGCGCGGGCGGATATTTCCCGCTACGTGGGCTCGCATCCAATGGCGGGGAGGGAACGTTCTGGCACTGCCTTTGCCCGCGAAGATTTATTTGAATCGCGTCCTTGGGTGGTAGTGCCCAGCGAACACACCAGCGCTGAGGCGGTGCTGGCGATGCGTACTTTGGCCTTGGATGTAGGTTCTATGCCGCTACAATTAGATGCGGAAACTCATGATCAATCTGTGGCTTTGGTTTCCCATGTTCCACAGCTGGTTTCTTCCCTGTTGGCGGCACAACTGGCGAAAGCTCCGCTAGAGTCTTTAGGGCTTTCAGGACAGGGTTTGCGCGATACTACCCGGATTGCTTCTTCCGATCCGGCGCTCTGGGCAGCTATTATTGCCGGTAACGGCGAGCACGTGGCGAAAGTTTTACGTGCTTTTGCCGATGATTTGCAGCAAGTATTGCACGCCCTCGAACATCCGGGATCTGCACTTCCTTCCCCGAGCTTGGTGGGAGCGGTAACTTTAGCTATGCGGCAAGGAAACTTGGGAGTGGCGCGGATTCCGGGTAAACATGGGGGAGCGCCGCGGCGTTACCAGGAAGTAATGGTTAAAGTTCCCGATATAGCTGGGAGTTTGGCGCGACTTTTTCAAGCTGTGGGCGATACCGGTATCAATATCGAGGATCTGGAACTGGAACATTCTCCGGGGGCTGCCTTTGGGGTGGCACGCCTGGCTATAGAACCTAACGCCGCAAATTTACTGGCAGAAAAACTGGCGGTTAAAGGCTGGGAAATAGTGTCTTTTTAGAATGGAGCCGACCGGTAATCTCCAATAAACTGTAACAAAAGGCGAAGATAGCTTATTATCAAAAGGTATCTGATATATTTAGGCATCTTGCTAAAGATGGTTTCAGAAGGGTTGTAACGCTATGTCAGGTGACGGTTCACAATATGTTAGCCAGCAGATTCTCGGCGCTGGCTTGGTAATTGCCATTGATGGGCCTAGTGGTGCAGGTAAGTCTACAATTGCGCGCCTATCGGCTGCAGAGCTAGGTACGCGCTTTTTGGATACTGGTGCGATGTATCGCGCTTTGACCTGGTATGCACTACAGCAGGGAACCGACCTTAACGACCCGGCAGCTCTTGCGATGCTAGCTGCAAGTATTCCCCTGCAGGTAGAGGACGTTCCGCACGCTCCTCGCGTCCTCATTAATGGACGGGATGTAACCGCTTTGCTGCGCAGCGAGCAAGTTACCAGTATGGTCAGCCGGGTGAGCGCAGTGCCAGGCGTTCGGGAACAAATGATTGCTCGCCAACGTCAGCTAATAAAAGCTGCTCAAGAATCTGGACGGGGGATTGTTGCCGAAGGTCGTGACATCACTACTGTGGTTGCCCCAGATGCGGACGTAAAGATTCTGCTTACTGCCTCTGAACAGGTACGCCAGCAGCGTCGTCAGGGTCAATTAGGTGTGGGAACAGACGCGGTAAGCTCTCGTGACCTGGCTGACTCACAGGTAAATAATTTCACTACTCCTGCTCCCGGAGTCGAGCTGCTGGATTCTTCTGACTTAAGCGAAGAGGAAACCCTAGAAGCCGTGGTTGCCATCGTGGGACGGGTTTTCAAGGCGCGCCACGCCTAGAGTTTCGCCAAACTGTCCCGTCCTCGCCTAGACTTTAGAACGTGAGTCAAGACCAAATCCCTGTGGATTCTTCAAAGCTACTTAGTCAGATTGAGCTACAAGAAAATGACCTTGAGTTGCTGGAAAACGGTGGCGAAGAGGACGAAAAGCAAGATTTAGCTGCACTACCGGTAGTTGCGGTTATCGGTCGCCCTAATGTGGGGAAATCTACCCTGGTAAATAGGATTTTGGGGCGGCGCGCTGCCGTGGTGCAAGACAAACCAGGCGTCACCAGAGACCGGGTTCGTTACCAGGCGCAGTGGGCGGGGAAAGATTTCCTGCTTATGGATACTGGCGGTTGGGAACTGGGGGTTCAAGGTCTTGACCAAATGGTGGCGGCGCAAGCCGAGGTTTCTTTGCAGTATGCCGATGCGGTTTTGTTTGTCACCGATGCCCAGGTGGGAGCGACCGAAACCGATATGCAGATTGCACGGATACTGCAAAAATGCGGTAGACCGGTTATTTTGGTGGCTAATAAAGTGGATTCAGAGCGCTTAGAAGCTGATGCTATGGCTCTGTGGTCGCTTGGTTTAGGTGAGCCTTTCCCCCTTTCAGCGCTACACGGTCTGGGCAGTGGCGATTTACTGGATAAACTGATAGCTGTATTTCCGGAAAAATCCCATTTAGCGTCGGTTTTAGTTGAAGGCAGCCCCGGGAGGGTGGCTTTGGTGGGTCGCCCCAATGTGGGGAAGTCCTCGCTGCTTAATGCCTTAGCTGGCTCACAGCGGGTGGTGGTAAATGAGCTGGCTGGCACTACCCGAGATCCCGTGGATGAGGTTATCGAGATTGCGGGGGTTCCGTGGACTTTTGTAGATACTGCCGGGATTCGCCGTCGGATGCATAAAAGCCGAGGTGCTGATTTTTATGCATCCTTACGGACTCAGACAGCGATTGAGGAATCCGATGTAGCAATGGTGCTACTAGATGCTTCCCAGGAGCTAGCTAGTGCCGATATTAGAATCATTGAGCAAGTAATTTCTGCGGGACGAGCCTTGGTGTTGGTCAATAATAAATGGGATTTACTTGACGAGGAGAGGCGGCGCGATTTAGAACGCGAATGGGAGCTGCAATTATCCCATGTTGATTGGGCTCCTCGGGTTAATCTTTCGGCCAAGACCACCTGGCATACTAACCGGATTGAACAAGCCTTAACTCAGGCACTTGCGGGCTGGAAAACCCGAATTACAACCAGTGAGTTAAATACCTTCCTCGGTCGTCTCGTTGCCGAGCATCCTCACCCGGTTCGGGGTGGAAAACAGCCGCGGATTATGTTTGCGACTCAGGTTAGCGCTGCTCCGCCGCGTTTCGTGTTCTTTACTACCGGATTCCTAGAGCCGTCCTATCGACGTTTCTTAGAAAACCGTTTGCGCGAACAGTTCGGTTTTGCCGGTAGCCCGATTCAAATCTCGGTGCGGGTGCGTGAGCGCCGCAAACGTTCCTAGCCTACTTGCCTACCCCCCGACTGCTCGTCTTATCTGCGTAGCTAAATTTACTGAGCCGGGGGAGCATAGGTTTAGTGAGGATTCTCATAGGGAAAGTTTTTAGCGGTTAAGAGGGTGAATTCAGGTACAAAAAACGTCCTTTGGCTTTAGAAGACCCCCCCAAAATAACAGCCAAAATAGCTGAGAGGGTGGAATCTGCCCCATAAGTACCTCGAGTGGGACTCGAACCCACATGTCCGGTGAAGGACGGCGGATTTTGAATCCGCTGCGTCTACCAATTCCGCCATCGAGGCTTTTTCTTTAGCGCTTCAACGAGCGCACCATTTCAGTCTAATATAGATACGTGGCAACTTTGAAATCTAATGCTAAAAAAAATAATCTCCCCGGCAGAAAAGTACTGGTCGCCGAGGATGAAACCCTGATTCGACTCGATATTGTGGAAACTCTCACGGAAGCCGGCTACGAAGTTGTAGCCGAGGCAGCAGACGGAGAATCCGCCTACCAATCAGCCCTGGAACATCAGCCTGACCTGTGTGTTATGGATGTAAAAATGCCTAAAATGGACGGGATTAGCGCCGCCGAAAAAATAATGAAGGAAGTTTCCTGCGCCGTAGTGATGCTTACCGCATTTTCGCAAAAAGAGTTAGTGGAGCGCGCTCGAGACGCAGGAGCTATGGCATATGTGGTGAAACCGTTTACGCCCGCCGAGTTATTGCCAGCGCTAGAAATCGCCCTTTCGCGGCACGCCGAAATCCAATCATTAGAGAATGAAGTAGCTGACCTGCAAGACCGTTTTGAGACTCGCAAAGTGGTAGACAGAGCTAAGGGTCTGCTCATGGAGAACATGGAGATGAGCGAACCGGAAGCTTTCCGCTGGATTCAAACCACCTCTATGAATCGCAGACTAACCATGCGCGAGGTTGCCGAAGCAGTTATTGAACAAATCGGTTAAGTAGCGCAATAACTATCCGGCGCAGCGCTGCCGGTACAACCCAGGCGTGTTTTCTCTAGGATAGTCCCTAGGAGGATTAGATGATTGAGAACAAAACCCTACTTGTAATTGACGGTCATTCAGCGGCGTTTCGCGCGTTTTATGCCCTAAATCCGGAAGCATTTTGCACCAGCGATGGTCAATATACCAACGCGGTTTACGGGTTTTTACGGATGCTAGTAAAAATGTTGCAAGATGAACAGCCCGATTATTTAGCGGTGGCATTTGATGTTTCTCGCCATTCTTTCCGCACCGATGAATACCCGGAGTACAAGGCGGGTCGTAAACCCACTCCGCCCGAGTTTAAGGGACAAATAGAGCTAATTAAAGAAGCGCTCGCTCACCTGGGGGTCACTACTTTAGAGCAAGAAAATATCGAGGCTGACGATATTTTAGCTACCTTAGCTACGCAGGGCAGTGAACAGGGACTTCAGGTGCTGGTAGCCAGCGGAGACCGCGACACTTTCCAATTATCGAATGAATCTGTCACCGTACTGTATCCCTCCCGCTCAATTACCGACTTAAAACGAATGACCCCGCAGGCTATTGCCGAAAAATATGGGGTTCCCCCTCATCGTTACCCAGAGATTGCTGCTTTAGTTGGTGAAAAAGCAGATAACCTGCCCGGAGTACCGGGAGTAGGAGAGAAAACCGCTGCCGCCTGGATAAATAAGTATGACGGGCTGGCTGGGGTTCTCGCCCACGCCGCCGATATTGGCGGTAAGCGGGGCGAAGATCTGCGTTCACATATTGAGGACGTGAAAAGAAACCGGAAACTAAACGCCCTGCTAACTGACCTGGACTTAGGGATAAAAGTCGGGGAGCTAACCTTTGGGAAAGCAAATGCCGATTCACTGGCAAAGCTGCTAGATAAACTGGAAATCGGGCAAACTCTGCGCGCTGCTTTAGCCAGCGTTCCCGCGTTTGAGCTGGCGCAAGAAACGCCCAGTGCTCGGGAAGAAGTTAAGATGCTTGCCGAACAAGACATCCCTAAATGGATTTGCGCCCTCTCAAAACCAGTGGGCGTAATCGTAGAAGGAGAGAGCACTCCGGGATCAGGGGATGCTACTAGAGTGCTTTTAGCTAGCGAAAACCAGGTGGCTAACATTGATTTGATTGCAGCCCCACCGGACTTGGTGTCAGCTCTTAAAGACTTCCTAGCTAGAGCTGATATCGCTATCTTCCATAACTGGAAAGCTGCCTGGCATGCCTTAAAAGGCGGGGGAATCAAAGTAGAAATGCCCGGATGGGATACCGAAATCGGAGGCTATCTACTAGACCCATCGGCGCGTTCCTATGATGTAGAAGTGTTGAGTGAAAAGCTCTTAGGATATTCGCTTTCCCCCGGAAATAAAGAGGATAGCGGGCAGGCAACTCTGGATTTATCTGGTACTTCAGATACTAAAAATGCGCAGATGGCGGCGGCGTTGCCTCAAATCGCCAAGGCTGAAAAGAAAGCATTATCCGCCAGTAGAGCCGAGCATTTATGGTTGCAGCTGGAACGCCCTATTTCCAAGATTCTCGCCCGGATGGAAGACACCGGAATCGCCGTATCAGACCAGGTGCTAGGGGATCTCGAAAATGATTTAAGGAAGCAAACCGAGGATGCAAAACAGCAGGCGCGCGCTCAGGTGGGGCGTCCTGATTTAAATCTTTCTAGTCCTAAACAGCTGCAAGAAGTGTTATTCGAGCAGCTTCAGATGCCAAAAACCAAGAAAACCCGCACCGGTTACACCACTAATGCTGATGCCCTGGAGTGGCTGTTTGGCAAAACTCAGCATCCATTTTTGCAGTATTTGCTAGCTCACCGCGATTCCATAAAGCTCTTACAAACCGTGCAAGGGCTACAAAAAGCAGTTCACCCCGATGGCAGGATTCACACCTCATTTAAGCAGACAGTGACCGCAACCGGGCGGCTTTCTTCGGCAGAACCGAATTTGCAAAACATTCCAGTTCGCTCGGTTAATGGACAACGAATTCGGGAGGCGTTTATTTTTGGGGATGGGTTTGAAAACCTGATGAGCGTGGATTATTCCCAGATTGAAATGCGGGTAATGGCGCATATGTCAGGCGACAAAGATTTAATCGCCGCTATCAAGACCGGAGAAGATTTACACCGCACGATGGCGGCCATGATTTTTGATATTAGCCCCGAAGACGTCTCTGAACAGATGAGGTCAAAGGTTAAAGCTACCTCTTACGGGCTTGCCTATGGGCTTTCTGCCTACGGTTTGGCTAGCCAACTGCGTATTGCGCAAAAGGAAGCCGAAAAGTTGATGGATCAGTATTTTCAACGTTTCGGGAAAGTACGTAGTTATTTACAGCAGATTGTTGAACGTGCCAGAAAAGTTGGCTACACCGAAACCATGCAGGGCAGACGGCGCGCCCTCCCGGATCTGAAGAGCTCCAACCACAATTTACGGCGAATGGCGGAGCGGGCGGCTCTTAATGCTCCGATTCAGGGCAGCGCTGCGGATTTAATGAAACAGGCAATGATTCGGGTAGATGAACAGCTTCAGGCGCAAGGGCTATCTTCCAGGGTGTTGTTGCAGATTCATGACGAATTGATTCTTGAGGTAGCGCCGGGAGAGGAAAACCAGCTGCGCTGCCTGGTAGAGGATGCGATGTGTAATGCGGCTAGCTTAGAAGTTCCTTTGTCGGTGGGAATCGGAGTAGGTAGCAATTGGCGAAGCGCTGCCCACTAGAGGAAAGTTGTATCTAACTAGGTGCCAAGACGGGGGGGCTGTTCGTCCTGAAAAAGGCTGTGGAATCGGATACATTTTAGGGAAATAACCCGACAGGGGCTTTTTGAGTTGGAGATTCAACGGTTTTTGCTGATAGGCTCTTTAAGGTTTCTTGAAAGAGAAGCCAAAATTGTCCATATTGTCTATTAAGTCCGTTTTGGAGAAATTATCTCTATGACCACCTCTACTGAGCAACTCGATCAAGTTGCCGTAAACGATATCGGTTCGCAAGAAGAACTACTAGCTGCAATCGATAAAACTATTAAGTACTTTGGCGATGGCGACATCGTTACCGGTACTGTTGTCCGTGTTGATCGTGATGAGGTCCTCCTCGATATTGGTTACAAAACCGAGGGCGTAATCCTTTCACGCGAACTGTCTATTAAACATGACGTTAGCCCCGAGGACGTTGTCCAGGTGGGTGACGAAATTGAAGCCCTAGTCTTGCAGAAAGAGGACAAAGAAGGTCGTCTGCTGCTGTCGAAGAAGCGCGCTCAATACGAACGTGCATGGGGCGACGTCCAGAAGATTAAGGAAGCTGACGGCGTAGTCACCGGTACGGTGATTGAGGTGGTCAAGGGCGGTCTTATCTTGGATATCGGCTTGCGTGGCTTCCTACCGGCTTCCCTAGTTGAAATGCGTCGGGTACGCGACCTCGCTCCCTATATTGGGCGGGAACTAGATGCCAAGATTATTGAACTGGATGAGAACCGTAACAATGTGGTTCTTTCCCGTCGTTCCTGGCTAGAGCAGACTCAAGCCGAAGTACGCACCCAGTTCCTGGATACCTTGCAAAAGGGACAGATTCGTTCCGGCGTGGTTTCTTCTATCGTAAACTTTGGTGCTTTCGTAGATTTGGGCGGAGTGGACGGTCTGGTTCACGTATCCGAGCTTTCTTGGAAGCATATTGACCACCCCTCCGAGGTAGTCGAAGTTGGTCAGGAAGTTTCGGTCGAGGTTCTGGATGTGGATATGGATCGCGAACGGGTTTCGCTGTCCTTGAAAGCCACCCAGGAAGATCCTTGGCAGACTTTTGCCCGCACTCACGCTATCGGTCAGGTCGTTCCTGGCAAGGTCACCAAGCTGGTTCCTTTCGGTGCGTTTATTAGGGTCGAGGACGGAATCGAAGGTTTGGTACATATCTCCGAGCTGGCACAGCGTCACGTAGAAGTACCGGAGCAGGTTGTTAAGGTTGGCGAAGAAGTCTTTGTCAAAGTTATTGATATTGACTTGGATCGTCGCCGGATTTCGCTGTCCCTCAAACAAGCTAATGAGGGCGTTGATCCTAACAATACCGAGTTCGATCCTTCACTGTACGGTATGACCGCTGAATACGATGAAGAAGGCAACTACAAGTACCCCGAGGGCTTCGATCCGGAAACTAACGAATGGATGGAAGGCTACGAGGCACAACGGGAAGCTTGGGAAGAGGAATACTCTCAGGCTGAGGCACGTTGGAAGGCTCACAAGGAGCAGGTAGCTAAGGCTCTGGAAGCTGATAGTGAAGCAGCTGCGGTTCGCCCTGATCCGGCGGAAAACGCCAGCTACTCTACCGAGACTGAAGATTCTGAAAGCGTTCTAGCTTCAGATGAAGCTCTCGCAGCTCTACGGGAGAAGCTAACCGGCGAATAAACCTTTTAATACTGTTTATGTATTAAATAGTGGTTTAACTTTGAAATTTGGGCTGTCGGAGTCAAAGATTTGACTCCGACAGCCCATTTTTCTTTGTATTTTCGGTTTTGCTTGGGATAGCTACCTGGATAGGCTGGCAGGGTGAGTGAACTATTGATTTACCGCAATCCCGATAGGGGAGCGCGCTGGGCAGCTGCTTGCCCCACTAATGCTTTATCGGCGGCGGTAACTGGCGGTATTGGCTCTGGTAAATCTACTACGGTACAAACGCTTAAAGCCTTGGGGGCAAAGACCTGTAGCGCCGATGAATTCGCAGGTCAAGCCTTGGTAGATTTAGCCCCCGATATTGCCCGTGCTTTTAACCATCCCGAGTGGGAAAACGGAGTAAACCGCGGCGAGCTCGCGACCATAGTGTTTAATAATCCCGAATCCCGTCACCTACTGGAATCAATAACGCACCCCTATATTTCGTTTTTATCTGACCGGTTTTTTGCTTCGCTAAACTCTGACGATATTGGGGTCTACGATATTCCACTGTTGGTCGAAAATCCCGCCGCTCACGCTTTTGACCTGGTGGTGACGGTTACTGCCCCGATAGAGCAACGATACCGGCGGCTATATCAGCGAAGCGGTCTTGAACGCCAGCAAGTAGACGCCCGGATTGCGGCGCAATCCAGTGATGAAGAGCGACGCGCAATTGCTAATTATGAACTTGTAAATGACACTAGCTGTGAAGATTTGCGGCGCACTGTCGCCAGCGAGCTATGGCCGCAGCTGCGTCGCCTGGCCAATGGTGATAGCTAATAGAATCCCTATGAAATAACCGAAGTATCTCTGCCCTCATTTACGTTGGCACGGGCAGAGGTTTTTCCTCCTGCCCAAAAACTCGAAAAAGCCACCGGCATTTTTCGAGTTTTTACGCCCGCCTAGCCCACTCGGATAAAACCTCTGCCCGTGCCGCTTGGTATCTGCGCAGACTGCCAATTTGCCTGTTCTTCCACGGGAATCTGCACGGCGGTATTTGCTCTTGATAAATAATTCGAGATAACTATAGACAATTATTAAGCTTTTCGCCCGCCTAGCCGACTCGGATAAAGCCTCTGCCCGCGCCTCCTAGATATTCAGGAGACAAACTCAAACTAATGAAGCTAGTAACCGTATAGGAAAACCCTTGCCCGTGTGGCTTTTTATCTGCACAGCAGGACACCGGTATCTCCCGGCAGTATAAAACAAGAGCCTAAAGCTGCACTTTGGTCTAACTGGACGAGTACCCCTGGGGGACTGCTACATTAGGCAGGTGATAACTTTGGAAAAATCTGCCGATTCAAACCTCCCCGAGCCTCGCGTCCTCGATACCGAAACCCCTAAAGAGGGCTCTACTTCCCCGGCGGGAAAGGCGGTTTTTGCTCGCAGCCCGCGCGGTCTTTTTGATATTTGCGTTATTTTCTTTGTGGCCTTCCTCCTGGTCGCAAATATTTGTGCCACCAAAGCTATCCAGATTGGTCCCATAGTTTTTGATGGGGGCGCTATTTTGTTCCCCCTAACCTATGTTTTAGGAGACGTGATTAGCGAGGTTTGGGGGCTAAAGGCTGCCAAGCGTGCTATCGTAATGGGCTTCGTGATTTCGGTAATGGCTTCCCTGACCTTTTGGGTGGTGGGAATGCTCCCCGCAGAAGCCTCCTACCAAAATAACGATGCATTCCAAAGCGTGCTTGGGTTCGTTCCCCGCATTGTGATTGCTTCCATGGCGGGTTATATGTTCGGTAACTGGCTTAACGCCTATGTATTGGTGAAGATTAAGCAACGTTGGGGGGAAAATAATCTCTGGGTTCGCCTGGTCACTTCTACTTTGGCAGGAGAGCTGGTTGATTCCATTATTTTTTGCACTATCGCCTTTGCGGGAATCATGAGTTTTTCCCAGTTAATGATTTATATTTTCCTGGGTGGCTACCTGTATAAGTGTGCAGTTGAAATCTTGTGTTTGCCACTAACCTATGCGGTGATTTCTAGGGTGAAAAAGCATGAAAGGTACGGTCTTGACGTTCACTAAAATAGCGGATTTGCCCAGCGGGAGAGGGCGCGCTGGCATTATTCACACTCCCCATGGAGATGTCCCGACCCCGGCTTTTATCCCGGTAGGCACGAAAGCCACTGTGAAAACGGTGTTGCCGGAAGCTATGAAGCTACTGGGGGCTTCAGCTCTCCTGGCTAACGCCTATCATCTGTATTTACAGCCCGGGCCCGAAATTGTTGACAAAGCCGGTGGATTAGCTCGTTTTATGAGCTGGGATGGTCCAACTTTTACCGATTCGGGCGGATTCCAGGTGCTTTCGCTCGGGTCGGGATATAAAAAAGTACTGTCTGGAGAGTTTAGTGGTTCCGGACGCGCCGATTATACGGTGGCCGCAAAGAAGGAACGGCACGCCCTAGTTGATGATGATGGGGTTACTTTTCGTTCTCATCTAAATGGTGCTCTCCATCGCTTTACCCCAGAAAAATCTATGCAAATTCAGCACCATTTGGGTGCCGATATTATGATGGCGTTCGATGAACTCACCACCTTGCTAAACTCACGTGAATATCAGGTGGAGTCCTTGGAACGTACCCGGCGTTGGGCTACTCGCTGCCTGGCAGAACATGAGCGCCTTACCCGCGAGCGTGCCGATAAGCCCTACCAGATGCTTTACGGGGTAATTCAGGGGGCGCAATATGAGGATTTACGGCGTAAAGCTGCCCGCGACCTATCGGCAATGGAGGTAGCGGAGCGTAGTTTTGATGGTTTCGGAATTGGGGGAGCCTTAGAGAAAGAGAATCTCGCCACCATAGTGAACTGGGTATGTGAAGAGTTGCCAGAGGAAAAACCGCGTCATCTGCTGGGCCTTAGCGAACCGGATGACATTTTCGCGGGGGTAGAAGCCGGAGCGGATACTTTCGATTGCGTAAATCCTTCCCGGATAGGACGTAACGGCGGGCTTTATGGGCGTTACGGTCGCTTTAATTTAACCCGTGCGGAGTTCAAGGATGATTTCAGTGCGCCGGTTAAGGATTGTAACTGCTATACCTGCCAGAATTTCTCTATCGCTTACCTGAGGCATCTATTTAAAGCCAAAGAGTTACTAGGGTTTACGCTGGCTACTATCCATAACGAGTATTTCACGGTGCAACTGGTTCAAGGCATTAGGCAAGCAATTATTGAAGGTGACTATCTAGCCTATCGAGATAAAGTTTTGGGTGATTTTTATTGTGGCTCTCCGCTACGTTCACATAGTGGTTAGGGCTGTAAATAATGTTAGATAGCTATCGTTTAGTGAGTTAGGTGGCACTAAGCTTGTTAGCAGCTGTTTTCCCCTAATATAATTGGGACACCGGATTTAACAATCTTAAGTAAACTTTATGCGCGGTGATCCCGCCGGAGGAGTTAAATAAATAATGGCAACCCCAATAGAGGCTACAGCTAATGATGCCTGGCGCTCATTCAACAGTGGTAACTGGGATAAAGAAATCGATGTACGCGATTTTATCCAAAAGAACTACACTCCCTACGAGGGTGAGGCTTCATTCTTAAGTGGCCCGACCGAAAAAACTAAACAGGTTTGGCAGGCTCTAGAGGAAAACTATCTTTCGGTTGAACGCAAAAAACGGGTTTTCGATGTAGATACTGATACTCCGGCCGATATTGATGCTTTTGCTCCGGGACGGATTTGTGAAGAGGACGATGTAATCGTTGGTTTGCAAACCGATACTCCGTTAAAACGTGCCATGATGCCTAATGGTGGTTGGCGCATGGTAGAAACCGCTATTAAAGAGGCTGGTAAAGAGGTTAATCCCGAGGTTAAAAAGATTTTTACCCGCTACCGCAAAACCCATAATGATGCGGTATTCGATATTTACACTCCCCGAATCAGGGCAGCTCGGTCTTCCCATATTATTACTGGTCTTCCCGATGCTTATGGGCGTGGTCGAATTATTGGTGACTACCGCCGGGTTGCACTCTATGGCGTAGATAAATTAATCGAGTGGAAACAGGAAGCCAAAGACAAAGTAGCCGATAAGCCTTTCTCTGAGCATTGGGCACGTTACCGTGAGGAACACTCTGAACAGATTAAGGCTCTCAAGAAGCTCAAGGCTATGGCGCAAAGCTATGGTTTTGATATTTCCCAGCCGGCAATGAACGCTAAAGAAGCAGTTCAATGGACTTATTTCGGTTACCTAGCTTCGGTTAAGAGCCAAGACGGGGCGGCCATGTCTATCGGTCGTTTGTCTGCGTTCTTTGATTGCTACTTTGAACGGGATTTCGCCGAGGGTACTTTAGACGAACAGGGCGCGCAGGAAATCATTGATGCTTTGGTGATTAAGCTGCGGATTGTACGCTTTTTGCGTACTGAAGCCTATGACCAGATTTTCTCGGGTGACCCTTACTGGGCTACCTGGTCTGATGCTGGTTTTGGTGAGGACGGGCGCACCCTCGTTACCAAGACTTCCTTCCGGCTTCTGCAGACGCTAATAAATCTGGGGCCGGCTCCAGAACCAAATATCACGATTTTCTGGTCCCCGCGCTTACCAGAGGGCTACAAGAAGTTCTGTGCCCATATTTCGATTCAAACTTCCTCAGTACAGTATGAAGCTGATGATCAGATTCGTGCGCAGTGGGGTGACGATGCCGCGATTGCTTGCTGTGTTTCCCCGATGCGGGTCGGTAAGCAAATGCAGTTCTTTGGCGCTCGGGTTAATGCCGCTAAAGCCTTGCTGTATGCGATAAATGGCGGCCGTGATGAGGTCACTGGTAAACAAATCGTTTCCGGTTACGAGGGCGTGCAAGGGGATGAGCCTCTCGACTTTGATGACGTGTGGGAACGCTATGAAAAAATGCTTGACTGGGTGGTCGGCACCTATGTCGAAGCTTTGAACATTATCCACTATTGCCATGACCGTTACGCCTACGAATCCATCGAGATGGCACTGCACGACAGTGAGATTGTGCGCACCATGGGCTGCGGAATCGCGGGACTGTCGATTGTAGCTGACTCCCTGTCTGCCATTAAATATGCAAAGGTTACCCCGGTACGCGATGAAACTGGTCTAGTTATTGATTACCAGACAGAGGGAGATTTCCCCTGCTACGGTAATGACGATGACCGGGTTGATGATATTGCGGCCACGATTGTTCACACCGTAATGTCCAAGATTAAAGAGATTAAACTCTATCGGGATGCTATTCCTACCCAATCGGTATTAACCATTACCTCTAATGTGGTTTACGGCAAGGCTACCGGGGCTTTCCCCTCCGGTCACGAGGCAGGGACTCCCTTTGCTCCCGGCGCTAATCCCGAGAACGGTTTGGATTCTCACGGAATGCTGGCTTCGATGCTTTCGGTAGGCAAGCTTGACTACCACGACGCATTGGACGGGATTTCCCTCACGAACACGATTGTTCCTTCCTCTTTGGGGCGTACCGAGGACGAGCAGATTAAGAACCTGGTGGGGATTATGGATGCTGGTTTCATCCCTCAGGGGTGTGGCTGCTAGCACTATCTGGGCGCTACCTGCCAGGTTGTGCTGTAATGACCCTAATCTTTTATAAATAATCGAAGAATAAAGCAAGGAGATAATAATGAGTACTATGACTTTTGATCAGCGTTTGGAATCTATGAAAGCCAGCCGGGAATCTCACGGCGGTGTTCAGGGACTATATCACGCGAATATCAATGTTCTTAACCGGGACACTTTGGAAGATGCGATGGAAAACCCGGAAAAATATCCTCAACTGACGGTTAGGGTTTCCGGATATGCGGTTAATTTCGTGAAGCTAACCCGCGAGCAGCAACTGGATGTTATTTCCCGTACATTCCATAACAAGCTGTAAGTTATTGCTTATAAATCATTTGGGCGGGTATCTTTGAGATAGCAAAGATACCCGCCCTTTTGATGTTGAGGTCTGCTGATGTTTAGGTTCTGCAGGATGCAGGGTGAACAATTTAGATAGGAAATAACCTTGGTATTAGATATGTCTAGCCTGGAAGAGGAGAGCAAGAACCCAAATAACGCTGTCGAGGTTTCGGCAGCTGATGGGGTAAGCGGGGAATATGCACCCCTGCCTTTAGAGGAATTGATTCCGCGCACTAGGCGGTGGGGGCTGGGGGCATTAGCTGAAGCCCCCGAGATGACTCATAGCGAACACAACGAGGCGGTGCGGGAAGGTACTTTAGCTTCGGTTCATTCTTGGGAACTGGTGACCGCTGTAGATGGCCCGGGTACCAGAATGACTTTGTTCTTGTCGGGATGCCCACTAAGGTGTCAATACTGTCATAATCCTGATACTTTTCAAATGCGTGACGGACATGCGGTCACCATTGCTGATGTATTTAACCTGGTGAAACGGTATAGCAGTATTTTTCGGGTTACCGGAGGGGGACTTACCATCTCCGGGGGAGAAGCTCTGATGCAGGCAAAGTTTGTGCGTAACCTGTTGCGAATGTGTCGGCGAGAGGGGATACATACCTGTCTGGATACTTCCGGATTCTTAGGGGCTAATTTGACTGATGAGGATCTTCATAACCTTGATTTGGTGTTGCTGGATGTCAAGAGTGGGGATAGTGCCACCTACCGGCAGGTTACGGGACGCGATTTAGAACCTACCGTTGCTTTTGGGAACCGTCTAGCTGGGGCCCGTATCCCGGTCTGGGTGCGTTTTGTGCTGGTACCCGGTTTAACTGATGACCCTGATAATATCCGCCAGGTGGCTAGTATTGCCGGGCGTTGGCCTAACCTTGAACGTTTGGAAGTATTGCCATTTCATCAAATGGCGAGGGATAAATGGGAACATTTGGGGCTAAAGTATTCCCTAGAGGACACTCCGGTTCCCACTAAGGAACAGGTAGCGCAAGCGATAGAGATAATTAAATCTGCCGGGGTCGATAAAGTCTTTTCTGGCTAACAGATTTGATTGAGTTCTATCATAATCCCAGATACCGCCAATCTGCACGGCTCATTTTCTCTAGGTCAAAGGCTTGCAAGAATTCCGAGGCACTGCGCACCCTAAAAAACCCTAAAGAGGACGCAAGCAGCTCAAGTATGTCTGCTTTCCCTATTCCTTTTGCCTTTAACTGGGGGAGAGTGACTGCCCCGTCTCGTTTTGCCAGTCGCTGCCCCTCGCGATTTAACACTAGGGGAACGTGGTAATACTGGGGAATTGTAGAACCTAATAGCTGGTGCAGATAGTTTTGCCTGGCGGTAGAGGGGATTAAATCTCGTCCTCTGCACACCTGAGTCACCCCCTGATAGGCGTCATCTACCACACAAACCAGATTGTAGGAAAAAACTCCATCAGAGCGGCGTAACACAAAATCATCAATTGCGCCGTTTTGCAATCCATAAACCCTATCGGGGAAAGTGGCGCTATCGAGATTAGATTTTAACCGATAGGCAGGACCGCGTCGATATTTTTCCCACAGATAGTTTCGTTTTTGTTCTCGCTCTGGCTCGCTAAGTAAGCGACACCTGCCGCTATAGGCTCCGGGAGGGTGATGGGGGGCGGAAGCCACCTGTGATAATTCCCGGCGGGAACAGTAACATTCATAAACCCTGCCTGCTGCTTTGAGCTGCTCAAATGCGTCCTCGTAACGAGAAAGGCAATCAGACTGCACCAAAGGTTCCCCGTCCCAGTCGATTCCTAAATCTTGTAAATCGGCAAGCTGCTCGGAGAGAAAATGGCTGCGACTGCGATCGTCAAGATTCTCAAAACGCATTACAAAACGCCCGCCTGCCTGGCGCGCTATCGCCCAGGCAACCAGCGCGGTACGCAAATTTCCAAGGTGGAGTCTGCCGGTGGGCGAGGGCGCGTAGCGACCTGTTTGCATAACTCACCCCCTAAAATGGTCGGTATGGCAGGGTGTTTTAGGAAATCTGTCACCGAAAACTATCCGGCTGTACTCTAGTATTTTAACCGTTTTAGGGTGGCGGGTAGAATGGCTAACAGTTTATTCCTACAAGACGGAGGCAAATGTGGCGGCAGCAGATGGCGATAAAATCAGGGTACAAATCGCAGGAGAAACTCAAGATATAGCTGCCACGACCACCGGGCTAGATTTGTGGGGCAAAGACCGCACTATCGTGGCTATGGTCGTTAATGGGCAGCCTTGGGATTTAGCCCGCACCTTGCCCGGCGGCGCACAAGTAGAACCAATAACCGCTGATAGCCAGGCGGGGCTAGAAATTATTCGCCACTCAGCCACCCACGTTCTCGCCCAAGCAGTACAACAGGTTTACCCCGATGCCAACCTGGGAGTAGGTCCCTACATCACTGACGGTTTTTACTACGATTTCGGCAATATCGATCCGGTTACCCCCGAGCTGTTAAAAGACCTGGAAAAACGGATGAAGAAAATCGTTAAAAGCGGGCAGCTTTTTGTGCGCCGGGAAGTAAGCGATGAGGAGGCAAGGGCAGAACTCGCTGATCAACCCTACAAATTGGAACTGATTGACACTAAAGGGACTGCCTCTAGTGAAACTGACGGAGCAAATGTAGAAGTCGGAGCAGGTCAGCTTACTATTTATGACAATATTGACCGCAACGGACAGTGCGCCTGGAAAGATTTATGTCGCGGGCCGCACGTTCCCAATACCCGCTATATTGGTAACGGTTTTGCTTTAATGAAATCTTCTGCCGCCTATTGGAAAGGTGACCAATCGGGCGACCATCTGCAACGTATCTACGGTACTGCCTGGGCTAGCAAAGATGATTTAGTAGCCTACCAGACCCGCCTAAAAGAGGCAGAACGGCGTGACCACCGCAAACTAGGGCGGGAACTCGATTTGTTCTCTTTCCCGGATGAAATTGGCTCCGGGCTGCCAGTATTCCACCCCAAGGGCGCTACGATTCGCATGGAGATGGAAAACTATTCCCGCAAACGCCATATTGAGGGCGGATATTCTTTCGTATCCACCCCCCATATCACTAAAGGGGAACTGTTCAAAAAGTCGGGACACCTGGATTGGTATGCCGAGGGAATGTATCCTCCGATGCACCTGGACGAAGAGCACGACCAGGAAGGAAACGTCACCAAGCAGGGGCAAGACTACTATCTAAAGCCTATGAACTGCCCGATGCACAACCTGATATTTGCTTCTAAAGGGCGTTCCTACCGGGAATTACCGCTGCGTCTATTCGAGTTTGGAACAGTTTACCGCTACGAAAAGTCCGGAGTGGTACACGGTCTGACCAGGGCTCGCGGTTTCACTCAGGATGATTCCCACATTTACTGTACCCGGGAACAAATGAAAGGTGAGCTTACCAATCTTTTGACTTTCGTCCTTGACCTGTTAAAAGACTATGGTTTGAATGATTTTTATCTAGAGCTTTCCACCAAGAACCCGAAAAAGTTTGTGGGTGATGATGAGGTTTGGGAAGAAGCTACTAGAACCTTGGAACAGGTAGCTAGCGCCTCGGGACTAGATTTAGTACCGGATCCAGGTGGGGCTGCTTTTTATGGACCGAAAATCTCGGTGCAGGTCAAAGACGCGATTGGGCGCACTTGGCAAATGTCTACTATCCAGTTGGACTTTAACCTGCCCGAACGTTTCGATTTAACCTACACGGCCGCCGATGGTTCCCATCAGCGTCCAGTTATGATTCACCGCGCCCTATTTGGTTCTATTGAGCGTTTCTTCGGGGTGCTGCTAGAACACTATGCAGGGGCATTTCCCGCTTGGCTAGCACCTATCCAGGTACGCTGCGTGCCAGTGGCGGAAGCCTTTAATGATTATCTGGAAGATGTCGCCTCCCAGCTGCGCGCTTTGGGAGTTAGAGCCGAGGTTGATACCTCCGATGACCGTTTCGGCAAGAAAATCCGTAACTGCTCGAAAGATAAAATCCCCTTTACCCTGATTGCTGGGGGCGAGGACGCCGAGGCGGGCGCGGTTTCCTTCCGTTACCGGGACGGTAGTCAAGAAAATGCGATACCGATTGCCCAGGCTATCACCAAGATTACCCAAGCGATAAAAGAGCGGAAATAGCTAATGAACGAGGTAGATGCGCGTCCTCTAACTGAGGGCTGTGAGGGATTTGGAGCCGTGCCGGACGCTTTTGACCGGCTGTGGACTCCCCACCGCCAGGTATATATTTCTGGCGAGGAACGCCCCGCAACCAAGGATAGTGCGCACTGCCCGTTTTGCGCCGCCCCGAAGCGCAGCGACGAGGACGCACTGATTGTTTATCGCGGGAAACTGGTTTTTGCGATTATGAATCTTTTCCCCTATAACTCTGGTCATATGTTGATTTGCCCCTACCGGCATATTCCTCAATATATTGATTTAACCCAGGATGAGAGAGCCGAATTTGGGGAAGTAACTGCGAGGGCGATTAGAACTTTAAAGCGGGTTGCCAACCCGGACGGTTTTAACTTAGGGATGAATCAAGGTGAAGTTGCCGGTGCGGGAATTGCTGGTCACCTGCATCAACATATTGTTCCCCGCTGGGGCGGTGACACCAATTTCTTCCCTCTGATTGCCCGCACGAAAGCGATTCCCGAGCTACTTAGCGAGGCTCGTTCCCGTATAGCAGCTAATTGGCAAGGATAAATAATGCTAGGAAATCATGGTCGATCCTTGGCGAGTGCCGTATTCTCAAAACCGGCAAAAATACTGGCAAAAAGGGGAGTTAGTCCCAATGCGGTAACCGTTGCCGGTACCGTAATTAATGTGGCGTTAGCTATGGGCTTGTTGGCTCGCGGTTATCTAGCTTTAGGGGCGGTTTTGATTGGGGTGACCGCTTTCGCTGATTCTTTAGATGGAGTGCTTGCCCGACTAACTAATCAGGTTAGCCAGTTTGGAGCATTCTTGGATTCTTCTCTTGACCGCTTGGCAGATGGAGCTATTTTTGGTTCTTTGCTTTATTGGGCGATAGCGGGGCTTACCCCTGGTTCTGTGCGCACTGCCAGCATTATTTGCGCTATATGCGCGCTGGTAGGGGCGGCGGCGGTACCCTATGTTAGGGCTCGCGGGGAAGCCTTTGGGGTGGTCGCTAAAGTGGGGATTGGGGAGCGTACCGATAGGTTGATAGTGGCCCTGGTGGGTGCGGGGATAACCGACCTGGGGGCGCCACTTATCTGTTTTCCGCTGGCTTTAGGCTGGGTAGCTTTTGCTAGTTTTGTTACGGTGTGTCAACGGATTTACTTTGTAAGAAAGCATATCGACCAGTGAGAATCCCCGCTAAGTTTAGCGCTATTGCCGCTGAACTCACTCTCGGTTTAGTTAGCCACGTTCCAGTTGGTTTCCTGCATGGGGCAGCTAATCTGCTGGGAAGCTTGCTATACCGTCTAGATACTTCCGGGGTACGTCAATATCGTAAGAATCTGCGCCAACTGGGGGTAGATGGGCGCAGTATCGAAGGTGCGGTGCGCGCAGGGATTCAGGGCTATATGCGTCTGTTTGCGGATACGGTTTTGCTGGGGAGTTTTTCGGATTCTCAAATCCGTTCTCGGGTGAGGTTACAGGGGGATACGCAAAACCTGTTGCGGGATTGTTCTCAAGGTAGCGTCTGTTTGGCTCTTACTCACTCGGGAAACTGGGATTTGGCGGGTTATTTCGCGAATCTAGAGATTAGCCCGGTGCTTACGGTGGCTGAGAAAGTAAAATCGGAAGCGCTATTTCAAGCATTTACCAAGGTTAGGCAGCAAGCAAATATGCGGCTGATTTTTGCGCAAAAGGGAGGAAAACCTTTTCCTCAATTGCTTAAAGCAGCTGGTGAAAACAACTATTTGATTCCATTACTTGCTGACCGTGACATTACTGGTAGCGGTATTGAAGTTCCTTTTGGAAAATCGAAAGCACTGGTGGCAGCGGGGCCGTCTGCCCTGGCGAAGAAACTGAAACTCCCTTTGTATTGCGCTCATATGAGTGTCGAAGAATTGGGGGAGGCGAGAAGGCGGGAATCTGCTTGCAAGTGGGGAATCGTGATTAGTGTTTCTGGTCCGCTTAAAACCGCTAAGGTAGAAACTATGACTAGGGATTGGGCGCAGCGGGTATCGCGAATGATTCTTCACTCTCCCCAGTCTTGGTTCATGTTGCAAAAGCTTTTTGTATCTGATTTAGATGAACAGCGTTTGACTAGGGCACGGGAGCGAGCAAGGCAGGAGTCAGCAAAGTGAAAATTGGGATAGTCTGCCCTTATGCTTACGATGTGCCGGGAGGCGTACAGTTTCATGTACGCGATCAGGCGCGCGAATTGCGGCGACGCGGACATGAAGTTTCAGTGTTTGCTCCGGTAGAAACCGAATATAGCGAGGACGGTTTCGTAAATGCGGGAAAGACTTTCGCGATTCCCTATAACGGATCTGTAGCTCGGCTAGCTTTTGGTCCGCGGGTCGCTGCTAGAACCAGGCAGTGGGTTACTACCAGCGATTTTGATATTCTTCATGTTCATGAACCCGCTACTCCCTCGGTGTCTTTAATTGCATTGCAACACGCGCGCTGCCCGGTGGTGGGGACTTTTCATGTGGCGATTGAACGTTCTTTGCTGTACACCTTAGGTAAACCGGTAGTGCAGTCAGTTAAAGAAAAACTGAGTGCCCAAATCGCAGTCTCTAGTGAGGCACGGCGTACTTTGCTTCGCTACCAGGGTGGGGACGCGGTTATTATCCCAAACGGGGTTGATTTTTCAGCTTTCGCCGAAGCTAAACCTAGGGCTACCTGGTCTGATAGTGAGCAATCCCCGGTTTTTTGTTTCTTAGGTCGTCTTGATGAACCCCGCAAAGGACTTGCGATACTGGTTAAGGCTATTCCTTTGGTGCTAGCGCGGTTTGGGCAGGCGCGTTTTTTGATTGCAGGGCCAGGAAATGCCAGTCGCGCCCGCGCCGATTTAGAACCCTATGGGGAAAATGTGCAGTTCCTAGGGCCTCTTTCGGAACAAGACAAGCTCTCCCTATTTAAATCGGCTACTGCCTATATTGCTCCTCAAACCGGTGGGGAGTCTTTCGGAATCGTGCTAGTGGAAGCTATGGCCGGAGGTTGCCTGGTGGTCGCGTCCTCTATTCCTGCATTTGAGGCGGTTTTAGAACAGGGGAGTTTAGGGGAAATTTTTATTTCCGAGGACGAAAGCTCGCTGGCTGAAAAACTGCTAGCAGTGTGTGAGAATCGCCAGCAAGCAGCGCATCTGGCAAGGCGGGGACATGAAAATGCGAAACGCTATGACTGGTCAGCGGTTACCGATCAAGTATTAGAGGTTTATCGGCGCTGCCTGGCTGGCAGCGAGCAGGACCCGCCGGGCTAAAGCATATTTCCACTTAGCGGCGGGATATAAGAAAATGAGCAATAGCGATTTACCGTTAAACTAGGTTTAGCCCAGCAAAGGAGGAATAGGTGAGCCAAAACAACCCGGCATATCTTGCGGGTACTCCCGATTTAGCTGGTGTTGGCGTTACTCATGCCCAGCTGGAGCAACAATTAGTGGAGCATTACAGCTTTGATGCCCTTAGTTTGCCAGCTGATCCCCTAATTCCTCATCCGGCAGTTTCTCAGCGGGCATCTAGCCAGCCATTAGTGGTTGATCCGGGGGCGGAAAAATCTTCTAAACGTTCCCGACTAAATTCTTTTCCCTGGCTAGAACTATTTTGCTTAATAGCTGCCGGTGGAGGCTTGAGCTACTTCGCGATTTTTATCGCCGCGGAGGAATCGGTTGCTAGTACCATAGGTGCGGTAATTGCTGCCCTGGTTCCGATGGCAATCGTAGTAATTGTGATGGTGTGGCTAGATAGGTGGGCTCCTAAACCCTGGTGGCTGCTGGTAGTGGCGTTCCTATGGGGGGCAGGAATCGCCTCGATATGTGCTTTGGGGCTTAATTCTTTTTCTAGTAAGGCCTTGCAATCGGTTGATATTGGTCCTACCCCTTTCCAATCTTTCGGGATTGTAGCCACGATTGTGGCTCCGCTAGTAGAGGAATCTTTGAAAGCACTGGGAGTGATAATCATTATGTTGGCACGTCGCCGCGCAGTTAAGAGCCCGCTAGATGGGGTGGTTATTGGCGGTATTCTGGCGGCGGGATTCGCATTCACTGAAAACGTTCTTTATTTTGCCCGTTTCTATGAAGAACTTCCGCTGGTTTTCTTTATGCGCGCTATGCTAGGACCTTTTGGTCACACCGTCTATACTTCTATTTTCGGTCTGGCGCTGGGAATGGCACTCACCAGGATTCCTTCTGTTAAAACCAGGGTTATTCTCACGGTTTCCGGGTTGGCTTCGGCGGTTTGTTTACACGCTGCCTGGAATGGTTTAGCGACCTATTCTGCGACCTTGTTTGTGGTTTCTTACGTGTTTTTTTGGGGACCGATGTTCATCACTTGGCTAGTGATCAACTTGGTGGTTTCGGTGCGGCAGCGAAACGCCATTGAAAATGGTTTACAAGCCTACATTGCTGCTGGTTGGATTGATGAACGGGAAGCGCAAATGCTCTGTTCTTTATCGGGTCGGCGTCGCGCTAGACGTTCGGCACGCACTATTTCTCCGCTGGCCCGCAAAGCGGTATCTGCTTTCCAACAGGCATGTACCGTATTGGCGTTAAACTATGTGGCCAGTTCCCATCGCGGCCTTAGTGACACTATCAGCCAAGAAAATCAAGAGGCAGTGAAAAAACTACTACGCGCGCGCGCCGATTTTGCTTCCGCAAGTTCGCAGGTGGCAGCGTTTAGAATGGGGCGCGCTTAGGTGACTAACCGTTTTCGGCTTCCGCGCCCTATCCCTAATCCTTTTCCGCCTTCTGGCGCAAACTCTTTGGGGAGCGATTGGCTTATTGACGAGGACGGATATCCCGGGCGGCAGGCGGCTCGGATTATCCTTTTCGATAGCCATGATCGGATACTATTAATCTCTGGTCATGATTTTTCTGATGCTAGCCACCGCTGGTGGTTTACTCCCGGAGGCGGTATCAAAGCGGGGGAGAATCCCCAGGTAGCAGCGTTAAGGGAACTAAAAGAAGAAACCGGGATAGAGCTTAATATCACCCAATTAACCGGACCGGTGCTCTACCGGGAATCTTTATTAAAATTCCATAGTCTTTGGGCTATCCAGGCAGAACAGTATTTTCTTGCCCGTCTTGAACAAGATACGCCGCCAGCTAACGCCAGTGGTTGGACATTATCGGAAAAGCAACTGTTGGACGAACTTAGTTGGATTCCAGTTAGCGAGCTTGCGTCCTTGAACCAGCAGCAAACGATTTATCCAACGAAGCTGGCGGATTTTGCCAGTAAATGGCTTTCAGGTTGGGACGGTATCGTCCATACCCTCTATGATTAATCCAATTTAGACGCTGCGCCCATCAAAGCGGTAAAATCGGCTTGGTTATTTTGAAACTTACTATGTGAGCGGGATAAAGGAGAGCGAATGTCGGGTCACTCTAAGTGGGCTACCACCAAACACAAGAAAGCAGCGATTGATGCTAAGCGCGGTAAACTATTTGCCCGTCTAATCAAGAACATCGAGGTGGCAGCACGTACTGGTGGCGGTGATCCTGCTGGTAACCCCACGCTTTATGATGCGATTCAAAAGGCAAAGAAGAACTCGGTACCCGCCGATAACATTAAACGCGCGGTTAATCGCGGCTCGGGCGCAGAAGCTGGTGGGGCTGACTGGCAGACCATTTCTTATGAGGGATATGGTCCGGCTGGGGTAGCAATGCTGGTAGAGTGCTTGACCGATAACAAGAATCGGGCAGCCGCCGACGTGCGTACCGCCTTCAATAAAAATGGGGGAAATCTAGCTGACCCCGGTTCGGTGTCTTACCTGTTTAATCGGGTGGGAACCATTGAAGTAGAGAAAGCTGACGGCATCGACGAGGACGCTATTTTGATGGCGGTACTTGATGCCGGTGCCGAAGAAGTAGTTGAGGGCGAGGAAACTTTCACTGTTCTATGTGACCCGGCGACTTTGGTGGAGGTGCGTACCGCCCTACAGGAAGCCCAAATCGAATACGATAGCGCGGAAGTACGTTGGCAAGCAACCACCGAAGTCGAGCTTGACCTTGCTAAATATCGTCAAGTGATGCGGCTAATTGACGCCCTAGATGACAGTGACGATGTGCAAGACGTATTCACCAATCTTACGGTTAGCCCCGAAGTACAGGCTCAATACGAGGAAGAAGAATAGGTCAATAGGACGCAAGTTAGGTTTTCTCCTTGCGCATTATTGGTATTGATCCTGGTTTAACCCGCTGCGGGATTGGAATTATTGATATGGATTCCACCCGGCAGGCTCATCTGGTTCACGTAGAGGTGGCTCGCTCTGCCCAAAATATGGCGGCGCACTTTCGCCTTGATAGGATACGTCGCCAGATTACGGCAGCTATAGAACGCTTTGAACCGGAAGTAATGTCGGTTGAGCGCGTATTTGCTCAAGATAACGTGCAATCGGTGACTTCAACTATGTGGGTGATGGGCATCGCCATGAGCGAAGCCGCCGCGCATAAACTGCCGCTAGCTATTCACACCCCCTCAGAGGTAAAAGCTGCGGTTACCGGGTCAGGGATTGCCGGTAAAGCCCAGGTTCAAGCCATGGTGCAGCGCATTTTGAAAATGGATAAAGTTGTGCGTCCTGCCGACGCTGCTGATGCTTTAGCGATTGCTATCTGTCATGGTTGGCGCGGTGACGGTCTGCAAGGCGCTAGCCGAGACGGCACAGTCAATGTTTCCCTATCAGGAAAGATTTCTGCCCGGGGAGAACTTACCAACGCCCAAAAACTTTGGGCACAGGCACAGGCGGCTACTAGGCGAACAGGGGCGGTTGATCCTCGCCGTCGAAAGCAAAAAGCTTCAAAATAGGATATTTTGGTAGCTAATAGCCATTTACCAGGAATTTTTATGATTACGCATTTATCGGGAACGATTGAAGAAGTTCGCTTAGATCAAGCCACTATTGAGGTGTCGGGAGTAGGGTATAGTTTTTTTGCTACTCCGACTACGCTTTCGGCTCTAAAAGTTGGTGACCAGGTAAAACTATTAACCTATCTGGTGGTGCGTGAGGACGCATGGATTCTTTTCGGGTTTATAAAACCCGCTGAGCGTGATGTTTTCTCTAAATTAATTTCGGTGTCGGGGATTGGTCCCAAACTAGCATTGGCGGCTTTGGCGGTCTTTGCTCCCGAGGAGTTGCGCACGGTGGTTAGCCAGCAGGATCTAGAATCCCTTACTAAAATCCCGGGAGTGGGAAAGAAATCAGCACAAAGAATCCTGGTGGAAATCGGTGACAAACTGGGTGAACCCAGGGGAACGCAAGCCGCTAACCTGGGGGGTATTGGCAGCGTAGGACGCGAAGAAGTCTGCCACGCCCTCGAACAGTTGGGTTGGAAAACGGCGCTGGCACAAAAGGCAGTTACCCAGGCTGCCGAGGCAAATCCCCAGGCACAAGTGCCAGAACTTTTGCGGGCTGCCTTACAATTACTGGGCAAACACCACGCATAGGGGAGTTAAGTGGAAGAAACAAACGATTGGGCAGTTACTTCGCCGCTGGGGGCAGGTGCCGATGAGGTTGAGCGGGCTGCGGAAGCGGCGCTGCGTCCTAAAGACCTGGATTCTTTTGTAGGGCAAGAAAAGATTCGCCGCCAACTTGACCTGGTGCTTAAAGCCGCCATTGGGAGGGGAGCATGCCCTGACCATGTGCTTTTGGCCGGTCCTCCTGGTTTAGGGAAAACCACGTTAGCAATGATTATTGCCCACGAAACCGGCACTTCGCTGCGTCTTACTTCCGGGCCAGCGATTCAACACGCAGGCGATTTAGCAGCGATTCTTTCTGCCCTGCAAGAGGGCGACGTCCTATTTATCGATGAGATTCACCGCTTAGCGCGTACCGCCGAAGAAATGTTGTACCTGGCAATGGAGGATTTCCGGGTTGATGTAGTGGTGGGTAAAGGGCCGGGTGCGACCTCCATTCCGCTAACTTTACCTCCCTTTACGGTAGTGGGTGCTACTACTCGTTCTGGGCTGTTACCTGCTCCTTTGCGCGATCGTTTCGGTTTTACTGCCCATCTTGATTACTATTCCCCAGCTGAGCTACGCGAGGTACTTACCCGTTCGGCGCGGCTTATGGATGCTGAACTTGACCCCCAGGCAGCGGCAGAGATGGCAGCTCGCTCCCGGGGAACTCCTCGGATTGCTAACCGTTTGCTGCGACGGGTAATCGACTATGCCCAGGTACACGGAAACGGGGAGCTATCCCTGTCTGCCGCGAAGGCCGCCCTCGACCTATTTGAGGTTGATCCCGCCGGTTTGGATAGGCTTGACCGTTTGGTTTTACAGGCTCTGTGTGAGCGGTTTGCGGGCGGACCGGTGGGGCTTACTACCTTGGCGGTTAGCGTGGGGGAGGAACCGGAAACTGTGGAGACGGTTTCAGAGCCATACTTGGTGCGGGAAGGGTTTATTGCGCGGACCCCTAGAGGGCGGATAGCTACCAGTAATGCTTTCTCTCATTTGGGTTTAACCCCGCCCCAGCTAGGGGAAGAAGATTCTCTTTTTAATATCGAACAGACGTAATCAGGGCGCTACTGGTCACAAAACTGGCTAAATCTGAGCGCCAAAGATGAAACAAACGTGCCTTAACCCTTAGAATCGTTAAGGTTAAGATTTTCTGATTGGAAGGTTTGACAATGAGTATGCTACTGCTGGCAGTTATTGCCGCGTTCTTAGTGATGATGATTTTTTCTTCACGCAATGCAAAAAAGCAGCAGGCACAGCGCAAAGAGCAAATGGAAAGGGACATGGTTCCCGGTGCATGGGTAATGACTACTTCCGGTTTTTATGGTCGTTATGTGGAAACCGATGGGGACGTAGTTGTCTTAGAAACCTCTGACGGTACCGAGACCCTGTGGACATCTCGGGCAATCGTCAGCGTAGGTAACCCTCCTTTTGCTCCCGATGAGGCAGATACCGATTCGGACATGAAAGCTAGCGAAAAAGATAACCAGGATAGCGCTTCGGCAATGAATGATGATGAGGTGCAATCTGATACCGAAGAGGCTGGCGACCTCAGTAAAGAGGAATCTGTGGAATCCAAATCTGAAGAATCTGATTTAGAACAACCCAACTCTTCTGACAATAACTAAACGAAATAATCGGTGTTTTAGCGGAAAGAACAACAAGTGGCTACGAAAAAATATCGGGCCGGGCGCGTCCTGGCAGTATTCCTAATCCTTGTGTTAGCTTTGGGCGGCACTTTACTGGTGGGGGTACTCACTAAGAAAGCAAAGCCTACTCCCTCCTTGGCTTTGGATTTAGAGGGCGGTACTCAGCTGATTCTCACCCCGAAAGCTAATGCTGCCTCGGGGGCAAAAAGGGCAGTAACCGCCGAAGATATCACCCAGGCGATTGAGGTTATCCGTCAGCGTATTGATGCCTCCGGCGTTTCCGAAGCCGAGATTACCTCGCAAGGTAACTCCAATATTTTGGTGTCTTTACCAGGTAATCCCTCGAAAGAAACTTTGGATTTGGTGCGTCAATCGGCAGAACTTTATTTCCGTTCAGTGCTGCGCTCGGCTCCCGGGGTTCCGCATTCGGTGATTGCTCAGCAAGCCGCGAAGCAACAAGCTGGAAAGACTGCTGCTCCGAAAACTAATGTCGATCCCAAGGCATTCGCTAAACAGGCTGCCGATATAAATAAAGACGGCAAAATTAGCGACCAGCCCGCTAGCCAGCCTAAAGATAACTCCGATGATGCTTGGATTACCGAGAAAGTCATTGAAGAGTTTTACGCTAAAGACTGTACCCAGAAGAGCTCTCTAGAGGGTGGTTCTTCCGGTGATATCAAGAAACCGCTGGTAGCTTGTGCTAGTGACGGGCACGAGAAATATATTCTCTCTCCGGCAGAAGTATCGGGTGCGCGGATTTCTTCGGCAGAATCCGGGATGGGAACTGGCGCTTCTGGTCAATCTACCGGTCAGTGGGTAGTTAATCTCGCTTTCGATAAGCAAGGCGCTACCCAGTTTGGAAACACTACCACCCGCTTGTTTAAGTTCCGCAATCAGGCTGTGCAAGGACAAAATGGTCTGCCCGCGGGACAAAACAATGACAAGAACCGGTTCGCAATTGTGCTAGACGGTTTAGTAGTTTCAGCTCCGGGGGTAAACAACGCTATTACTAACGGTAAAGCCGAAATCTCGGGATCTTTTACCCGCTCTTCTGCTACCGCTTTAGCTAACCAGTTAAAGTTCGGTTCTTTGCCATTGAACTTTGATGTGCAATCCGAGCAGCAAGTTTCAGCTACTTTGGGCGCTAACCAGCTGCGTTATGGTGTTATCGCCGGTATCATCGGTTTGATTCTGGTGGTGTTCTACCTGATTTGGCAGTATCGCGGTTTGGCTTTAGTTGCTGTCGGTTCGCTGGTCAGTGCGGGTGGTCTGTTATACCTGGTTCTTACCTTGCTTTCTTGGTCAATGGGGTATCGTCTCTCGCTTGCCGGTATCGCCGGTGTGATTGTGTCGATTGGTACTACGGCGGACTCGTTCATCATTTACTTCGAGAGGATTCGTGACGAGGTACGTGATGGTAAAGCTCTATCTAGCGCGGTCAGCGTGGGTTGGGATCGGGCCAAACGCACGATTATTACCTCTGACCTGGTTAATATCTTGGCCGCCTGCGTCCTTTATTTACTTGCGGTCGGTGGGGTTCAGGGCTTCGCCTTTACCCTGGGGGTAACCACCCTGATTGACTTGGCGTTAATCTTTATCTTTACTCACCCGATGATGGTGTGGCTGCTGCGTTTCAAGTTCTATTCCGAAGGTCATAAGCTTTCTGGTCTTGACCCGGAGCATTTGGGTGCGCAGCGGGGCACCTACCGTTATGTAGGCGTTGGTAAAGTACGCAAGATACGTTCGGTCTATAAAGCTAAGCCGGAAGAAGATTCAAACGAGCCCAGTGAAAACAAAGCTGAGCAAACAGAGGTGGCAAATAGGGATTCTAACCAGGATGATGCTGCCACAGATGAGTTAGCGAAAGTATCCGCGACGGACCAGGAGGAAGAAAAGTGAGTTTTTCAAGTTGGGGTAACGCCCTTTATTCTGGTCGCAAGTCCTATAACTTTATTGGTAATCGTAAATATCTGCTGATTGCAGGCGCTATTTTAATGGCGATTTCGGTACTGGCAATGTCAGTGCTTGGTCTAGAGCGTTCGATTGATTTCAAGGGCGGAACCGAGTTCACCGTTTCTTCGGTTAGCGGCGCTGATCAAGGACCGGCGCAAAACGTAGTCAATGCTAACCCGAAACTTAAAGGCTCGACCGTTAATTCGGTAGGCGCGTCCTCGGTCAGGGTACAGTCAGTTAGTCTTGACACTAACGACAAACGGCAGGTAGTAACTGATTTGGCGAAAGCCTATAGCGTTTCGGAAGCTAAAGTGGCAGCCACCACTATCGGCCCGTCCTGGGGAGCCGACGTTACCTACAAGGCTCTGCAGTCATTGATTATTTTCTTCCTGCTTGTTTCCCTGATGTTGTGGGCATATTTCAGAACCTGGACAATGGCGGTTTCCGCCTTGTTTGCGCTGTGCCATGACGTGCTGATTACCGGTTTGGTGTTGGCACTTACCCGGGTTGAGATTTCTCCAGCCACTATTATTGGGGTGCTTACCATTTTGGGTTATTCCCTCTATGACACGGTGGTGGTCTTTGATAAGGTTCGCGAATTGTCGGTTGATTTCGAGCAGCAAACTCGTTCCACCTACGGCGAGCTTGTAAACTTGGCTATCAACCAGACTTTGGTACGTTCGATTAACACTTCCGTGGTGGCATTGCTGCCGGTGACCTCGATTTTATTGATTTCTTGGGTTGCTTTAGGTGGCGGAACTTTGCGCGATATTTCTTTGGCATTGTTCGTAGGTATGATTGCCGGTACGCTTTCCTCGATTTTGATTGCACCTTCACTGTTGATTGTGTTGCGTTCACGCAGCACAAAGATTGCTGCCCATACACAAAAAGTTTTGGATAAACGAGCCAATGGCTCTGATATGGACGCCGAGGACGCTAAAGATACTATTCGGGTTGCTCATCCCTTAAAAGCTGGTCACCACCAGGGGCAACAGGCTCAGCCTAAACGCACTGCCAGGAGTAAACGATGATTAACCCTAAACTTGCTCCGTTAGGGGAATTGATTCGCGCAAATCTGCGCGATGTACCGGATTTTCCGGAAACCGGGGTGCTGTTCCGCGATATTTCCCCGCTGCTGGCTAACGGCGAGGCTTTTTCTAAGCTGGTTAAGGGACTGGCTGATTTTTACCGTGGCCGGGTTGATTTAGTGGCAGGTCTAGAGTCTCGGGGTTTCTTGATTGCGGCTCCGGTGGCAGTAGAGCTGGGGCTGGGAACTTTGATGATTCGCAAAGCTGGTAAACTGCCAGGCCCCGTGATTGGGATTGATTACGGTCTTGAATACGGTAAGTCCCGGATGGAGCTGCAACCTGATTCTATTGAACCGGGAGCGCGTGTGCTGGTACTAGATGATGTGCTGGCAACTGGGGGAACCGTGAATGCCTCCGCTGCCTTGATTAAACGGGCGGGAGGAAAGGTTGAATCAGTTTGTGTGTTAATGGAGCTTTCAGAGCTTGATGGTCGTTCCACTCTTGGCGACCTGCCCTGTGAAGCCCTCACCATGATTTAGCTAGATACCATTGCTTTTGTAACGCTTTTAGCTGGCAAGTTGGGGAAATGACTGCTAGGTCACTAAAATAGTTACATGAGTTCTACCACCTTTGATGAGGGCGCTAATGCGGTTCCGTCCTCTAGGGTGCGCGCGTCCTTAGCTTGGCTGACTGGACGTTCCAAAAATATAGATCCCCACATTCAAGCCCTGGTGCGTGCGCTCAGGGCGAACCACCCGAAAGCCGACATTTCCCTAATCGAGCGCGCCTATAGAACAGCCTCCCGCTGCCACCAGGGACAATTCAGAAAATCGGGGGAGCCATACATCACCCATCCGGTAGCGGTCGCCACTATTTTGGCAGAAATCGGGATGACCAGCACCACTTTAGCGGCGGCTCTGCTTCATGACACGGTAGAAGATACTGACTATACCTTAGAGCAGCTGACCAGCGAATTTGGGGAAGAAATCGCCCTACTGGTAGATGGGGTAACTAAACTAGACAAAGTTACCTACGGGCAGGCGGCGCAGTCCGAAACCGTGCGCAAAATGATTATCTCCATGTCACGCGACATTCGGGTACTGGTGATAAAGCTTGGTGATCGGCTTCATAATGCCCGCACCTGGAAATATGTTTCCCCTAAATCGGCTCAAAATAAGGCACGCGAAACTCTAGAGATTTTTGCCCCCCTCGCTCACCGTTTAGGTATGAACACCATTAAGTGGGAACTAGAGGATTTAGCTTTCAGAACCCTGTACCCCGATTTGTATGAAGAAATCGATAATCTGGTACATGAGCGCGCCCCGCAGCGAGAAAAATATCTACGGGAAGTAATTGACCAGATTAAAGAAGCGCTACGTCTAAATAAAATTGCTGGTCAGGTCACTGGTCGTCCTAAGCATCACTATTCCATCTATCAAAAAATGATTGTGCGTGGTCGTGACTTTGACGATATCTACGACTTAGTTGGCGTGCGGGTGCTGGTAGATACGGTGCGGGACTGTTATGCGGTTCTTGGGGAAATGCACGCCCGCTGGAATCCGATTCCCGGTCGTTTCAAAGACTATATTGCAATGCCCAAATTCAACCTCTACCAGTCGCTACATACAACGGTGGTAGGACCGGGCGGTAAACCGGTAGAAATCCAGATACGTACCCACGAGATGCATCGGCGGGCTGAATACGGTATTGCCGCCCATTGGCGTTACAAAGAGAACCCCAACGCTAAAAACGCTAAAACAACTAGCGATAATAAAACTGTTTTAGCAGATGGAGAGGAAATGGGGTGGCTGCGCCAACTGGTGGATTGGCAAAAGGAAACCCAAGACCCGGGCGAGTTTTTGGATTCGCTGCGCTATGAAATGTCTGGTTCCAGGGTATATGTGTTTACTCCCGCCGGTGAGGTTAAAGAATTGCCAGCTGATTCCACCCCGGTTGATTTTGCGTACGCGGTTCATACCGAAGTTGGTAACCGTACGGTGGGGGCAAAAGTTGGCGGTAAATTGGTTCCCCTGGACACCAAGCTGCAAAATGGCGACAACGTAGAAGTGCTCACTTCCCGTTCGGCAAATTCGGGTCCTTCTCGTGATTGGCTAAATTTTGTTGCCAGTCCCCGGGCTCGCAACAAAATTAAAGCCTGGTTCTCTAAAGAACGCCGTGAAGAAGCAATCGAAGCTGGTCAAGGCATTATTTCTGCCTATATGCGCAAACAGAATCTCCCCTTGCAGCGGCTAATGAGCCATGACACCATGACGGCTTTAGCTTCCGATATGGGATATAGCGATATTTCTGCACTTTACGCGGCGGTCGGCTCCCACCATATTTCAGCCTCCAATGTGGTAGATAAGCTGATGGAAAGTGTCGGAGGAGAGGACGGCGCGGAGGAAACTCTATCCGAGGCGGTACTGCCCGCCCAGGGTGATACCCGTTCTAATACCGTTGCCGAGGGCGCTGGCATCCAAGTGGAGGGAATGAGACAGGGGGAGATTTGGACGAAGATTGCCCGCTGTTGTAACCCGTTGCCCGGTGATGAAATCGTGGGGTTTGTTACCCGCGGGCATGGGGTTTCGATTCACCGCAAAGAGTGTTCTAATGCCCAAAACCTGATGGTGAATACCGACCGGGTAGTTAAAGTGTCTTGGGCAGCTCACCCGACGGCGAAGTTCCAGGTAGAGATTGAGATTCAGGCTCTTGACCGTGAAGGGCTGATTAACGATGTCACCAAGGTGCTTTCCGATTATCGAGCCAATATCTTAGCGGCGGTAGTCAATACTTCTTCGGATCGGGTTGCCAGTTCCCGCTATACGTTCGAAGTGGCTGATAGCCGCTATTTGCATACGATTTTGACTGATATTCGCAAGATTCCTGGGGTGTTTTCAGCGAACCGGACTACTAATTCTTTACGTAAACACCCGGCAGGTTAAAGATTCTAGGCGGGTACGCTCCCAGGTATGACTTCCGGGTAGGTTTGGGTGGCGGTCGCAAAAGTCCAAGGTGGCGGCGGGGCTTAAGATTTGTATTCCCGCCAGCTGTAAGCAGTCACCAGGTAGATATTTTGGGGTGTTATTTGCTTTCTTCTGGGCTTTTTTCAGGTTGTTTCTGCTTTTCATAGAGCTTTCAAGGGGTTGTGTGTCTGGGATTGCACTAGGGGAGTGCTTGGGGTAGAGGGAGATTATCTCGGCGGTTGCAGGTGCGTCCTTTGCCAATAGGCTGCTAGGTTCTGCCGAGTTAGCCGCGCCGGCGTTTAGGGGCGCTGACCCAGGATTTACTGCTTGCAGGGCAGGCAAAACTGGTTTACTAGCGCGCCGAGAGCCTAGAGGTTTTATTTTCTGGGTTTGCAGGTTCTGCCTGGCGGATTTATTCAGGTATATCCAAAACCGGGAGTCTTGCGCGCGGCGCGGACGATTAGGGGAAGCTATATACAACAGTTCGGGGGCATTGCCACTGCCTGCCCATACCCAGGCAGCAGAGTTCCCGGTCAAGATACAATCTCGAGGAATGACTGGAGCTAAGAACAAGGCGCGCCCATAAATCGAGCGTAAAGTGATTGGTTCTGCGAGTATTTCCCGGTCGGCGCCGTTCCAGATTTGAAAACGGTTACCTTTAATCAGGGAGGTACGCGCGGCCCCATGTATCACTTGGTTTCCTAACGGATCTACCAGTATTGCTTCCACCTTTTAAGGATTTAGGCTAGAAACCTTTCCGGGAAATGCTGCAATAAGCCGGTAAGGAAAAGTATGCAACCTGGATAGCTGTGGAAAACTAGGATGCTTTGTCGGGGTTGTTATTCTTATCCCTGGTAGCGGGCTTGCGCCAAAAATGGGTTGTGCGCTTTTTCTAAACCGAACACGGTGGCCCGGCCATGCCCCGGTAGCAGCACTGTGTCCGGGTCGATTACGTTTTGCAGGGTGCGCAAGGTGTGCAACATTTGTTTACTGTCCCCACCGGGCAAATCGGTTCGTCCTACAGAATCAGCAAAGACTACATCCCCGCAAAGCGCCAGTTTTGTTAGCAAGCTGTCCTCTTGATTGGAGTATCGTAGCCACTGGTTAAATGAGTTTTGAGCTTCCTGGGCGGCGGAGCCGGAAACTTTAGAAGTCTCCAACAAGAACAGACTAGAGCCTTCGGTATGTCCTGGAGCGGGCAGCAGACGCAGGAAGACTCCAGGAGCTAGCTCTACGCCCTCTACAGCGGCTATATCGGGCAGGACTTGCAGATTCTGGGGTTCTTGCCAAGGCGGCAAGTTCATTTGGTGTTCGGCTCGCTCTCGCGGGTCTAGTTTATCGGGGTGAAAACGGTATTCATCGGGGGCGGGAATATAGACCGGAGCTGAGCCGGCGACCGCGTGCGCATCCCAAATATGGTCGGAATGTCCGTGGGTGCACAGCACAGCTGCCACCGTTGCCTCAAGGCGGGTCAATGTTGATTGAATTTGCTCTAGAGCGCCATATCCGGGGTCTACAACGAGAGCTTCTCGGCTTTCATCAGCCAGCAGTATGTAGGGATTTTCGCTGTAATAGGGCGCGTACAGTTTTTCTATCCTCATATTTTTATCCTAAAGTATGTCGGCTGTTGGCGCTTTAGGGGCTCTAGTGCGTAATATGTTGTTGGGGTAAAACATCCCACGCGCACGCGGCTTAACCTAGCCGCAGGAAGAACTGATTTAAGGAAAAAATTAGTGACTGAACAGCCTGATATGACACCGAAGCCTAAACCTGTTCCCACTCCGGGGAAGATTCATTTATCTGCCCAAAATAAACCGGTGAATACCGCTAAAACTCCTGATTTGTCTCAGGTTCTGTCCTTTGGACGGGTTGATGAAGATGGTCGCGTTTGGGTGAAGGATGGTGACCAGGAACGCCAGATTGGACAGTTCCCGGCGGAAGTTCCCGAAAATCCGTTAAAGATTTACGCGCGGCGCTATTTGGATTTAGCTGCCCAGATTTCTTTGTTTGCAGAGCGGCTTCCAAAGTTGGCTGAACGCGAAATTGATCAGACGATGAGCTCTTTACGGGAGCAGGTGAGCGAACCGGCTGCGGTTGGTGATTTACCGGCTTTACGTGAAAAAGTAGCTAAGCTGCAAGAAAAGGCTGATAAACGTAAAGAAGAGGTTGCGGCGCAGCGTGCTCAAGCTAAGGAAGAGGCGCGGGCAAACCGCGAAAAAGTGGTGGTCAGGGCTGAGGAAATTGCCGGGCAGGATTCTTCCCGCACCCAATGGAAACAGTCCGGGCAGGAACTGCGGGATTTGCTTGACCAATGGAAGCGGCTTCAGCACGACGGACCGCGGATTGAGCGCTCTTTCGAGGACGAACTTTGGAAGCGTTTCGCGGCGGCGCGTTCTTTATTTGAAAAGAACCGGCGGGCATTTTTTAACGAGTTGGATTCTGCCCAGACTCAGGCGAAAGTCGCTAAAGAAAAACTGATTAAACAGGCGGAGGCGCTTTCTTCGTCTACTAATTGGGGCGATACCTCTCGGGCGTTTAGGGATTTGATGAGCCAGTGGAAGCGGGCTGGTCGAGCTTCCCGGCGTGATGATGATGTTTTGTGGCAGCGTTTTCACCATGCTCAACAGGTATTTTTTGATGCCCGGAACGCCCAGCAAGAAGCAGAGAGCGCTTTAGAGACGGAAAATTTGGCGAAGAAGGAAGCCATTTTAGAAAAGGCAGAGCCGCTAAAGGATTTAACCGATATTGAGCAGCTCAAAGCCAAGCTGCGTCCTTTGCAAGAACAGTGGGACGAGGTAGGTCATGTGCCGCGTGCCGATGTTGAGCGGGTAGAGCGGCGCATGCGCGCGGTTGAGGATCATTTGCGCACCTTGGAGGAAGATCTCTGGCGTAAGTCCAACCCAGAGACTAAAGCTCGCGCCGAGGGTATGGCGGGGCAGCTCAAGAGCTTAATCGCCGATATTGAGGCGCAAATCGAACAGGCTAAATCTGCCGGTGACGAGACCAAGTTGAAAGAACTTGAGGACTCTTTACAGGCACGTAGAGCTTGGTTGCAACAGGTGGAAACTTTCTAGTCTTAAGGTGGAGACTTTCCAGTCTAGGTATGGTTTTAGGTAAAGGAGAAAGCTGAAGATGAGTGAAGCAGGGCTGGCTCAAGCGGTCGAAAAAATGGAGCAGGCTGGGGTTAGCTCGGCAGCTATCTCGGTATTTTCTCACTATTACCAGGTGCTAGAGGGCGAGCATACCGGTTTTATCCCGGAGGAAACCATTTCCCCGCTCACCAGTGTTGATAGCCTGGCAGATGCGCAGATCAGTCCCGAGCAAGCCCGTGAGGCTTTATCTAAAACCGTAATGATTAAGCTCAACGGCGGGCTGGGCACTTCTATGGGTATGGATAAAGCCAAGTCTTTATTGCCGGTTCGTTCGGGGCTTACTTTTTTGGATATTATTTGCCGCCAGGTGTTGGCGGCGCGGCAATCTTACGGGGTGAAATTACCGCTGATTTTTATGGATTCTTTCCGCACGCAAGCCGATACTTTGGCGGCTTTGGAAAAACATCCTGGAATCCAGGTTGATGATTTGCCTTTGGATTTTCTGCAAAATCAAGAACCGAAGCTGCGCGCCGATGATTTAACCCCGGTTTCTTGGGATAAGGATTCTTCACTGGAATGGTGTCCTCCGGGTCATGGCGATATTTATACCGCACTTTTTGGTTCGGGGTTGCTGGATAAACTGATTGACGCTGGTTATCGTTACGCAATGACTTCCAATTCGGATAATTTGGGGGCTACTCCGAGCCCGGAGATAGCTGGTTGGTTTGCAAGCAGTGGCGCGCCCTATGCGGCGGAGCTTTGTACTCGTACAGTTAATGACCGTAAGGGTGGTCATTTGGCGATTCGTAAATCTGATGGGCAGTTGATTTTGCGCGATACGGCGCAGACTCCTCCCGAGCAGATGGATTATTTTACTGATGAGCATCGACACCCGTTTTTTCATACTAATAATCTTTGGTTTGATTTGTTGAAGCTGCGTGATGCTTTGGTAGAGCGTAACGCGGTTTTGGGGTTGCCGTTGATTGCCAATCACAAGACGGTTGATCCCTCCGATCCTGACAGTCCGGCAGTTATCCAAATGGAAACCGCGATGGGCGCGGCGATTGCGTCTTTCGCGGGTGCAACTGCTATTTTGGTTCCTCGCAGTCGTTTCTTACCGGTTAAAACCACTAACGAGCTGACTTTGGTGCGTTCGGACATTTATGAGCTTGGTGAGGATTTCCATTTGCGTCAGGTTAATAACCGGAATGTAGAAGTCGATTTGGATAGCCATTTCTTCAAGAAGATTGCTGATTTTGAGTCCCGTTTTGCTTTCGGGGTTCCTTCACTTCGGGAAGCTAATTCCTTTAAGGTTAGTGGCGCTTTTACTTTCGGTAGAAACGTTAAAGTTGTTGGGGATGTGGCTTTGACCGCCGAGGGCGAGCAGATGGTTCCTGATAACACTACTCTTTCCGAGTAATTTCTGAGTTAGTTTCAGGAGTATATTCCGGGCTATTTTTTAGGGTTAATTTTAGGACTTGTTTTAGGACTGATTTTAAAGTTAGTTTCTGGGTAATTCCAGGTCGCATTAGCTCTAATTGGCTTTAAGTAGGCTCTAGTTTCTGGCTAATGCCCGTAGTTTCTGGCGTTATTTCCCGTCATCTTTAACCGGGGAGCTCGTGGGGTTTGGTGGTATCCCCCTCCGGGGACGGAATGACCCACCGGGTGTGGAATTGCCCTGCGTTTTTGCTGGTTGTATTTGTCTGCCTGACGTTATCACCCTCCGGGGACGGAATCACCCTCCCGGTTTGGTGGAAATGGCTGGATTTTGCGGGTTTTGGCGGGATTGGGAGGGTGCTTTTGTCTGTGGAGGGTGGTGTTGGAGTGTGTTTTTGCTGGTTGTGTTTGTCTGGCTGACGTTATCGCCCTCCTGGTGCAAAATCGCCCTCCAGCAACCGAATCACCCTCCAATAACCGAATCTCCCTCCGGGTTTATGTGAAATCGCCGCTATTTGGGCTTGATTGCTGAATTAGGAGGGTGGTTTTGAATCGGGAGGGTGAAACTGTCGGGATTTGTCTGCTGGGTTCGGGATTTGGAGGGCGGAACTGTTCTGAGAGGGGGGTTTTGTCTCGGGAGGGTGGTGTTAGCGTGTGTTTTTGCTGGTTGTGTTTTCTGCCTGACGTTATCACCCTCTGGCAACAGAATGACCCTCCTGGTGTAAAATCGCCCTCCAATAACCGAATCACCCTCCGGGTTCGGTGGGGAGGGCTGGATTTTGGCGGTTTTGCCCGGATTGGGAGGGTGGAACTGTCTGTGGAGGGTGGAATGGTTAGGGGATTGATTAAAACTGCTGGTGGGGTTTGGCAGAATGACCCTCCTGGTGCAAAATTGCCCTCCGGGTTTGGTGGGGACGGCTGGGTCATGCCGGATGGATGGCTTGGGGGTAAGAGAAGAACGAAGCCAGGGTCAGGATTGGGAGGGTGAAACTGTCTGTGGAAGGTGGAATGGTTGGAAATTGTCTGCTGGGTTTGGGATTGGGAGGGTGGAACTGTCTGGGGAGGATGGAATGGTCGGCTGGCTTGGGATTTGGAGGGCGGTGCTGTTTCGGGAGGGTGGAATGGTTGCGTGTTTTTACTGTTCACGTTGATTGGCTTGTCGTTATCGCCCCCCCGGGGACAGAATGACCCTCCCGGTTTGGTGGGGACGGCTGGGTTTTGGTGGTCATGCCCGGCGAACGGCTTTGGAAGGAGAGGGAAGAATGAAGGTAGGGGGAGATAAGGGAAGGGTAAAGTCAGGGTTGGGATTTGGAGGGCGGAGCTGTTTCGGGAGGGTAGAGTGGTTGGGTGGTTGATTAAAAGTGCTGGTGGGGTTTGGCAGAATCACCCTCCGGGGACAGAATGACCCTCCCGGTGCAAAATCGCCCTCCAGCAACCGAATCACCCTCCAATAACCGAAACGCCCTCCGGATTGACCGGGAGAGCCTGATTTTCATCGGTTTTGCCCGGATTGGGAGGGCGGAACGGTTCAGGGAGGGTGGAATGGTTGGGTGGTTGATTAAAACTGCTGGTGGGGTTTGGCAGAATCACCCTCCGGCGACAGAACCACCCTCCCGGTGTGGAATCGCCCTCCCGCAACCGAATCGCCCTCCGGGTTTGGTGGGGACTGCTGGTTTTTGGTGGTTTTGCCTGAATCGGGAGGGTGGTTTTGTCTGGGGAGGGCGGAACGGTATTGGGAGGGACTGAATCGAGAGGGACTATTAGACGTGCCCTCTGGGAGCCCCGCCCACTAACGTCCAACATTATGGCACTATAATAATATTCGTGGGACTTAGGTCGCTGTTTTGTTCGCTATTTATCGCTTTTAGCTGTGGGTTTGTTATTTCGCGGGGGGGGGGTGGCTTATTCGCCTTTAGGGCGCAGGTCACTTTCTAGACCTCGCTTGACAGTCGTTCCTTAGAGCGAAATAATGATAAAAGGGTTGTCGGTTAATGAGGATAGACCGACTGTTTCCTATCTTTTGCGTGAGTGAGGTTACCGTGAGGAACGAAAAGCATCGGCTACCTGCTGCCGAGGTTGTTAAGGGCAAGGGACGTATTAGTCGTCAAGCGGTGGCGTTGCTTTCGGTAGTGGGATTGGCTTTCTCCTCTTTACTGGCGGTCGTACCCCTGTCGGCTCCGGCCGCGAATCACTCTACCCAGGTGGCAAGTAAATCTTCGGCTGCTACTTCTCGGCTTGATTTTCGGGAGGCTGGTTCTGTTGCTGGTGCCGGGCGGGCTTCGGGGCCGTTGCGGGCGGGCGCTAGTCCTAGTGATGATCGTTTTGTTTTTGAAGATAACGTTTTAGTAGGGCTCACTGATAAGGGTAAGGCCGCGCTAAAGGCTAATAAGGAACTGACTATCCCGGCGGGCACGACTAAGATTACGGAGGGCGTGTTTTCGGGACTGAAGCTTACGAAGGTTACGTTGCCGGATTCGGTGACCGAGGTTGCAGATCGCGCGTTTTACGATAACCAGATTTCAGAACTTACGGCTTCGGGTTTGAAGATTATTGGTGAGGGCGCGTTCCAGAAGAATAAGCTGACCGCGTTTGAGTCTTCTACGGTGGAGACTATTGGTGAGGGTGCGTTCAGCGATAGCGCTTTGAAATCGGTAAAGATTAAGAGCGCCCCGGTAACTGTTATTCCGGCGAATGCTTTTCGTGATAATCAGTTGGATACGGTGGAGCTGCCAGATGCGGTAACTGAGGTTGGCGCTAGCGCGTTTGCTAATAACCAGCTTAAGGGGGTTACGCTTCCGTCTAAGCTCGCAAAGGTGGGGCAGGAGGCTTTTAGTGGTAACCAGATTGAGAAGGTCAAGATTCCCGCTAGTGTCACTGAGTTTGGTTCGCAGGTGTTTGCGAATAATAAGCGCTGGGTGGTGCTGGAAAAATCTGATGGGCAACAAGCGCTCCCGGACGGGGTAAAGTCCGAAAAATACAAATCTGGGTTTGGTCAGGTGGCTGCGGGGGACGCGGTTTCGATAACGGTTAAGTTTATGGAGCAAAAACCGGATGGTTCTCTGGCTCAGTTGCGTAGCCCTGAGGTTTTGCAAAGTGAGTTTACGGAGCCGGATGGGGTTTATTTTGCGGGTCAGAAGAATACGGTTAAGGCTCCAGCTCTTGCGGGTTTTGCGGCTGTTAAGGAGGCCGAGGAGATTACTCCAACGGTGGGTGGGGATAATACGGTTACGTTTGTTTATAAGCGTACTGATTTTTCGCCGACTATTACTGGTGAAGTTAATAAGCATTTAGCTAATGGGGCTGACGGCTCTACTGCGGCTTTACTTAAGGGCGTAACTGCTAAGGACGTTGAGGGACACAATATTACTAGACTGTTGAAGGTGTCTCCGGAGTCGGTGGATACTTCGGTGGAGGGTACGACTGAGGTTTTCTATACGGTTACTGATGCTAAGGGGCGTTCTAAGACTGTTAAGGGTAATATCGCGGTTGGTCCGGACTGGCCAGAACAAATCATCTGCCCCGGCTGGCAAGTCAAAGACTTCAAATATGACACCTGGACTGATTCGGAAGGCAAACAGTGGAACTCTGTAGATGGTTTTAGTGATGACGGGTTGACGAAATATAGAGCTGGTAAAACTAAAAATAGTACAGATTGGTGCTGGCCTACTGTCGATGACAAAGGACAGCCGATCGACTCTATTGGTGAGGCCGCGTTCCGGTCAACGCCTTTAACTTCGGTGCCAGAATCTTGGGGGAATATAGAATACATCGGAATGCGAGCCTTCTTAGAGTCTAAACTTACCGCGGTGCCGGATTCTTGGGGCAAGGTCGAAGCGATTCAAGGTAGTGCATTTGAAAATAACCAGCTAACTGTCCTACCTAATTCTTGGGGAAATGTCTCCTATCTTGGGAGTAGCGCTTTTAGTAACAATAAGATTACGGCATTGGAAGCCCCTTGGGGCAAGATAACCGAGCTTCGGGAGCAGGTGTTTTCCAATAATCAAATAGCTTCCATGCCAGACTCTTGGGGAAATATAAAAACAATAGGTGCTTACGCTTTTTATAACAATAAGAAATTATCGAGTATTCCAGAATCTTGGGAAAACGTTACTTTTATAAAATCTTATGCTTTCGCTAATAACAGTATCACTTCGATACCGGATAACTGGGGTAAAATTGATATCACAAAAGCTAAAGCTGATTGCAATGGGAGTCACTGCTTATTAACCAGAGCGTTTTACACTAATAAAATTAGTGAATTAAAATTTTCCTGGGACGGGTGGGAAGAAATACCTAGTAATATCTTTTCCTATAACCAGTTAACATCTCTTCCTGATAGCTGGGGAACCGTTAAAAGAATCGGTGCTTTTGCCTTTGCAAGCAATCAGCTCAAATCCCTACCGGACTCCTGGGGTCAAATAAGTAAAATCGATAACTATGCTTTTGAAAAGAATGAATTAACTAGCTTACCTGCGTCCTGGGGAGAGGTATCGGAGCTCGGGATTGGGACTTTTACTAACAACCTGCTGACTTCTTTAACTGCTTCTTGGGGAAAGATTACCAAAATTCCTTCAAGGGCTTTCTCGTTTAATCGTTTGACTTCTCTACCGGATTCTTGGGGTGATATTACCGAAATAGGAGAGGGTGCATTCGGGCTTGATTGGTACGATAAAGAGTCTAATAAGATAACGAAACTTCCTGCTTCTTGGGGAAAAATAACCAAGATTGGGGAACAAGCTTTCTCTAAAAATGCCCTTACTTTATTACCAGATTCTTGGGGCGAAGTTAGCTCCTTAGGCAAAGGAGTATTTGAGAAAAACCAGTTAACCAAGTTAAGTGCGCCCTGGGGGAATATAACCGCTATCCCCGAGAAGGCTTTTTTTGATAATGATCTGATTGCTATTCCAGCTTCCTGGGATAATGTTAAATCTATTGGTGATAGGGCATTCCCCTATAATGAGATTGCAGCCTTGCCAGACTCTTGGGGACAGGTCGATAGTCTTGGGAAAGAGTGTTTTTATTATAATCATATTGCCGAACTACCGGAATCTTGGGGGGGGGGAAATAACTACTATTCCAGAAGGTGCTTTCGGTTATAATACTAAATTGGTATCTGCCGGTTCTGATTGGGGGAAAGTAACCACTATCGGTCAAGGTGCTTTTAGGTACGACACTGCTCTGGTCTCTATTCCGAAGAGCTGGGGAAACGTTGAACGGGTATTAGACTCTGCTTTTGGTTCTTGTGAGTCATTAAAAGAGCTACCGCCATCTTGGGGTAAAGTAACGAAGATTGATGCCAGCTTCATCTATGGTACGGCGGTAGTTTCTTTACCAGAATATTTAGGTAATCTCACTTCGACTCGGATGGCTTTCTACAGAACGAAGATATCTTCCCCGGTTTTTACGGTTCCCGATGACAAGCTAGAAGCTACCATCGCCATGATTAAAAACAGTAAAAGCACGAACGCTGGCAGTTCAACTGAATACTACATGGGGCTATCTGGTCAGTCGCTCCCAATTTATTTGCGGCCCGAGTCGGGGAAGAATCCTAATCATGTGGCGTCGGTGCCGGGCAAGATTGTTATTTTGGTTGATACCAAGGTGACTGCGAAATATGTGGACGAGAATGGTAGAGAGCTAAAGCCATCAACCGAGCAGGTATTGAACACTCTCGATGGGGGAGATGAATACAATTTCTCGCCTCCCGTGATTGCCGGTTACAGCGTGCCGGAGGTGCAAAAGATTGCTCTTGATGGGGAAGATAAAGAACTAACTTTCGTTTATAAACCGGTTCCAGAATCCTTGAAGAACACCACCTATGGTTTGTTAGAGTTAAGCGGTAAGCTCACTAATGAGCCGGCAGATGAAAAAGGTAACTTCCCCAGCTCCGATATTCTTAAAGACCAGATAGGTAAAAAGCTGCGTACCGATATCACCTATGGTGGGGACGCGCCCGGCGCCGAGCTAGCTAACGGGGTTATCCGGATAACCTATGATCCCACCCGGGTCGAATATATAGAATCCGGAATCAAAGATGCCTACGGTTTCACTTCTGCTACCGTGGTCGCCCCCGGCGTCCTCGAAATAAAATTAAGAGAAAATTACGGTGCGAATCGCAGAACCTCTATCCCGATTCACTGGCGGTTAAAAGAGCGGGTTACGCCCTCTGATGGGAGCTACCCCGTCACGGCTACCTTGATAGAAACCGCTGATGATGGAACCCGTTATGTGGTTAAACCCAATCCGGCATCCCAGCCCGGGCCGGTGAACCTGCAAGGTTACTATTTGATGCCCACCTTTATCAAAGATGCGGTAGGGTGCAGCCTGGGGGTGTGCCGTGACTATGATGAAGACGAAAATGGGCACGTAGCCGAAACCGGTAAAAACGCGGTTACCTTTACCTTCGGGATTAAAAAAGACCTGTTCCGTAACGTGAAGGGTTACACCATCACCGATGTTTTACCCGAGTACACCAAAGCAGACGGAACCACTGCGCGTGCCCAGTTCGTGGCGGAAGAAAACCCTGGCTGGACGCTTGGGGACGACGGGGTGACCTTGACCTATACGGATAAAGACCGAATAATTCACAGCGAATACGCCGGTTTAGGCACGCTAAAGCTCCACTTCCCGGGGGCGAAAAAACAAGAAAGAATCAACAATAGTGCCGACTTCACCCTTAACCCCGAAGAACAAGGGGCTAAAGAACCCGTAATTACCGGGTCGGCAAGAACCAGGATTAGTTTCTATAAACCAATCGAAACCTTCCCCTCCGGGACCGCCCTCGACAAAAAAGCAGACGGGCCGCACTATGTGGACGCGGAACCCACCCTGTTTGACACCGATAATGACCGGAAAAAAGAAATCAACTGGAGTGTTTACACCGATAACACCACCCAGACTGCCGGAATCGTGAACGTAGAAGACTACAACCTAGATAAACGGTTGCGTTATACCGGGGTAACCCCCGATCCGTTCTTTATCGGCGGGAAACTAGAAATCTTGTCCTCGAAAGATGGGGTAGACAAGCTCCTATATTCCATAGATATTACTGACGGTAAACGTATCGAACTGCCCGAAGAATTAACTAAATACCCTGATATTTGGTTGCGGTGGGTCAGCAAAACCCAGGCGCAGCCTGGAAAACGTACCATCAGTAAAGTACACACGCGTTTTAGGGACAGCGCTAAAAAGCTGTGCGAACAAACAAAGTGTGAAGCCCCCCTAGCTAACTCGGTACGCTCTGGTGAAAAAAAGAAAGAAGCATTCATCAACATTCGTCCCGAGGGTAAAACCATAAAAGCTCTTAAACGGAACACTTTTGAAAAACTCACCCTCACCGGTAAGACCGGTACCTATACCGTGGGGGCCGAAATAGAAACCGACTATGGAGCCCCCCTGACTGCCTTTGAGCTGGTAGACGTGCTTCCCAATGGGTTAGAAGTACAAGGCGTGACCATGACCGGGACATTCGCGGCTCTGCCGGGAGCGCGGTACGAAATCGTATCTAACTGGAATAATACTGGGCGGCAAGCGGTCAGGTTCCTCGCCGACCAGGTTACCAACGTAAACGATGTTTACAACGTGGGACAGCTAGAAACCTATATCTCCAAACGTACCCCCGGCGGCTTTATGGTAAACGAAGCATTCGTGCGCGCCCAAGGGAAAATTGTCTACCTAAACAAAGTAGAAAATGACCCGGTAGCCGGGACAGGTACTTGGTCAAAGGCCGAGAACACCACCAAGGTTTCAGTCGGAGATGAAACCTATATCTACAAGCGGATACGAAAAGATAAAGCCAACGCGCCCTGGACCGACAAAATCCAGACCCTGGCAGGAGCAAACTTCGAATACCAGTTACGGCTGGGATACGGGGAAATCGCCGAACGAAACTCGGTGATATATGACCTGCTACCGGTAGCGGGAACCGAGGCGCGAGAAGGCTCTAACCTGATAAACCAATATCGCAGCGGAGCAAAAGTAACCTTCGCAATGGCAGATGGGAGCAGTGTGCCCGGCTGGAAAGCCCAATACACCTGCGATACCAATCTGACAAAAGAAACCCTTAAAGGTGCTACCTGGAACGATGAACCCTGTGGGGCAGTGACCGGTTTGAAACTAAGCACCAGCAGTGAGCAGAAGGCACGCTCCGAAGTGTGGGCAACCGTCCCCATGATTGCTGGCCCGGCGGGCGCTGATCCGCGCTCCCAAGAACACCTGGGTAAACAGGCAATAAACGACTTTTCCTCCGACGGGGAATCCCACAAAGGCACGCTGTACTCGAACCAGGTAATCAATACCCTGGTTCCACCGCCCTCCAACATTATCCTGCATAAAACCGGGTTTAAGGTAGAGGGATTCAACGTGAAAGAAGATGCTCTTGCCGGAGCGCAATTTGGTTTATACGACCCGCAAGGTGTGCTGGTTGCTACCGCAATCTCTGGCGAAGACGGGACAGTATCGTTCAACGAGGTAGACGCGAAACCCGGCTGGACAGTGCGAGAACTATCCGCACCCGAAGGCTACCAGGTTAGCGATAAATCGTTCGTACTCACCTCGACCCACTTCAGCGACAAAAACTTTACCGACCAAAACGTTTACCAAATCGATTTAGGAACAGTAAAGAACTTCAGCCGTTGGCAGCCGGTTGAGCCGGTTACTGGTTCGGTGGAGTTTACTAAGGTTGATGCGCTTGGTAAGCCTTTGGCGGGTGTGGAGTTTACGGTTTCGCCGGTTGCGGTTGAGGAGGTTAAGTGTTCTACTGCGGGTAAGATGCCGGGGGATAAGGATTGTAATCCCCGGGGTACGGGTAGGTTTGTGAAGCCGAATTCTGCGCCGGTGACGGTGCGGTCTAATGATGATGGTTTTGTGAAGTTTTATGGTTTGCCTGCGGGTCGGTGGCGTTTGACTGAAAACGTGGGTGATGGTCATTTGCAGGCCATTGAGCCGGTGGAGTTTACGATTACTCGTTGCACTGGTTCGGAGTGTACTAACTTGCGGGGGCTTAAATTGACTCTTGGCGTGGGTGGAAAGGTTGTGAATGATAAGGGCCGGGTGTCTTTGTCGAAGTTGGGTGTGCGGGGCATGGCTGGTAAGGGTAAGGCTTTTGGTGAGTGGCAGCGCGGTGATGGCGTGGTTAAGGCTGGTGCTTCTTTTAATCTTTATAAGGGTAAGGGAACTGGCGAGCTTGTTAGGTCGGTAACCACCGGGGGATCGGCTGCTAATGTCATCCTCGATAATCTGGATGTTAATCAGGTTTATACCTTGGTAGAGACTAAGGCTCCTGAGGGTTATATCAAGAATGGTGAGCCATTGTATTTCCAGGTTGGCGCGGATGGGCGGCTTTTGGACGCTGACGGTAATCTTTTGCTTGAGCAGCGTGAGTTGTTGGTTCCTAATGAGGAGTCGAAGAAGGAGTCTTCGATTGTGGTCACCAAGGTTGACCCTACGGCCTCGGAGTCTGACGCGGGTGCTGGCCGGTTCCTTGCTGGCGCCGAGTTCGGGTTGTTTAAACAGAACCCGGATACTTCTTGGCCGGATACTCCCTCTGAAACTAAGGTAACGAATGATGCGGGTCAGGTTGAGTTTACTGGTCTTGCTGGTGGGGTTTACCGGGTGAAGGAGCTGAAGGCTCCTGCCGGGTATTTTGTGGACCCGAATGCGCAATATGAGTTTGTGGTTGATGATTATCGGGCGCAGCAGTTTACTTGGACGGCGAATAATAAGCCTTCTCGTTTGCGGGTGTTTAAGTTTGAGCCGTTGGTTCGGGGGGTTTCTTCTGATGCCGCGGATAAGGTAGTGGCTGAGAATAAGGGAGCGGTTAAGCGGCCTGGTTTGGTTGCTGACACGTTTGATGTTGTGATTCCGCTTAAGGGCGCGAGTTTTACTCTCTTTGAGGAGAATGAGACTACCGAGGTGGCTAGCGGTCTTACTACGGGTGATGATGGTTTGGTGGAGCTGCCGGAGGGCGTGAAGTTGGATCCGGACAAGGTTTATAAGCTGAAAGAGGTTCAGGCTCCTAAGGGGTATGTGGCGAAGTCTAACGCGGTGTCGGTTAGGGTTTCTGATTATGCTTTGCTTGAGGGTTTTACTGGTTTGATTACTTTGGAGGTTCCTAATAGTAAGGACACTGGTAGGGTCACGGTTTCGAAACTATCGAAAGAAACTGGTAAGGCTCTAAAGGGTGCGGAGTTTACTTTGACCAAGCCCGACGGAACCAGGGAGACGCTTACTACTAATGAGGTTGGCCTCGCGACGTTTACGGGTTTGACTTTGGGGGCGAAGTATACGGTTCAGGAGACTAAGGCTCCGGATGGTTATCGTTTGGAAGAGGATAACCCGGCATGGGAGGTTTCTCCTACGGGTGATAATCCCTCGTTTACGTTTGTGCGTTATAACCAGCGCGCCGAGGTTGAGATCGAGCTTAACAAGGTCTCGGATAAGGGCGAGGCAATGTCGGGCGTGGTGTTTAAGCTTTCCCGCGAGGGGACAAGCGGGCCGGCACAGGTTTTGACTACCGATAAGAACGGTATTGTTAGGTTTAAGGTTTTGCCGAATCAGAAGTATTCTTTGGTGGAGACTGCCACGGTGAGGGGGTATGCGTTGCTTCCTCAGCCGGTTGTTTTCATGGTTGATGGTTCGGGTAAGGTTAAGGTTATTTCTGGAAAGGGGAGTGTGAATACTGTTACCGGCGGGGATAGGTCCTTGACGGTTGTTAATTATCCCGAGGGACGGTTGCCTTTGTCTGGGTTGGCGGGGTCTTTGCAGGTGTTACTGGCAGGGGTCTTGCTGCTCGGGGTGGCTGTTGGGGTTACTTTATTTGAAAGGAAAAAGTGATGAGTTTAAGGAAACGTTTGTTTGGTTTAGCGACCGCTCTAGCGGTCGGCTTGCTAGGCCTGGCAGGAGCAGGAACCGCCAGCGCTGATACTACTGTACTTGGTACATCTCAGCCGGATAAAGCGTCTTTGACGGTGCATAAGTATCTGGGTGCGACTACGAATTTGAACCATGATGGTACCGCGATTGAGTCTGATAAGCTTCCCAAGACGCCTTTGGCGGGGGTTAAATTCAAGCTCTACAAGGTTGAGAATGTTGATATTTCTACTAATGACGGCTTGAAACTGGCTCAAAAAATCGGGGAGACCCCCTGACTGCTGATGTAGTCAAGAACGGGATTAGTGTAGGAGGTACTACTTACACTCTTAAGGCTGCTACCCTGGCTGAGATGACTACCGGTGATGATGGTTCGGCTAAGTTTGCTGATGTAGAACGTGGTCTGTATGTCGTGGTTGAGGATTTGGCAGGCTCGACCAAGATCATGAACGGTCAAGTGGAGGTTAAGAAGGAGAAGATTACTCCGATTGCTCCTTTCGCGGTTACTTTGCCGATGACCAATCCTGAGGGTACGGCCTGGAATAGTGACGTGCATGTTTACCCGAAGAACCAGGAAAACGAACTAAATAAGACGGTTGTAGACAAGGGTGTTACTACTGGGAATACCTTTACCTATACTCTGTCTACCAAGTCTACTGGTGCTGATACTAACGGTGACAACAAGATGGATGCCGCTGATTTAGGGAATGTTTACGAAATCGTTGACGAGCTAAACAGTAATCTGAGCTATGTGTCGGCTGAGGTGAAGATTGGCGGAGCTGTGGCTACTGCTGACACCGACTACACTTTGACTAAGACCAGTGAGGGAAACCCGGCGAAAGATACAGTAACTATTGTTTTCAAGGGTGAAGGTCTTAACAAGATTGCAGCCGGTACCACGATTGAGGTAGTGCTGACAGTTAATCTGAATTCGGTTCCTGAAAACGGAATCACTCCGAACCAGGCTAAGCTCTACCCGAATAAGTGGTCTAAGGATAATGGTAAACCGGTTGTGTCTCCTAAGGTTGAAACCAAGCACGGCGATATCGTAATCAAAAAGGTTAATAAAGATGGCGACGTCTTGCAAGGCGCTGTTTTCAGTGTTTACCTAGATAACTCAGCTAATAAGGATTGCTCCACTTATGGCAATCTTATTAAGACCTCCGAAGCTACCAATGCTGAAGGTTTAGTGAAAATCTCTGATTTGCAGCTGACTAACTTCATTGATGGCAAAGAGGTCTCTGAAGATAATCAGGTTCCTTATTGCTTGGTAGAGACGACGGCTCCGGCTGGTTACCAGCTTTTGCCGAAGGCAATTCCTTTCAAGCTGACCAAAGAAGGCACGGTTAAAGATATGGCTGGCGCTATTACTGCCAACGCCGGGAACGCTACCACTATTACTAACTACAAGAACCCGGGTCTGCCGCTTACCGGTGCTCAGGGGATTCTCCTGGTGTCGGTGCTGGGCTTGATTCTAGTGTCCGCGGGCGTGGTACTAACCGTTAAACGCCGTAAGGACTAACCAAACAGGTAAAGGATTACAAAAAATAGAGTAACCCCAACCCGTAACACTAAAAGAAATAACCCCCAACAGGTTTACCGCCCCCCCCAACAAGGGAGGGGCGGTAAACCATACCCCCCAAAAAACCAACAACACCCAAGAGAAGAATACAGACAGAACACCCCTGAACCAGCAGCCAAGGGAGGGGACAGGCAGAACCCACCCAACCAACAACAGCCGGGGGAGACCCGACCCGAACTAACCAACCCCAAAAAAACGCGAGACAAGTAAAAACCGAACCACCCGCGCAAACCCGACAACCCACCCTCCAAACCCGAGCACGCCCTACCGAAAACAAACCCCAAGCGGGGGAACGAAAAAACGTAAGCTACACCCGCAAACCCAGCACCCCGCCCTCCCGAAAACACCCCCCAAGCGGGGGTGCAGCCTTGAAGCCTAGCGGGTTGCGTCTGGTGGCAAGCGAAAGCGGGGTTGCTAAAACCTAACCCTTGCTAGCAGCTCGAACACCCCTCAACTAATAACAAAAGGGGCAGACCGGATAAGCGCCCCTGAACCAGCAGGAGCCAGGAGGAACGGGCAGAGCGCCCCGCACCCAACGACATACAGGGGGGAGATTGGCAGAGCGCCCCTGAACCAGCAGCAGCCAAGGGGAGAAGCCAGGCAAAACACCCCCAACAAAACAACCCGGGGGAGACAGGCAGAAAGCCCAACCCGAACTAACCGACCCCAAAAAGGCAGGGAAAGTAAAAACCGAGCGCGCCCTCCAAAAACCTCAAGCGGGCAAGCTAAAAAACGTAAGCTACACGCTAGCTCTGATCCCAAAGGCGGCAAATACGCTCAAAACGTGGCAAAAAAACCGCGACCTGCCAAGAGCGAGCCTGACCTTCAGAAAAAAGAAGCTCCAAATCGCTGCGAGAATCCCAATAAGCCGCCACCCGGCGACAAGCAGCAGGTGAAAGCGCAGACTCTGCCCAAACCTGATTCTTATTAGCCCAGCCAGAAACATCCGCCTTTAGCAAACGGTAAAGCTCCGCCCGTCGAGAATCGATTCTCTCCCAAGCAGACACAGAAGTAACCGTATGCAGCTCCCGCGGGGCTGACCTTACGGGAAGCTGCGTACTATCCAAAGCCCTAACCTGTTTAATAGCTTGCCACCAGCGCCGACCATAGCGGCGCAACCGCCTATTAGCCATAAATGGACGTTGCGCTAAATCCTGATAAGAACGAGGAACCTGCAGCGCCAAATCCACTAAATCCCGGTTAGGTAACACCCTGACCGGAGCCAAATCCGCCTCACGTGCCAGCCTATCGCGCTGCACAAAAAGCTCCCGCAAAACCCCAAGCTGAAACCGAGAACGCGCCCTACCTGCCCCCTTCAAATGACGCCAAGGTTCACTATCATGAGGGCGGCGGAAATGAGCAAGCGCAAAAGCAAACTCCTGACAAGCCCACTCCCAGCGTCCCGCCTCTTCCAGACGCGAGCGCAACGCTAACGCCAAATCCACCAAATAATCCACATCAAGAGCCGCATAATCGAGCCAAGACTGTTTAAGAGGACGACAAGACCAATTCTCACGAGTATGATTCTTCGCGAGCCTCACCCCCAACACGTCCTCGGTAACCGCCCCCAAACCGACCTGCTTAAAACCCAACAGCTTCGCCGCGATTTGGGTATCAAACAGGCGAGGAGGGTGAAGACCCACCCAATCCATACACTCCAAATCCTCTTTAGCGGCGTGCAAAACCCAAGTCGCACCCTGGCAGCGTGCACCAAAATCCGATAAATCCCCAAGCGCAATCGGGTCAAGCAAAACCAGCGGGGAACGCTCAGCCTTCGCCTGAACCAAATACGCCCTATCCAGATAGCGGATACCACACGCCCGTTCCGTATCAAAAGCAACCAAGCCACCCGGATTATCGTAATCGCGCAGACACTGGCGGTAATCCGGGAGATTATCAATCACAGACACCGCGCCACCACGCGGTCGATAAAGCGGCTCGCTCATACCAGCCTTACCTGCCCCAGACGAGAAATACCGGCAGTCAGCTCTACCGCGTGACCAGCCATCATAGCTAAAAGACGAGAGATAGCTTCCCCGTGCGAAGCCAAATTATTAGCTAGCGGAGTCCAAGAGGCGCGAATCTCCAACTCTGCCGATTCTGAACGTTTATCCAACTCGCCAAAACTCGCTGAGTGAGAACGGGTAATCGAGCCAGCCGACTGAATAAAACTAGCCCCCGACTGAGTTAAAAAATCGGTAAGCCACGACCAACAAACCTGATCCGCCAAAGGCTCAGTAACCAAATCCACATCAACCTGTGCGTGCAGCATCGTCACCAGCCGAAAACGCCCCTGCCAGCCCGGCTGCTCTAAGGGATCGTAGAGAATCACCAAACGCCCCGCGCCGCCACTATTGGAGTTATCATCCAAGGCGGCACAATCCAGGCGAATCGCAGCAGCAAAAGGAGCAATCCCGTGCGGGGAGGGAATCTCACTAACCTTTACATGTGAATCATAGGTCGCGTCACGCAACGTGAGCAGAGCGTCGGTAAACTCTGTAGGCGGATTCTGATTCACTACCTCAGCGTAAGCAGGAAAATGCTTCAAAAGTCGCTGCCACGCCGACAAGCATTAGACCTAGTGGTTTACCTAGCGATTCTTCGCTCATGCCCTCAGCTTTTATTACTTCCCAAGAGGAGCACCCGGTGAAAGGAGTTAGTGTCAATCTCTGATGCCAAATTTCTCCAGCTAGCGGCAGCGCTTTGATAACATTAAAAGGCTCAATTAACAGGGAGGCATTGTGGAAGAAAATACCGGCTTAGCATTTCAACCAGTTATTTTAGGAACCGATATCGGAACCTACGCGCTGGCCAGATCTTTTCACGAAGAATGGAAGATAAAACCCACTATCGTAACCACCCAAATCCTCGGGCCGATTATGTCATCCGGGATTATCGACACTCGGCTAGTTAATCCCGCCAAACTGGCAAATCCGCAATCAAAAATGCCACTCATAGACGGGCTAATCGCTCTCGGACCGGAACTGAAAAAAGACCATCCCGGCAAGGCACTGCTGCTAATAGCAAATATAGATTCTAATGTGCGTGACGTAATGCGACGGGAAAAAGAAATCAAAGAGCATTATGTATTCGCGTTCCCCTCCCTAAAAGTTATTGAAGAAACCTCAGATAAAGTGAAGTTCCCGCTCCTAGCTAAAGAACACGGGCTGAACGTTCCCCCAACAGTCGAAATTGATTTTTCTACCTCTCTAGAGGGCGAAATAGCGAAAATCGAGCAAATAAAAGACCCATTTCCCTGGATTATAAAACCCGCCACCAGTGCAGGATATGAACGTTTGAAATGGAGGGGAAAAGCCAAAGTTTACTCGGTTGCAGACAAAACAGAAGCTAAAAAGCTGCTGGAAAACCTGTATGAACACACGCACGAAAATCCACAAGCACGTCGATTCGTGCTGCAACCGAGGGTAGAGGGCAACGATAGTTTTAACCTCTCGGTGACTGCCTACGTAGATAAACAATCTCGCGTAACTATGCTCGGATCTGCCCAAGTGCTATTAGAAGATCATTCTCCCACCGCCCTCGGTAACCCGGTAGCCATGATTACCGAACCCTACCCGCGCCTATATGAACAGGTGAGCAGCTTCCTGCAGGGAGTTGGGTGGCACGGTTTCGCCAATTTTGATTTCAAAGTAGACTCGCGCAGCGGGATTCCCTACTGTTTTGAAGTTAATCCCCGGATAGGGCGCAACTCCTACTACAACACTTCGGCGGGTATGAATCCGATGAAGTTTTTTGTCGAGGACGTAATCGGCGGTAAAAGCGTTACCCCGCAGCGGTTGAACAAACGGGTATATTACTCGATACTGCCCAAACATCTGGTACTTCGCTACGTAGATAAAGAAATGGGTAAAAAAATTAAGTTCCTGTATCGCCAAAAGAAAAATCATGACCCCCTGTATTACCCCGCAGAATGGGGGCTGAGTCTGCGGGGTCTGAAACGTTTAGCATATGTGGTGATTGCCCGGGAGAATCATTGGCGAAAGTATCACCGTAACTACCCGGTCGCTAAATTCCGTGAGGGGGAAACCCGCTCCCTAGATACAGCGGAGCTAACCCGGCTCTAAAAGCACAAAGCTCGCAAGACCCCCCCAAAAAAAAGAAAAACCTGGGGAGAGCAAAACGGGGAGGCTAATCACCTAGGGAGGGCTAATCGAAAACGATTAGCAAAACGTCCTCGCCCCCGATTTTTAAGGGCAGGCTGCCTAATAGACCATCGGTAAAAGAATAGTAAGAGCTAGGAATAGCGGGGCGAACCAGTTCGCCGATATTTTCCTGCTGCGTGCCAAGGTTCACAATCACCTGGGCACGCTCAGTCGATAATACCAGCAGATTTGCTTGGCGCTGAAGGGAAATAAAATCAGCAAACACTCCTTCGCGGCGCAGCCTAATCAAAAGGTGATACCAGTTCAGCATCTTCTGATGTTTTTCCTCAGAAAGTTCTTGCCAAAGCAGCTTGGAGTTAAGGAAAGTAGAAAGCGCCTGGGGGATAGGAACCGTAACCTCGCCCTCATAAATTTTGTCCCAATCGTGCGAGGCGAACTCGGATTTACGTCCCTCATTAACCGCATTCCCAATAGTCTCATCTGGAAAATCAGTGAAAAACTGGAAACGAGAACGACTGCCCCATTCCTCACCTTGAAAAAGCAGCGGGGTAAATGGTGAAGCCAAAACTAAAGCGGCTTGACCAGCTAAAAGTCCGGGAGATAGTTTCTCGCTAGGGCGATCACCTAAAGCGCGATTACCCACCTGGTCGTGGTTGGAAGCAAACCCAAAGAAACGGTTGCGTTCCATGTCCTCTGGAACTGGTGCACCCCAGTTTTTTCCTCGGAAACTCGAGTAAGTGCCGTTATGATAAAACACTTGCGAATAGATTTTGCTTAGCGCCGCGGTATCAGAAAAATCCGCGTAATATCCTTGGGTCTCGCCCGTAAAAGCCACATGTATGCCATGATGAATATCGTCATCCCACTGACCGTCCATACCGTAACCGCCCTGTTCAACAGGGGTAACCATGCGGGAATTATTCAAATCAGATTCCGCCACCAACGTTAGCGGCCTGCCTAGATTCTGCGATAAATCAGCAACCCGAAGCGATAACTCAGCCAAAAAATGCAGTTTCGAATCATCTTTAATCTCGTGAACCGCATCAAGGCGTAAACCATCAAACCCATAATCACGCAGCAGCGCCAAAGCTGCCCCCAGTAAAAACTCCCTAACCAGGGTGCTATCAGCGCCATCCAAGTTATAGCCATCCCCCCAAGGAGTATGATGACGAGCAGAAAAATAGGGAGCGAACTGCGCAAGATAATTCCCACACACCCCTAAATGGTTCAGCACTAAATCTTGAGTAACCGCAATCCCTAGTTCATGCGCCCTATCGATAAAATCCACCAAATCTTTAGGGGAGCCATAGGGATTAAAAAGGGCATATAAACCAACTCCGTCATAGCCCCAACCGCGCTCACCTGGGAAAAAAGCGGTCGGCATTAGCTCGATAACCTCAACCCCCAAATCTGCCAAGTAGGGGAGTTTAGCCCTAGCCGCTTTAAGCGTACCCGCAGGGGTAAAAGTACCTAAATGAAGCTCATACCAGACCTTACCGAGCAACTTTTCGTCCGGATGCCACTGACTTGAACGCGAAATAGCGCCAATATCAGCAGTTACCCCCCAAGTTTGACTGCCCGGCAGATAAAGACGCGCCCGAGGATCAGGAAAAGGCCCCTTTCCCTCAACCTCAAAAGCATAAGCGCAGCCCTCCGGTAAATCCTCCGGGGCAAGCCACCACTGACCGCAAGGTATCATCGCGCTGCGCTGCGGGTTATCAGGAGCCCCCGTTAATAGGGTTACCTGCTTTTTTTCGGGAGCCCACAGCGGCACTCTTTGACACCCGGCGCGCAACTTCCAAGGTTTAAGACTGCCCAAATCAGTACTTTTAGAGGAGAAAGTCATTTAATCCACTCGCTCCAGTATCCGTGCGCCCCGCTTAAATAGCAGTTCTTCCAGGCTTTGCATCCCAGCAGAAAATACCTCATTAGAGCAAATATCTTTCCAAGAACCCTTTGGTAAAACCACGGTATGTTCGCTGCGGAAATCACCCTGATAACGCGCTAACACCCCCGGAAGGCGGCGCGCAATAGTTACGATTTGCGCACCTTCACGGGCAGTCCCGCGCGCAAACGCCACCGCGTAACCAGTAGAGAGGGCGAGTGGCTGGTAAGTAGCGTAAGCAGAGACAAAACAATCAGGTAAACGCCTGCGCAAACGCAAAATCGCGGCAGTTAAATACAGTTTTGACTGGTCAAGGGAAGAGGCGTCAGAAAAATCAAGCCCTTTGGTGTCAAGGTGAGAAAGCATTTTAGATAGGGCGCTAAAATCAACCGGGCGGCGATTATCCGGATCCACCAACGATGTTTGGGTGATTTCTGAACCTTGATAAACGTCCGCCACCCCCGGCATGGTTAGTTGCAAGGCTTTATTAGCCAAAATGGTGTAACCGGTGGCCTCACCAGTTTCAAGATGCCAGCGGGAAACAATTTCGGCTACCTGGGGGTCACAAATAATCTGATCGGCAAAATCAAGCAGCTCATTTTCCCGAACCGTATCCGGGTTAGTCCAGGTAGTCCAAGATTTTTGCTCCCTGATAGCTTTCACCAGATACTGACGCAGACGCGAGGAGGAAATCGGGCCGTCCTCATCCCAAGAACCGATTAACGTTTGCCACAACATATTCTCGCTGCGCCCATCCAAATCATTAGGGCGATAAGCTTGGGTTGTATCACGCAAATCAGAAACAATCTGGGTCCACAAAGTAGGGTATTGGCTAAGAAGTGCCAAACGCATCCGCACGTCCTCACCGCGTTTAGTGTCGTGGGTAGAGTTAGTGGTCATAGTGGCTGGCCAGTTAGTTTGAATATCGCGCGCAAATAGATGCAGATTATCAGCAGAAACCCCGAAAGCCTGCGGATTTGAGCCAACCTCATTTAGACACAACAAATGCGTCCAACGATAAAAAGTAGTATCCTCCACCCCCTTCGCCATTACAGCGCCGCAAACCTGTTGGAAACGCACCAAGAATTCTTGCCTATCCCGGTCACTTATATTCAAAGCAGCAGAACCGATTTCATCCCCCAATACCAGGGAAACAATCACTTCCATCGTGTCGGAATGCTCGCTGTCGAGCTGGCGCAAAGCCCTGGTCGCGGCAGATTGCACAATCTCACGTGAAATGTTGCTGGCAGGCTGGCCGACAGTAACATAAGAGCGGTAAGCGGGCATTTGCATAATTAGTTCCCGCAAACAATCCAGCAAAGAGCGGAAAGTGTAGTCCCGCAAACGAAAATCATTCTGACAAATCCGCCACAACAATTGCCCAATCCGGCGCACCTCCGCCGCGAGCGAAGTATCAATAATCTGCGCTTTAGACTGCCGTTCAATCTGTCGATAGGACGAGGGGGAATCCCCAGTAATGCTTTGCATCAGCGTCCCCAGTGGCAACGAGGCACGTGAATCAACCTGAAGCGCAGTTAGCCGCCAGGAAGTGTCGTAACCGGTAGTGCCACAAATCGGCCAGTCGCTAGGAAGTCGCTCTGCGTCCTCTAGAATCTTTTCCCCCGCAATCCAAGCGCCCCCGGTAGCCTCCGATAACCAGTGAAAATAACCGGCAGGATCAGCTAACCCATCGGGATGATCGACCCTAAAACCATCAATAAAACCGGCATTGAACAGCTGTAGCAAAAGGGCGTGGGTGGAGTCAAAAACGTCCCGCTCTTCTACCCGCAGTGCCGCAAGGGAATCAATATCGAAAAAGCGGCGATAATTGAGTTCCTCATCTGCGACTTTCCAATGTGCCAGGCGGTAATGCTGTCGCTCTAACAGCACCTCCATTGGCAAAGCCTCGGTTCCACTTGCCACCGGAAAATAGTGGTCAAAATAGCGTAAAACCCACTGTTTTCCCAGGTTATCCTCGCCCGGAACCGCTAGCTGCTCTAAAGAAATTTCCTGGTCAGCTAAGACCTGACCGATACGTTTACCCAGGATGGGCATTAAAATCGGTTGATCAATGTCGATATCAAACCAATGTGCATAGGGGGATTCCTTACCCTGCTTTAGCACCGACCACATGGGCAGATTAATCCAAACCGGAGTGGGAACTGCCATATGGTTCGGAACCAAATCAACGATAATGCTCAACCCCGCCCGGTGAGCCGCGTCAGCCAAATCCTCAAATGCGTTGCGTCCTCCTAATTCGGTAGAAATATGGCGATGATCAACCACATCGTATCCGTGCATAGAGCCCGGAACCGCCTGCAAAATAGGGGAAAGGAATAAATCCGTGATTCCTAGAGCCTGCCAATATCCCAGGTGTTCGCGCGCATCTTGAAAAGTAAAATCCTTACTCAACTGTAGGCGGTAAGTGCTGATAGGTAGATGTTTACCGCTGGCGGGCATATGGGGGTGTTGGCTGGACACGGGGAACCTCCTGTTTTATGTTCCTTATTCCTGGGCGATTTCTCGGATTAAAACCACTACTGAACGGTCAAGTAACTCAAGTTCTTGCCCGGCGCTGTAGAGCGTATCCGAGTCTGAGTGCACGTCCTCTTGCATAGTGGAAATAGCTATCTTCCAACCGGAGCCGCACCCTGGCGGGAGAGCGAAAGTGCAAGGCTTAGGGTCAGCATTGAAAAGCAGTAAGAAAGAATCGTCAATAATCGGTTTTCCGCGCGAATCTGGTTCCCTAATGGCTTGACCATTTAGGAAAATAGTCAGCGAACGTGCCTCTTCATTATTCCAGGCTTCCTCGGTCATCTTTTGCCCATCGGGAGCAAACCAGTCAATCTCGCCCAAATCGGATTGGCCGCCGCGAGAGGGCGCGCCCGCAAAGAAACGCCGCCGATGGAAAACCGGGTGCTGATTGCGGAACTTAATCAGGTGTTTGGTGAACTCTAAGAGTTGGAGCCGGTAGTCGTCCTCTTCAGCGTCCTCAAAGGACCAATCCATCCAAGAAAGCTCATTGTCTTGACAATAGGTGTTGTTGTTTCCCTGCTGAGTGCGGGCAACCTCGTCTCCCATGAGTAGCATCGGAACCCCCTGGGAAAGGAATAGGGTGGTCAAGAAGTTCCGGTGCTGGCGCGAACGCAGCTTTTGAATCGCCGGGTCATCGGTGGGACCTTCCACCCCGCAGTTCCAAGAGCGGTTATGGGATTCCCCATCACCCCCGCCCTCGCCATTAGCTTCGTTATGTTTCTCGTTATAAGAAACCAGGTCACGCATCGTGAAACCGTCATGGGCAGTAACGAAGTTGATAGAGGCATTCGGGCGGCGGCCGCTTTGTTCATACAAATCGGCACTGCCGCAAAAACGGGAAGCAAACTCGGGTAAGGTAGCGTAATTTCCGCGCCAAAAATCTCGAACCGTGTCGCGGTATTTGCCGTTCCATTCGCTCCACATCGAGGGGAAACCCCCCACCTGGTAGCCGCCATCACCCACGTCCCAAGGCTCGGCAATCAGTTTCAGCTGCGAAAGCACCGGATCTTGGTGAATAATATCGAAAAATGCGGAAAGCTTATCTACATCGTGCAGCTCGCGCGCCAAGGTAGAGGCGAGGTCGAAACGGAAACCATCCACGTGCATCTCGATTGCCCAATACCGCAAAGAATCCATAATCAGTTGCAGTACCGCCGGAGAGCGCATGAGCAGCGAGTTCCCGGTTCCAGTAGTGTCAAAATAGTGTGCCTTATCGTCCTCTACTAGGCGGTAGTAGGAGGCGTTATCTAGCCCCTTGAAAGATAGGGTCGGTCCCATATGGTTGCCTTCGGCGGTGTGGTTATAGACCACATCCAGGATTACCTCAATGCCCGCCTGATGCAGGTTTTTCACCATCTGTTTGAATTCTTGAACCTGACCATCAACCACATCTTGCGAACGATACTGGGCGTGGGGAGCGAAAAAACCAATAGTGTTATAGCCCCAATAGTTTGACAGACCGCGCTCTTGCAGAGTGGAGTCATTAACGAACTGGTGTACTGGCATCAGTTCAATGGCATTTATCCCCAGGTCTTTCAGGTATTCAATAGTCACCGGGTTAGCGATTCCCGCATAGGTGCCGCGTTCCTTTTCCGGAATCCGCTCATTCAAATGAGTGAAACCCTTTACATGCGCCTCGTAAATTACGAGTTTATGCAAGTCATGTCCGGGAGGGCGGTCATTTCCCCAATCAAAATAGGGAGTAGTAACCACCGAAACCGCCATATCTGCCAAGGAATCATCATGGTTAGGTTGGCTGGGATCATTCCAGTCATAGGAATATAGAGACTGTTTTGCCCCCACCACGCCATCGGTGGCTTTCGCATAAGGATCTAAGAGGAACTTGTTAATATCGCAGCGATGTCCCGAAGCTGGATTGTAAGGGCCTTCAACCCTAAAGCCATAACGCTGCTCATCACGAAGCCCCGGAATATAGCAATGCCAAACGTGATGGTCCACTTCGCGCAGCTCAACGCGTTCCTCACTGCCGTCCTCGGCGATTAAACAAAGATAAACTTTCGTTGCGACCTCGCTAAAAACTGCGAAGTTTACGCCAACCCCATCATAGGTAGCGCCGAGGGGATACGGTTTTCCTGGCCAAATTTCCATACTTCTAGGGTTTCACAAATCTTCATATTTAGCACTAGCCAGCTTCCTATTTCTGAGAATAAGTTATGTGATAAGCCAGGTGGAAGCGGGGAAAGAATAAAAATGTCGGTGAAAAAAACAGGGGTTTCTACACGGGGTTATCGGGGCGATATAGGTAAAGAAAACCGCAACAAAAAGTCATAAAGTAACAGTGATGCATTTTTCACGGCGAGTAAGTCACCCAGAGCCCAACGCCATATCTTTGGCGGTACAAAGACGGCGCGCACAGGGACAAACGCTAGTTAATATCTCCGACTCCAATCCGACCCGGCACGGGTTAGGGAAAGGAAATAGCCCCTACCAGGCAAATCCGCGCGGATCGCTCGAAGCCCGACACGCCCTCGCCAAATATCTTTCCGCACGGGACAGTCGCGAGGTGAATCCCGACAACCTATATCTGCTCAGCTCCACCTCCCAAGGGTATAGCTGGTTAATGAAGCTATTATGCGATTTCGGGGAGGCGGTGCTCAGTCCCACCCCCGGTTATCCCCTGATAGAAACCCTAGCTGACCTGGAAAATGTGCAGGTAGTGCCGTATAGGTATGCTTGGCTAGGGCGAAAATGGGAACTCGATCCGCTCTCGCTGATTGCAAGTGAGGATTTTGCGGGGGAGCAAGGCTGGAGGTCGTCGGGGACGGTAACGGGGCAGGTATCCGATAAGCGTTTGCCAGGGCGAGAGTCGGGCGGAAGTATGCTCGGGCGGGGCTTGAGGGGGTCTCGCTCGTTAATAGGGCGGAGCTCAGACAGAAGCTTGCTGGGGCGGGAGTCGGACAGAGATAGCGTCAGCGCCGTAAGTGATTCCGATGGTTTCCCGGTTATGCAAGCCTTCGAAAATGCTAGTACCAGTACCCCAAATGATTCCGCTCGCAGCTCAGGCGCCAGGGCCTTGATAGTCATAAACCCCTCCAACCCTACAGGAGCCTATCTGGACAGCTGCGAGCGGAAAACGCTGCTCAACTATTGCGCCAGACATTCCCTGCCTCTAATCGCCGATGAAGTATTCTATGATTTTCCCCTGCCCGCTGCGCCCTCTTCCCGCGCCCGCCTAGCCGGTTGCCCCCAAAACCTGACATTCGCCCTCGACGGGTTATCAAAAAGTCTGAGTGCCCCCGGTTACAAGATTGCCTGGTTAGAGGTATCTGGGCCGGATTCGTTAGTAGCAGAAGCGAAAACGCGATTAGATATAATCGCTGACGCATATTTGCCGTTCAGTGAGATTTTGGCTGGACAGCTCCCCGGTTTCTTGGAGGAAATTCCGCGGCAAGTTGCGCTAACTCGAGGGCGCTGCGCAGCTAACCTGGAGGTGTTAGAAGACCTGGTGGCAGCGGATTCGACCAGCCCAGTTACGGTGTTAGAGCCACAGGGAGGCTGGAACGTGCTGCTGCGTTTCCCCTCCCACGTGGACGAGGACGAACTGGTTAAACAGTTACTAGATGAGCAGGGGATTTACCTACAGCCCGGATACTTTTTTGATTTGCCTTTCAATGGTGCTATTAGCCTATCGCTGCTGCTAGAAGCGGATTCTTTCCGAGAAAATGCGGTGAAAGTTTTGCGTAGTATCAAGGCTTTAAGCTAGGGCGTTTATTTGTGGGAGTTCGCTAGGGGGCATTTGTCGGGAGTTCGCTAGGGGATTAGGAGTGGGTTTTGTGCGGGGGCAGGAGTGGTTAAGGGGGGTGTCCGGGATTTGAAAACCGCCAGTGGCAAGGGCGTTTAGTCGTCCCTCTGGGCGGTATGGGAAATTTTTCCATTTAAATTGTGATTTTCACAAATTTGTCTTCTATATTCGCTGATTCTCGTTTATGCTGGGGGTATGGAACGGAGGTGTTAGAGATGGAAACCATTGGAGAGCGGATTGGAAGTGCTTGCAAGGATAGCGGTCTTAGTCAAAAGGCGTTGGCGGAGAGACTGGATTGGGATCAGGCGCGACTTAGCCGGGTGATTAGCGGTAGCCGCAAAGTTAGTGCTGGCGAGATTGCCGAAATTGCGACTATTTTGGACGTTTCTCTGGATTGGTTAATTACCGGCTCTGACCCTTATTGGGTGCCGAAAGATGTTGCTGCCCGCCACGATTGGGATGGGGAGACCAAAGAATACCGGCATAACCAGGAAGATCTGGATGTTTTCCGTTCTATCGCCTTGGTCTATAAGCAGGCATATGGATGAGCATTTTGGAAGGAAAGACCCCGGCGCAAGTCTTGGGGCTGCTTGGGGGGAGAATTGAGATTGACTTTTCTTCCCAAGTTGAAAAGTGCCTTGAGATCGACGTGGTGCAGATTGGACTCAAAGCAGGCGGTACCTGTTTATCTTTAGCTTCTCGCCCGGTCATTGTGGTTCCCAGAACCGATAACTGGTTTCGGCAAATGTTTGCGATTGCCCACGAAATCGGGCATATAGCTAACGACACTACGATTAAGCGGGACGACGAAATATCGGAGCAGGAACGGGGCGCTAATCGTTTTGCTGCCGACTTATTGATGCCAAAAGTACAGGTTGAAAGGCTGGTAGAGGACAAAGCTGAACCAGCAAGGTTCGCCAAGTTTTTGTGGGATTGGGGGGTATCAGTTGCGGCCTTGGTGAATCGGCTCAATAAGTTTGACTTACCTACCCCAGATTTTCTTTTCGAGGACGACAAAACAGTAGTTACCCAAAAATTCCTGGGTAAACATCTAAAAGAAATCGGGCTTACCTGGACTGATGTGCAACGGCGTGCCAGTTTATCGGGTGCGCAAAGATTTCCTGCGTATCTGCTTGCTAAGCTCTACGAACAAGTAAATAGTGGGAAAGCACCAGCTGGGACCTATGAGTGGGCTCTTGGGGTGAAAAATACAGCCACAACTGAGGAGGAATCTGTCCGGCAGACGCCCGAGTTGCTGTCGGCAGACGAGGTTCTTGAACTGCTGGAGCAATAAATCTTGGCTGCGCTATTTTTCCATGATGCCTGTACTGTTTATTCTTTAGCTTTAGTGGATTTACTCCCTCATATAAAGCAGCTTTTTGGAGATAAGCTTCGCTTAGCGCCTACGGTAATGCGAGAAGTCCAGTATCTTTTGCGTAATCAGCAAGATTTATTATCGCAGGTGCAGGAGGTATTCTTTACTGTTGATATGCCCAATCCCAGTGAGCTCGCTCAAACTCAGGTATTTAAAAGTTATTTCGACACCCCTGGGCATGACGGTAATACGGACAATCTAGGAGAAGCGGAAACCCTAGCGATTATTGTCTGTCGTTACACCTGTAGTGACAATGTTTTGTTCGTAAGCGACGATGAGGATGCGGTTGTAATTGCGCAGGAACAGGAAGCGGTAAAAGGCGCTTTCGGGACGAGGACACTTCTGGAGCTGTTAGAAAAGAAAAGGCTAGTTTCTTCGCAGGAAAGAGCAGATATTCTTGCCCAGCTTAGGGAACAGGGCCGCTATATTCTGTAACGTTCCGAGCCTTACTACTCGAATATAGACACTCAGTATTATTTCCGAGGGCGTACTAGCGGAAGCCCAACGTTTTGGTTCCCACTGAGGTAGCAGTTTCATGCAGTGGTATCTTCGTCAGTTTTCATTCAGCCCATGTTCTCGGGTAGCAAGCACCCGTTTCCAATATGACTCGCGACTTACAATGTCTTCGATTTTTGAGTTTGTGTCGAAATTTTCCAAGATTGAATACTGGAAATTATCAGTAATGTTGATTCTAACTGCCGGTTCTAAAGGGTGGCTCCCCGAAGGTATTAGTGCAAACATCTTCCGGATTTGTATCCTGACTATTAACGTGGACTTATGAATGATTTCTTTGACCTTGACTGTTTTTTACTGGATCCCAAGCTTTCTGAAGAACCGAGTGAAGAACACGTCCGCACGTGGCTTGAGTATAAAGCAGGAGGAGGGGTAGAAGATCCTGATTCCTCTGATGGAGCTCGCTATTTTTATAAAGAGCTGTGGGGAGAGCGTCTAGGTATTACTGTTCGTGAATGCCGTAACACATTTAGTCGGAGACCGTCTAAATACGTCCAGGGGGATTGGATGTGTTCGGTGTGGACAACCCTTAAGTACGCTCTACAGGAGGCTTACGGAGAAAATAAGAATGGAGATTTGTGGTTCCAAAATCCTGATATCGAAAAGACCTTCAACGGTAAAAGTGCTACGAATCGTACTTATGGTGCGATCTTGAAGCACTTTGACGAATTCAGGGAAGTGTTCGAAGAAAAAACTGTGCAAGAATTTATTCGCTCAGCATACACTTCGGCAAATCTGATTATTGTGCCAGATGGATTTAATGTTAAGCGTAACAACCGAGCTACCGAGGATTACTGGGATTTAACTTTAAAGAAGTATTACCAAGATAAAGAGTCTCTTTTCTATAAACCTCGAAATGATGATGGAAAATATGACGTGGCTATGCCTTTTCGAAAGCTGCTTAAGAAAAATCAGGAAGAGGGCGATTCGCTTTGTCTTTCTCCTTGGATAGACGAACAAGGTAATCCGATTCTTTTGCCACATTCGCCTAATGATGATAAGGACAATAAGGACAACTGGCGTGACTTGATGGCAGAAATGACTAGGCGCATTACTTGCCGGCGTGAGCTAATGGCTCAATATATAGAGCAGCTACAAAACGAGTAGCCGCAAAGAATCGTTAGCTGCTTTCTTCCTAGGTTTATTACCCTGCCTAACCCCGCTCGGTTTAATAGCGCCTAAAACCATATTCTCTGCTCTGGATTCCCGTTTACTCATTTGAGTAAACGGGAATCCAGAGGGAGGCTTTATTACAGTTTTTGGTTCATCTTTTTGACTTCAGCGCGAACCACTAGCCAATTGAATAGCCAAATCAGTAGATAGATAAGCACTATGGTGATGATTACCCCGAGCATATCGAAGCTAGAGCCCCACCATTTAAGGTAGCTGCCAGCAGCAATCCCACAGATAAGTACGATTCCGAAATGCAGGGCGGTATTGAGGATAAGCGGGCGGGTTTCGTTACGGTAAAGCAGCCCAGCGAAGCGGCTGATTATGCCGTAGGCTGCGTAAATAAGCCGCTCAATTAATACTGCCACGTTTTCGTTTTCAAAACTGTTTAAGAATTCTGGGACCCCAGGGTAATAGCTAGAGGAGGAAAGAGAAGAAATAATAAGTTCAATACTGGTGCCGATAGTGATCCCAATGCAAGCCCCTACCAGGGTGAGACCAACTATTTTTTTAGTTTCCATGGGTTTTATCCTTCGTATGAGTTAGAGGTTTTCTGCGGGGTTAGATTCCCAGTTTGGATTTGAAAGCTGGAAGTTGCCGGCGGGAGACGTAATAGCGCGAGCCATCTTTTAACTGCACACTAATCGTTCCCGAGAAAGAAAGATCAAGTTTTTTGATCGCGGCAATATTGACAATCTCCGATTGCGAAATACGTACGAAATCGCCTGAGGGTAGAGATTCTTCGAGTTCATACATTCGGGCTTTAATTCGCCAATTACCCTTACTGGTGTGGGCAAACACCGCTTTCTTTTTAGTAAAGAACGCGAGTATCGAGCGCACTTCCAACACCGTGGCATCATTGCTGCTGGTCCCGATGAGGCGGCGAAGCGGACGTTCAACTGCGGGGGAAGAGGAACTATCTAGGCTACCGGAAACGAGCCTTTGAATCGCTTGCACCTCAGCGTCGACCTCCCGCGCCGTTACCGTTACGATAGTTTCGGTTACGGTGGGATCAATCGTGAGCGTCAATTTCATTCCGTTGCGACTCCTTTCCTCTCGCACTTACCGGCGATAATCAGCAAAACGCGAGTGCTTGCGTATCTGGTACTTACAGTTAAAAGCCTCATCGCCGACAGTACAAGTAATCTGGACTAAGCGGTATAAAAACCGTGCCAAGCGGGCAGATTTCGAGGATCCCGCCCACCCTCAAAGGTAGATTTTCTTGCCCAGAAAGTGTTCCCCAGTAGAGTGTCCGTGGTTCCTTCCGTCCCATGCGCTTGCGTGCAGTCGTTGTGGCGAAGACGCTACCGGATTTATCTGTAATTTCTAAATACTACTTCTGTCATGAAAAGTATTGATTTATTCGTGCAAATAGCATACTATGCACCTAAAAGGGGGGTATTTTATGGCTACAACAAATATCAGTATTCGTATGGATGCGGCCTTGAAGAAAGAGGCGGATCAGCTGTTTAGCGAGATGGGAATGAATATTTCTACCGCGTTTAACATTTTCGTGCGGCAAGCTATCCGCGAGCGTGCCATTCCTTTTCAGATTCAACTAGGCAACCCCAATAGGGGGACGATCGCCGCCATGTTAGAGGCGGAACAGATTGCCAAAGACCCTCGCGTTCCCGGCTACGCAAACGCCCGTGAAGCATTTGCTGTGGCTCTAAGTGAGGACGACTAATGGCGCGCTATGCCATTAAATACTCCTCGCAGTTTCGCAAACAACTGAAAGCTGCTAAAAAGCGGGGAAAAGACGGAAAAGACCTTGGAAAACTAGAGAGAATCGTTGACCTTCTGGCGAGCGATACTCCTTTATCGGAAAAGTGTCGAGATCATGCACTAACTGGTAACTGGGTGAAACATCGAGAGTGTCATGTCGAACCAGACTGGTTGCTGATTTATTACAAGCAAAACGACGTGCTGGTGCTGTCCTTGGTTGCAACCGGAAGTCATGCAGACCTCTTTTAGGGGCATAAGTACTTAACCGCATCTCTTTAAGGTGGATTTTTACCCCAAAAACGCTCCCGGAAAAAGGGGTGACAAATCGGGGGGAGGGTTCCTATAATCGAACGTATGTTCGATAAGTTGGCTCAGTTGCAGCGCCTGGAAAAGGCGCGCCAGGTTTTGGGGATGCAGTCTCGCGCCCCAAAGCCGCTGGCAAGCGCTTATCAAAAGGTAACGGGCGGGGCTGGGCTACTAGAGATGGCCGCCGAAAAAATGGGGGAGAGCGGCTGGGCTGTATTCCTAGATTTTCCCGATCTAGGCTGGCAGCGCGCCTGGCAAATCGGCCTGGACTTAGGGCGGGTAATCACCATTCCCTATACCGGCGGCAGCGCCCTGGCATGCGCCCAACTTTTCGTACCCTGCACGGCAGTCCTGGCTATCGGAATGGTAGATTACGGCCCGCAGCAACAACGGATTCTAACCGCAAAAGCACGCCGCTCCGGCTGCGTAATTCTGTCCGCGCCACCCTGGGCAGGCGCTATCTCCCTAGCAGCTAACCCCCGGCACTCGGAAAGTTCCCCTGGGGCAGTTTCAGTCATAAAGGTGAGTGCGTGATGAAATCTCTGAGCTCTATCACTCCGCCACCGGCGTTATCATCTGCGTGCCTGCCCCCTGGACTCCTCCTAACTAGCCCTACAAAGCCAGGAGGGCGAGGTGAACGATAGGTTACTAGCCCTCTATATACCCGCCTGGCCAGCCCAAGCCGCGAAGCTCCCTCTAGATGAAGCAGTGGCGCTGTGCAGCGGCGGGCGGGTGCAGGCGGTTACTGCCCCGGCGAGAGCCGCCGGAATCAGGGAGCAGATGCGGCTAAAGCAAGCGCGCGTCCTCTGCCCCTCCCTGAAAGAAAAACCCTATTCACCGGCAGAAGCAGAACTGGCATTCCAACCGGTTATCGAGGCCGCGGGAAAACAACTCTATGCCCCCAAGTGCTGGTTCCCAGGGCTGATAACCGCCGCTTTAAGTCGCAGCCAGCGCCGCGCAGAATCCGCCCTGGCCGCAGAACTAACCGAAGACTTAGCGCAGATAGGATACGCGGTGCAGATCGGAATCGCTAGTGGCACTTTAGCGGCGTGCCTAGCTGCTCGCGAGCAGCTACTGATTGCCGACCCTGGGATAATGCCTTTCCTTGGCGCGCAGCCCCTAAGTAGCCTGGGGTTTTTCTTACGTCCGGGGATAAAAATAAGCGGATTCGATTTCTCTGATCAGTACCTAACAAAAATGGTGGGCAGCCTAACGCATCTGGGAATCACCAGCCTGGGGCAACTTACCGCTTTGGGCCGTCCGGCGCTGATTCGCCGGTTCGGCACTCTGGGGGCGATTAGTTACGACTTAGCGAGCGGGGAAAACCTAGAGGACGCTGCCAGGGTGAAAACCGCGCCCGCCTCACCCGGTCTCTACCAATTCTTCACCCCACCTGCCAGCTCCCTTACCCAGCTGTTACTGCCTGCCCGGGCGTTAGTGGTGGAAATGTATGCCCGCCTGCGCGCAAACGGGCAGGTGTGCACCCAGGTGCAGTTTATTTGCCGCTGCGAAAACGGGAAGGTACTTAGCCGCAGCTGGAACCTGGGGGTAGAGGTCAGCAGCAAAGATCTAGTAGAGAGGATAAAACACCAGTTAGAGACGGTTACAGTTGGAGGCGGCGGCAGCGAAGCCCTGGGGGCGGTCTCCCAGATAGAGCTGCATCCCTTAAAGACGGTAGATGCCCGCCAGGCAATGACCCCGCTTTGGGGACGAAACGCGGATCCTCCTCAAGAACTAGATCAGGCAGCCCGCAATGCCAGCTCTTTATTAGGTAAAAACGGGGTGCGGGTACCCCATTTAACCAGCGGATATGATCCGCGTTCAGTGATTGAACTAAAACCTTGGCAAGAGCGGGGTGCTCAAAGACGGCCGCACCCTAGAATCGGGGCGCTCAGTGGGGTAGCGCCGGAAATAGTGTTCATGCACCCCAAACCGGTCGTAATTATCGATAGTAGCGGCCGGAAAATCCTGCCCGGACGTGACGGACAGCTAAAAGCCCCGGTCAAATGGGTGCAGGTGGCTGGACGGAAAATCAAGGTGCAAAAAACCGAAGGCCCCTGGCCGATAAATGGACAGTGGTGGCGGCCGGATGCTCCCAGTCGTCTAGGACCGCGAATCTTTCTTCGGGTTTACGGCGAGCAAGAAACCTTACTGCTGGTGTTCCGCAAATCCTCCTGGTGGCTAGATGCCTGGGAGGGGCAAAAATGAGTGGCTATATCGAGCTACACGCCCATTCTGCCTACTCCTTCGCAGTGGGGGCGTGTTTGCCGCGCGAAATGGTGCGTGGGGCGAAAAAACTGGAGCTATCCGGCCTAGCGCTACTCGATTATGACGGAGTTTACGGGTTAATGGAGGCGCGCGCCGCCGCCCGCCAAGCCGAACTGCCCTTCCTGCCGGGGTGCGAATTTACTTTAGAGGACCAAACCCATCTGCCGATTATTTGCCGCTCTAGCCAGGGATATTCTGCTTTAACCGGGGCAATCAGTAGCCATCACCTAGCTGCCGGCAGACGGGAAGCAGACCGGCAAAACCTAGCCGAACTAGCCCAGTGGGCAAAAGGGCAGTGGCTAGTATTAACCGGCACCCGCGCCGGGCCGCTCCGCCGCGTACTTTACCGCTCCGGGATCGCGGCAGCAGCTCGTTTCCTAGAGCAACTAAAAGAACTGTTCGGGGCAGAAAACATAGCGGTAGAGGCCGCCTTAGCTGGTTTCGATGGGGAAGAGAGCCTAGCGGCGCAACTAGATCACTTGGCGCGCAAAACCAAGTTGCCCCTGGTAGCCACCAGCGCTGCCCGCTGTGCTAACCCTGCCAGTCAACGCCTAGCAGATGTTATGACCGCTACCCGACTGGCGCGTCCTCTCGATAAAATCCAAGACGACTTGCCGGCTTGCCATGCCATGTTGCGTAGCGAAGCTGAGATGCTTCGGATTCATCGGCAATTTCCGGGCGCAGTCGATAACGCTGCCCAGATAGGTAAAGACCTGATTTTTGATTTTTCTACCCCCGCGCCGCATCTGCCTTTAGCCCGGGTGCCGCCCGGTTATAGCGCCGACTCCTACCTGGAGCAGCTTTCCTGGCAGGGAGCGCGTAGCCGCTACGGGGATCCGGTGCCAGGAAAAGCCGCAGAGACAATTCAGCAAGAATTGAAAGTGATTTTCCAAAAAGGATTCTCCGGATATTTCCTGATCGTAAAAGAGATAGTGGATTATTGTTTTTCCTCCGGTATCTATGTGCAAGGACGCGGCTCCGCCGCCAACTCCGCAGTCTGTTACTGCCTGGGAATCACCGCGGTAGATGCGGTACGCCACCAAATGCTATTCGACCGCTTCCTAACCCCAGACCGTAAAGATCTACCCGATATTGACCTGGATATTGAATCTAACCAACGCGAAAAAGTACTTCAGCACGTCTACGCCAAATATGGACGAGAAAACGCTGCTCAAGTAGCTAATGTGATTAGTTACCGTCCGCGAGCCGCCCTAAAAGACGCCGCCCGCGTCCTCGGATATGACGCGAGAACTGCCGCCAAATGGGCACGACTAGACCGCAACTCCTTACCGGAAAACGTACAAAAAATAGCGGGGCAGCTACAAAAACTTCCGCGCCACCTGGGGATCCACTGTGGTGGAATGGTGCTTTCCGATAAACCACTCACCGAAGTAGCCGCGATTAACTGGGCAAATATGCCAGGGCGAACCGTGGTGCAATGGGATAAAGACAGCTGCGCCGAAGCCGGGTTAGTGAAAATCGATTTACTGTCCCTGGGAATGATGGGGGCGCTACGTACCGCGTTTGAAACTTTAGAAGCGCATGGCGAAAAATCGCCCTCCGGAAAGCCCTGGCGCCTGCATAACCTACCTCCGGAAGACCCGCGCGTGTACCAGCTATTACAGGCAGCCGACACGGTTGGGGTTTTTCAAGTAGAGTCCCGCGCCCAAATGTCTACCTTGCCGCGGCTAAAACCAAAATGTTTCTATGACCTGGTAGTCGAAGTTGCTTTGATACGCCCCGGCCCTATCCAAGGGCAAGCCGTAAACCCTTATCTGGCACGCCGCTTAAGGCGCGAAAAAGTCACCTACCTGCATCCGCTGCTAAAACCCGCCCTGGAACGCACCTTGGGGGTGCCACTTTTTCAAGAACAACTAATGCGGATAGCCAAAGATGCCGCCGGGTTTAACGGCTCCCAATCAGATAACCTGCGCCGGGCAATGGGACGCAAAAACCCGGGAGAACACTTAGCCGATTTGCGTGCCGAGTTCTTCAAAGGCATGGAAAAGAACCAGATCCCGCCACCGGTACAAGAAAAAATCTGGGCACAAATGTCCGGTTTCGCCGAATTTGGTTTCCCAGAATCGCACGCTTTTTCCTTCGCCTACCTGGTATATGCTTCTGCCTGGCTAAAAGCCTATTATCCCGCGGTATTCTATGCCGCAATCCTCGCTAACCAACCGATGGGTTTTTATTCCCCGCAATCATTAATCTCTGATGCGCGCCGCCACGGCCTTAAAATTCTGCGCCCAGACGTGAACACTTCTCAGAAGGATTCCATCCCCGGAACCGATTTAGCCTCGCTAAAGCTGGGGCTAGCGGAGATTCGCGGGATACGCCCGGCTTGGATAGAAAAAATTCTTGCCGCTCGCAATGACAGCTGTGGACGGCGTTTTAAAACCCTAGAGGACTTTACTTCCCGTACCCGCTTGCCCACTTCGGTGCTAGAACTTTTAGCTACCTCGGGGGCACTGTCTTCCCTGGGAGTCACCCGCCGCGAAGGGCTCTGGCGCGCGCCCCTGCTATCCGCCCCACAAAATCGCTTCTACCAGCCAGAACTACCAGGACTTGCCCTTAAAGAAACCACGCCGCCTTTCGCACCCTTAACTACCGGAGAGCAAGTGCAATGGGACAGCTTAGCCCTAGGAATTAGCCTGTGGGGATACCCCACGAAGTTGGTGCGTCCCGAACTTACCCGGCGCGGAATCCTCCCGGCCGCTGGGTTACGCTCGCAGTTAGCCGGCAAACGTATCCGGTGCGCCGGGATAGTTACTCACCGCCAACGCCCCCACACCGCCAAAGGGGTAGTGTTTTTATCTTTAGAGGACGAAACCGGGCTAGTAAACGTGATCTGCCAAGTTGGTTGCTGGCAGCGTTACCGCCGCCTCGCCCTCAGCCAAAACGCCCTAATTGTCAGGGGAGTGCTGCAAGCCAAAGACGGAGCCCTAGCCCTGCTAGCCGATAAAATCGTGCCGCTAAATCTGCCAGTCCTCACCAAATCCCGAGATTTCCGTTAAATCAGTGCAGGCAGGGTAAACCGGCGTACGTTCTTTGAAGATTAGAAGATGATTTCAGCTATTAACCCGCTATTACGGCACAAATCGAGCGGGCTGTATCCAAAAAAACTAACCTAAACCATACGCGGGTAGTTTACCTAGGAGTAAAAACCTGGGGTGGAGCAAACCTAAAGCTCCACCCCAGGTAAATATGAAGATTTAAACTATTTACCAGTGCGAGCCCTGCGCGAACGCCGCGCCCCATCTAGTTCTTCTAGTACCAGGCGGCGCAGCGCCTTATCGGCATCTGGGTTCTCTGCCAACCAACGCTCTGTCCGCTCTACCAGGTCAAAGCCTTCCCGGCTTTGGAGAGCTAAGGGGTAAAGCCCGCCAACCAGAGACTCAGCGATGTGCATGGTGCGCTGATCCCAAATATCGCCCAGCGCCGCAAAATAAGGCTCGATCATATCGGCACCATCTGCTGGTTGCAGCCAGAGGGAACGCGCAATCCCGGCAGTCAAAGCATCAATCTGCCCATTGGTCAAAGAAGTATCTTCCAGAACCCGCTGTGCCCACTGCGCCTTGTTCTCTCGACCCGGCAGGGCAGCGCGCGCCAAGAAAGCATTCTCCCGACCGGTAATAGTGTCGTCACTTTCTGCCATTTTACGAATCATATCCGCGTTGGCCTGCCCATTAGCTGCTAAAGCAAAAAGCATATCCCAACGCAGGTCTGTGTCTACGTTTACCCCGTCCAAAACCGAAGCATTTTCAAACCAGTCTTTAACTGTTTGCCCCTCACGAGCCCCAGCTACCTGCAAGAATGCCCGCACCAATTGGCGTTGCCGGTCAGAACCGGGCTGCGCGTCCTCGGCAAGAGCCTGTAGAGCGGGAGCCAACATTCTTTGAGCACCATCCGGATCGGCTGCATAGTAGCAAAGAGCACCTTGAATATGACGCAAAATACCGCTGAGCACAGAAGAATTGGATTCGTGTCTGAGCGCCCCCAGCGCCATCTCCAGATATTTAGAAGCCGACAAGTCCCCATCACGTACCATATCCCAGGCGGCGCACATCACCACTGCTCGGGGCAGAGAATCCTCAAAATCACCAACATGCGCATGAAGTAGATTCCAAGATTCCTTATCGAACCTAATCTTGGCGTACGCCAAATCCTGGTCATTAAGCACATATACGTCATGTTTAGTGCCAACTAGCCCCGGAACCGCAGTTACCTCACCTTTAACATCCACATCGGCGCGACGCGCAAGACATAGTTTCCCGTTAGCATCAAAATCATAAGCACCCACGGTAGTGGCATGAGGACGTAGACTGGTTCCCTCCTGAGGCAGGGACTGTAGGATTTTAAAACTGCTAACTTTACCGTCTTTATCTCGCTCAATGCGAGATTCAAGTTGTGTAATACCGGCTTGAAGTAGCCAGACTTTACTCCAATCCTTAAGGGAGCGTTCGCTGGTTTTTTCTAACTCACCCAAGAAATCGGCAAGGGTCGCATTGGAATACTCGTGCTGGGCAAAATAGTTGTGGAGGGCGACCAAAAAGTTCTGTTCACCAACATAAGCAACCAATTGGCGCAGCACGCAAGCGCCTTTGGAATAGGTGATGCCATCGAAATTGACTTCCACATCCGCCAAATCGGTTATAGGAGCCACAATCGGGTGGGTAGTGGGCAGCTGATCACAGTTGACCCCCCAGACTTTTCGCATCGTAAACCCGGTCCAAGCGTCACTAAAACGGGTCCCTTCTGCCATGCACCAGTACGACATGAACTCGGCAAATGATTCGTTTAGCCACAGGTCATCCCACCATTTCATAGTGACTAAATCCCCGAACCACATATGAGCCAGCTCGTGCAAAATCGTATTGGTAAGCTGGTCTAGCTGCGCCCCAGAAGGTTTAGTGCGGAAAATGTATTCATCTCTAAAAGTAATGCAGCCAGCATTTTCCATTGCCCCCGCGTTATATTCGGGAACAAAAATCTGGTCATATTTACTGAAAGGATAGGGGCGAGCAAAGCGGGATTCGTAAAAACGGAACCCCGCAATGGTTTGCTCGAATACAAAATCCGCGTCCAGATATTTAGCTAGCGATTGCCGGCAGTAAACCCCCAAGGGAATAGTGCGCCCATCAATACTGGTAAGTACCGATTTCACGCTATGGTAAGGACCGGCAACCAGGGCGGTAATGTAGCTAGACAGTAGGGGGGTGGGGGCGAAGCGGAAGAGATTTTTCTTCTCCTCTCCTGCCCGCTCTACTTTTAATGACTCGGGTTCGGGAGTGTCCATATTGGAAAGCACCGTCCAGCTTGCCGGTACGCTCACATTGAACTGGTAGGTAGCTTTCAAATCCGGTTGTTCAAAACAGGCGAACACCCTGCGGGCATCGGGCACCTCGAACTGGGTATAAACATAGGTGAGGCCATCGGCCGGATCTGTGAAGCGGTGCGCGCCCTCGCCAGTATGCATATAAGCGCAGTCAGCCACCACTTCTAGGTGGTTTTCCGCCTTTAGGTCGCTAAGCTCAATCCGGCTGTCGCGGTAACAATCAGTGCCCAAATCTTGTCCATTTAACTGGATAGAGCGCACTTTAGGGGCAATTAAATCCACGAAAGTGCTTGCGCCCGCTTCAGCTTCAAAATCAATCACCGTACGGGAGGGAAAAGTTTCCCCATTTTCCGATAGCTCCACCTGGACGGTGTAATCAACTTTCCCAATAACGTTCTGGCGTGCTTGTGCCTCAATTTTTGTCAGGTTCTTCCCCGGCATTTCCTCTCCTGTTTTTGAAACTATTGTATGGCTTGATTTTACGGGTTGATTGTATGAGTGGCTATTCCCAAATTCTTACCCGCTCGCCTGGCTCCATCCAGAGCTTATCGGCGGGAGTGGTCTGGAAAGTATCGTGGAAAGCATCCAAGTTACGTACCACCCCGTTACAGCGGAATTCGGCAGGAGAATGTGGATCAATCACCAGGCGTTGGCGGGCAGCTTCCGGGCGGATAGCGGTGCGCCAAACTAGCGCCCACGAGAAGAAAAACTCTGGGGCTAGATTACTCTCGTCCGGATGGGCATTCTTCCAAGCCTGAAAAGCTATCGCTAGTCCTCCCAAATCACCGATATTTTCCCCAATGGTTAAAGCCCCATTTACGTGTACGTCCTCTCCAATAAGTTCCGTGGGGGTGTAACGGTCATATTGAGCAATGAGGGCGCCGGTCCGTTTGGTAAATTCCTCCCGGTCAGCTTCGGTCCACCATTCATTAAGTTTCCCGTCCCCGTCATAGTGAGAGCCTTGATCATCAAAACCGTGACCGATTTCGTGACCAATTACCGCGCCAATACCTCCAAAATTGGTAGCCCAGGAAGCCTCCGGGTCAAAAAATGGAGGCTGCAATATCGCGGCAGGGAAAACGATTTCATTAGTGAGCGGCGAATAATAGGCGTTTACCGTCTGCGGGCTCATATGCCATTCTTCTCTATCAACCGGTTGCATTATTCGCCCGAGCTGAAAATCGGTTTCAAAAGCGCTAGCGGCGCGAATCATATCGACCAAAGTATCGCCGTCATTGAAGCTAAGACCACTATCGTCTCGCCAAACGGTGGGGTATCCGATTTTCGCAGTAAACTTTTCAAGTTTTTCAAGGGCGCGCTCGCGGGTTTCTTGCCCCATCCAGTCCAGTTTTTGAATCGCGCTGGCGTAGGCTTTTAGCAGTTCATCTACCAGTTTTTCCATTGTGGCGCGGTGTTCGGGCGGGAAATGATAGGTCACCCAGGCGCGCCCTAATGCTTGGTCGAGGACGCTCTCAACCGTACCAACAGCGCGTTTCCACAGCTCCGGGCGCTCAGGAGTGCCAGAAAGAATAGTTCCGTAGAATGAAAAACGCAGTTCTTGCAAGGTCTCAGTTAGATAGGGCGCAAAGGCGAGCACAATCTTCATTTCCAGGTAGTGCTTTAGGGTTGTTAAATCAGTTTTGGCCCATAAGCTCGAAAATCCTTCCTGGTAGGAAGGCATATAAAGATTAATTGGGGAGGCTTTATTTTCGAGTTTAAGACCAAGCCCCTGCGCCCAAGCAGCGTAAGCGAACCCGCTATTTTTATCGCTAAATTCCTCGAAAGTAGTGGGGTTATTGGTAGCTTGCGCGTCCCGGCTACGCACACTGTCCCAATGATGAGCCGCTAGCTTAGTCTCAAAATCGAACACTTCCTGCGCAAAGTCGGTTTCTTCCCCGCTTTGGCAAACTTTGCTTTCTAAGGCCAATTTAGCCAAAAATTCCCGGTATTTTTCCCGAATTTCCTGGTGTTCATCCTGATGGTAATAGGATTCATCGGGTAAGCCCAGACCGCCCTGGTAAAACTGTGCAATATAGCGAGAGGGATTCTCGGCATCTACACTGACCAAGAAAGCCACCGGGGAGTCAATTCCTTCTCGTTCTAACTCTCCTAATATTTTGGCTAGTTCATCGTGACTGTCAGCTGCTAAGAGTTTTGATAATAGGGGGGCGATGGGCTCTGTCCCTTGGGCGTTAAGGGAATCTAAATCCTGGTAGGCAGCAAACAGTTTCCCGATACGCGCACTATCAAAGTCCCAGCGTTCCTGACTGATTTCGCTGTTCTCCGGGCGAGCTAGCGTTCCTAAAGCAGCTTGTTCACATAGTTTGCGACACTTAAGCAGCGAATCTTCAACCAGGTTGCGAAAGGCACCATCTACTGCGCGGTCAGGTGGAATTTCGTAAGTGTCTAGCCATTTTCCATTTATATAGCGGTATAGGTCGTCTTGCACGCGAGGGGTTTTCCCCAGGGTAGTTTCACTCATGTTTTAAGCCTAAATAATTCAAGCGGTTTGGCAAACGGAAGCTGACAGGAAAGAATCATAATATGCCAGAGGGACATTCTATTCACCGTTTAGCCATCGCATTTACCGAGCTATCGAAACTCGGTATCGTGCGCGCATCTTCCCCGCAAGGACGCTTTTCTGAGGGTGCAGCTGCCCTCGATAACGCAAAAATTACTCGCCCCTGGGCGTGGGGTAAACACCTGTTCCTAGATTTTGAGGTTCCGCAGCCAGCGACTTTGCATGTACATCTGGGTCTATATGGTTCTTGGAAGTTTCAGGCCGGGCAGGGGATAACCCTACCTGGTCACATCGGAGCGCCCCGGATGCCCGGAGAACACCCTGGCGATACCTATTCGGAAGTTAAAGGAGATTTTAAGCCTTTACCTCCCGGCGAAAATGTGCGGCTGCGGCTAGAGTTTTCGCGAGCGGTAGCCGATTTGTCTGGTCCTAACCAGTGCGAACTGCTAGATAAAGAGGGGGTAGATAAAATTTTAGCCCGCCTCGGCCCTGATCCGCTGGTGGATTCTTGCACAGATGAGGATTTTATTGAGCGTGCCCGCAAAACTGCTCGCCGGATAGGCGAAGTAGTAATGGATCAATCCTTTATCGCCGGACCCGGCAACATTTACCGCGCCGAATGCCTGTTTCGTTGCCGGATTAACCCGAACCGGCAGGCGGCTAAAGTCTCGGTCAAACGACTGCAAGCCCTATGGGAAGACCTGCGCTCCCAAATGCGCCGCGGCCTCAAAGAAGGCTTGATCTGCACTACCGACGATCCCTCCCAAGGGCGTTTTTGGGTTTACCAGCGTTCGAGGCAGCCCTGTCGGCGTTGCGGAACAACTATTCGCGACCAGGTTTTAGCAGGTAGACGCAGCTACTGGTGCCCGAAGTGCCAAAAGTAGGCAAGGTTTCTTCTTCTGGTAAATCGTCCTCGAATGCGGTTGCCTGCAAATGGGTTTAGCTATACGAAAATAGCCTAATCTGTGCGCAAAAACGCAGGGCACTCCCTATCTGTAGGCACGCCCTATTCAAAAACCACAGTGCGGTTACCGTTTAGCAGGATTCGCCGCTGGGAATACCAGGTGACTGCCTGAGCCAGCACCCGTCGTTCCACGTCCTGTCCCTTTTGCACCATGGAGGCAGTAGAGTCTCGGTGCGAAACCGGAATCACTTCTTGGGCAATAATCGGGCCTTCGTCTAGATCGGGGGTTACGAAATGGGCAGTTGCCCCAATGAGTTTCACTCCCCGCTGATGCGCCTGGTGATAGGGACGTGCCCCCTTGAAAGAAGGCAAGAAAGAGTGGTGGATATTGATTACTTGGCCGTGCAGGCGCTCGCAAACCTTATCGGAAAGGATCTGCATATAGCGGGCAAGCACCACCAGTTCCACATTTTCCGCATCGATGAGGGCGAGCAGCTCTTCTTCTGCCTTTGCTTTAGTGTCTTTTGTCACCGGGATACACAAGAAGGGTGCATCATAGAACTGGGCGAGAGGCGCCAAATCCGGGTGGTTACCGATTACTGCCACCACTTCGAGCGGTAGATTCAAATTACGGCGGCGATATAGCAGGTCAGAGAGGCAATGTCCCTCTTTGGAAACCATAATGATGGTGCGAACCTTCTTGCCGACCTCATTGACGGACCAACGCATCGAGTACTGCTGCGCCAAGGGGGTAAAAGCCTCCCTAACTTCCTGGACGTTGCGCCGGGTGTGGATCTCTACCCGCATAAAGAAACTTTTAGTTTCGGGATCATCGAACTGTTGGGAATCGACAATGTTGCCCTCTACCTTGACAATCACTTTCGTTACGTCATGGACAATTCCAGGACGGTCAGGACAGGATAAGGTTAAGACAAGATGTGATACGGGTTCGTTCATGGCGCAAACTATATCAGCGACTCGGCGCTTTCTGCTTTTTGACACCAAAATTATCGTTATCAAGATGTGATAAAGCGGTGACGTGAATGAAACTTTGCGCTAACATTGAAAGGTCTAAGTGGCAATCTAACCACCCGAACGATTCCAACAGGAGAACTCCATGAGCGAAAACAACTTGGCAGATCCCATAACTACCGCCGTTATCGGCGCCATCAGGGATGATGACCTGCCAGGTAACAGTTCTCTGTCGGAAGATGCCCGTAAAACCATTGCTGAGCTTCCGGAGGGATCGTCCCTGCTGGTAGTAGTACGCGGGCCAAACCTAGGGGCGCGTTTCCTGCTTAACTCCGAGAAAATCTCGGTAGGACGCAAACCGAAGTGCGATATTTTCCTAGATGACGTGACCGTTTCGCGAAAACACGCCAACTTTGTGCGCGAAGGTAACGGTTATGCGGTACGGGATGCTGGTTCTTTGAACGGTACCTACGTAAACCGGGAGCGGGTTGAATCTGCTCAGCTAACGACCGGCGATAGTGTACAGATAGGCAAGTACCGGATGGTTTACTATGCTTCACGGAGGGACTCCTAAAGTTGCAGTCCCCAGCGTCCCAGCGTCGCTTAGAGCCAGAGCCTACCACCGGTATTTGGCCGGTCGGCGTATCCACTAAACCGGTGTTTTCTATCGGTAAAGTGGTTGAGCAGGTAAAGGGCGAGTTTCCTACCGTTTCGGTATCGAAACTGCGGTTCTTAGAAGATCAGGGAATAGTTTCCCCAGCCCGAACCGCCAGCGGTTACCGAAAGTATTCTGCTGCCGATATCGAGAGAGTTCGTTACTGTCTGTCTCGTCAGCGTGACTCTTTTTTGCCGCTGCGTCTGATTCGGGAACAGCTTGCCCAACTGGATGCCGGGCGAACCTTAAATGAGGTGGAACCAGAACAAAAGGTTGCACGCCTGATTGCTTCCGAGGGTAAATTTGTTGCTGCTACCAGCACGGATGGAACTCTTTCCACCCGAGAACTTCTGGATTTAACCGGGATTTCTACTGCTGAGCTTGATAGTTTCGTACAGGCTGGTTTAGTAGCCCCCAATCTTTCGGGGCGTTTTTCTGCTCGCAGCCACCAGATTGTCAAACTTGCGAGTCTTTTAGTTGATGAGGGGATTCCTCCTCGCCAGTTGCGATTTTTGAAAACCACGGCTCTGCGTCTGCTTGATTTAGTAGAGAGGGCGTCCAGCCCGGTTGGCTATCGCGGGGGGACAGTGGCTAAGGCGCGACATTTAGCACAGACCCAAGAACTTTCTGAAGTGGCAGCTCAGCTATTTTTGCAGATGGTACGCCTTTCGGCAGAAAAACTGAACTAAACCTCAAGTAAAGCTTGAGACTTTCCGAAAAAGGTTCTTGACCGGTCAGGGGAAAGAAAATACCGTTAGTTACAGTAGTTAATCAATCGTCAGGGAGTTCCCCCATGGATAGGCATCCGCGCCCACAGCGTTCACAAGGAATGCTATTTGGAGATACCTTAGCAGATCTCGATACTGAAACCGGATACCGCGGGCCAATTGCCTGTAAAGCAGCGGGTATCACCTACCGGCAGCTTGACTACTGGGCACGGACCGGCTTGGTTGAACCCACAGTTCGCTCAGCAAAAGGCTCGGGTTCCCATCGCCTCTATTCTTTCCGCGATATTTTGGTGCTGAAAATCGTCAAACGGCTACTAGATACCGGGGTATCTTTGCAGCAAATCCGGATAGCGGTCGAAGCGCTTTCTAAACGAGGGGTGGAATCCCTCTCGGCAATTACCCTAATGTCTGATGGAGCTTCCGTTTACGAATGCACCTCCACTGACGAGGTAATTGACCTGGTACAAGGGGGGCAAGGGGTATTTGGAATCGCAGTAGGTCGTGTCTGGCGGGAAATCGAGGGAACCCTAGCAGCCTTGCCGGTAGAATCCATCAAGGATGAACTGATAGTTCCTGATGAACTCGCTGCTGCGCGGGCGCGGAGAAACGCCGGATAGTAAATCTACTACTCCTAGGAGCCATCTAAAGCTAATAAAGTATATGGATTTATTAGCTAAGGGGTTAGGCAAGTATATTTAAGGAAGTTTCGCTGTCTTAGGCGCTATTAGATATTTGCAGCTAGACCAGCATCCTAGATAAAGGAGTAGTACGCTATGCCGATTTTTACCTCTAAAGAGTCTCTAAGTACCTTTGAAAAGGTAAATGAAACTATCTCTGCCGTTTTGGACACCATCTACGCAAACTCACTGGTATGGCTACTGATGGTCACCTTGCTGGGAGTGGGAATCTGGCTCACTATTTGCACTAGGGGTATGCAGCTGAGCATGTTTTCTCAGATGCTGAAAGTTGTTACTCGCTCTCGGTCTGGTAGCGAGGGCGGGGTTTCCTCTTTCCAAGCGTTTGCGATTGGGCTAGCTGACCGGGTAGGTACCGGTTCTATTACCGGGGTAGCTCTCGCGGTGGTGGCGGGCGGTCCCGGCTCTGTTTTCTGGATGTGGGTGGTCGCGTTAGTCGGAATGGCTACTGCCTTTATAGAGGCAACTTTGGCGCAGATGTTTAAGGTACGCAATGGTGACGGCACTTTTAGGGGAGGACCGGCATTCTATATTCAGCGAGGTCTCGGCTCTCGTGCCTGGGGGATTGTATTCGCGGTACTGCTTATTTTTGCTTATGGCTTCAGTTTCGAAATGATTCAAGCGAATTCCATTTCTCAGCTTGCCAGCTCTGATTATCTAGGTTTTCCGGTTTGGGCAACTGCGTTAATTCTGGTGCTTTTAACTTTGCCCCTAGTGGTCGGTGGGGTACGGAAAATCGCTAGACTATCCGAATATCTCGCTCCTGCTATGGCGCTGCTATATGTAGGTATGGGAATTTTAGTTATTATCCTGAACTACGAGCGGATTCCCTTTGTCTTCCGAGAGATTTTCTTAGGGGCATTTGGGCAAAGCAATACTTATCTTCCACCGGCAGTAGCCGGAGCTGGGGGAGCGTTTATTGCCGCGATTACCACCGGAACTAAGCGGGGGTTATTCACTAATGAAGCCGGCATGGGTTCAGCTCCTAACGCCGCCGCGATTGCTACGGTGCGCCACCCCGCCACCCAAGGCATGATTCAAGCGCTGGGGGTATTCGTAGACACGATGTTGGTATGTACCTCTACTGCGTTCATTATTTTAATGTCGGCACCGTTTTGGGATAGACAAAGCCAGGATGATGGGGCAGTGCTGACCATGGAGTCGATTATTACTTCTTTAGGCTCTAATAACACCACCCAAAACGTGGTGTTTGTGTTTGTAATGTTGATGATGGTTTGCTTTGGTTATTCCACCATTTTAGGTAACTATACCTACGCGGAAACCAACTATAAATTCATTGTTGGTGTGGAGCGTTCAGCTTTACCATTGAAACTGTTGGTGATTGCCTCTACCGCAATCGGAGCAGTCTTGCCCTTGAAATCGGTGTGGTCTATTGCCGATTGGGCGACTGCGCTAATGGCGGTGGTAAATCTGGTAGCCCTGCTATTCTTAGGTAAATGGGCAGTAGGAGCTTTGCGGGATTACCGTGCCCAAATGAAGAATCCAGATATTCCCGATCCGATATTTTGCTCAAAAGACAATACTTATCTGCCGGGGGAGCTTCCCACGGAGGTGTGGACCACTCCTGGCGGATATGATGCGAAATGGGATAAATCGCCAAAATGTTAGAGTTTAGCTAGCTCGCTGCCCTCGAATAGGGAAATAAAAAGGCAAGCAAAGAGAACAGTATTTACGCGATACGAAACCAAAACTTCCGGTAAATGTAAATGTTAAATCCTGGGGAAGCGCCTAGCGCTTCCCCAGGATTTAACACCGGTTAATCAAGTTGCTCGAACTTACGGCTCCAGGCCGATCGAATCGGGTTCGCATCCGCCATCATAATCTCGAAACGATCATTGGCGATTTCCACCACCTGCCCTAAAGCAACCACCCGCTCTAAGCGCGGAGAGTTCTCTAGGCGGCGCAGCCCGTCCTTAATAATTTCCTCTACCGAGCCCATCCGAGAAAGTAACGCCACTAAAGGTAGATTGAATTTCTCGTGGTAGGAAGTCTCTAAAGTTTGCAACTGGCTGCGCTGGTGCTCAGAGAGCTCTCCCAGCGCTAGCGAGCCTACATCTTGAGAAATCTTCTTGGCATCATGATCGCTGACCGTAAGCATCATGGTGACATCGGGATAAGCTGAAATTAGCTGGTTTTGTAGCTCTTTGTCGGCTAGCAGCACCGCGTCTTGCAAGGCTTCTTTGAGCTCGCCCGTATCCCTAAAAGGACGCATTTGTGCTGCTGAAAGCAGCGGCCAGGTAACCCCATTAAACAGACCCGAGAAGGTCTTAACAAAATCTTGGTCGCTCATGGCATTAACTTCCTGTAGCGAACGCCGTTTACCACTGGCCCCCAGCGCCACGTCCTCGCCCTTAGATTGTGGCCCAACATGGAAGAATAACAAGTTCAATACAATCGCGGTGATTGAACCAACGGTTACTCCCGAGGCAAAGAAAATCTGCGCCCAAGCCGGGAAAGCCCCGGCAATCGCCGGTTTGAAAGACACCAACATGGCAAGACCGATAGAGGTAGTCAAAATAATGGCGTTGCGGGTATCGGATAGGTCTACCCTTGAGAGGGTTTGAATTCCGACCAAAGCCAGGTTGGCAAATAGTGCCAAGGAAGCTCCACCCAGCACCGGAGAGGGGATAGAGGCAACGATTGCTCCCGCCTTCGGGATAATCCCTAGTACAATCATGATTACCCCGGCACATGCTACTACCCAGCGGGAATGAACCTTAGTTAAACGCACTAAACCAATGTTTTGAGCGAAACAGGTGTAGGGGAAGGAATTAAGAATTCCTCCCAAAGTGGTTGAAAGCCCATCGGCGCGCAGAGCAGCCGAAATCTCTTTTTTACCGATGCGTTTACCGACAATCTCCCCGGTAGCAAACACGTCCCCGGTGGTTTCCACCATGGTGAGCAGCATTACCACAATCATGGAGATACAGGCGGTGAAAGAAAACTTTGGCCAACCAAAATAGAATGGGGTAGTAACTGCTACCCAGGAAGAGTTCGAGACTTCGCTAAAAGAGGTATCTCCTAAGGCTACCGCAACCCCGGTACCGATTATCAGACCGGCAAGTACGGCCAGCGTCCCCATAAAACCTTTGAAGAAACGCTGAATTAGGACGATTATCGCTAAAGTACCTAAAGCGTAAGCCAGGTTGCGTAAGGAAACCGGCAGGGGAGGAACCTGTTCGTCGGCGTGTCCGATAACGTCAGCTGCTGATACTCCCAACAAGGTGGTACCCATAGTGGTAAGCACAATCCCGATTACTAAAGGTGGGAAAAATCTAATCAGCCTAGCGAAAATGGGGGCGGCGAAGAAAGTAAATAGACCAGCAACGATTACTGCGCCATAGATGGTTGGCAGCACCGCCACGCCGCCGCCTTGATTTACTGCCAGACCAATGGCAATCATAGGGGAGATTGCCATCGTAGTTACCCCTTGAATGATTGGCAGGCGCACACCAATTTTCCAAAAGCCGATTGACTGAATCAAGGTCGCGATGCCGCAAGTAAATAAATCAGCGTTAATCAGATGCACAGTAGTGGTGGGGTCTAATTTTAATCCGCCCGCAACCACCAAGGGAACTACCACCGCACCGGCGTAAAAAGCGAGTACATGCTGCACTGATAACAGCGCGGTTCGCGGCGGAGAAGGTATCTGGTTTACTGGGTGTTTTGCGCTAGTTCTTTGCTTATTTTTTAAGGTGGAATCTGCTTGGGAAGCATTAAGAGGTGGGTTGTGTGGATTGCCAGCTGCCATGGCAGTTTTTCTCCTTTAATACCGAGAAATGTTTCTGTTGTTATTCAAACTCTTAAGGGGTGGAAACTGCAAACTACGTAGTTATTTAGCATCACTATTTTGGGTTTTTACTGCTGGCGAGGGCGTAGAGGAGTGGCGCTTGGGTGGCGGGAAAAAGGGTAAGGCTGCCTTTATCGCTTTACTTGACATAATGTACATTATCGGATTGAGGTTTAGGGGGTGAGAACAAATGCGTCACCAATTTTACTTATCTGCACTTTTGCTACTGAAGGCTATTTAGAAGTATTTTCGTTTTACAAACTGTTACCATCAAAGACGGAGAAAAATCCACGCGCAATAATGTCGGAAGGGACAGACAACGAATGGCACTTCAGTGGAACAACCTGGATCAAAAAGCAGTCGATATGGCGAAAATATTGGCTGGTGACGCTGTAGAAAAAGCCGGTAGCGGACATCCGGGAACTCCGATTTCTTTAGCTGCCGCCGCCTATTTACTCTATCAACGCCATCTTCGTTTTGACCCGCAAGATTCACATTGGTTAGGGCGAGATCGCTTTGTGCTTTCCGCTGGTCACGCCTCACTTTTGCAATATATTCAGCTCTATTTGGCTGGTCAAAGCATGGAGCTAGAAGATTTGAAAAATTTCCGCACTTTTGGTTCCTACACCCCAGGTCACCCCGAGTATGGGCACACCAAAGGGGTGGAAATCACTACCGGACCACTAGGTTCTGGTTTTGCCGCAGGTGTCGGATTCGCTATGGCTTCAAGGCGTGCCCACGGAATGCTAGATTCGAAAACGCCTCTTGGCGAGAGTCCTTTTGACTATAATGTCTATGTTATTGCTGGTGATGGCTGTCTCCAGGAGGGTATTTCCGGGGAAGCCTCTTCCCTAGCTGGCGTACAGGATTTGGGTAACCTCATCGTCATCTGGGATGACAACCATATCTCCATTGAAGATGACACTAATGTTTCTTTCCAAGAGGACGTGCTAAAACGCTATGAGGCTTACGGGTGGCATACTCAGCGGGTTGATTGGCTGAATGCAGATGGTAGTTACCAAGAAGATGTTAATGCCCTAGATGAAGCGATTTGTGCGGCTAAAGCCGAGAAAACCAAGCCCTCTATTATTGCTTTACGAACCATAATCGGCTGGCCCTCCCCCTCTAAACAAAATACTGGAGTAATTCACGGTGCAAAGCTGGGAGCCGAAGAACTCAAGGGATTAAAAGAAGCTTTGGGCGCTGACCCCGAAAAGATGTTTGTCGTTGATGAGCAGGTCTTAAAACATACCCGCGAAAATGCTGCCTCACGCGCGGAAAACGCTCATCTAGATTGGGATAAACGTTTTGCAGATTGGAAACAAGCAAACCCGGATAAGAATCAGCTTTTAGAACGTATTTTAGCTGGAAAACTGCCTGACGAAATTGAGGCAGTTCTCCCCCAATTCCCTGCCGGACAAGCTCTGGCCACACGGGCGGCTTCCGGAAAAACTATCTCCGCCATCGGTTCTGTTATGCCGGAATATTGGGGCGGTTCAGCTGATTTAGCGGAATCAAATAACACGGTTATTGCCGGCTCAACCAGCTTTATCCCAGAATCTGCGCAAACTGGAAAATGGAAGGGTAATCCCTATGGTCGGATACTGCATTTCGGGGTGCGCGAACACGCGATGTCTGCGGTAATGAACGGGATAGCCGTTGATGGTTTAACCAGGGTTTTTGGGGGTACGTTCTTTGTATTCAGCGATTATATGCGCGGAGCGGTACGCCTTTCAGCCCTAATGAACATTCCGGTAACCTATGTGTGGAGTCACGACTCTATCGGGGTTGGTGAGGACGGGCCGACTCATCAACCAGTTGAACACTTAGCGTCCTATCGGGCTATTCCTAATCTGGCGATTGTAAGACCCATGGACGCTAACGAGACCGTAGCCGCGTGGCTTGCGATTTTGCGGCAAAGAGGACCGGTAGGATTAATCCTTACCCGCCAGGTTGTTCCCACCTATGAACGCGAAGATATGGAGGGTGCGGGAAGCGATGCCTTGGCTAGCGCTGAAAACGTGGCAAAGGGGGCATATATTCTAGCTGATACTGATAGGCAGCCTGACGTTATCCTGATGGCTTCTGGTTCTGAAGTTCAACACGCTCTTACAGCCCGTAAAGAACTAGCTAAGGAAGATATAGCAGCTCGCGTAGTATCCGTTCCCTGTATGGAATGGTTTAAATCTCAGGATGCTTCCTATCGGGAACAGGTGTTACCTTCGGCAGTTAAAGCTCGAGTTTCGATTGAGGCAGGGATAGTAGATTCCTGGCGGGACTGGGTTGGCGATAATGGTGAAAGTATCGGGATCGACGGTTTTGGTCTGCCGGGCGCCCCCGGTGAACTGTTTGAGCATTACGGTTTAGACAGTTCACACGTGGTTGCTGCGGCTAAGCGTTCCCTGGCGCGGGTACGCTCCTAAACATTTCCGAAAGAATCCTTTACAGGCAGATATAACCTTAAAGCATTCCTATATATTCATTTTCCTGTCTCGGTATGGGAAATTAATGGTTGGAACGAAGATGGTGACTAATTAAGTCTGTTTTTCAGCTATGCGAACACGCGCAATCTGAAACATAATTCTTGAGATTTCTTCTAGTATTCAAAAGGAAATGAACAGGGGTACCCAATGACCAAATTGTGCAGGTAGTCAGAGTGAAGAAAGCTAAATCGCCGTTAAAAGGTATTCCTAAAAGCAAATCTTTAGTTAAATCGGCGATGGCAATACCGGTGAAAATTTCAATAAATATAATGGAAATGAATTTGATAATAAAACCTGCAAAAGTTTCTCTAATTAAAGCAAAACATAAATAATAAATAGCGCCCCAAAATATTGTTATTAAAAACCAAAATATAGTGTTTGTATGCATTCCTATTAAATCGGGAAGATGGTAACGTAATCCGAAAAATACTCCCAGTATTACAATAATTCCAGAAACGAGCCAACCGATATTTATTTTTGCGTTCATGAGTACATCCTTGCTACATTCCTTATAGGATGTCTGCTATTTAGATATGGGAAACAGGTGACACGATAATTCTAGCAATAGCAAGTTAGCTGGTCTAGCATTTTAAGAAATATGTAGCTAAGATATTTTCTTTTCCGGCGTAACGGTGTCGAACTCTATTAGCTCTCCTGTTAGAATAGGGCAGGTATATCGGCTAGCACTTTGGCTGAGCAGCAAGGAGAATTATTTACTATGGCAGAGCGGGCACTACGCGGCACAAGTATCGGTTCAAAAAGCCTAGAGACAGAGGACGGCGTAGTATTCGCCCAAAGACGCGAAAGCCTCTATATATGCCCTAAAGGACACCGCTACCACATGACTTTTGCTGCCGAGGTAGCAGCTCCTGCCCAGTGGGAATGCAAATGCGGAGAAATGGGTGAGCTTCAATATGAAGAACCCGCCGAAGAAGAAGATTCTAAACCGCTGCGTCCCCAACGTACCCACTGGGATATGCTCATGGAGCGTCGCAGTGAAGAAGAGCTAGAAATACTATTAAAAGAACAACTCGAAGTACTTCATTCCGGAGCACTAATGGACGGGGTACATTACCGCTAGTCTTTGGGTATTAACCCTACCCTTTAGCGCCAACCATTTTGACTTATCGCGCACAAAACAAAGCAAAATAGCGGAGGAGCTCTCCCGTCTTATGGCTCTAGGCTTCGCTTTGCGCTCGTCCTAAGGCACTTAAACGGTCGTTGATTCCCCAACGGGTAACTTTAGTGAGCGCTTCTAGAATAATTGCGCTAGACATTTTCGACGATCCGGCCGCGCGTTCTTGAAAAGTAATCGGCACCTCGACAATATCTCCCCCACAGCGTACCGCCCGGCGGGTCATATCAATCTGAAAACAGTAACCACGAGAATCCAAATCCTCTAAACCCAAACCGGACAAAAAATCTAGACGATAAACCCGAAAACCAGCGGTAGCATCCCCGATGCCCAGATTTAACCAAGCCGCGATATAGGCATTGCCCGCTCTGGATAGGGCTTCGCGCATACGCGACCAGCCCTCAAGTCGTCCTCCCCGAATCCAGCGTGAACCAATCACCAAATCTGGCTTGCTCGGCCCAAACCGGCGGGCAAGCAACTTGTGTAAATCCCGCACCCGATGAGAACCATCTGCATCCATTTGCACTACCCAGGTATAGCCAGCTTGCTGCGCCCAGGAAAAAGCAGCCAAATATGCCCGGCCTAGACCAGCTTTTTCCGGTCGGTGCAAAACTCGCACTGCCCTGTCTTTAGCGGCAATTTCATCAGCAATCTGACCGGTACCATCCGGGGAATTATCGTCAATAATTAGTAAATCTACCTGGGGTACATTACGGCGTAACTTCTGTATCTGTTTAGCTAAGGTTGCAGCCTCGTTATAAGTGGGAATCGCGATTACTGTATCCTTCATTTCTTGCCTTTTCCTTTTGGACTTTTCTGCCGGCGTCCTCTGCGCCCTTTACCTGACTCTTTCGTATCATGAGCGCAACTATTTGCAGAAACAGATCGGTAGCGGTCTTGCCAAAAGCGTAGCCCAAACCCGAAACTGAGCACGAGTACAGCTCCTAAAAATCCCCAACGAACCAAAGCGTCTTGGAGCGCGCCAAAACGAGCCTGAAAAGTGAGCGTATCGCGCAGAGGCAGGGCGGCTTGCAAAGTATCGGTCCGAAAAAGCCCTGACTGAGCCAAAACTTTTCCCTCGGGGTTAATCAAAGCACTCACTCCCCCAATCGCAACCTGGGCTACGGAGCGATTATATTCGAGGGCGCGAAAGCGAGCTATTTGTAGCTGCTGGCGCGACTGGTAAGAGTAACCAAAAGAAGAATTATTAGTTGGGAAAAATAAAACATTAGCGCCGGAATTGACCGTCTGGCGTACCAGAGAATCTAACGCCACCTCAAAACAGATGTTCGTACCCAAACGTGCCTTACCCACCTTGGCTATTCCCACTCGGTTACCCGCCACCATATCGCGTGGCAACATTTTTACTTGCTCGGGGAAGAGTTTGGAAACCAGGGTTCTGCCGGGAAGGAACTCGCCAAAAGGAACCGGTTTACGTTTGGTATAAACCGGTTTAATTTCGCCGTTATTAACCTGTAATACCTGGTTAGAGGTATTTTTTTCGGAATAAGAGAGCATACCAAAAACAATTGGGACTTTTAAGGATTGCTGTAGTAGGTGAAGATTATCTGCCCAAGAGGAATCTTTACCCAAATCAACATCTGCTGCCTGCTCTCCCCATAAAATCACGTCAGTAGGTTGCAGTTTCGCCTGGCGAGCTTGCCTAATATGCCCAGCTAAAATAGTTCCCGGGTGGGCATAAACCTGTTCAATCGGCCAAGAAACTCCCCCCTGCATGGCGGCAACCCTAATCTGAGCAGTGTCCCGGCTGTCCCCTAAGGCTGTAAGACCCATTCCAGATGCGATTATCACCGCCAAGGCCAAAGCAAGGGCCACCAGATTAGGCATAGTCACTTTCCAAGTCACGCTAACTAGAGCGGCTAGAATAAAAACCATTAAGAAAGCCATACCGCTTTCCCCTAGCAGAGGAATCCAGCCTTTAAGGGGACTGTCTACCTGTGAAAACCCCAGTAATCCCCAAGGCATTCCCGTCCAGGGAAAACTCGCCCTCCAAGCCTCAAGACCGGCATATGAAAAAGCCGCCCACAACGACCATAAGGGGCTAGACAAACGCCTGAGCGCCAGAGTCGAAGCCGCCCAGGTCGTTAAGAATAAAGACTCACAAAAGGTCAGCGCAATCCAAGGGGTATTAAAACCAAGCGAATTTGATACCCAACGGAAAAGCAGCAAAAAGAATAAGAAAGCCACAAGCCCCGAAATCGCTAGTGCGCACTTTTTGTCTGCCCGGCGCAACACCAATAGCCACGCTCCCATAGCTAGCCAGGCAGCAAACCAATGACTTCCCCAAGACGAAGGAAATGCCAATAGTAAACCGGCAGCAATAGCGACGGCAGCAAAAAAAGTCCAAAAACCGCGAACTAGAAATCGGACCACGCCACCACCCCTCGCAAAATCAGCTTTTGGGCTTTACGGGCGCTAGCAGAGGTTTCCACACTTCCAATCGTCTCTAATTGTCGAAGCACATCCAATAACTGTTTCATCGCCCGCACAAAATCACCAGCTTCCAAGCCGCCCGCTTCGATTGCCACTGCGAGCGGCTTACCCTTAGCCCAGGCATAGGTGGCAGCCACCAGTGCGCACGAAGATTGCGGAATCTTAGGTGCCCCCAACTCGCTTTGAATAGCTCGCAGATTCTCGGCCAAGGCTTCAATCCGATTAACCACCGGTTTAAGCGAGGACGGAACCGGAGCCCCGGACACCTCCCGCCGCGCCTCATAACTAGCAGCGCTGCAAGCGGCTGCCAGACGCGCCGGAGACAATCCCGCAAACACGTCTTGAAGCACGCATTGAGCAATCAATAAATCATACTCACTATAGATACGAGCAAGAACCTGCCCCGCTTCGCTAACCTTTCCATCAGCCGATAAATAATCCAAACGCTTTAAGACCGCAACCACCCGGTCAAAAGTATTCACCAGTTTCCCCTCGGAAACCTCAACCTGACGCCTGAGCTTTACCGCCTGACGCTCGAAGCGAGCCCACCGGGAAGCCTTCTTCAAGTGCTCGCGCACCTTTGGGCAGCGAGCAACCGGGTGAGAAATCACCATCTCCTCTAAACGCTGTTCACTCAAATTACTAAGCTCGCTACCAATCATTTTCCCCTGAGTACCGGTGCTATCCCCCAACTTATCCACTTGAGCCGAAGAGGAAACAGCCGAGGAGCTAGCTGAGGCTGGAAGCGCCGGTAAAGAAGCGGGAGAAGTAGGCGGATCTGGAAACAAATTATCGCGCACCGCTAAACGCAGCTTCGATGCTAAGCGTTGCCGATCGCGAGGTTTACGCTCCGAATAATCCTCGACCAGCATTTGCCCCACTAACGCCAAATCACCCGCCAGATAGTTACTAGAAAAATCTCTAAGCTTCGCGTTATCTTCAAGCACCCGCAAACTAATCTCCCCGCTGCGGGTAAACGATTTCTTCATCACTACCCCGTGGCGAGTTCTTTGACCATTGGGATAGACCAGAACATCTCCGCGTTTTAGACAGCGAAATAACTCATTGCGCTGCCTCAGCTGCTCGCGGGCAAGAGCTCTAGCCCGGTCAGCGTCCCGGGATTGCAATTCGGAATGTAGCCTGACGTATTCGTAAATATCTCCCTGGGAACACTCTAAAGTTCCCGAAGCAATAATTTTATCGGCTTCCTTTTGTTTTTCCTTAGCCTGCTGCGCTTTACCCACCAGGGAGCGGTCTGCTTGGAACTGTGCAAAAGAGCGCCGCAAAATATCGCGAGTTTCGCTTATCGAACCGCGACTTAGCAGATTAACCGCCATATTATAGGTGGGAGTAAAAGCCGACTTCAAGAGATAGGTACGTCTGGAAGCCAGACCAGCCACGATAGCCGGATCTATACCGGGACGATAAATAACAATCCCATGCCCCAAGGTGTCAATGCCGCGCCGACCTGCCCTTCCGGTTAGCTGAGTGTATTGCCCCGCTGTGAGCATTTGGAACTCATGCCCATCCCATTTGCGTAGCGATTCAATCGTCACCGAACGCGCTGGCATATTGATTCCTAGGGCGAGGGTCTCGGTTGCTAGCACCACTTTTAGCAGACCCGCTGCGAACATTTTCTCTACGGCCTCTTTAAGTACGGGTAGCAACCCGGCATGATGAACGGCAATTCCGCGTCTGAGACCAGCAAAAAGAGGGTCTAAACCTAAAGCAAAAAAATCATGCCCCGGAATATTTTCCGCAATATCGTCCAGATAGCTTTGGATTTGTTGCTTTTCCTGGGGATTAGTTAAATCCATTCCTGCTGCTATCAGCTGTTTTTGTCCCTGATCGCAACGAGAACGCGAAAAAATAAACACGATTGCCGGTAAGAGATTACTTTCCTGGAGCTGCGCTACTGCTGCCGGTAAACTGGTGTGACTTCCTGCCCTGCTCTCCCCTAGGCTCTGGCGGGTCTGGGCAAGCAATGCCGGGTTTAGCCGGCTTTTACCGCCTTTAGTTTTAGTTTCGAGGTCGAATAGACGTCCTCCCACAAACATATGTTGATAAAGTGGCACGGGACGTTTTTCGGAAACCACAATCTCAAGGTTCCCGCGTACTTCCCGTAACCACTGCCCGAATTCTTCCGCATTAGACACTGTGGCAGATAGGGCAATCACTTTGACCTGGCTGTCAAGATGTAAAATAACTTCTTCCCATACCGGACCGCGATAACGGTCAGCTAAGTAATGAACTTCGTCAAGAATAACGAAACCTAAATCCTCTAGGCGTTTATCTTGACGGTAAAGCATATTACGCAGCACTTCGGTAGTCATTACCACGATGGGAGCCGCGGGATTTACCGAAACATCTCCAGTCAGCAGCCCCACGTTTTCACTACCGTAGCTGGCAGAAAAATCCCGGAATTTTTGATTAGATAGCGCCTTGATTGGAGTGGTATAGAAGGCTCTCAGCCCCCTTTTTAACGCTAAAAATAGGGCGAAATCCCCTACCAGGGTTTTTCCTGATCCGGTGGGGGCGGCAACTAACACTGATTTGCCTGCCTGTAGAGCATCAATAGCGCGCAGCTGAAAATCATCTATAGGATAGTCGAAGCGACTAGCAAAGTCATTGACTTCCCCTCTTATTTGGTTGCGTTTAAAACTAGCTAGCTTTTGAGCCGGTGAAAGCTGCTCCCAATCTTGGGTCGGTAAGGAGGAAGAATGATTTTTACGCCTACGCTTGCGGGGCATCTATATCAGCCCCAGTTTCTCCCAGCGCTCCTTAGCGGAATCTAGGCGCCGGTAACGCCGAACCTGGCGGCTAAGTGCTACCTGCTGGCGAACTTGATGGGCTTGAGCTAAGGTGGCGGGGTCGCCGCTAGCTCCGGGGGCGCGTAGCGGGGTAAGCGGAGCTGCCTCCTGTAAATCATTTAGGGGATCAGATAGCCTTGATGCCTGTTCTCCAAATACCCGGAAAGTTGTATTGACCTTGCGGAACAGCCAGATAAACATGACGATTGGGCAGATTATCGCTGCCAGAATTCCGAGCGTCCACAACGCAAATAGTAACCAATACACATATATAAGCCTACCTGTTTATTATCCACGCGGTCACCTAGACTTCGCTTAGGATAATAATATGATGCTACGTGAGGGACAGGTGGAAGCTGTCCATGACTTTAAGGGGTCTCAAGAGCTGACGGTGACCATAACCGCTTGCCCGGATAATGCGGAACAATTTTTTATAGGACAAAAAGTGCAGGTGCTTTCCTACCCGCAGCTAATCGGAAAAATTCTTTGCGGCGATAGGGTGCGTTTTGACTGTTCACCATTGCAGAGAAACCTGGGGACTGGTGGATTTGGACTGGTAACCTCCCTTTGTGAGCGTCTGCCCGCTGATGAACTTCCCGCCAATGACGGTCACATTATGAAAGCGCGCTATAGTCCCAGTCAATACCTGGTTTCGGCGCTGGAGGAGCAACAATCTCCCTGGCATGAATCAATGAGCCGGGCAGAAAACCTTGAGGGGATGCCGGTGGTGGGGATTGATTTACATTCCCAGTTACCGGCGGTAATCGCCGGAATCAGAGCAGAAAATCCCGGCGCAAAAATCGTCTATGTATATACCGATGGCGGCGCGCTTCCCGCATTTTTTTCGAGAAACATTTCGCTCTTACGCCAAAATCAATGGCTAGCCTCAGTAATTACTGCTGGGCAGGCTTTCGGTGGCGACTTAGAAGCAATCAATACCTTTTCCGCCCTCTTAGCCGCTCAACACGTCCTAAAAGCCGATATTGCGATTGTGGGGCAAGGGCCGGGTAACGCCGGTAGCGGCACTCCCTTTGGGTATTCCGGTTTCGACCTTTCTGCTTTCCTCACTCAGGCTGCTTTAGGAGGAGGGCGTCCTATCTGTGCCTTGCGGATTTCTAAGGCTGATGCTCGTCCTCGCCATCAGGGAATCTCTCATCATAGCCTCCGGATTTTGTCGGGGTTTGTGCCGGTTGCTCTCACGGTGCCATTTCCGGTGTTTTGTGGCGAGGGCGGGGGGCAAGCCGAACTGATTGAAGCGGATTTTTCAAAGCTACTAGAACAGCAAAGTCGGCTTATTAGCTCCCATCATGAGTTAAAACGGTGTTCTACGGTTGGGCTTTACGCAGCGCTATCGACCTGTCCGGTGAATCTTTCAACTATGGGGCGGTCACTAAATCAGGATAGCGCTCAGTTTTTATCGGCGGCGGTTGCCGGGCGAGTGGCAGCGCAAATGCTGTAATTGGCTCTTAGGCAAAGGTTATTGCTTTAGAAAACCCGCTACCCAAGGCGAAGCAAAACTATATTTAGATACGGGCGGAAAGTAGCTGGGTAACCAAAATCCCCTGTGCTCCTAAGGCGGCCAGCTTATCAACCACCCCATGTACTTCACTACGCTTACACATAGCGCGTACCGCTAACCAGTGAGAATCTTGCAGAGAAGAAATCGTAGGGGAAGAGATTCCGGGAGTAAAATATACTGCCTGTTCTAACTGATCCCTTTGTACATTGTAGTCAAGTAACACGTAGTTGCGGGCGGTTAATACCCCGCCCAGACGCTGCCGGAGAACCTCTAGACCTCGGCGAGTTACCGATTGCGGATTGGCAATTAGCACCGCCACCGACTTCATTACTGGTTCCCCAAAGACTTCCAGCCCCGCAGCTCGCAAGGTATTGCCAGTTTCTACCACATCAGCAATCGCATCTGCCACCCCCAAACGCACCGCTGACTCTACTGCTCCATCTAGATGAACAGTAGTTGCCTCCACCTGATGTTCAGCCAGGTAGTCTTGCATAATTCGGTCAAAAGAGGTGGCAATCCGTTTGCCTTGCAAATCGTGGACACTGCTCATAGTGCCTTTAGGGGCTGCTAGACGGAACGTAGAAGCCCCATAGCCGAGTTCGCACACCTCGGTAGCTTTAACCCCAGAGTCTGCTAATAAATCCCGTCCCGTGATGCCAGCATGGATATATCCAGCACCGACGTATTGGGCAATATCACGCGGCCGGAGGAAAAAAATCTCCACCTGATTGTTGTGATCAACAATATGTAGTTCCCGACCGCGTCTGCGGGTGCGATATCCGGCCTCGGAAAGAAGCTTTATTGCTGGTTCGGACAAACCACCCTTATTTGGGACAGCTATACGTAACATATTTTCCCTAGAGTTTACGGTAGACATCTTCGAGGCTAACCCCTTTAGCAATCATCATTACTTGCGCGTGATAGAGCAGCTGGGAAACTTCTAAACAAAAATCATCCCGGCTTTCATATTCGGCTGCCATCCAGGTTTCAGCGGCTTCCTCTACCAGTTTTTTGCCGATTGCATGTACCCCGGCATCGAGTTCTTTAACGGTTCCAGAACCTTCGGGACGTTCCTTAGCTTTCAGTTTTAGCTCGGCAAATAGGTCTTCAAAACTTTTCATATCTTCAAGGTTAGTTGGTTTCTAAAAATAATGCGCAAACGATTCATTATCGTAGGTGAATAAGCGCTGTTCTAGTTTTCTAAACCGCTTATGTCGGATGCTTTACTTTAGAATCGTTAAAGAATAAATGTTTGATGCCCGTTAAGTTTATACCGATAAACCATTCCCAGCTTTAATGATTTAAATGGTGATTAGCGATTTGACGCAACTGTTCGACCTCATTAAAAGCATCATCAGCCTTATATACCGCTGAGCCAGCCACAAATACATCCGCCCCGGCTTCGGCGGCTTTAGTGATGGTTTCCCGATTGATTCCCCCATCCACTTGCAAAGCTACCTGCAAATTCGCCGCAGAAATAGCTTTGCGGGCACGACGTACTTTGCCCATCATGGATTCTAAAAAGGCCTGTCCCCCGAAGCCCGGCTCTACGGTCATCACCAAGAGCATATCCAGTTCACTAAGCAAATCAATATAGGGGGTAATATCGGTAGCGGGTCGCAGCGCCATTCCGACTTTCGCTCCCTGGGCACGAATTTCCCGAGCTAAACGGATAGGGGCGATAGCGGCTTCGGCATGAAAAGTAACCGAGGCACAGCCAGCCTCGGCATAGGCAGGAGCGTAGCGATCGGCGTCCTCAATCATTAAATGCGCATCTACCGGCAAAATATTTTCCCGAATAACTGCCTCTACTACCGGAAGTCCCCACGACAAATTAGGAACAAAATGGTTATCCATCACGTCCACATGGGCATAATCGGCGTTCCTAATTTTTTTGATTTCACTTGCCAGATTGGCGATATCACAGTTAAGTATTGATGGAGAAATAGTAACTGCCATAGTTAAACCCCTTTTCGATTTTTCGCGATTACCACAGCAAACATCGCGTCACTGCTGTGAATATGAGGCCAAAGTTGCAGGTATTTATCCGCGCACCCGAGCGAGCTTGGCCAGGCATCAGCTGCAATCAGCTGACCTATAGCATCCCCTAGATCTAAAAGTTGCCCGTCACCGCGTTCTTTCAAAACTCGCTCTACCAGGAAAGTGGTTTCCGCCGGATGCGGAGAACAAGTAGCGTAAATAACCAGGCCGCCCTCACGGCATACGTCCAGGGCACGACCAAGTAGTCGTGCCTGCAAGGCGGTGATTTCGGGAATCGTTTCATTGCGGGAACGGTAACGTGATTCTGGGTGACGGCGCAGCGCCCCCAATCCGGTACAGGGAGCATCCACGAGAACCCGGTCAAATCCCCCCTCACGGGAGGGAAAATCTGTACCATCTTTACATACAACTTCGACGTTATCTAGAGCCTTAACCGAATCTTCCACCAGTTTTGCGCGGTGAGGACTGATTTCGTTGGCGAAAACCTTTGCCCCGCGTTCTCGTCCTAAAGCCGCCATTAATGCGGTCTTACCACCCGGTCCGGCACATAAATCCAGCCAGATTTTATCGCGACCGCTCAGCGGATATTCAGCAGCTAAACCGGCTATTAACTGAGAACCCTGGTCTTCTACTGCGGCCTGCCCGTTTATAACTGCCTCTAAATCCGCTGGGTCTCCCCCGGACACAATTAACCCCCAGGGGCTAAGAGTAGAATAGGCTACGTCTTGTTCGCTTTCTTCCACCCTATCCGCCAAGTCTTCGCGCGCAATCAATCCTGGTCTAGCCACTAGATTTATATAGGGAGGACGATTATTGGCTGCAAGCAGCGCCTCAAGGCTAGCGTCATCAGCGGGAATCTCGGCTCCCAGCTTCTGATGCTCGCTGAGCGCGGCGCGGTAGGCGGCGATAATCCAAGCTGGATGGGAATAGCGCCTTGCTAAGCGAGCAGTAGGACTTAAGGAATTGAGTCGGCGCTGCAGCTCGTCCTCGCCCAGGCGTAGAGCCCCCCGTAAAACCCCGTTTACCAGTCCCGCTGCTCCCTGATTGACTTCTTGTTTCGCCAAATTAACCGATTCACTAACCGCAGCATGGGTGGGAACTCGCATATTTAACAATTGATGTAGGCCCATTCGCAAAATCACCAATACCGGTTTTTCCAATGCAGCTACTGGGCGCGAGGAGCATTGTTCAATTATCCAGTCATAGTAGCCCTGACAACGCAGGGTTCCATAGGTCAATTCGGTAGCAAAACCGGCATCTCGCCCGCCAATCTGGGCACGGGTTAGCCTCGGCGGAAGCAACAAATTAGCGTAGGAATCCCGGGTCTCGACCGCCAGTAACACTTGGTAAACCAGGGTACGTACCCGGTCGGTTTGTGCTTGCCATTGCGTTGAATTACTCGCTTTTCTTTGCGGGCGTTTGCCATACCGATTGCCCCGTGAGTCGGAAGATTGGCGTTTTTGAGGATATTTTTGCCTCACAAATCCCCCTCTGAACAGCTCGGTAGGGCGAAGAAAAATTCGTTGCCGTAATGCTGCCCGCGTCCCCAAGCATCTGCAGCCATTTCTTTTTTCCCGGCTGGAGTCACAAAGGTCAGTTTCACATCGTTAGTCGCTGTCCCTACCGTGACCTCGTGTTTAGTTATCTGTACCTGTCCAGGCGCTAAAGTATTGTGGTCCTTCATTTCAATTGCCGGATAAATAGTAATCCGCTTGCCATCAGGCAATACCGTCCATGCCCCCGGTTGAGAAGTAAAGGCGCAAATCATATCTAAAACTGCCCCTGCCTCTTTATTCCAGGGAATCTGGGCATCGGCTTTGCTGAGCAAGGGTGCATAGCTGACCCCTTGACTAGATTGAGGGTGAGCTTTGGGAGTTCCTCCCTCTAAAGCCTTAAGTACGTGCGGAAGCAATTTAATTCCACTGTCGGTAAGGCGTTGTAAAAGCAGGTCGGCAGTAGTTTGCGGAGCGACCCTAATCGGATCGACCGCGTAGATAGGACCGGTGTCCATGCCCTCATCTATCTTAAAAATACTGACCCCGGTTATTTCTTCCCCCGCAATTCTTGAATGTTGTACCGGGGAGGCTCCGCGCCATTTTGGTAGCAGGGAATAATGCAGGTTTAGCCATCCATAGGGAAAAACTTCCAGCAAATCTTTAGGAATCAGCAGACCATAAGCCACTACCACCGCCACATCTACCTGCATTTGCGCAAAATCGGGACGCTGCTGAGCGTCTTTTAGAGAGGAGGGGGTGTAGACCTTTATCCCAGAGCGTTCGGCTAACTGGGCAACCGGAGAAGGGGTGAGTCTGCGTCCTCGCCCCGATTTAGCGGGAGGACGAGTTAGCACTGCAACCACTTCATGCTCGCTGGAAAGCAAATATTCCAAGACAGGTACTGCGCTGGCGGGAGTACCGGCAAATAAGACACGCATATTCTTAATGCTATCAGTTAAGAAACTTCCTCAGGACATAGGGCAAGGCTGTTTGCAAGGGAAAGCTAGAAGTCATACGGATCAACCTGTACTTTGACAGACCCCCATTTTTTTCGGGAAGCCAAAGCCTGTAGGCGGCTAAGCTCGGCGCGTAGCTCTTCGCCTTGGTCTAGACGGGCGCGCACTATTACCTGCCAATCATTTCCAAAGCGAACTGGCTCTATAACTTGCATATCCGGAAAGTTTGCGCAGGCTAATAGCTGATTAAGGGTGTCTTTACTGGCGCGAATGGCTGCCATAGCTGCGGTGGGAGGGATTCCCACTTCAGCTCGTTCTTGAAGTTCTTTACTTGCCCACTCGCGAAATGTTCGCCGCTTAAAAGTGGTAGCAAGATACTCCCCTGGGTCGCCGCTGAGCATGATTTTGCCCTTTACTGCCACTTTAGCTCCCAGATTTGCCCAGCGGCGCAGGGTTTGTTCCCCCGCCCAAATACGGTCAAGACTTATGAGCATTCCCGCATCTAATAGCAGCGCTCCCGCGTATCCGTTGCTGGCAACCGGTTCTTGATCCACCGTGGCCACTACCAGGGTCGGTTTAGTCCCAATGGGAGGTAAAGAATTATCAGCGTCACAATTGATAACTGGAATTTTGGGGAACGCAGCGGCGAGTTCCCTGCCGATACGCTGATGCCCGCGCACAGCTGCTCGAGCTTGCTGCGCCCCGCAGTTAGGACAGCGGAAGAAGAATGAATGACCACAACTGGGGCACAGGTAGTCATCCCCTCTTTGTTCTACCTGCCCCAAGCATTTTGGACAGCGCAGCGGAGCTGAACAGCGGGCGCAACTTAAGGCTTTTCGTCCTCCTCTTCGCCCTACCTGCACTAAAACCGGGCCATTTTCCAGGCAGCTTCGCAAAAACTGGATAGCGGTGGAGGAAATAGGGGTACGCCCGATAGATAAATCATCGCGTTGTTCATAATCAGGGGTAAAAATCTTGGGGAGCAGCACTGGAGTATTATTCATAGCTAGCTCACTAGCCCAAGAAGATAGCACTAAGGCTTGAGCTTGGGGAGAACGAGAGTAGCTACCTAATATCAGTGAACATTTTTCACTGTTTGCCCTCATCATTGCGACTTGGCGGCTATGCCAGTAGGGCGCGGTTTGCTCTTGATAGGTTTCAGCGTTCTCGTCCCAAATCAGTAGCAGCGAAATCCTTTTTAGGGGGGCAAAAATGGCTGAGCGGGTTCCTACCACTAGGCGCGGATGGTTAAAACGGCACTGAAGATATGCCTGGTAGTGCCTGCCGCTAGATTTTTCAAAAAAGTATTTTAGGGGTGAGGGCGCATTAGCACCCTGGCTGGCGCTCCAATAGGAGCAAAACTCGCTAGCTTGGCGAGCAGTAGGGAAAAGACACAGGACGCTTCCCTTCGCTTTCAAAGCCACGCTGACTAGCTCACTAATCTGGTTAAAAGGAGCTACCCTATTAGGTTCGGGAATCGCCGACCAGACTACTCGTGCCCGGCGTTTATTTGCCAGCGAATCTAGCAATCCTTTTCCTTGGGGATAGTTTTCTATTTTGGGTTCGTCTCTTACGCTAAGGCAGTTAGTCTCCTGGCAGGGGGCTTCTCGGCTGGTCAGCGGCATTACCGGGGCAAAGTTGTTAGTAAAAAACTCTTTTTCTATCCCTGCCCGGCGATTAGGAATCGCCTGGTTTAAGACTTGAGAGATATTTCCCGCGTAACGGCTGACCACCTGCTGAGCAAGCTGGAAGGTTTTAGGTGAAACTAGCCCTCTGTCGCTAAGCACGCGACTAATAGGACGCAGGCGTTGCGAGGTTGCTTCCGGAGGGCGAATGTCCTTTACCCAGGCATGCACCAGTTTTTCTCCAATCCGCACGCTTACCAGGCTGCCAATACGGGTTTTGCCTGCTAGGCGGGGCGGAATGGTGTAATCAAGACCAAATGCGAGATGAAAAACGGGAGTATCAGGGATTACTCTGGCAATCGAATCAGTGTTTTGCCATTTCCCAGTGGGTTTATCGGGTAACGGAAGTAGCTCTTGCTGGTGACCACGCCTAGTTTTACTCTCCTGGCGACTGCGTATCTGGGCGAGGGGGTCAAGGCCGCTCCAGCGCGGCATTTGGTCTTTCACTGGCTATGCTGACCAATCAAGGACACAATCTGCGGGGCTATCTCAGGTTTCTCTCCCCGGAACTGCCCGATTTCATTGCCTAAATTATCGACTGCGCTAACCTGGGTGGCAGTGTCACCAAATCCAGATGTTTGACCGACTTTGTTGATAAAGAGAATATCGGCTCCTTTACGGCGAGCCTTTTCTTTGCCTAAATCTAAAACTGTTTCCCAAGATCCAGTCTCGGCGGCAAAACCGGTAACTATTTGTCCTGGCTGTTTATGCTCTGCGAGGTAAGCCAAAATATCAACCGTGGGACGCAGATTTAAAGAGAACTCACCTTTTTCAGGTGTTTTCTTGATTTTTTGGGTTTGAAACTCTGCCGGTTGATAGTCAGCTACCGCGGCCGCCATCACCACTACCTGCATATTGGGTAAATACTTTGCAGCCGCGTTATACATTTCGGTGGCGGTGGGGGTAGATAGAACTCTCACGCTCTTGGGTAAAGCAGCCAGCACCTGGGAATCTATATTTGCTGCCAATAAGGTAACGTTCGCGCCTTGCAATCCAAATTGACGAGCAATTTGAACCCCAAAAATCCCGGAGGAACGATTACCTAAGAAACGTACGGGATCTAGAGGTTCGCGGGTTCCCCCAGCGCTAACTAATACGTTCTTTCCTTGCCAGGGCTTAGATGAAAGCAGGGATAAAATCTGCTCTACTATGCAATCTTCACTAACCAGCCTGCCTAAACCGACATCCCCACTGGAAAGCTCTCCCCGGTCTGGACCAATGAAATGGATTCCGCGCCCCTTTAACAACTTCACGTTTTCTTGGGTAGCCGGATTATTCCACATATTGGTATGCATAGCGGGAGCTAGCAACAAGGGACAATCAGCAGCTAAAACCACGTTAGTTAGCATATCGTTGGCTAGACCGTGGGCTATACGTGCCAAAACATTAGCGGTAGCTGGAACCACAGCAATTAAATCCGCGTCCCGGGCAAGCTCTATATGTCCGACCCCCGTGCCCGGTTCATTAACTTGACTGTAAACCGGATTTCCCGAAAGTGCCTGCCAGGTTAGCGCTCCTATCATTTCGAGAGCAGCGGGTGTGGGTATCACCCACACGTCAAATCCGGATTTACTGAGGGCGCGCACAACATTAGTTGCCTTATAGGCAGCGATTCCTGCTCCGACCCCAATAATAACCCGGCGGCGCTTAGACATAATCTAGCTCGTCCTTTTAGGACTCGTCATGCTCTTTCAGGTTGAGTGCACCCTTGTCTATTTCCCGCAGGGCAATACTTAAGGCTTTATCTTCGGGATTGCAATCAATCAGGGGACCGGGAGTAGAAAACATTCCATCAGCAATCTCAAGATTGTAGGTGTTAATCTGGCGTGCCCGCTTGGCAGCATAGACCACCAAGGCATATTTGGACTCAACCTTTTCCAATAGGTCATCTATTGGGGGGTTTGTAATCCCCTCCGGGCTAGCAACAGTACCCGACATATTGTCCTCTCATTTCTTAACTTCACGGCTAAGCCGCATCTTCACAAAAAATCTTACGCTATTCCCATCAGGGCTGCTAGTTCCCGCGCCGCCTGTTCGGGTTGATTATTAATCACAATGTGTTCAAATTCGCCCGCCGCCGCCAATTCGGTTTTTGCGGTTTCAAGCCGACGAGCAACTTCAGCTTCATCTTCAGTGCCTCTACCGCGAAGCCTTTGTTCGAGGATGCGCTCATTGGGTGGGCTAAGGAAAATGAAACAAGCCTGGGGATAGCTTTGGCGTATCTGGCGTGCACCCGCCAGGTCTATCTCTAAAATAACGTCCCGCCCTAAAGCGAAATGCCGGTTAATCTCAGAACGTAAAGTTCCATACCGCGCTTTACCGTGAACTGTGGCCCACTCTAAAAAACCATCTTGCGCAATAAGCTCCTCAAAACGCGCATCCGATAGAAAGTGATAATCAATGCCATCTATCTCCCCCGGGCGGGGCTGGCGGGTAGTAGCGGAGATTGCCACCTGAAGGTGCGGATAAGCCGTCCTTAATGCTTTGAGGACGGTTCCTTTCCCCACCCCGGACGGACCGACCAATACATATAACTGAGACTTTGCCATATCTGTCTGTTTCCCTGGTTTCTAACATAAGAGTGTGGGACCCAAAATAATTTTGGATCCCACACTGTTATTTGCTTTAGGGCTGTTCTTAGCCGAAGCGGCGAACTAGCTCAGCGCGCTGGTGCTCACCTAGACCGCGGATACGGCGAGACTTGGCGATACCAATCTCTTCCATTACAGCGGCAGCGGTGGTAGCGCCCACGCGAGGCAGAGCTTCAAGCAGAGCCTGAACTTTCATCTTGCCCAAGTAAGGATCATCTTGAGCTTTTTTGATTACTTCAGACAGGGATAGTTCCCGGTTCTTCAGCTTAGCCTTCGTTTCCGCACGAGCTTTACGAGCCATAGCGGCTTTTTCCAAAGCCTGTGCACGCTGTTCGGGAGTTAAAGAAGGAAGTGCCATTTAGTATTTACCTCTTCATCTAGATTTATGGGATAACAACACGAAAAAGATTAGTTGTTTCTGTCTATTTAAGCCAAACCAACAAGCAAGTTTTGCCAGTTCACTTGCGAAAAATATCACTCATTTGCTCGGTTACTTGTCTTGCAGCCGCCTGTAAAGCGGGAACTTTCGGTCCGGCGGAAGATATTCCCCGCGAAGTCGATGCCAGAACGCGATAGGCGCTATCGCCGAAAATTCTTTGTATATCTGCTGGTTGTGCCCCTTGTGCTCCGATTCCAGGCGATAAAATAGATCCAGAAAAGGAAGAAAAATCTATTCCTAAATCTTTGGCAGCTTCTCCGGTGGTAGCGCCGACAACCAAACCAATATCCTCAATGTGACCTTGATTACTATTGAGGATATTTGTCTGTTCAGCCTGTGAAATTATGTCCGCCGCCACGCTTTTACCAGTGGCACACCTGGCGTGCTGCACTTGGAATCCCTCGGGATTAGAGGTTAGAGCGAGCACATAAACTCCCCGGTTATTTTCACGCGCTAACTCTAAAACCGGAGATAAAGATCCATAACCTAAATACGGAGAAACCGTAATCGCATCTGCCGAAAGCGCCGACCCGTCCTCTAAATAAGCCCTGGCATAACCGGCCATCGTAGAGCCGATGTCTCCGCGTTTAACATCTAGAATGCTAAGCAGGCTCGCCTGCCGACAAGCTGCAAGTACCTCTTCAAGAACCGCGATTCCCCGCGAACCAAAGCGTTCAAAAAAAGCCGATTGCGGTTTAACCACCGGTACCTGCCCCGCCATCGCTTCCACCAAGGTTAAAGCAAAAGTACGCAGCCCCTGCACGCTATCTGACAAACCCCAGGCTGCTAACTGGGAAGGGTGAGGATCAATCCCCACGCAAACATTACCTAACCTGGTCATTGCCTGCTCTAGGCGAACTCCATAACGGCTCATGTCTCCTCCTTAAAACTGTAACTGTCCGTTAGTAACTGTGAGTTTTCCGCGATAGCAGGTGTGCTGGATAGCCCCCACCAGTTCTTTACCTGCAAAGGGGGTGTTATTTGAGCTAGAAACCTGGCTATCGCGGCTAACCTGCCAGGAGGTATCCGGGGAAATAAAACACAGGTTTGCCTTAGAACCGGTCGCTATCATTTCACCTTGACCTAGAGCCTTCCCCACTTTTGCGGGAGTAATAGACATTACCCGAGCAACATCTGCCCAGGTCATTTGGTTAGTGTGTACCATCAAAGTCGATATCACCGGCAAGGCGGTTTCCAGCCCAATCATCCCGAAAGCGCCACATTCAAAATCGCAGTCTTTAAGCCGAGCCGGATGCGGGGCATGATCGGTACCAACCAAATCAATAGTGCCATCAGCCAAAGCAGTGCGCAGCGCTTGAACATCACTTGCAGAGCGCAGGGGAGGATTAACTTTGAAAAGCGCCGCTCGCCCTTTTAGCTCATCTTCACTAAGGAATAGGTGATGCGGGGTAACCTCCGCCGTAACCTTGGCTCCCTGCGCCTTACCCCAACGCACCAGCTCCACCGCGCGGGCGGTGGAAAGATGGCAAATATGTATGCGAACATCCAGATAAAGAGAAAGCAAAATATCGCGGGCAATAATCATTTCTTCCGCTACGCCCGGCCAGCCTTTTAACCCTAGTTCTTTCGCCAGGTAAGACTCGTTCATTTGTGAATCTTCCGTTAAACGTGGCTCTTGACAGTGCTGCGCGATTACCCCATCAAAATCGCGGAGAATCTCGAGGGCCTGACGCATCAAAAGCGGATCAAAAACGCATTTCCCATCATCACTAAAAACATTTACCTTTGCTCCGCACTCATGCATTGCTCGCAGCTGGGAAAGCTCTTTACCCGCCAAATCCTTGGTAACCGCTCCTACCGGATGAACATCTACTCTGCCCGCTTTCCGACCCAGGTTAAGAACCTGTTCTACCACCTGGGGACAATCTTGGGTGGGAGTGGTATTAGCCATAGCAAACACGCACGTGTATCCGCCTTTAGCAGCCGCAGCTGTACCGGTATCTACGGTTTCAGCATCTTCTCCGCCGGGCTCGCGCAAATGGGTGTGCAAATCCACCAGACCCGGCAGGGCAATTAGACCGTTGGTGTCAATCTCTAGCGCTGTCGATTCTTTGGGCAAGGACAAATCAACACCGACCTGGCGAATCCTATCACCCTCCACCAAAATATCGGCGCGATCTTTTCCCAGTATGCTTGCCCCGCGGAAAACAATTGCGCTCATGGCAACCTCCTAAAATCAATTCTCCCAGGTAGGTGAGGACGGATTCAGGTAGCTAACCAATAAGAAAGCCAATCACCTCAGCCGGTTTCACTGGTATGCCCAATCGCATCGAGCACTGCGTTAATAAAAGCCGGAGAATCCGGAGTTGATATTGCCCGCGCAGTACCTACCGCCTCGTCTACCGCAATCTTCCAGGGTACATCGTCATTGTAGAGGATTTCCCAAACTGCACAGCGTAAAATCGCCAAATCTGGTTTGGGCATCCGATCCAAAGCCCAATCCTTTGAGTATTGACTGAGCGTCATATCAATATCGAAAAGCCGATCAGCCACCCCATTGACAATTTCCGCTGAATAGTCAGGCAAGGTGGTTTGTGCCGTGCTTAGCTGCCTACGTTCAGCTACTAGCTGACGTAAATCTTCCGGGTCTTCATCAAGACCTTTTAGATTCGCTTCATAGACGGTATCAACTGCCCGCCGGCGCGCTTTAGTACGCCGAGATAGTCGATTCTTGGACACTGGCTACTATTCCTTGACCCGGGAAATGTAGTCACCGGAACGGGTATCGATTTTAATCTTTTCGCCCTCTTCAATGAACAGAGGAACCTGTACTTCGTAACCGGTTTCCACGGTAGCTGGTTTAGTTCCTGCTGAGGAGCGATTTCCTTGCAGCCACGGCTCAGTGTGGGTAATCTGCATGACTACCGATGCCGGTAGTTCCAGGAAAAGCACCTGTCCGTCATGGAAAGCCACGACTGCGCGCTGGTTTTCAATCAGGAAGTTCTTGGCATTTCCTACGATTTCAGTGGAAATCATTACCTGTTCATAGGTGTCATCGTCCATGAACACGAAATCGGTTCCATCTTGATAAAGATAAGTCATATCCCGGCGATCAACGGTCGCGGTTTCTACCTTTACCCCGGCATTAAAGGTGCGATCTACGGTTTTACCGCTCAGTACGTTCTTAATCTTGGTGCGCACGAAAGCCGGACCTTTACCCGGTTTTACATGCTGAAACTCGACAACCTGCCACAACTGGTTATCAATTTTTAGTACTAGACCATTCTTCAAATCATTTGTTGTCGCCAACTTAACCCCCAAAAAGTCTCAATAAATCGTTTCTACTCTACTTCAGGAGGGCGGTTGATAAAAAATAGATACCTCTAGAAGGGTTTTTACTCCTTTATACCTAGGACGGCAAGCACTTTTTCAAGCACCTGTTCAACTGATAAATCGCTAACTTCCAGGGGAAGGGCTTGCAATCGCTGCCAATTTTCGCGGCGAGCTTGTCCCATTTGCCTCAGCCAGGTTCTAGGCATCCCCAGTCCTAGGGAACGAGGACGATTCAGACCCGCTCTATCAGCCATAGTTGCTAAATCAATCACCAATTCGAGTATTTCCCGCCCCGGTAGCTCCTGTAGCTCGCGTAAAGTGAGGGGGTTGTCCAGTGCTCCAGAACCGCAATCTACGATGATATCTTCTCGCCTGTTCTCAGTTAATAGGGCGTGCATTATTTCTCGTTCTACCTGACGGAATCGCTCTTCTCCAGCTGAAATTAGTGCTGAGTGCCGGGGTAAACCCAGCTGGGCAGCAACTAAAGTATCAGTAGAAACCAGTTTCCACCCGAGTTTATCTGCCAAAAGACAAGCAATAGTGGATTTGCCGCTACCCGGTAAACCAATTAGGAATACTTTTCTGCCCACGGATTCCCCTATTTAGATACGACTGTGAGCGGGACGCTGGTCGAGAAGTTCTGATTTACGGCATTGAATGCTGTTTGTAACAGCTCATAGTCGCGCACTGGTCTCACGTGTACGCAGCCATCACTACTGGTTAGCACCATTCGGACTACTCCCCCGCGGACTTTTTTATCGGAGGCCATGATTTTAACTAGCTGGTCGAAAGAATAATCTGGGCAACAAGTCGGTAATCCCAGAGCCGCTATTTGACGGCGTTGAGCCTGCCCTTCCCGAGCAGATAGTAAACCTAATTCTTGGGCTACCTGGGAGGCAAACGCCATCCCGACAGCGACTGCTTCCCCATGTAACACCTGGTAGGAGCTAGCTTTCTCGATAGCGTGAGCCAGGGTGTGTCCATAGTTAAGACACTCGCGCATTCCACTTTCTTTCAAATCTTCGCTAACAACCCGGGCTTTGACCGAAATAGCTCTGCTAATAACCTCTTCAAAAACATCTGGTTGGCGGATAAGATTCTCAACGGAGTTTTCACTTAATAGCTTCAGAATCAACTTGTCGGCAATAAAACCGCATTTAATTACCTCCGCTAAACCGGCGCGCAGCTGCCGAGGAGGTAAAGAATTCAAATAATCTAACTCGCAAAGGACAGCGCGCGGCGGATAAAACGAACCCACTAGATTCTTACCCACCGAAGTGTTAATCCCGGTTTTCCCTCCAACCGCGGCATCAACCATTGCCAGCAAGGAGGTGGGAATGTTTATTAGGTCAATACCGCGCAGCCAGGTCGCGGCGCCAAAGCCCCCCATATCGGTGGTTGCTCCTCCCCCCAAAGCCACCACCGCGTCCTCACGCGAAAAATGGTTCTCCCCCAGGCAGCGCCAAACATCTTCAACTACCCGAATATTCTTTGCCCCCTCCCCATCAGGGTGTTCAAACATTACTACCGAGTGTCCCTCCTGAGTAAGCGCATTTTGGAGACGACGGGCGTTAGCAGAAAGTGGGGGCGGAAACAGTAAAAAGACCTTACGAGCAGGATTTTCCAGCATTTGGCGAATCCTAAAGATAGCCCCGTGACCTACCGTAACCTCGTACCCGTTAGCGGAAGTTACCGGGATTATGCGCTGACCATTTGCTTTAAGCGGTAGCAAATCCTGGGAAGCAGATAAATCGTAACGGCAATCGGTGTTTGTGTCGGTGGCGAGCCCTAAAGCCTTAATCACTTCGTTAGCTACTTCCTCAATGCTTCCATCAGCAAGAATCGTGAGGGTGGCTGTAGCTAAGTAGGCCTGCCGACGTTCGTCCTGCAGTTTTGCTATCTTGGTGGCGGTATCAGCTGCGTGCGCTAATAGGGGACGTTTTGAATCTTTTCCGAGGCGTGCTGCTGCCTGCTGCGGGCTTACGTCTAAGAAAACTACCACTTTGTTTTCCAGGGCGCTGCGGGTTTCGCCGCGAGTAAGGGCTCCTCCCCCTAAGGAAACCACTCCGGTATTACTGCCTAATATCTGTCCGGTAATGGTTACTTCTATATCCCGAAACCCTTCTTCGCCCCGCGAGGCAAATATCTGCGGAATCGACATCGATAATTGCTGGGAAATAACTTGGTCTACGTCCTTAAAAGAAAGCCCTAACCGGGTTGCTACTGCCTGACCGACCGAAGTTTTTCCGCTGCCCGGCAGACCGGTAAACACTATTTGCTTTGGGTAGCTCATACTCTGGCCTCCACTCGGTGCTGGTATGCCTGCAGATTCTCACGTACCTGATCTACGGAATATCCCCCCATATGCTCTAGCAAAGCGTCTGCGAGGACTAACGCCACCTGCGCCTGGGCGATTACCGCCCCGGGAACTACCGCGCAAGTATCAGAGCGCTGATGAATCGCTTGACAGGGCGTTCCGTTTGCTAAATCAATAGTGTTCAAAGCCCTAGGAACTGTAGAAATTGGTTTAAATTCGCAGCTAACGTGAATTATCTGTCCATTGGACATTCCGCCTTCAATTCCGCCTGCATGATTCGAGGTGCGGGTAATTTCGCCGGTTTGTCTCCGTATTATCTCGTCATGAGCCTCAGATCCCAGCAGATACGGCTGCGTGCCATCCCCGATTTTCACAGTTTTTACCGAGGGAATCGACATTAGAGCTGCCGCAATGCGGGCATCTAGGCGACGATCTGCTTGCACGTGACTACCTAAACCTACCGGCACGGCGTAGGCGGCCACCTCAACCGTTCCCCCAATGGTGTCCCCATTTTGCTGTGCCGCATCTATCTGGGCAATCATTTTTTTACTGACCTGTGGGTCGGGGCAACGCACCGGGTTATCTGCCAGCAGCGCAGCTTCTTTTAGGGTAGGAATTGGGTGTGTAGCTGCTAGCGAGGCTTTACCTATCGAAGACACATAGGAGACCAGTTCAATCCCGGCTGCCTGTTTCAAAAACTCTTGGGCGAAAGCTCCCAGCCCTACCCGCATTGCGGTTTCCCGGGCACTGGCTCGTTCTAACACCGGTCGGGCATCATTAAGATCATAGGCGAGCATTCCCGCAAAATCGGCGTGTCCGGGGCGAGGGCGAGTCAAAGGTTTATTACGGGCTATCTCGCGCTCATCGCCCTTTCCAGCGTCAATAGTTAGCGCTTGCGCGGATACCGGATCCGGGCTCATCACGGTTTCCCATTTAGCCCATTCGCTATTTTCTATTATCAGCGCAATCGGCGCACCGGTAGTTACTCCCCGAATCACTCCCCCTACCATCTGCGCTTTATCTTGCTCAAACTTTTGACGTACGCCCCGTCCATATCCTGCCCGGCGAGCCGCCAGATAGTCTTGCACGGTGGCGGTAGTAATTTTTATCCCCGCGGGTAATCCGTCCAGGATTCCAACCAGGGCACGTCCATGGGATTCTCCCGCACTCATCCATCGCAACATGCCCCTATTTTGTCACGGAAGCTGCTATGCGAGCTTCAGCTTTCCACCAATAGGGAAATCATGGGAGCTATCCCCTTACAAACTGGGTCTTTTTTAATGAGGAATTAGCAGTAACGCAATATAGCTAGCGGTCAATACCCACGGGCCGAGCGCTAAACGCGTGCTAGCATTTGCCCCTCTTCGTAGCACCAGGTATATTGCCCAAAGTCCGCTACCAGCAATCGACAAAATCCCCATCAAGAGCAGACAATGCCAGGAAACGCAGGTAACTAAACCGACCAATACCGGAATTAGTCGCAAATCCCCGACTCCGATTCCGCGACGCACAAAAGTTCCCGGTAACAGCAAAATAAATGAACCTATAGAAACGATAAGAGCATATGCAGGTTTTTCCCACTGCCCCGTCATGAAACCCGACAAGATTACTGCCCCTATCGATAACGCCAGGAAAGCTATAGTCATCGAGCGGGGTAGCTTTTGGGTGGCAGCATCAATTACCAAAAGCACCGGACCGAGAGTTAAAAGAGGAAATAGCAGCAGCAGGTTAATCGAACCGAAACGTAAAATTACTGCGCTTCCTACGGCAACCGCGGATAGTAGACCGATTACCCAGGGTTGATTCCAGGACGCTCTCGCTCGCCCAGAAAGGCGAAAATACTTTTCTACCTTGGGTAATCCATAAGCTAGATTTCCAATTCCCGCACAGATTAGTGCCAATATGAAAACTAAAATCTGCATCTGTTCCCTTTCATCCCTAAAAGATTGCCTTTCGCATAGCTTCCAGGTTCGGGGTACGGGAGGTAAATAGTTTAACCTGCATTAATGCTTGATGTAGCAGCATTACTTTTCCTGATACGGTGCAGGCTTTGGCGCCTGAGGCTCTTTTCATTAGGAGCGTAGGAGACGGGTCGTAGACAATATCTAGTACGGTTTGAGCGGGGTTAAAAGTAACCGTTTCATAAAACTCATCTAGTACCTCGCGAGGAGTAGTAGAAATAACCAAATCTGCATTTTCAATGGTTTCGCGGGCTTTAGCCTTCGCGGATAACGGAATATAGCCGGGATTTATTCCCAAGCGGATTGCTGCCTGCAACGCGTTACCGGGCTTAGATATTCTGCGAGCTAGTAGGTTAATCTTGGTTGCTCCCAGCTCTACTACTGCTGCAAGGGCAGAGGACGCGGTTGCCCCTGACCCTACAATTACGGCTTTTTCGGGGCTGAAGTCGCGACCCTTTACCTCTTTAATCGCTGCGACCATCCCATACACATCGGTGTTAAATCCGGCGGTGATTCCTCCCGGGAAAGGCACTATAGTATTGACCGCTCCCACCGCTTTCGCCAGCCCATCAACTTGAGATAACAAGGGTATAACCGCCTGTTTCAGGGGCATAGTTACCGACAGCCCCACCAAGTTTCCTGGCCAGGGAGTTAGGAAAGATTCCAAGCTATCCTTAGTTATTTCCAAGCGGCGATAATCAATATCCAGCCCCAAATCTCGATAGGCAGCCAAATGCAAATTGGGTGAAAGTGAATGTTTAATCGGAGAACCGATTACCGCTGCCCAGGGACTTAGCGTTTGCATCTATCTGAGTTTTGGTCACACCACTGCTTGAGTTGCTCCACATTCTTGCGTTGTTCATCCAAGGTGAGAGCGAACTTGGTTTCTCCGGTATCTAGATTAACCGTAGTGAAATATAGCCACTTGCCGTCCGCTGGTTTCACCGCGGCTTTCAAGGCGGCATCGCCCACTGTGCCGATTGCACTGGGAGGAAGACCCTTATGCTTATAGGTATTGTAGGGCGTATCTTTAGCTAGGTCTTCTTTATTGGGAATACCGCCGGAGCGTCCTAGTCCGTAAACTACGGTCGAATCCATCTGTAAATATCCGTGGGTATCTGGGTTATCTTGCAGGCGGTTCTCGATTACCCGGGCAACCTGTGCGTAATATTTTTCAAGATTTACTTCTTTTTCCAAGATTGAAGCTTTTATCAACACGGTGGCGCGTTCCTCGGGCGCGACTCCAGCTGCGTCAAGCCGTTTAATCTGGGCTTTTACCATAATTGCGACTAAGTCTTTAGCGCTGTGATTAGTAGCCACAGTGTAGGTATCGGGAGCTAACCAGCCTTCAAAAGACTCTTCACTTTGACCGGGAATCCCGTAATCTGCGGGATTAGCAAATGCTTCCTGTATTTGCTCGGTGCTAAAACCAGCGGTCTGTTTTAGTCGGGCTTTAATTTGTTTGAGGGTAAAGCCGGGAGGAATAGTGACCTTAACATCGGCTTTTGAGGCGGGATCCAGTAGCATAGCTAAAGCTTCCCTAGCAGACATCCGCTTGTGCATACGAAAACGTCCGGCCTGTACCCCTTGCGCTAGCGAGTTCTTCTTAAAAATACTCGCAAATACTTCCGCGTCTGCAATTACGCCTTGTTTTTGTAGAATTTGCCCGATGGTTTTACCGGATGCGCCCGCGGGAATTTCGATGATTACTTCCCCGGAGCCCTTGCCTTCGTAATCCTCCCCACTCGAAAATATCCCGGAAACTCCCCCTAATTCTTGGGCGGCAATCACCGAGGCCCCCGTAATTAAACCGATAATCACTAAAATAACCACAATAGTAATCGTGCGCTTCTTACGTTTAGCTTTACGCCGGGCACTCCGACCCGAGGGCGCGGCGGAATGATTTTCCTGGGGTTCAGATTCCTGCTCCCAATAGCTATCGAGTTCTGCGCCTGGCGCAGCTGGAGATGAAGGAGACTCTGTCGATTTCTCGGCACGACGAGAGGGAAAATGCCGCGTTGGCGGATTAGGTTCTAACTCCCGACTCATTAGGCCTCCTCGCATTCGGGTACGCTACCGAGTGGCTTTCCGGGAGCTTTCCCGGTTTGTCGCTCTATATTTAGCGCTTGTTCCAATATCACCACCGCAGCCTGTTGATCAACGACGCTCCGCTGTTTGCGTCCTCTCATACCAGCAGACTGTAACTGTTGATGAGCACTTACGGTGGTGAGTCTCTCATCTACAAGTCTTATATTACAAGTCGGTAATAACTGTTCCAACTCGGCACCCCAGGAGCGCACGTCAGCGGCATTTTTACCCTCTCTTCCGCTGAGTAAGCGCGGCAGACCAATTATGATTTCCTTGGCGTCATATTCCGTTGCCAGCTGGACAATCCGAAACAGTTCTTGTCCGCCGTCACGGTAAACAGTTTCCACCGGCAATGCCAAGATACCTGCCGCGTCGGAGCGAGCCACCCCGATGCGGCTAGTACCTAAATCAATCGCAAGTCTAACGCCCGGACGCATCAGCTATTGGCAATCTCGCGTTCAATCGCTTGCAGAGCCTCACTAAGCTTACCTGCGTCTTTACCTCCGCCTTGTGCCAGGTCGGGGCGTCCTCCTCCCCCGCCCCCCATGGTTTGGGCAGCAATCTTCACCAAATTTCCGGCTTTAAGTCCCTTTTCCCGGGCGCTAGCAGTAGTAGCAACAACTACCGAGGGACGATCTTTAAATATGCCTCCCACTGCCACTACTGCATTGGCATCGTGTAGATGTTGGCGCAGCGCCTCGGCTAGTACCCTCAGGGCTTCCCCCGGCACGTGACCGGCATTAAAGCTGATTACTCGCTTTCCTGCGATCTCTTTGGCTGAGGCAGCTAATTCCCCTACCCGGGATAAGAGATTTTCTTGCTGCAGACGGTTTAGTTCTTTCTGTGCGTGGCGTAAGCGAAGTAGCGCATCATCAATTCGAGCCGGAATCATCTCTGGTTTAGTACCCATAATCTTGGCGATTTGGGTAATAAGTTCATGCTCTTTAGCCTGAAAATCAGCGGCTTTATCGGCTACTAGAGCCTCAATTCGTCTAACCCCTGACCCGATAGAGGATTCAGACATTAGAACTACCTGTCCCAGGTACCCGGTAGTTGGCATATGGGTACCGCCGCAAAGCTCGCGATCCCAGCCGTTGCCAATATCAACTACCCGCACTTCTTGCCCATATTTTTCCCCGAATAACGCGGTAGCACCCGACTTCTTCGCGTCCTCTAAAGACATAATCTCGGTATTAACCGGTAGGTTCTCGCGCAGCTGATCATTAATCCGGTCAAAAATCTGCTCAGTTTCGCCATCGCTTAGAGATTTACCATGGTGGAAATCAAAACGCAGCCGGTTTTCGCTATTTTCACTGCCCGCCTGGGTGGCTTGAGCGCCTAAAGTCTCTTGCAGAGCCTTATGTAGCATATGAGTTGCGGTATGGGAACGGGCAATCGCTTGGCGGCGAGCGGTATCAATCGCGGCCACTACCTCGTCGCCCACTGTCAGCTGTCCCGCAACTAAGCGACCTCGATGCACCCGCAGACCCGCAACCGGGCTTTGCACGTCATCTACCTCGAATTTTGCTCCTTGGAAAGAACGGATTGTGCCGTGGTCAGCAAGCTGTCCCCCCATTTCTGCATAGAACGGGGTGGCATCCAAAACAACTTCAACATTGCTTCCTGATTCGGCAGTCGGAACCGCCTGTCCATCGGCTAAAAGCCCGATAACTTTAGCGTTACAAGTGTCTTCTAAGTAGCCCACGAACTCTACTTCATGCCCTAGCTCGTTTTCTAACTCGTGGTAAATACGAGCATCGACGTGACCGGTTTTCTTGGCACGGGCATCTTCGCGCGCCCGGTTCTTTTGTTCCTGCATCAAGGCAGTGAACTTCTCGCGATCTACCTTGATACCTCGCTCTTGCGCCATTTCGATGGTCAAATCAATCGGGAATCCATAAGTATCGTGCAAAGTAAAGGCATCTTTACCTGAAAATAGCTTTTCGCCACTTTGTTTAACCTGGGATACCGCTTGATCAAAAATCATGGTACCCGATTCTAAAGTGCGCCTAAAAGCGTCTTCTTCCTCATAGGCAACGGTAGAAATAGTTTTCCAGTCGCTTTCTAGATTTGGGTAGGACGACGCCATTACCTGTTTTGATACCGGGAGAAGCTCGGGGAATACTGGTTTTTCTACCCCCAAAAGGCGCATAGCCCGTACTACCCGGCGAATCAGTCGCCGCAGTACGTATCCGCGTCCATCATTACCAGGACGCACCCCATCCCCAATCAGCATCAAAGCGCTCCGCACGTGGTCGGCTACTACCCGCATCCGAATATCATCAGGGTTTTTAGAGGTTTCCCCTTGGGTGTATTGTTTCCCAGACAACTGTTGCGCCTTTTCAATTACCGGGAATACCTGGTCAATCTCGTACATATTGTCTTTGCCTTGCAGCAAGAACGCTAGACGCTCTAGACCTAACCCAGTATCAATGCATTTCTTATCCAGCTCACCCAGCAGCGGATAATCCTTTCCCGCTCCTTCACCGCGCAGGTATTGGTCAAATACCAAGTTCCACAGCTCTAGATAGCGGTCGCCACCGGTATCAACTTCTGGACCTCCCTCTGGCCCATAAGCGCTGCCTCGGTCGTAGTGGATTTCGGCACACGGACCGGCAGGACCGGGCTGTCCAGTGTCCCAGAATATCTCCTCTCGTGGAAGCTTTTGCAGGTGAGCAGGGTCAATGCCAATTTGATTTAGCCAAACGTCCTCGGCTTCATCATCTTTTTCCCAAATCGTGACCCAAAGTTTGTCGCCATCTAGACCGTATTTTCCTTCGGCGACAGACCCGGTGAGCAGGTCCCATGCCATTTTGGAAGCGCCCTGTTTGAAATAGTCACCAAAACTAAAGTTGCCACACATTTGGAAGAAGGTGCCATGCCGGGTAGTTTTCCCAACTTCTTCAATGTCGTTGGTGCGGATACATTTTTGTACGCTGGCAACCCGCGGCCAAGGAGCCGGCTCGGTGCCCACAATATAGGGAATAAAGGGAACCATCCCAGCGATAGTGAACAGAATCGATTTATCTGGGGACACCAGGGGAACGGAATCTGCTAAATGATGATTTTGTTTTGCGAAATAGTCGAGCCAACGGGAACGAATCTCAGAAGTTTGCATTATGCCTCGTAATCTAGATAGGGAGGACGATTTTTAGTATAAAACCAAATTAACTAAGCGGAGTGGTCTGCGGCATTAAGGCTTCGCGCAGCTGGAATTCTCTGCCTTTAAAATCTTGGTGGAAGTTTTCATACGCGGTTTGCATCCGCTGACGTACCGGCGGAATCGAGTAGGCTATAGCTCCGAGCACCGCCACCGTGATTCCCAGTTTTACCAGTTTTTTCATTTCTTATTTGCCCTTCCGGTTGAACAGTTTGCGAGTGGCGTAGGAAAAGGCTGAAAGCTTAATTAGCGGTCCGGCAAAGGTGGAAGAAACCAAGGTAGAAACCGCCGACACATCTTGAGCAACCTGCGCCGCTGAAGTAGTTACAGCATCGACCCTCACCAGTTGGGCGTTGGCATCGCGCACCGTTTGAGTTACTTCTTTTACAGTATCGCCAGTATCGTTAGCGACCTGTTTGATTGAGCCTTGTAACTGGTCAAATACCTTTCCCAGTTTCCATAGCGGTATCGCTAAGAACAGCACCAGCAGCAAAAACGCTAGGGCGGCGATTAGTGAAGCAATCTCACCGATGCTCATAATTTTCCTTCCGTAAAAATCCTTATATCGCTAAATTTTACCCTATCGAGCACCCAGGCTAGAACCAAGCCAGATATGCGAGATGCCTCCCGAAAAATCGGGAGGCATCAGGCAAAAAGAAATTTGATTAACGCGAGTAGTGCTCAACAACCATCTGCAGGTCGCAGACCACGGGAATTTCTTCGCGCTGAGGCAGACGCACATAGGTCGCTTGGAGCTGCTCTAGATTCACATCCAGGTAACCAGGAACATCGGGCAACACATCACGGTGGGAACCGGCAGCAGCCACAATGAAAGGATCCTTGGTTTGGGACTTCGGACAGATCTGGATAACCTGTCCCGGCTTTACCCGGTAAGAGGGGCAATCAACCGGTTTGCCGTCTACCAGAACGTGGCGGTGAACTACCGTCTGGCGAGCCTGAGGCATGGTACGAGCAAATCCGGAGCGCAATACCAAGGCATCTAGGCGGGACTCTAGCAACACAATCAGGTTTTCACCGGTCATGCCTTTCATCCGCCGGGCTTCCTCGAACAAGCGACGCATCTGAGCCTCGCGGATATTGTATTGGGCGCGTAGACGCTGCTTTTCCTTTAGACGAATGGCGTAGTCGGATTCGCTGCGACGGCGAGCCCGCCCATGTTCACCAGGCCCATAAGGACGACGTTCAAAGTAACGCTGTGCTTTAGGAGTTAAGGCAATCCCCAAAGCCCGAGATAGACGAACCTGCTTACGTGCACGCTTATTTCCCATTTAGTTTTCTCCTGTATGTTTCCGATATTTATCATTTCACCGGTCAGACCGGTGGGGTCACCACGCGGGCTAAGACCCCAGGTTTGCCCCGAAAGGGGCTGTCCTAGACTAGCTTATTTTTGCTCATCTTTGCCATTAGCCAAAATAGTGCGAATACCTCGCAAGCGTTTAGAGACTGTCTCTTCGTACCCGTTATCACTGGGGTGATAATACTGAGTACCAACTAAAGATGCAGGTAGATAAGTTTGCTTTACGATGTGGTGCGGAAAATCATGCGCATATTTATATCCGGACACTCCCAATTTGCTAGCTCCAGGGTAATGAGAATCACGCAGCGAAGCAGGCACAGCGTCACTTTTTCCGGCGCGTACATCTTTAAGGGCGGCTTCAATCCCCAGATAGGAGGCATTAGATTTCGGGGCGGTAGCAACCGCGATAGCGGCCTGCGCCAGAATAATCCGTCCCTCCGGCATTCCAATCATCTGGACAGCCTGGGCAGCTGCTACCGCTACTTCCAGAGCCTTAGGATCTGCCATCCCCACGTCCTCACTGGCGCAAATCATTATACGCCGGGCAATAAAACGCGGGTCTTCTCCCCCCTCGATCATGCGCGCCAAATAATGCAAGCTAGCATCCACATCAGAGCCCCGCATCGATTTAATAAAAGCACTAATCACGTCATAATGGTCATCACGGTCATATTTAACTACCGCCGCATCGGCGGCCAACGAAACATCGTCAATGCTAATATCGCTGCGGTTTTGCGCTAAAGCGCCCTCGGCCGCTGCCTCAAGTAAAGTAAGTGTTTTTCTGGCATCGGCTCCCCCCAAATCTGCCAGCGATTCTAGGACTTCTTCGCTAGCAGTAATTTTCCCGTCAAGACCGCGTTTATCTATTAGGGCGCGGCGGGAAAGCTCAATAACGTCCTGTTTAGTTAAGGGATTTAGGGTGAGCAGCAAAGAACGTGACAATAGCGGCGACACTATGGAAAAGGCGGGATTTTCAGTAGTAGCTGCCACCAGAATTACCCAAGAGTTTTCTACTGCCGGAAGCAGGGCATCTTGCTGAGATTTAGAAAAACGATGTACCTCATCGACAAACAACACGGTTTGCTTACCGGTGGCTCGTAGCTGCTGGCGTGCCTCCTTTATTACTGCCCGCACTTCTTTAACCCCGGCCGAAACCGCGCTTACCTCCACGAAATTTCGCTGCGAGGCGGTGGCAACCAGGTAGGCAAGCGTAGTTTTCCCAGTGCCCGGCGGCCCGTAAAAAATAATAGAGCTAACCTGTCCGGCGCTACCTTGAGGTTCTAAAAGACGTCGCAAGGGAGAAGCCGGTTCTAGCAGGTGAGATTGCCCCACGACCTCGGCAACTGAAGTGGGACGCATTCTCACCGCTAAGGGCGCAGAGGACGTATATACAGGAATCCCCTGTTCGCTGTAAGAGGCCTGCTGGAAAAGATCCACTAGATCATTACATCCGAAAGATCACCGGCACCCTGGCGCACTACCTCGGGAACTTCTCCAGTGAGGTCAATAACCGTCGTAGGCAGGGGTTCTTCTACTGGTCCTTCAATAACCGCATCTAACAGGTAACCAATTTCATCACGAATTTCCCAGCCGTTAGCTTCTGGAACTTCCTTGTCCGGCAAAATCAAAGTGGAGGACATTAACGGCTCCCCCAATTCTTCTACCAGAGCCAAAGTAGTTACGTGATTAGGAATTCGTGCCCCCACGGTCTTTTTCTTGGGATTAACCATAATCCGTGGTACCGCCTTATCGCCCTTCATAATAAAGGTAAACGGTCCGGGGGTAAGCCGGTTTATCAGCTTAAACGCCGAATTATCTACGATTACCAGCTTTCCCAGTTGCTTAAAATCATGGCAAATCAGGGTGAAGTTGTGCGTTTTAGGCAGCTTGCGGATAGTTTGAATCCGTTCCAGCCCCGCTTTATTTCCCAGTTTGCATCCGAGAGCATATCCCGAATCGGTAGGATAGGCGATTACGCCTCCATCTCGAATAATGTCAGCAGCTTTAGTGATTAGCCGCGCCTGGGGATTTACGGGATGAATATCAATGTAGGCAACCATGTCTTTAGTCTAGCAACCTTAGAAAAATCGTTTGCCTGCCCGTCCTCTGTAGCTTCCGATAATTAGTTTCCACAAAGCTTTGTTTTTCGGCTCCTTAAAACTTTTAGCGTATTATTGACCAAGATCAGCCGGCCGGGCGGCCGCGGCTAGTCATAGTCGAGGAAAGTCCGGGCTCCATAGGACAGGATGATGGCTAACAGCCACCCGGGGTGACCCGCGGGCTAGTGCCGCAGAAAACAAACCGCCACGCCTCGCGTGGTAAGGGTGAAAAGGTGATGTAAGAGACCACCAGGGGTCGAGGTGACTTGACTCGCTAGGTAAACCCCATCCGGAGCAAGACCAAGCAGCAAGCCAGGTTGTCCGCCTTTAGCTTGCGGGTAGGTTGCTTCAGGCGTGCGGTAACGTACGTCGTAGATAGATGGTCGCCGCTGGCTTTGCCAGTACAGAACCCGGCTTATAGGCCGGCTGATCTACTATTTTTGTTCCCTCTTGGTAAACAAATCCTCGATTTGTTCCGCATAGGCAGCTCGAATCCGGTCGCGTTTGATTTTTAGCGAGGGCGTAAGCATCCCATTTTCGATAGTCCAATCGGTAGTAAGCACCTTGATTTTACGGATAGATTCCGCCCTTGATACCGCCCGATTGGTGCGCTGAACCGCCCGCTGTAAGGCTTCCAGTACCCGGGAATCTCGAGCAGCTCGGGTAATGTCCATCTGCTCGATTCCATGATTCTTTAACCAGGTAGGAAGCATTTCTTTGTCGATAGTGACCAAGGCGGCAACGAAAGGTTTATTATCGCCAACTACCATAACCTGTGAAATCAGCGGGTGTCCTTTAAGACGCTCTTCTAGGACGGCGGGGGCAACATTCTTGCCGCCAGCAGTAACAATGATCTCTTTGGCGCGCCCGGTAATTTTGACATTCCCATCTGCATCGATTTGCCCAAGATCTCCGGTTTTGAACCAGCCGTCCTCGGTAAAAGCTTCCTTGGTGAGTTCTGGTTCCCCATGATAGCCCCGCATAATCGAGCCGCCCCGGGCTTGCAGCTCTCCGCCCTCTCCTAAACGTACTTCGTTACAAAGAAGCGGCTGCCCCACATACCCGGTTTTGTTCCCTATCCGCTCGGACATGGTTAGCGGACCGGTGGTTTCCGTAGCACCGTATCCTTGCAGGACTTCGATTCCACATCCGATAAAGAAGCGACCGAGACGTTCAGCCATGGGTGCACCTCCAGAAACGATTCCCTGTAGGTTGCCCCCTAGTAGTTTACGGATTTTATTTAGAACTAGCTTACGTGCCAAAGCTATCTTTATTTTCTGAGCGATAGTGATCTCTTTACCCGATTCTTGCAGACGTGCCCAGTGTTCCGCAGTGCGGGCAGCCAGGCGGAAAATCCTAAGCTTAATTCCCGAACCAGCGGTGGCATCAGCAGCGTTATAGACTTTTTCTAAAACGCGAGGCACTACTAGCAAAGCATTGGGCTTAAAGGTTTGCATATCCTGGACGATGGTCTTGGCATTGGGCAAAAATGCGCCAGTTCCATGACCAACCAGCTGCTGATACCCCAAGAATCGCGCGAGTACATGGGCTACTGGCAGGAAGTAAATCACCCGCGCCCCCGGATCAAAAACCCATTCATTCCAGCTACGCTTTTCGATTACGGAATTCATAGGGCGAAGGAAGTTAGCGTGAGTCATTTCTACGCCTTTAGGACGTCCGGTTGTCCCGGAAGTAAACACAATCGTGCAAAGATCCTCTAGCTGTATCTGTTCCAGGCGCTGATCTAACTGGGCAGGGCTAAGCGCACGACCATGTTCCAATAATCTAGTTAAACCAGAATCATCTAAAGAGAAAACCTCTGAGATTTGTCCGGCAAGTTCTGGTTCTTTAGCTAATTGGCGCACCATTACAGCTTGCGCCGTAGTATCGGTAATTACCGCCTTTACCTGTGCTTTTTGGGTAATCCATTTGATTTGTTCATAGGAGTCAGTTTCATAAATGGGAACGGTAACTAGACCGGCAGCTTGGGCTCCCAAATCCATAATCATCCACTCGTAGCTGGTTGAACCTAAAATAGAGACCGCTTCTCCGGGTTTAAGCCCCAAGCCTATCCAGCCAAGACCGGCGGCACGAATATCGCTGGCTAATGCGGAAGCAGATATTTTTTCCCAGGCAGCCCCTAGGGCTGAGGGGCGCTCTACCGCAATTTCACGAGGACGTTTGCGCCCACGGTCTAATACAGCTGCGACCACCGAGGTGAATTGCATTAAATCGATAAGCGGTGCTCCCATTGGCGAATCTCCAATTCATAATAGATTACGCTTCCGTAGGCTAGCATAGGAAACTTCATTTAGCCGCCTAAGTAGGTAGTTTACGGGACTTTTTTACCTTGCATATCCCAAAATACCTGCTAATCCCCAAGCTTCAAGACATAGGATAATCATAACGTTTCTTAGGTTTCCTTCCCTAAGAAAAGCGGAAATAACTAACGATTGCTATCAAGAAATCGTCGGCGGTTTGTTAGGAAGCCTGCTAAACAGGTAATCAGACAGCTGTTCCAAAACCTTAGAGAAGTTGTCGAAGATATTGCCCGGTGTAAGAAGCCTTCACTTTTGCAACTTGTTCCGGGGTACCTTGGGCGACCAAAGTTCCCCCGCCGTCTCCGCCCTCCGGACCTAAATCAATTACCCAATCGGCGCACTTAATCACATCCAGATTGTGTTCGATTACGATAACCGAGTTGCCTTTGTCCACCAAGGACTGCAACACCAGCATTAATTTGCGAATATCTTCCAGGTGTAGCCCGGTGGTGGGTTCGTCAAGGACATAAATAGTGCGCCCATTGGAGCGGCGCTGCAGTTCACTGGCTAGTTTTACCCGCTGGGCTTCCCCACCAGAAAGGGTGGTGGCGCTTTGCCCGAGGCGCAGATACCCTAATCCCACCTCTACCAGGGTGTTCAGGTGACGAGAAATCTTGTTTATCGGAGCAAAAAACTCTGCCGCTTCGCTGATTGGCATATCGAGCACTTCGGCTACGGATTTGCCCCGGTATTTTATTTCTAATGTTTCCTGGTTATAGCGGGCGCCCTCGCATACTTCGCAAGGTACATACACATCTGGCAGGAAGTTCATTTCAATCTTAAGCGTGCCATCTCCTTTACAAGCCTCGCAGCGTCCTCCTTTGACATTGAAAGAAAAACGCCCCGGCCCGTATCCGCGCAGCTGCGCCTCGGGAGTTTGGGCAAAGAGGGAGCGCACCGCATCCCAGACCCCAGTATAGGTGGCGGGGTTAGAGCGGGGATTTCGTCCAATCGGACTTTGGTCTACGTGCACCACCTTGTCCAAGTGTTCCAGACCCTCGATGCCTTTATGGCGACCGGGAACTACTTTTTTGCGCTGCAACTTTGCCGCTAAGGCCTCATACATTATCTGGTTAATCAAAGTAGATTTTCCAGAGCCTGATACCCCGGTAACCAGTACTAACTTACCTAAGGGTATGGATACGTTTAGGTTCTTAAGATTGTTTTCGCGTGCTCCGATAATTCTCAGCTGGCGATCCTTTTCAATCTGGCGCCGTTTTTTGGGGACATCAATCTGCTTTTTGCCGGTTAAATACTGTCCAGTCAAAGAGCGCTTACAGTCAGCAATCCCCGCTATCGGCCCCGAGTAGAGAACCTCTCCCCCATGTTCTCCGGCAGCCGGACCAATATCGACTATCCAGTCGCTAGCGCGGATAGTGTCCTCGTCATGTTCTACTACCAATAAAGTGTTTCCGAGGTCGCGCAGCTTCTTGAGGGTTTCTATTAGCTTATGGTTATCCCGTTGATGCAAGCCAATCGAGGGCTCATCGAGTACATAAAGCACCCCGACTAGCCCGGATCCAATCTGGGTGGCCAGACGAATCCGCTGGGCTTCGCCCCCGGAAAGCGTGGCTGCTCCCCGAGCCAAGGTTAAATACCCCAGTCCCACGTCTTTTAAGAACTGCAACCTGGCTTTTACTTCTTTAAGAATCGGTTCTGCAATCTTCTTCGCTGCCCCCTCTAGGTGCAATTTCGAAAAGTACTCGCTGGAGGCAGTGATAGACAGCTTCGTCAATTCTGCAATATTCAGCTTTCCAATCCTCACTGCCAATACTTCCGGCTTTAGACGGTCACCGTGACAGGTAGAGCAGGGAACTTGGCGCATATAACCCTCGTAACGCGCACGCATTACCTCGGATTCGGTTTCCTCCCGTTTGCGCATAATCCAAGGAATCGCGCCCTCGAACCCGGAAGAATAGGTGCGCATCCTGCCCCAACGATTCTTAAACTTTACTTTTACCTGGTAGTCGCGTCCTTTTAACAGTGCTTTCTTTTGGGAGGACGAGAGGTCGCGGAAAGGGGTGTCTAGGTCGAATCCAAGCTCTTTCCCTAGCGCGGAAACCATGCTGAGCAGATACTTATTCTTGGTGGACCAGGGGGCAATCGCGCCCTCAGAAATTGAAAGCTCCGGGTTGGGAACCACCAGTTCCGGATCAACTTCCAGGTGAGACCCTAGCCCTGAACAGTCTGGACACGCTCCATAGGGGGCATTGAAAGAGAAGGTGCGGGGCTCTATTTCTTCAAGCTGCAAGGGGTGATCATTGGGACAGGCACGATTTTCAGAAAAACGCCGATAACGATTTACATCCGTCTCCTCCAAGTCTACAAAATCGATTACCACCAGCCCTTGCGCTAATTTAAGCGCGGTTTCTATCGAGTCGGAAAGCCGGGTCCGCACCCCTTCTTTTATAACCAGGCGATCTACGCGCACAAAAATATCGTGCTTAATTTGACGTTCTAGCTTGGGGGGCTGGGTCAGACGCACGGTTTCCCCATCCACCACTGCCGCCGAGAACCCCTGGGTTACCAAATCGGCAAATAGCTCGCTGTATTCGCCTTTGCGTCCGCGTACCAGTGGAGCTAAGACCTGAAATCTGGTTTTTTCCGGCAAAGTCAGCAGCTGATCAACGATTTGGCCCGCGGTTTGTGCCTGAATCTTTTCCCCGCACACCGGGCAGTAGGCCTGCCCGGCGCGGGCATACAGCAAACGTAAATAGTCGTAGACCTCGGTAATTGTACCTACGGTAGACCGCGGATTGCGGGAGGTGGATTTTTGGTCAATAGAGACTGCGGGGGAAAGACCGCCGATAAAATCCACATCCGGTTTATCCAGACGACCTAAAAACTGGCGGGCATAGGAGGAAAGAGATTCCACATAGCGGCGTTGTCCCTCGGCAAAAATGGTGTCAAATGCCAGCGAGGATTTCCCCGAACCAGACAGTCCGGTAAACACGACCATCTTGTCACGCGGAATCTCAATCCCCACATTGCGCAGATTGTGTTCCCGTGCCCCTTTAACTACCAGTTTTTCATCCACATTCCTATCCTACGAACAAACGTTCTATTTTGCATTTTTGCAGTGAGTTAGGCGTCCTTTTCTTTGGTGACATCCCAACTGGGATCAGACTCGATCCCTTTTTCGACTAGCTTGGGGTCGGCCGAAAGCGGAGTGCGTGGTTTCGGATAACGCTTGTCCTGTTTCCACCAAGGCATCCACCCGACGTATCCGTCTACTGGCGGCTGCTTCGATACTGGTTCGAAACCGAGCTCAGAGGGAGTTTCGGGGATGAAATCAGTCAAGAAATACTTATCCTTATCATCCGCGTAGAGTTTCACCACTTTCCTAAAGGCTCCCAACTCGAAGAACAGGCAGTTTGTCCAGGGATTGCGATGATGCTTCTTCATCTTGTAGAGCCAATAGACAAACAGTGCCACATTAGACAGCAACGCCAACCAGGCACACACGATATTAGCCGTCGGGTTCATAGTGGCATAGTTGGTCATTATGGACGGGCGCACCAGAAGTTCGGGGAAGATGTTATTTGCCGCAATCCAGAACATCAAAGTGAAACAACGGAACCAAATCCATTGCCCTCTCGCCCAGGTGAAAGCGGGAACCGTACAGGCTAGTAGTAACGCTAAAGTGCAGTACCAGGTGTAGTCCGCGAGTGAGTTGTACAAGAAGGAGTGATTCCACAAGTCGTAGGCTATAATCCACGGCCAGGCCATATCTGCCCAGATTAGCCCCTGTACTTTTCCTTTCTTCGCCGAGGAAATAAAGATTTTTCCCAGCCCGGTAATGGTAATAATGTTTAGCACTCCGGCGGCGGCTGATAGTAGGTTCCAGTAACCGCCGATGGTGCGGAATCCGGTGGAAGGATCGATTCCGACTCCGCTGGCTTTAAAGGCGTCGGCGGCGGCTTGATACCAGGCAACAGAACCACTAGCAGCGGTAATGTCACGGGTTTCTGGCAATCCTTCAATCATGGAGATCGAGCGGGAGGAATCAATATCCATTAGGCATTGGAAGTTGGTGGCGCAGGCGCGGTAGGTGTCGGCTTCAAAATAGATGGTGAGGTCGCGAATATTGGCTTCCATAATGTTTACTGCCAATCCGATCCACAGGGCTACCCCAAACCAAATCGCGTATCGGCGAGCTTTTAGGGGGTTACGTTTTCCCCAATGCAGTAGGAACGCGGTCATAGTGGCAGTGGCGAGCATGATGATGAATTTTCCGAAAGGGAACCAACCCACCATGGGAACCCCATGGATAATCACATAGGGAATGGCTAATACTCCCCCGACTGTCCAGAGGGCGAAAGCAGTCCAGGTCCAGCGGCGGTGCATTTCTGCCACCAGCATTTGGAGGACAAAAATTAATATCCAAAAAAGATAGACCCAAACCGGGCCTACTTCCCATAAAAACCCCATTAGAATTCCTTCTTATTAACCAGGCTGCGCTGCCTGGTCACTTTGAGCTTACTTATTACCTTTTATATTTGCCACTAGCTGCGAGTATGGCTTTTGGATATTCCTTTTCAAAAGACGTTACTATTCATCAGAAAGTGGTAAATTTAATGGTAACGCAGGACTGACGAAGATGTTACCTGTTTGGAAAAGTTAAGCTACGGAGAAGAAATATGTCTGTTTTTAACGCTCGTATTGGAAGTATTTTGCGCCTAGGCGCAATTGGGGGCAGTGTCGTCCTCGGCGGAATGCTCGGCTTCAGTCAGTTTTCGGGCAAAGCTACCAAAGAGGAAAATGAGTGGCACTATCCTTCCGATGACTTGATTGACCGCTGTTATTCCAATGGTCGCTCCTCCACTTACGCGATTAATATCGATGCTCCCGCCTATGCGGTGTACCGGCACCTAAAACAGCTAGGTTGCGACAAGGCGGGCTCTTATTCTTCCGAGTTTTTGGAACGTACTTTTGCCCGGCTACCTTTCTTTAATTCCTACGAAATTCAAGAACAGTGGCAAGGGTCAGACGCTTTAAAACCGGGTGATATAGCAGCTTTTGACTTCACGGGTATGTCTATGGAGTGGGCAGACGTAGTCCCTGGTAAATATCTTTCCCAGTGGGTAGATACCAAGCATCCACCGCGGGCACCGGGCTCTTTCGCTTTCCGCTACCCGGGAATGAAACACTATGCGGCTGCCTGGTGCTTCTATCTGATTCCCCTCCAAGGTAATCGTTGCCGGTTAATCAACCATTGGCGGATCGGATTTGAACCCGACACCAAGTTCGCAGCTGCGATTAACTGGATAAATATCGAGCTTATCGGGGGCTGTATGGCGCACCTACAGAACCTATATGTAAAGCGGGTTGCCGAGTTCCGTAAAAAGCCGCAGTGGCAAGGACGGATTAAGCGGGCAGTGCTGGGAGGTAAGCTCTTCGGCTACGACACTCCGGCAGGACGTTGGGATGGCACCGAACTTTACGAAGGTACTCACAACCAATGGCTGCGCTATGGACGGCAAGACCCGGCAGTGAACGAGGTACGTCCTCCAGTAACCGATAATCCCGCCTGGCCACCCTCTTCCGCTGACTCTCCCTGGGCCAAGGTAGTAGATAGTGACTATTTCACAGATTGGGAAGAACCAGAGTTCTCTTGGGAGGAACAGATTCGCCAAAAGAAAGAGAAAACTTATCTTCCCAACTGGGGTAAAAGGACGGCGAAATAACTGATGAAACCGGATTATCCTACCCTGTTCTTTTTTGAACTGGGGCAATGGTATGACTACTTGATGCTAGTGGTGGTGATTGCCGCCTTGGCGGTGATGGTCTGGTTGGCTATTCGCTATAAATGGGTCGCGATTGCCGTATTTATCGTGATTCCGGTGGCACTGACAATTTTTTGGTGGCCTACTTCGCGCGCCGGTACTAACTCGGACGGTTGGTTTCCGATAGTAAAACAGTACTCAGCGCTAATCGGCTCCCTATCACTGGTAGCGTTGCAATATTTCCCCAAGCTACGCACTAAACGCTGGTATTTATGTATTCCCCCGCTGATTTTGGCGGTGAATATTATCGAGGCCGTAATCCGCGATTTCCAGTGCTATTCGATTCACGGGGTGGATCCCTCCCAAGGAATGGTTACCTGGGGCGGGCCTTGGAACATTATGAACGGAATCGCGGGAATCCTAAATTTCCTCATGATTTCGGGCTGGATGGGAATCTACGTATCCAAAGGTAAAAATAAGCAAATTATCTGGGGCGATCTGACTGTTGGTTGGATTATCGCCTACGATTTGTGGAATGTTGCCTACGTATATAACTGTCTAGCTGACCGCGCCTGGTATTCGGGGGTAGCTTTGCTCGCCGCTTGCACAATTCCCGCTTTCTTGCCCTTTGGGAAAGGGGCTTGGATTCAATACCGAGCCTATACCTTGACCTTCTGGTCGGCGATAGTGCTAACTTTCCCGCACTTTATGCAAGATTCCATGTTTGCTCACCGCAGCGCCCACAACCCGACTGCGATGCTATTGCTGTCAGCAGCAGCTTTAGTGGCTAATGTGGCGGTGTTCGCATACCACATTTATAAGGTACGTTCCACCAAACGTTCCCCTTTCACCCAGGAAGTTTATTGGGACACCCCCTACAACTTGCAGATTGCCCGCGAAAACGGAGGTAGAACCGAAAACTAAAAAACTTCTCCTCCCCAGGAGGATACCGTAGAGCCTGCCACTTCGATTATCTTAGCCATTTAGCTGATTTTAGTGGCAGGCTCTATTTATATATCCAACGGTTTATCTGTCTCAAGGAGGGGGAGGTATTTTTGAGATTGCCCTAGCAAACCGAGTAGTTTAGTAGGGTAGGCAAGCACCAGTTACCGCGCCCCCTATTAGCTCAAGCGCCGGTAGTTTGGAAATAATGAAACAGGAGATGGCCGATGAGTAATCCCCAAAACCACCGGGATTTAGAAGATATGAACTTACCTGCACCAAAAGTTCCTAATCGGGTAAGCGTTGATGGCCTTGAAGAACGCTGGGAACAGACCTGGGAAGAGCAACAGGTCTATGCTTTTGACCGCACGGCGCAGCGCCAAGAGGTGTTCTCAATCGACACTCCCCCGCCTACGGCTTCCGGCTCTTTGCACGTAGGGCACGTGTTCTCCTATACCCACACCGATTGCCTGGCTCGCTACCAGCGAATGCAGGGCAAAGCAGTGTTTTACCCCATGGGCTGGGACGATAACGGGCTACCTACCGAGCGGCGCGCCCAAAACTATTACGGAGTCCGTTGCGATCCCTCGCTGCCCTATGACCCAAATTTTGAGCCGCCTCATCATGGCGATTCCAAATCGGTTAAAGCCCGCGATCAGGTTCCGGTTTCCCGCAAAAACTTTATTGAACTGTGCGAACAGCTAACTAAAGAGGACGAAAAATCCTTTGAAGCGCTCTGGCGGCGCCTGGGGCTCAGCGTAGATTGGAAGCACCAATACCAAACTATTTCTAAAGACTCCCAAAAAGTGGCTCAAACTGCATTTTTACGCAATCTTAAACGCGGGGAAGCCTATCAGGCAGCAGCACCGGGGCTGTGGGATGTAACTTTCCAAACTGCGGTAGCGCAGGCCGAACTAGAGGCTCGTGACTACCCCGGTCTTTACCATGCCTTAGCTTTCCATCTTCCTGATGGGCAGGACGTAATTATTGAAACCACCCGTCCGGAACTATTGGCTGCTTGCTGCTGCCTAGTAGCTCACCCCGATGATCAGCGCTACCAGCATCTATTTGGTAAAACCGTGACCAGCCCGGGCTTTAACGTAGAGGTTCCGGTCTTAGCGCACCCAGCGGCCGAAATGGATAAAGGCGCTGGCATTGCCATGTGCTGTACTTTTGGTGACGTTACCGATGTGGAATGGTGGCGGGATTTAAACCTACCCACCAGGGTGATTTTAACTAAGGATGGTCGTATTACCCACGAAAACACCGATTGGATTACCGATACTTCCGGCAAACAGCTGATGGACGCTATTCGCGGAAAAACCACTTTCTCAGCACGGCAAATCGTAGTTGAGGCGCTTAAAGAAAGCGGAGAGCTAAAGGGCGAACCGCAAAAAACTATGCGGCAAACCAATTTCTTTGAAAAGGGAGATAAGCCGCTGGAAATAGTAATGTCGCGCCAATGGTATATCCGCAATGGCGGCAGTGACTATACGCTACCGGAACATCAAGAAAACCTTAATACTGAACTCCTCAAACGCGGAGAGGAATTGCGTTTCCACCCCGATTTTATGAAAGTACGCTATGCCAACTGGGTACATGGTCTGCATAATGACTGGTTGGTTTCTCGCCAGCGTTTCTTCGGGGTACCGATTCCGCTGTGGTACCGCATTAATCAGAACGGCGAAATCGATTACGACCAGGTGTTAATGCCTTCTGAAGAATCCTTGCCGATTGATCCCAGCAGTGATGTACCTGAGGGATTTACCGAAGATCAGCGGGGCAAAGCCGGCGGATTTGCCGGAGAAGTCGATATTTTAGACACCTGGGCAACCTCTTCCCTGACTCCCCAGATTGCAGGCGGTTGGCTGCGAGACGAGGATTTATTCCAGCGAGTATACCCCATGGATGTGCGTCCCCAAGGTCAAGACATTATCCGTACCTGGCTGTTCTCGACCGTGGTGCGTGCCCACCTAGAATTCGGCGCCCTTCCCTTCAAAAACGCCGCGATTTCCGGTTGGATTCTAGACCCCGATCGCAAAAAGATGTCCAAGTCCAAGGGGAATGTAGTAACCCCGATGGGACTGTTAGAAAAACATGGATCCGATGCAGTTCGTTATTGGGCCGCAGCTGCACGGCTGGGAACCGATACCGCTTTTGAAGAAGCCCAAATGAAAATTGGACGCCGCCTAGCGATGAAACTGCTAAACGCTTCCAAGTTCGCACTTTCAATGACCGAGGACGCTGGTCTATGCCTAGATCCCGCAAAAGTAATCATTCCTTTAGATAAAGCGGTTATTGCCCGCCTCAGTGAGGTTATTACCGCTGCTACAGACGCATTTGAACGGTATGACCACACCCGCGCTCTAGAGCAAACCGAGTCCTTCTTCTGGGATTTTTGTGACAACTACCTAGAGCTAGTAAAAGACCGTGCCCACAATTTTTCCGGAAAATGGCAAGAGGACGCCCAAGATTCCGCTCGCTGCGCCCTCGCCATAGTGGTCGATAACGTAACCCGACTGCTAGCTCCGTTCCTACCTTATTCAGCCGAGGAAGTATGGTCTTGGTATCGCACCGGCTCCGTCCATATCGCGCCCTGGCCAAGCGTCTCCCCCGAGCTAAAACAGGTGGCAGGAGATAGCCAGCTCCTTAAACTCGCGGGCGACACGCTGAGCGTACTGCGGAAAGTAAAATCCGAAGCCAAAGTAGGTCAGCGCACCCCATTTGAGCAGGTAACTATGGTTTACGCTGATGATTGGTCTGCCAATAATCTTCCGGCAGTTCGCGCCGATTTAGAGGCTGCTGCCTCACTCAACGGGACGGTAAATATCGAGGTAGATGCGGATGCCTCTGCTCCGGTATCTACCCGAAATGCGGTGCTGGGAACTCCTCCAGCCAAGAAACCCCGTAATTAAAGGTATAGGGTAGGCTAACTATCATGATGGACTGGTTTAAGGACAAACAAGTAAAGACCGAACCCGTTATCGGATTTCCCCCCGGAACAGTGGCGGTAGCAGGTAAAGCTCCCGGAACGCTTAAGGAGTTCTCAATGCCCGCCATCTCCCAGTGGGGAGAAAACGAAAACGTTGTCTCTCTATTTCGGCGGCGAGTAACTCAAGATCCCTCCCAGACCGTTATTGAACAAAAAACCCTACTCGGGGAACAGTGGAGAAAACTGTCCGCCGGAGAATTTTGGGATGAGATTAGCTCAGTGTCTCGCGGTCTGCTAGGGATTGGTCTAAAACCGGGAGATTGCTTGGCTTTGCACGGTCCAACTTCCTACGAGTGGACGCTAATCGATATGGCTTGCCTAGCTATTGGGGTCGTGACTGTCCCGATTTACGAAACTGACTCGGCAGCGCAAATCGAATGGATTTTACAGGACGCCGATATTCATTACGCAATCGTCTCTACCCAGTCCTCGGTGGAACTAATGCACGCGGTTGCTGGTCGCGCGGAACATAAATGCAAAATCTATTCCTTAGCGGCTGGAGATTTACTTTCTATTATCGAGGCCGGACGGCAAATAGCTCCGGCAGTTATCGATTCCTATAACAATCAGCTGACCGCCGATAGTGTCGCCACCATTATTTATACTTCTGGAACCACTGGACGCCCTAAAGGTACAGTAATAACCCAAGGTAATGCGACTTCCCTATTGCCTAATCTTTTAGACTATTTGACAGAAATCGGGATGCAAAAGACTACCCGCTGTTTATTGTTCTTACCGGTTGCCCATGCCTTGGCGCGGCTGGTGTCCTGGGGGGCGTTGCTAGGACCTGGGGTTCTCGGATTAGTACCTGACACCAAGAATCTATTAGCGGATTTAGCTTCCTTTAAGCCCTCATATATTTTGGCTGTACCGCGCGTCCTCGAGAAAGTTTACAATGCCGCCGATGCTTCTGCTGGTCATGGCTTGAAGCTGCGGCTATTTAGACTAGCGGCTAAATCTGCCATCGACTATTCAAAAGCGCTCGATACGGCAGAAGGGCCGTCCCGAGCCCTCAAGGTTCGCAGACAAGTATTTTACCAACTAATCTTGTCGCGCCTGACCAACCTATTGGGCGGAAACGCGAAATATATTATTTCCGGGGGCGGCCCCCTATCGGTACGGCTGGGACATTTCTTCCGCGGGATTGGAGTCACGGTTTGTGAAGGTTACGGCTTGACGGAAACACTAGGGCCGGCAACCGTTAATGTCCCCCACCGGGCAAAAATTGGTTCTGTTGGGCAGCCGGTACCAGGAATTGCGGTTAGAACTTCTGACGTTGGTGAAATTCAGTTTAAAGGTAACCCCATGTCGAAGGGTTACCTGAATATCGACTCTAAAGACAACCCCCTCTACACCGAAGATGGTTGGCTACGAACCGGAGATAAAGGCTGGATTGATACTGATGGCTTTGTTTATATAACTGGTCGCATGAAAGAAATAATTGTGACCGCCGGGGGCAAAAATGTCTCTCCAGAAATCTTAGAAGATGGTCTGCGCGGACACCCGCTAATCTCGAATGTGGTAGTCGTAGGCGATAGGCGTCCCTTTATCGCAGCATTAGTAACTTTAGATTCAGAAATGCTCCCCGGTTGGCTACGCAATCACAACCTGCCACCGATGGATGTTTCAGATGCGGCGCGTCACCCGGCTGTACTAAACGCCTTAGAGCGCGCGGTGGGCAGAGCTAATCAGAAGGTCTCGCGCGCCGAATCCATCCGCAAGATTCGCGTCCTCACCACCGATTTTTCTTTAGAAAACGGTACGATGACGCCTTCGCTGAAGGTAAAACGTTCGGTAGTAATCAAGCGTTTCGAGAACGAGATTAACGCCATTTACGGCGGTCCGCTGGAACAAGAATAGGGATAGTTATTATTTTTTTATCTAGCCGATTCTTAAAAAGCTAGGCTCGCGGTATCTAAACGGTTCTCCCTCTAGAGGGATATAGATATTAGGATAGCTAGAGGTACTTTTGGCTATTCATTCCGATTTTGCTGCTCCGCTATTCCAATATGATGCCGGATAACTTCCTCCACAATAAATTTAAGGAACTTTTCGGCAAATACCGGATCGAGACCAGCTTCTTCCGCCAGATTACGCAGTCGCTTTACCTGCTGTTTCTCTCGGTTTTTATCTTCAGCTTTAAGCCCCAGTTCTGCCTTTAAATAACCAACTTTTTGGGTACATTTGAAACGCTCAGCCAAGATATGAATTAACGCCGCATCTATATTGTCGATAGTGGCACGTGCCTTTAGTAACTGCGGGGGAATGTCCGGAAGTTTGTTATCCTGCTTGTTATCCATGCCCTAAGGATAAAGCACTGCCGCAGGGCTCAGCTATAAGTGTCCAAGCTAAGTATTGAGACAGTTTTCGATAAAACCTATAACCTTGATGGTATCATCCTAGCTGCATAGTAGGTATTAAGCTGTCTTTGAACGGGGAATAGATTCTAGCAAAGTGGGTTTAGCCCCCTGGTTCACCACTTCCTCAGTGATAGTGACGGAACGTACGTCCGGCTGAGAGGGAACCTCAAACATAGTTTCTTTAAGCACTGCCTCCATAATGGAAGAAAGCGCCCTGGCTCCCGTGCCTCTTTCCTTGGCCATCCGAGCCATAGCTCTGATAGCCCCATCGGTGAAATGTAAATCAACCCCATCTAGTTCAAACAGGGAACAATATTGGGTAACCAGGGAGTTTTCTGGCTCTACCAGTACCCGCACCAAATCTGATTCACTAAGTTGTTTTACCGAAGTAAGCACCGGCAAACGTCCAATAAACTCGGGGATAAGCCCAAAACGGTGCAAATCATCCGCACTGACCTGTGCGTAAAGATCCCCATGTTCGGCAGAAGATTTTAAGGAAGAACCAAAACCGGTGGAATGTTGCCCAAGCCGGGACTTGACAATGTCGTCTATTCCGGCAAAAGCACCAGCAGCGATAAATAGGATGGAATTGGTATCAATCTCTAGATAATCCTGGTGAGGATGTTTACGTCCACCCTGCGGCGGTACCGAGGCCACCGTACCCTCAATAATTTTTAAGAGTGCCTGTTGAACGCCCTCCCCCGACACGTCGCGGGTAATCGAGGCGTTCTCGGCTTTGCGGGAAATCTTATCAATCTCATCAATATAGATAATCCCGCGCTCTGCCCGTTTAATATCCCCATCGGCGGCATTAATTAACTTAAGCAGGATGTTTTCAACGTCCTCACCTACGTAGCCGGCTTCAGTTAGTGCCGTAGCATCAACAATCGCAAACGGGACGTTAAGCAGTTTAGCTAACGAGCGCGCCAAATGAGTTTTACCGCAGCCGGTAGGCCCGAGCAGTAAAATATTAGATTTGGTGAGCGACATATCAATGTTTTGACCCCGCTCTTTTGCCTGCACCCGCTTGTAATGGTTATAAACCGCGACTGAAAGCGCCCTTTTGGCTTGGTCTTGCCCAATAACGTAGTTATTAAGAAAATCGTAGATTTCTTTAGGTTTAGGCAAAGGCTTGGCTTTGGAACGAGAGTGCTTTGCAGAGTCCTCTTCCATGATTTCATTGCAAAGATCAACGCACTCATTACAGATATACACCGCCGGTCCGGCAATCAGTTTGCGTACCTGTCGTTGCGTTTTTCCGCAAAACGAGCATTTAAGTAGCTCGGCCTCTTCCTCCACCAAGGCTTCCTCCTAAATCAAATCCGCTTTTCTTAGCCTAAACGTATTTTGTAGCTTGTAGGCATCAACACGCTGACTGGCAGATTCTACTTTTTAAGGGAGGTTTTACGGGACTGTAAAACCTGGTCGATTAAACCATATTCCTTTGCGGCCTGGGCAGTCAGAATCTTGTCCCGTTCAATATCTTTGCGCACCTTTTCGACGGTCTGACCGGAATGCTCAGCGATGGTTTCTTCTAACCAGGTACGCATCCGGTCAATTTCTTCCGCAATAATCTCGATATCGGTGGCTTGGCCTTGCGATCCCTGCATAGAGGGCTGATGAATCACGATACGTGCGTTCGGTAAGGCAAGACGAGAACCCGGTGAACCCCCAGCTAGCAGTACTGCTGCTGCCGAAGCAGCCTGACCCAGGCAGACCGTCTGAATCTGGGGTTTAACGTACTGCATAGTGTCATAGATTGCCGTCATGGCGGTGAAAGAGCCACCCGGAGAGTTAATGTACATGGTGATTAGAGAATCGGGGTCTTGAGATTCCAATACCAAAAGCTGCGCCATAATATCGTCAGCCGAAGAATCATCAACCTGCACCCCTAAGAAAATGATGCGCTCATCAAATAGCTTGGTATAGGGGTTTTGACGCTTAAATCCATAGGACGTGCGTTCTTCAAATTCGGGAAGCACGTAACGATTAGTAGGCATAGCTTTAGGTAAACGGGGGTTACCAGCCGGGTATAGCGGGGAAAACATCGGGTTAAAGTTCCTTTCCGTCGCTGCCCAGATTCCGAGCAGAAGTTATGACATGATCGATGAAACCATATTCCAAAGCTTCTTGAGCTGTGAACCAGTGGTCACGTTCGGAATCTTGGCGAATCTGTTCCACAGATTTACCGGTACGCTGGGCGATAATCTCGGCTAATTCCTTTTTCATTTGCAAAATCAGATTAGCGTTAATGCGAATATCGGAAGCAGTTCCCCCCACTCCTCCGGAGGGTTGATGCATCAAAATCCGAGCGTGTGGGGTCGCATAGCGTTTACCGGGAGCCCCGGCAGATAGTAGCAATTGCCCCATAGAGGCAGCCATCCCTAAGGCTACTGTAACCACCTCGGGTTCAATGTATTGCATGGTGTCGTAGATAGCCATGCCGGCTGTCACCGAGCCACCAGGGGAGTTGATATATAGGAAAATCGGCTTTTCGGAATCTTGGGCTGCCAATAACATCATCTGGGCACAAATCTGGTTAGCGTTTTCTTCGCCAACTTCTGACCCTAACCAAATAATCCGTTCTTTTAACAGTTTGTTGAAAACATGATCTCCTAAAGCCAAGGAGCCAGGGACATCTCCCTCATTTCTTACTGTCGAAGTTTGCACGTGTTTTTCCTTATCTGTGGAACTAAAACGATTCTCTATCAAACTACCGTCTTTAAGATGACTTTTCTTCTCTGCCATGCCCTTTTACGCTTTCAGCGCATGAAAACTTGTTTATCCGGATATGCTAGCCAGATTTGTAGCCGGTATATGTTGTTGGGGCGGGAAGCCAGTCCTTCCCGCCCCAACAAAACTGCTTCACCGCTGAGATACTTTCAGCTAGATACCCAGCAGAAATCTAGTCTTCGCTACCAGATACTTCCTCTTCGCTAGGGGCAGCTGTCTGTTCGGCGGCAGCCATAGCTGCTTGTTCCGCACGTGCCTCGGCCGGATCCTTGGTGAACTCCGAAAGATCAATTTCGGTGCCCTCTTCGTCCTTTACCGTTACTTCCCGCAGAGCCGATACCAGCGCACGGTTGCGACGCAAATCCTGCCCCATGGCAGCCACTTGACTTTGATCCTTAATCAGCTGCATCGGATCAACCCCATACATTTGCGCAATCTCGAAAATAGACTGGTAAAGCTCGTTGGGGTCGATTTCTACGTCACGCTCATTCGCAATCCGGTCTACAATAATCTGCTGTTTAGCTTGCTTCTTAACCGTCTCCGCTAGTTCGTCACGATCAGCCTCTTCTTTTCCGTCTGCCAGGCGATCGACTTCAGAGTCAATAAAGGCTTGCGGAAGCGGGAAATCAGTATTATCTACCAGGTAGTCCTGGAGCTTTTCACGGGCTTCCAAAGCCTGCTGCTGACGGCGCATCTTCTCTACATTAGCGCGCAAATCGCTGCGAAGCTCTCCGATAGTGTCGAACTCGGAAGCCATCTGGGCGAAATCATCGTCAGCTTCCGGCAGTTCCCGCTCTTTTACCTTATGGAGAGTAAGGGTGACATCAGCTTCTTCTCCCTCGTGGTCTCCACCCTTCAAAGTGGATTTAAACTCGGTGGTTTCCTCGGATTTCATGCCATTTAGGGCTTCATCCATCCCCTCTAGCATGGAGCCAGAACCAATCTGGTAGGAAACCCCAGAAACCGAATCGATTTCCTCGTCCCCAATCTTGGCAACCATATCAATCGAGGTAAAGTCACCATCTTGAGCCGGACGGTCTACGGTCTTTAGGGAAGCAAAACGATCACGCAGCTGATCAAGTTCTTTCTCTACGTCCTCGTCCGATACTTCCAGTTTAGAAACCTCTAAAGAAAGACCCTCAAGGGAAGGTAAATCGAAATCAGGAACAATATCAACCTCGGCAGTGAACTTTAAATCGCCACCGGGCTTACCTTCAACGGCGGGAGTTTCAACTACTTCAACCTCGGGTTGCCCCAGAGGGGTCAGGTCTGCTTCCCCAAGAGCGCGCCCGTAATAGTCGCCTAGACGTTCGTTAATAGCCTGTTCTAGTACGTAGCCGCGTCCGATCCGCTGGTCGATTATCCTCGTCGGTACATGACCAGGACGAAAACCAGGAATCGAAACCTGCTTTCCAACCTGCTTATAAACCTTATCTATTTCAGGTTTGAGATCCTCGTAAGGCACCTGAACGGTTAGTTTAGCCCTGGTTTCTTCCAGCTTTTCCACGTCTGTTTTCACGAAATACACTCCTGAAGCAGGTTGAACAACACTGACAAATAAATACTGCCATGCTGATTAGAATTACTTGCAACGTTGCTAATCTTATGGCACTAAGCGGGTTTGCGGAAATGCTAGGCACACAGTGTGAGGTAGCAAACTATGTACGCAATAGCAAGCATTATTGCTAATACTTCCCGATAGCTAAACCAGGTTAGCAGTTTGATTTTCCAGGTTTAGCTATCGAGGTATAACGCTATGAAGTCTTGCGTTTGTGACTTTGATATTTCAAGATGCTCAATCCCCCGGTAACTAATCCGACCGCGAGCATAATCCCCCATGACCAAAGAGTATTAGCGCCGGTATTTGCGATTGAACTAGAGGTCTTTCGCCCTGTATTGCTAGCTGAACTGCCAGAAGGGGGCATGGTAGTGTCTTGTCCGCCAGGTTTGGTTGCTAGATTAGTATCTTTACCAGGCTTGGAACCCGGGTTTGGATTCGTACCCGGATTAACCTGCGAATCTCCCCCAGGCTGCTGGGAAGACCCGGGGTTTTCCTTTAGCTTGATTTGGTATTGAGCACTCAACTGACCTTTGTGAGTATTGATGCCACTTACAGTGACCATCGCGGTACCTACCTGAGTATCAGCCACGTAGGTTAAACGGTAATTTACGCCCTCAATCAGGGGTTTGCCCTGTTTGTCTTTTACCGTGACCGTCTGAGGACGAGCCGGATGAGCAGCATCTACAGCATCGACTTCAATAACTGTGGGCTTAACGCTCACGCTATAACCTAGGGTGTCATCACTGAGGTCAATCCGTGGTTTCGGTTGTCGCAAACGCAGTTCAGCTGCACTTACAAACATATTTGGTTTCGTGTCGCTTACCGAGGAGGTAGGAACAAGTTTCACATATTTAGCGGTATGTACTTTATCGAATTGCGCGAGCTTCCAGTCGGAATTATCGTCCCACGAGCCTTGAGATACTAAAGTATATTGGTTCTCGGCGGGAAGTCGCACCCCGTCAGGGCGGGTAGAGCCCTGGGGATTGTCCGTGTTACTAACGTAAACTTTGTAACCGGTAATAGTACCGTTGTTTCCGTCTTTGCGGGGAAGATACCGCAGAGCCTCTAGGTCGGTGGGCTGTTTTAGAATCAATACTGCCCAACCGGCGCTTGCAAAATTATCGGCATTGCCATTAATCGGGTTGTCCGCCCCCCAAGGGGTATGCCAGAGCGTATTTGCATCGATATCTATGGCGCTACCTTTGGAGTTGTTTCCTGCGGTTTTAGCTTGGCTTCCGACCTCAATGTTTAGCTGATTAACTGGTAGGTCTCTGCTAGCATCATCGGCCGGTTCTGGTTGTTCCTTCCCTAGATAAATCTTGAAAGTATTAATTGTTTTGTGGTCTTCCGATTCGATAATCACCCGGGCTACGCCCTCGTATTCAGGAAGTACAGTTATCGCCGCGTTATCTTTCGCCAGTGCCTTTATCTGCGTTATTTTCTCGGCTGGGGTGGCATATTCAAAGGACTTAAGCACTGATTTCGAAAGGTTTTCCCCATTTACTTGCAGTGACGCTAGCTTAGCGGTACTGAAGGTAGAGGTAGTGTTGGAAGCGGTTTTTAATTCCACTTCGGTAATCCCGGTACAGGGATTACGACCGCTAAGCTGTTCAGACTTATTAGTTACTTCAAGTTTTACATAGGTGGCATTTACCGGCTTTTTCAAAGCATAGGAATACTTTTTAACGTTTTCAGGATGCTCGCTAGTGGCAATACTTTCGGTAGTTTCCACTGGTTTCCATTGGTCACCAGCGGCTTCTTTTACATAAAACTTGGTGGTTCCCCCATCGGGATAGCGGGCAGAATAAGAATCCCTAAAGAAATAAACATTGAACTCACCAAAAGTTTGCTGAGTAGCATATTTGAATTCTATAGCTGCACTGTTATCACCAGCTTGGGAATTAGTATAGTTTGTCCAGGCAGTTGGATTTGCCCCTCCCTGAGTATTTGAGCCTACTGCGGTATTACCGTCTTTAATCGCATCGAGGGTATCTGACTGTTTATCAGCAGGAATATCCTGGGAGAGAGTAGCAGCTCCACTGACACTATCTCCTATCTTCACTACTGCTTCTTGCACCCTGATGGTGGCGGTGACCGGAAGTTCTTTATCTAGGAACTTAGCTTTACCTTCAATAGTTACCGTTCCTGCCTTGGAATAAACTTTTTCGTTTGGTTTTTGCCAGGCAACGTCAAACTGTACATCCAAAATAGTGCCATCCGGTAAGACCGCCGGGCGGGTAGCGGGAATAGTGGGGACTATCCCCACCGGGGTAGTTGCTGAGTAGTTCAAAACCGCACCTACGCGGTTGAGCATCGTGACATTAGCGCTGACCTGATGACCGTGCTTAGTCTTTCCAAGGACAGTGAAAAATCCTGCCTTAGAATACTGTTCCTTGGGTACTTGATTCCAAGTAACTTCTACCGCATCTTGGCTGCCATCGGTAAAGATAGCATCGATTTTATCGGGCAAGCGCGGCTGGGTTCCTACCTGAACGTAGTAGTTTCGAGGATACGAGTAAGCATCAATTGCTCGGTCTTGGGAAGCGTTAGGCGCGGGCGTGACCGTAACAGTCTTCGTAACTTTGGGAAGGTTAGTCCCGGAAACGGTTATAGTGCACTGTCCAGCTATCTTTTTAGATTTCACAATTCCTAAAACCTTGCCGTTATAGGTGTTGCGACTACTCGATAGATAGGAGGTGAGATCGTCTTGTTTGCCAGCATCTGTGCCCACCATTTCGCAGGCTCCGCTAGCATTAAAATCTACTTTTAGGGCGGCATCGGGTACGGGAGTCCCGTTATCATCTGTGACTGTTACCTCGACGTATGCCAAATCTTGGTTATTCGCACTTAGCTCAGTTCTGTTTAGGCTAACGTCAAGTTTCGCAGCTTTCCCGGCGGTGCTAACTGTGTCGCGACCTTGAGTATTAGTAATAACATTTCCGGATTCATCATAGGCAACTGCGCTCAACGTACCGTCTGCATATTGCACGTTCCAAGAAAGATACAGGTTTTCGGATTCAATGGAGCTTTTATCGCTGCCTTCATAAAGCTGATATTTATATCCTGCAGGAGTAGTTTTTTTCGCTAAAGTTTTCTTACCGAGAGATTTCTTTTTACCGTCTGTACCGGTAAAGAAAAGCTCTACTGCACTGGCATCTGAGTAAACAACAACTTTTTGATTTCCATTTCCTTGATTTTGCAGGACACTCCGGTTCCAGGCCGGTAAAACGTGGAGAGTGGTAACTTTGTCATTCCACTGACTTTGATACAGGTAATAGGAATCCTTGGGAAAACCAGCAGTATCGATGATACCGAAATAGGAATTCTTTGGAGACGGCCATTGTCCTTGGGGGCCGGGTGAAGTCCCATTCCAAAAGGTAGGCTCGCCCAGGTAATCGAATCCTGTCCAGACCGCAGTTCCGGCTACGAAATCTCGCTTAATCACGTCTAACCAGGCTTGAGCGGCGGTAGCTCCCCAGTTCACTTTAGAATTATCGTATGAGGTAAGCTGTTTATCCGCGGTTTGACGGTTATCGGTGGTTCTGGAATAAACTCCCCTACTGTTTACTGATGAGGCGGTTTCCGCACCATAGAGCATAGCTCCCGGAATCTGCCTATGGATAGAATCGTACTGTCCGCCATTGGCATAGTTAGCCCCGACCGCGCCAGTGGTACCAGATGTTTTCGCGGTAGATACCAAAGATTTCATTACGTTAATAGCCGAGTTATTGTGCTTTATTGCATTATCACCCCGGGTAAGGGGGCGGGTATTGTCAATTTCCGCTGCCCACTTAATTAGATTTGTCTGCGGGCTCAAGAAACTGTCGATACCGCAGGTAGTACCCTCCTGGATTTCATTTCCCAGTGACCACATGATGATACTGGGGGCATTGATATCTCTGCGCATAGTTGTTTCTAAATCGAAACGTGCCCAGGTGCTACCAGCAGTAACGTTTTCTAGTTTGCTGTCTTTTGGTACGAGCTGATTGAAAAAGCGGGCATAATCCATCTGGTTACCATTTTTCGCGCAATGCAAACCATCGAAAATTTCTTCAATCAGAAGCATTCCTTTTTGATTCGCTAAATCAATCAAATCTCGTGAAGCGGGATTATGGGTAATCCGAATGGTGTTGGCTCCCATTTTCTTGAGGATATCTATCTGCCGCGCGATAGCATCTCGATAGGCTTTAGCTCCTAGCGCCCCTTGGTCGTGGTGCATAGAAACCCCTTTGAGTTTCATTTTCTTACCATTTAGGGCAAAGCCGGTATTTGGATCAAAAGTCAGTTGGCGGAAGCCAGTATTAGTTTCGAGGGTATCTAGCAGTTTACTACCCTCGAACACTTCCGTTTTTACCAGGTACTGCACCGGTTTTTCTATCGTCCACAGCTGTGGAGACTGAGCAGAAAGAGCAGTTGAATCGGTTAAAGATTGTCCCGCTTCCACTGTTATAGGGGTACTTGTTACCGTACCGATACTGTTGCCCCCGTTTTTAGGGGAAATTGTATGTCTTAAGGTTATGGTTTTTGGGGAAGTAGCCGCATTGATAAGTTTCGTGCTTACATCGAGATTAAGTACCCCAGCTTCCGTATAAGTATCGATATTCTTGGGCGTAATTTTTACGCCGCTAGAAGCAATATGAATCGGGTCAGTTATCACTAAATCTACGTCGCGATAAATTCCAGAACCTGAGTACCAGCGACTAGAAGGTGTTTGGTGGTTCACTTTAACAGCGATTACGTTATTTCCACCAAACTTTACGTTATCGGTGATGTCTATAGAAAAAGGCGTATATCCATAGGGATGATTGGCTAGCTCAGTTCCGTTTACATAAATCGTGGCATCCATATAGATGCCGTCAAAGCTAAGTTTTATCCGTTTATTCTTTAGTTCAGAAGGAAGATTGAGGCTCTTGCGATACCAGCCGACACCTCCCGGCAGGTATCCACTTTCTCCTTCCATAGATTTAGAAAAAGGTTGTTCGATGCTGTAGTCATGAGGAATATCTACAGTTCGCCATTTTGCATCGTTATAGGCGGTAGCCTGAGCACCGGAAATATCTCCAAGATTGAATTTCCATCCGTTATTCAGGCTTTGGAATCTGGCTTTCCCATCAATAGTGGTCAAAGGAACGCTCTGTGCACTAGATACCATCTGGGCGGAAGTGTTCAAATGTGAATAATCAGTATTACCAGCGGCAATAGCTTTAGGTAAGACCCCTAAAATACCAAGACTACCAGCCATCGTGACCACCAGGATACCTTTAATAATACTTTCGCATTTTTTGTTCATTATTTCCCCTACACATCATCGTGCTACCGCAATCATTATGCCATAAGAGACCTGATATATTCTTGCGGATTCATAATAGGTAGGTTTTATCTACTCATTAGCTTCTAAGATTTCTTGTTTAGCAATACTCTACGAATAATTAGGGCGCAATCCCCCACTGAAATAGCGATTAGCTGAACAGGAGAATCACTGATTAAGTAATCGGAAATCTTAATTAGCTGTTAAATAAAGATACCTAAAGCAACCAATAATCTAGTTGATGAGGGTAATAGTGGTAGTTGAATCCGCAGGGGGCGCATCTTTTAGTTCAGTTCCTTGCGTCTCCGTAACTTTGCGCACATGAGCTAGATATTTTGCAGCAGTTGCCGGTGATAACCGAGTTCCGGTCTTACTACCATTTTCATACAGATAACCCGGTAATACCTGGAAGGTGGATCTATCAAGTACCAGAGGAATCCACCCGGCGTTGGAAACATAGGGACGACCTTCGGCAGGAACAGTAATTGTAGGGAAAGCAATTTGCCCGACTTGACTGCCTATCCCATTTCTGGTGGGAGTCATGGCAGAAAGCAGATTACCAATGCCGTAATATACCCACATGCCTTGATTATCTACACCACCAGGTAGTTTACGGATTGGCTGGGGAACATGGGCATGATGCCCAATATATAAATCGACCTCACCGGAGCGAGCCAAGTTATGAGCTATCCGGTCTTGCTCTGCGGAGGGAGAGGAGTTGTACTCGATGCCGGAATGCACCGAGGCAACTACGAAATCGGCACCATCGGCGCGGGCTTGACGGGCAATATCTACAATAATTTGACCGTCAGAACTAAGATTAACCCACCAGGGATTCTTGATTACCTCTGCTACCCTTCCCTGATTAAGCCCGTAAGCAGTGGAAATATGAGCTAATTTGAAGGAACGTCCCTCTTTATTCACCTCATACATTTGATAGCGTTTTTCGTCTGCGCTGGAGGCTGAGCCAGTAACTCCCAGACCTTGCGCTCGCAAAGTTTCGTTAGTGTGCTTGATTCCCTTAGTCCCCTGATCAATTGTGTGATTGGAGGAGGTAGAACAACCGTCATATCCCAGGGCTTTGGTATCGGCCGCCCAACCAATAGGAGCTTTAAATACGGGGTAGCCCTTAGAATCTTTATCGGACTTTCCAAAAGGAACTTCTTGGTGGAAAAAAGCTATATCCGCCCCTACTATCCAAGGACGTATTTTTTCTACCATTGGCTTAAAATGAGAGCCTAATCCGTGACGCCAACTTTCTTTTACTATTGCGTCATGTGGTAATACATCTCCGGTAGCCGCTAAAGTTATCTGAACCTCCTTTTTAGGAGGAGGGGTAGAGGTAGTTTTAGGGGTAATTGGACTGGGGGGAGCCACACTAGCTTTAGGCTGATTGACTTTTCCCGCCTGATACATTGAATAACCAATCGCCCCTCCAACCGCAATCAATGCCAGGAGACAAGAAATACCTAAAGCCCCGAGAAGAATCTTCCAAGAAACCTTATACCCAGATTTTTGTGACTTTGAGGCATACCTAGCGCGCATCATGGGAAGTGCTATCGGTTAAGCCATGACCTGAAGATGGAGCTACGCAAACATACGAGGTAATAAGCCCAAAACAATTACGCTGATTAACCAAATAACTGCGGTAACGACAGTTATCCGGTTCAGGTTACGCATTGCCACCCCAGATGAGCCGGCGCTGGAGGAAAGACCGCCACCGAACATATCAGACAGACCCCCGCCTGATCCTTTATGCATCAAAATGGTAAGAATCAGAAACAAACTGGATAGTACCAGCACTACTTCAGCAATGATTTCAATTACGGTTTGCACTAAATTCTTCTCCCAATAAGTATGTTTACTGACTACTATAACCTATTGGCGGCGGGTCTATTGTGACCCGCCGCCAATAGTTAGGAACTTCACCGCTGAAAGCGGATTGAATTACCTAGTAAAATGCTAGCCATCAAAGCGAACTATCTTGGAGAATTCCTCGGCTTTCAGAGAGGCTCCGCCAACCAAAGCACCATCTACATTAGGTTTAGCCATGATTTCAGCTACGTTCGCCGATTTAACGGATCCTCCGTAAAGAACGCGAATCGACTCGGCAACATCGGCTGAATATAGCTGCGAGAGTTTTTCTCGAATTGCTGCACAAACCTCTTCGGCATCCTCGGGCGTAGCGGTTTCACCGGTGCCAATAGCCCAAATAGGTTCATAAGCAACTACGGTATTAACCGCATCATCAGCAGAAATGCCTTGATATGCGCCTTCAATTTGTTTTACAACATGATTTACATGCTCACCGGCTTTACGAACCTCTAGTCCTTCCCCACAACAGATAATTGGGGTCATACCAGCTTCTAAAGCCACCTGAGCTTTCTGCCCAACGAGCTCATCACTTTCGTTATGATATTCCCGTCTTTCAGAGTGACCGACAACCACCCAGGAGCAGCCCAGTTTAGTTAGCATCGAAGCGGCGATTTCACCGGTGTAGGCACCGGATTCGTGTACGGAAACATCTTGCGCTCCGTAAGTAATCTTCAGGTTGTCGGATTCCACCACGGTTTGTACCGAACGAATATCGGTAAAGGGCGGAACCACTACCACATCGTTATGGTAGTCAAAATGATGATCTTGCAAATCTAAAGCAAGTTCTTGAACCAGACGAGTTGCCTCTAGGTGGTTCATATTCATTTTCCAGTTGCCTGCTAGCAGTGGGGTACGAGTCATAATTAATCCTCCAATACGGCAATCCCCGGCAGGGTCTTGCCTTCCAATAGTTCCAAAGAAGCTCCGCCACCGGTAGAGATATGGCTAAACTTATTTTCATCAAATCCCAGGGTACGAACTGCGGCTGCGGAGTCTCCCCCACCAATTACGCTAAAGCAATCAGAATCAGCAAGAGCTTGCGCAACTGCCTTGGTACCAGAGCTGAAAGCCTCAAATTCAAAGACCCCCATCGGACCGTTCCAAGCAACCGTCTTGGCGGAACGAATCTTATCGGCAAATAGCTGAGCGGTCTTTGAACCAATATCTAGTCCCATCTGATCGCTGGGAATAGCGTCACAATCAACCAAAGTAGCCGGGGCATCAGCAGAAAACTCTGGTGCTACCAGGGTATCTACCGGCAACAAGAGGTCTACTCCCCGTTCGGCTGCTTTTTGGATATAGCCTTTGACCGTCTCAATCTGGTCAGTTTCCAGTAGCGAAGTACCTACCTCGTAGCCTTTAGCAGCTAGGAACGTGTAAGCCATCCCCCCGCCAATCGCCAGGAAATCTGCCTTTTCAAGTAGATTCGCAATTACCCCCAGCTTGTCAGAGACTTTGGAACCACCCAGGATTACCCCATAGGGACGTTCCGGATTATCAGTTGCCCGCCGTAAAGACTCAATTTCTTTATTAACTAAATATCCGGCAGCTGATGGTAACAACTTCGCTACATCGTAAACCGAAGCCTGTTTGCGGTGAACCACCCCGAAACCATCAGATACGAAGCAATCAGCCAGCTGCGCATATTCTTTAGCTAAAGCCTCACGCTCACTATCGTCCTTGGAGTTCTCTCGGGAATCAAAACGTACATTCTCTAGCAGTACAACCTGACCGTCTTCCAAAACAGAAGCCAGCTGTTGAGCGTCCTCACCAACAGTGTCTTTAGCTAAAACAACATCTTGCCCCAGCAGTTCCCCCAGCCGTTTCGCTACCGGCGCCAACGAAAACTCCGGATTCACCTGACCTTTAGGACGTCCAAGATGTGCCATTACCAGCACCTTAGCTTTTGCCTCTATCAGGGTTTTTAAAGTGGGAAGAGCGGCGCGAATCCGCCCATCGTCAGTAATCTTGCCGTCCTTTAGCGGCACATTAAAATCGGAGCGCACCAGGACTTTTTTACCGGCAATATCTCCTAGGGACTTAATATCTCGTAGCGCCATTATTTGCTATACCTTTCTGCGGTTAAATGCTTAATGAACACCGGCATCAAGTTGTGCCCGCCTACCTGAAACAGGCAGGCGGGCACAACTTAAGCGTCAGTTCGCATTATTATTTACAGGTTCTCTCCAACCAGTTTAGTCAAGCTAACTAGGGAATTGGAGTAGCCCCATTCATTGTCATACCAAGAAACTACCTTGACCTGACCGTCGATTACCTTAGTCAAAGCGGAATCGAAAATCGAGGTGTGCGGATCGGTAACAATGTCAGTAGATACTAGCGGTTCATCGTTCGAGTAAGCCAACACGCCCTTTAGTTCACCCTCGGCAGCCTCTTTCATAGCGGCATTAATTTCTTCCGCAGTGCAGGGCTTAGAGGGGGTAAAGGTTAGGTCGGTTACCGAACCGGTCGGTACCGGCACGCGCAGAGCATAGCCGTCCAGCTTGCCCTTTAGTTCCGGCAATACCAGAGCAACCGCTTTAGCAGCACCAGTGGTGGTAGGAACAATGTTCAGAGCAGCAGCACGAGCGCGACGCAAATCCTTGTGCGGAGCATCATGCAGACGCTGATCGCCAGTGTAGGCGTGAATAGTGGTCATCAAACCACGTTCAATCCCGAACTTGTCATTGAGTACCTTTGCCATCGGAGCAAGGCAGTTAGTGGTACAAGAGGCGTTAGAAATAACGGTGTGCTTTTCAGGATCGTAATCAGTGTGGTTTACACCCATTACGAAAGTGGCATCAACATTCTTGCCAGGAGCGGAAATAATAACTTTCTTTGCCCCGCCCTCGAGGTGAGCTTTTGCCTTGGTAGCGTCAGTGAAGAAACCGGTAGATTCGATTACGATATCTGCTCCAACTTTACTCCAAGGTAGGTTGGCAGGATCGCGCTCTTCAAAGGTAACAATCCGGTGATCACCAACGGTGATAGATTCTTCGTCATAAGTTACTTCTGCATCTAGACGACCCAAAATAGAGTCATATTTTAGCAGGTGAGCAAGGGTTTTATTATCGGTTAGGTCATTTACGGCTACAACTTCAATATCAGCGCCCTGAGCACGAACGGCCCGGAAGAAGTTACGGCCAATACGGCCAAAGCCATTGATTCCAACGCGAATGGTCACTGTTATCCTCCTGAACTGCTGGTTTAACCAGCGGAGTCTGCTTACTGGTCAGAGCTTACCGCCGCCTGGAAACCCGGGCAGCCTTAGCCCTGGGGACGATCATCTTGAGCCGTCCTCTTAAAGACCACTCTACACGGAATGCCTGATTTACGCTTAGGTCTATTGTCGTTATTTAGCAATCTTTTTCGAATAGCTACGCGATAGTTAGAATCCGTCCTAGATGAGCCCATCATCTTCATCGACTGCTGCCTGGGTAGAAGGGATTCCCTGCTCGCGAGCAGCCTTATCTGCCATTGCCAGCAGACGCCTAATCCGACCGGCAACTGCATCTTTAGTCAAAGGCGGATTTGCCTTCTGCCCCAGCTCTTCTAGGGAAGCTTCCTTATATTGAAGTCGCAACCTGCCGGCTTGCAAAAGATGAGCGGGAATATCCTCTCCCAATATTTCAAAGGCTCGGCGCACCCTTGCTCCCGCTGCTACCGCTGCTCGGGCGCTGCGACGTAAATTCGCATCATCAAAATTCGCTAAGCGATTAACTGAACCTCGCACTTGATTGGTTTGCCGATTCTTATCCCATATTGCTTGCGCCCGGCTTGCTCCCATAACCTCCAAAAGTTTAGAGATTTGTTCCCCGTCGCGAACCACCACTCGGTCTAAACCTCGAACTTGCCGGGACTTGGCATTTACCCCGAGGCGACGGGCCGCTCCTACCAGCGCTAAAGCCGCTTCTGGACCGGGGCAGGTTATCTCTAAAGAGCCGGATCGTCCGGGCTGCGCCAGGGAACCACGTGCCATAAACGCCCCTCGCCAGGTAGCCTTTGAAACCTCCAAAGCGCCCGATACCAGTCGGGGAGACAGTCCACGTACCGGCCGACCTGCACGATCAATTAAACCGGTTAGGCGAGCTAAAGTAGCAGCATTTTCCACTACCCGCACCACATAGCGATCATCACAGCGAATCCCGCTAGCCCCTACCCGCACCACATCCGGGTTGGCATCGAACAGCTGCTGTAGACACGTAACCAGGTTTTGCATTACCGCAACATTGTCTACTTCCACCTCTACAACGATGCTGCGATTAATCAGGTGAATACCGCCCGCAAACCGCAAGATGCTCGCGGTTTGCGCCTGCGCCTCAGACTGCTTAGCGGGGATTTTTTCCGCTAGCTCATCTTTTATATCTGAGGTCAAAGACATTTACTCTTCCTTTCGCCGCCAAATTACAGCTATTTTAATGCCATCGAGGTTTTCTTTTAACTAGCCAATATTGTAACTAAAGCTCGAAAACTCCCACTTCTGACAGGTATCCGTCAAAGGCATCTCTGAGGGCAGCTGCCAGGCGCAAGGGGTCGTGTTTTTCCGAGGCGGAACCCGCCCTCACCTGACGCATAATTAGTTTTGCACCCACCGAATCCGCAGCGCGTTCCAAATTATCGTCATCTTCTATAGCGGTAGGATCAACTATGATGACATCAATTTTTAAATCAGGCGCAAAATGACGGAAAGCCTCAATATGTCCCGAGACCGTCAAATCCTCGGTTTCATCGGTATGGGGTTGCAAATTCATCACCATCACTTTTCCAGCTGGTGATGTTTGCAAGGCCTCGGCAAGCTCAGGTACCAGCAAATGCGGAATCACCGAGGTGAACCAGGAACCAGGCCCGAGCACAATCCCCTCTGCCTGACCAATCGCTTTAATAGTTTGAGGACAAATTTTCGGGTGAACCGGGCTAAGACGAACATCAACTACTTTTCCGGGAGCTTTGGCAGCTTTAGCTTGCCCATGAACAGTGCGTTTTTTCCCTGCGCGCACCAAGTCTGCTTCAATTTCCATTGGCTCTGCACACATGGGCAATACTTTGCCTGAGCAGTTGAGCAATCTTGCCACCCAATCAAGACCCTCCACCACATCGCCTAACAAATCCCACATGGTGACGATTAACAGGTTTCCAAGTGCATGATTATCTAAAGGACCATCAGAGCTGAAACGATGCTGCATAGCATCCCGCCAAGTCAATCCCCAATCAGTATCGTCACATAGAGCCGCTAGCGCCATCCGTAAGTCCCCGGGAGGAAGCACCCCCAGTTCTTTGCGTAAACGCCCCGAAGAACCCCCATCATCAGCTACGGTAACTACAGCGGTAAGTTCGCGAGTTATATGTCGTAAGGCGCGCAAGGTAGCAGACAGACCATGACCGCCCCCCAGTGCCACAATTTTTGGCCCAGCTTGCCCTCTAGTTACCCAACCATCGGAATCTAGTAGCGTCCTCATTCCAACCCCATATCTCTGTGTACGGTACGAACCGGTAATCCTTGGAGGCGGAAAAGCTCACTGATTCTTTCAGCTAAAGCTACTGAACGATGCTGTCCGCCGGTACAACCAACCGCGATAGTAACAAAGGGTTTTAGCTCTGTTAAATATCCCTCAAAAATAGGGGTGAGCATATTCACTATATTATTAACAAAGTCCTCGGCTCCGGCTTGTTCGAGAACATATTTCGCTACCGGCTCGTCACGCCCGGTTAAATGTCTCAGCTCACTAACCCAATAGGGATTAGCTAAAAAGCGCACGTCGCATACCCAATCCGCATCCAGGGGAATCCCGTTCTTAAAACCGAAAGACATTACGGTGAGCTTCATCGGGCGTTCACCCTCACCGGCTACTACATCGCGCATATGTCGGTTCAAATCATGCACATTCATATTAGTGGTATCAATTAGGGCATCGGCACGGGCTCGGATAGGAGCTAATATCTGTCGCTCTAAGCGAATTCCGTCAAGAATTCGTCCTCCTCCCTGGAGCGGATGAGGACGCCGGTTCGATTCATAGCGGCGCACCAATACCCCTTCATCGGCATCTAAAAACACCAACTGGTAGCGAATATTCCTAAGCGAAAGCTCATCTAGGGCTCGTTGAAACTTAGAGAATAAATCTCCGCTACGCACATCCACTATCGCCGCCAAACGATGGATGCCTTCTCCCTGTGGGGTCATCATGTCGGCAAATGGCAAAAGCATTGCGGGAGGGAGATTATCAACCACATACCAATCAAGATCTTCAAGCGCCTGACCAGCCCGGGAACGCCCTGCCCCTGACATACCGGTAATGATTATCATCTCGGGCACATGGGCATTTCTTGGGGGTGCCGCCTCGTCCAAAAGAGGAACGCCTTCAGGTACGGTTGGCGGAGACGATTGGTAGTGAAAATCTTCATTCATGTTTTAAGTATGCTACGAAGATGCCAGCCTTACCGGCTATCGGCAAAAGATTGAAATATCTGTTTGGCTATTGCCGAACCGATTCCCTCTACCTCGGCTATTTCTTCTATGGTTGCTGCCTTTAAACGTTTTAGCGAACCAAAGTGCTGCAACAGTGCTTTTTGACGCACTTTCCCCAGACCGGGGACTTTATCGAGAGCTGAGCGGCGCACCGATTTTCCGCGTTTCTTTCGGTGAGCACCGATAGCAAAACGATGGGATTCATCACGCAAATACTGTAATAGGTACAGAGCCGGTGAGGTACGGGGCAAAATTACCGGAAAATCACTGCCGGGAATCCAAACTTCTTCCAGGCGTTTCGCTAAACCGATAACGCTCACATTTGCTCCTACCTCTAATAATGCCTTATGGGCGGCATTAACCTGGGGAGCGCCTCCATCAACAACCACTAAATCGGGAGGATAGGAAAAACGTCTCGACTTTAAATCTTTAGGGCTTTCAGCGCTATTAAGCTCATCTTGTGCCTCTTGTTCTTCTTGTTTTAGGCGCAGGAAGCGCCGGGTAAGCACTTCATTCATAGCTTTAGTGTCGTCTGAAGAATCATCGGGGGTGGTTTTGATATTAAAGGTGCGATAGGCGCGTTTTAAGGGCGCTCCGTCCTCGAAAACAACCATTGACCCTACCTGGTTAGTTCCTTGGGTATGGGAAATATCGTAGCCTTCTATTCGTAAGGGAGCTTCTGGTAAGTCCAAATATTCTTGCAGCTGCCGCAAGGCTTCAGAACGCTGAGTCAAATCCCCTACCCGTTTACTTTTATGCAGGCGTAATGATTGCTGGGCATTTTCCGCAGCGGTTTGCATTAAAGAATACTTCGCTCCCCGCCGGGGTACCTTAATTTCTACCTTTTTCCCCCGTATTTGGCTTAGCCAAGCCGCCAGCACCGGCGAATGAGCTGGCAGAAGCGGCATTAACACCTGTGCCGGAATCGCCTGGATTGGGGTATGTGCGATATCATCAACGCTCATTGCGGGGGCAATTTGGCCATCCATTGCTTGATATTCGCCGTAAACTTGCTCTAGGAAAGCCTCTAACATTTCCGGTAGCTCAGTATTTTCTGAAGTGTCTACTACCCAGCCGCGCTCTCCCCTGATTCTGCCAGCTCGCACGTAAAAAACCTGCATAATCATTTCGAGTTCATCTTTAGCGAAAGCAAATACATCAGCGTCAATACTTTCATCCAAGACCACCGCGTTTTTTTCTCTCACTGTTTCGAGGGCGCGGAGCTGGTCACGAGTTTTCGCTGCCTGTTCATAGTCAAGCCTAGCGGCCGCTTCGCTCATCTCTTGACGCAATTGAGAGGTAATCGGCTCCGTTTTTCCATCTAAAAACGCTCTCACTTGCTCGGCTAAGTGGCGATACTTAGTCGAGCTGATCCGTCCCACGCAGGGAGCGGCGCATTTATCGATATAACCTTCTAGGCAGGGACGTCCGAGTGCTTGAGAGCGGTTGAATACTCCCTTAGTGCAGGAACGTAAAGGAAATGCTTTGCGCAGTAAGTCCATGGTTTCGCGAACTGCCCATACCTGGGTGTAGGGACCAAAATAACAGGTGTTCGCGCGTTTCCTCTCTCGAGTAATGTGAATGCGAGGATATTCTTCTGCCATCGTGAGCGCCAGGTACGGATAGGATTTATCGTCGCGAAACATCACATTAAAACGCGGAGCAAACTCTTTTATCCAGGAGTATTCCAGCGAAAGTGCCTCTAGCTCATTAGCTACCGTTATCCATTTAACCCCGACAGCGGTGGTGACCATTTTCCGGGTACGGGGATGTAAAGAATCAAGCGGCTGGAAATAGTTTGCTAACCGATTGCGCAGGTTAATTGCTTTTCCCACATAGATAACCCGACCGTTTTTATCTAAAAATCTATATACCCCAGGGCTGGTAGGAATATCACCCGGAGCAGGGCGGTAAGGTACGCAATCAGCCATAGTTAAAGGATACCCGGCAGTGACAAACTATTTAACCACGGGTTTTCTGCAGTCTTCATCAGAAAATACCGAGCTATCAATAGCAGGCTCTGACCGAACCATCCTTCCTCTAAATTGTGAGAAAGGTAAAATTATTTAACGCTTTAGTCAAAATGTGGATTGCAGTGGTAACGTTTCGTCGGAAAATGAAAACCTAAAGAAGTAGCGTACCTCGTTCGGATAAGGAGAATGAGGTTAATAGACAGCGAGGAGCCACTATGAGCAGTGTTGTGGAAGAGGTTTATAACGAAGTCCTAGACCGTAACCCCAATGAACCCGAGTTTCACCAGGCAGTTAGGGAAATTCTGGAATCGATAGGGCCGGCGGTAGAAAAACATCCCGAGTTTGCAGAAACTAAGCTGCTTGACCGTTTAGTTGAGCCTGAACGCCAGATTCTGTTCCGGGTTCCCTGGGTTGATGACAATGGAGAGGTGCAGGTAAACCGGGGATATCGCATTGAGTTCAACTCAGCTCTAGGACCATATAAGGGCGGTCTGCGTTTCCACCGTTCCGTGAATCGTTCAATCCTAAAGTTCTTGGGCTTTGAACAGATTTTCAAAAATGCTCTAACTGGGCAAGGTATCGGAGGCGGCAAGGGCGGATCTGACTTTGATCCCCACGGACGCTCCGACACCGAAGTTATGCGTTTTTGCCAACAGTTCATGACTGAGCTTTACCGTCACATTGGCGAAAACACCGACATTCCCGCTGGTGACATCGGGGTAGGAGGACGTGAAATCGGCTACCTATTCGGGATGTATAAGCGTCTGACCAACCGTTTCGAGACCGGGGTTCTCACCGGAAAATCCCTATCTTGGGGTGGTTCCCAAACCCGCACCGAGGCTACCGGTTATGGCACGGTACTATTTGCGCAGCGTATGTTGCAAACCCGGGGCATGGATTTGGAAGGGCAGCGGGTCATGATTTCCGGTGCTGGTAACGTCGCAATTTATGCAGCTGAGAAAGCTGAGCAGCTGGGTGCAAAAGTGGTTACCGTTTCGGATTCGTCCGGTTGGGTGCTGGATGAGGACGGTATCGACGTTGAACTGTTGAAACAGGTTAAAGAGGTCGAGCGGGGACGTTTGACTGATTACGCTAACCGTAAAGCTGGGGTCACCTATCATTCTGGTTCTAAGCCTTGGGCAGTCGGGGGAACGGTGGCTCTACCTTGCGCAACTCAAAATGAATTGACTTCCCAGGATGCTAAACGGCTCCTTGATGGCGGCGTAAAAGTGGTAGCAGAGGGCGCAAATATGCCTTGTACCCCCAACGCCACCAGTTTGTTCCAAGACTCCGGGGTGCTTTTTGCTCCCGGCAAAGCCGCAAATGCCGGCGGGGTAGCAACCTCGGCTTTGGAAATGAGCCAAAACGCTGCTCGTTCCTCCTGGAGCTTTGAAAAGGTTGAAACGGAGCTAACGAAAATCATGCACAACATTCATGATGAATGCGCCCAGACCGCCGAAGAATATGGACATGCCGGCAATTATGTGATTGGAGCTAATATCAACAGCTTCCTGAAAGTCGCCCATGCCATGACGGAACAGGGCATCGTCTAAATCCTCAGCTAAATAAGCGAATAGCGACTACTGCGGGCAGCGAATCAGCAGATAACCTTCGTCCTCGGAGGTAATAACTTCTTCTGGTTTAGCTGCCCGCAAGCGCGCAGTCTCGGCTACTGAGAACGAGAGATTGTAACCAACGGGACATCCGGCAACAACTTTTATTGCCCCTACCCCACCGGTTTGCAACTTTATATTCTCGTATAAATCTAATAAATCGCTATCGATGCCGGCTACTCGCTGCTTACGCTGGTTTTCTAACTCCTTTAGTTCCTCTCCTATTTGAGAGTTTTCCCCTTCAACTTCTTCCTTCAGACTGATGGTTTCCTGAGCGTATTCTGCTTGTCGCTTAGAGATTTTTTGCTCAACAGCGTCCAACTGTTCAACTTCGCTCATTACGAGGATTAACTGTCCCTCTAAATCCTCTACGCGCTTATTCATTTGCTGGATTTCTGTTTGCAATCTCAGCAACTCTTTTGGTGAGCCTTGCCCGCTATCTAGCCGATTTTGCTGGGTTTTTCGGCGAGTCTCAATCCCGGCTACCTCATTTTCTAAGGCGCTGATTGCCCGTTTCTTATCGGTTTTCAGCGTTGAAAGCTCAGTTAGTTTAGCTGCCAGCTGTTTATTGCTTTCAGTTAGTTCTGTTAGCCTCGCTAATTGGGGCAGCTTTTTTCGCCGCGAAACCAGCTTGGTAATTTTCGTGTCTAGCTCTTGCAAATCCAGTAATGCCAGTTGATCTTTCCAGGGCGCTTCCATCAAATCTCCTTTCTATTAGTCTTGTTCTTCAGATAGAATCCGCTTAGTCCACGGATCGGTGCAAATGGTTGAGGCAATAACTTCCAGTTGAGAGGGAAAACTTTCTTTAAGTATTTGGGAACATTGGGGTACCCACGGCCATTCACTGGCCCAATGAGTTGCACAAATCAGGTAAGGCTTTCCCGCTTCTAGATGTTCTGAGGCAGGATGGTGGCGCAAATCCGCACAAATATAGACATCAGCACCCTTTTCGCGGGCAGCGCTCAGAAAAGAATCTCCACTGCCACCGCTAACGGCTACCGTTTCTACCGAGGCATCTAGGTCGCCACCTACTAATATCCCCGCTGGACACTTGGGTAATCGGGACGATACCTGTTTCGCAAAGTCTCCCAGAGTCATAGCCTGAGGAAGTTTCCCAATCCGACCACTTCCAGTATTTTCACTGACAGGAAGCAGAGGGCGAGTTTTCGTAAGACCTACGGCGCGCGCTAAACAATCAGCTACTCCCCCGTTGGCGGAATCAGCGTTAGTGTGGGCGTTAAAAAGTGCTATCCCATTTTCGATTAGCCGATGCACCAAAACGCCTTTGGGGTTGGTGGCTGCCACAAAAGAGGTTCCTCTTAGATACAGCGGATGATGGGTAACAATCAGCTGAGCTCGTAATGCGATTGCCTGATCTACAACTGTTGCTACCGGGTCTACTGCCACCAGCACTTTATCTATTTTTGAATCGAGGTGACCAGTGATTAGACCTACCCGATCCCATTCTTCAGCTAACTCGGGCGGATATATTTCCTGAAGTAGCCTAATTATTTCGTTTAACTCTACGCTCACATCTTGATACTAATCGAGATTTTAGGCGCGCAAATCCACCACCGCGCTTGACCCTGATATTTACTTGCGATATTCCCCTGTCCTTAAACATCCGTCATTTTAGGCAAATCTAGCTCCTAGTTCTTTGTTTTTCCTCAGGGTTTAACGCTTCGGGGTTCACCTACTATTATGGGTAAGGGCGCTTGTATCCCCCACAGGATTTAGGATATGAAAGGGCTCCAATGCGAATTGGTTTTGATTCTGAACGTTATATTTCTTCGCAATCGAAGCATATTGATGAACGTCGCCAGCAGATAGGCGGCAAACTCTATTTAGAGATGGGGGGCAAACTATTTGACGATTTCCATGCCTCCCGGGTTCTTCCTGGTTTCACTCCTGATAACAAAATTTCGATGCTGGAAAGACTCCGGGACGAAATGGAAATCGTTATCGCGATTAATGCTAAAGACCTCAGCCGCAAAAAGATGCGAGCAGATTTAGGCATTCCCTATGAACAAGACGTTTTCCGTCTCGTGGACGTATTTCGTGAGCGCGGTTTTTTGGTGGAAAACATTGTCCTTACCCAGATGGAGGACGATAACCATATCGCAAGTTTATTTAAAGAGCGGCTGCAACGTTCCGGGTTAAAGGTTGCTCGCCACCGCACAATCCCCGGTTATCCCTCGAACACGGATTTGATTGTTTCCGAGGACGGGCTAGGACGAAATGACTATATCGAAACTACCCGGGATTTGGTGGTGGTGACCGCTCCCGGACCTGGTTCCGGAAAGCTAGCAACCTGTCTTTCCCAGATATACCACGAATATAAACGGGGCATAAAAGCTGGTTACGCCAAGTTTGAAACTTTCCCGATTTGGAATCTTCCCCTAGATCACCCGGTCAATCTTGCCTATGAAGCCGCCACCGCTGACCTTGATGACGTAAACATGATTGATCCTTTCCATTTGCAGGCATATGGAAAACAGGCAGTGAACTATAACCGCGATGTGGAAGTGTTTCCACTGCTACGTTCCTTGCTACAGCAGTTAGCCGGTTCTTGCCCCTATCAGTCCCCAACCGATATGGGCGTTAATATGGCTGGTTTTTGCATAAGTGACGATTTAGTCTGCCAGGAGGCAGCAAAGCAAGAGGTAGTACGGCGTTACTATCACGCTTTAGGTACTGAAGCCGCTTCCCAGGCTGATCCAATTGAATCTCACCGCATTGCCATGACCATGGCAAAACTGGGAATCACCAAGGATTACCGCACTGTGGTACATCCATCTCTTAGTTTAGAGTCCGAAACTGGCGCTCCCGCAGCCGCTATGCAGCTTAGTGATGGCACGATTGTGATGGGTAAAACCTCTCCTCTATTGGGGTGCTGCTCGGCTATGCTATTAAATGCTCTGAAACTGCTGGCCGGAATCGACAATAAGGTTCAATTACTTGCGCCGACTTCAATTAAGCCGATTCAAACCCTAAAGGTTGACCATTTGGGTGCGCAAAATCCCCGTCTGCATACCGATGAAGTCTTGATTGCGCTTTCAGTTTCTGCCGATACCGATGAAAATGCGCGCAAAGCTCTAGAGCAACTGGTTAATCTTAGAGGTTGCGAAGTCCACACCACCACGATTCTCGGTTCAGTCGATACCCACATTTTCCGCCAATTGGGATTGCAAGTAACCTCTGAGCCGGTTTATGCCCGCAAAACCCTATTCAAGAAGTAAGGTTCGGGAAGCAATCCATAGGTAAATCGCTCTTAGTTAGTATCGGGGTTGAGTAAACCAAGTTTACTCAACCCCGATAAACGTTTATGCCACTACTTGCACTCTCTGAGGCGAAAAATTTATAACGAAAAATCTATTAGCAGAGTAGACAATAATAACCTAGCTACCTATCCTGGCTCGCTCTAAAAGCCCTGACCGAAAAGCTAACTGATAGACAGCTAAATAACTGACTATTCTTCCTCGGGAGTTACTTTCCAGATTTTTTGCTTGGTTTTTGCTTGCACCAACTGTTTACCTACCCCCATAGTGGTTAGGAACATTGCCATCCGTACCAGAACCCCATTATCTGTTTGCTTAAAAATCGACAGACCGGGCAAACAGTCCACGTCAGTTGAAAGATCTAGCGCATTAGGACGCGAATCACGAGGCAGCGGGTGACAGATAATAATATCTTGGGCAACACCCGCTTGTTCAAGCATGGCTTTATCGAGTAAGCAGCCTTGCAGCTGTTTTGATTTCGCCAGTTCTTCAGTCATCCGTTCGCGTTGGACTCGGGTAGCGTAAACCGTATCTGCGCCCTCTAAAGCCTCAATCTGAGTGCCACAGGTAACTACTCGTCCTCCCCGTTTAGTAGCATAGTCAGCAATTTGTCCCGGTAGTTCCAGGGAGGGAGGAGAAAACAGCCTAAAGGTGACATTCTCATAGAGGCTCATTAGTTTCATTAGGGAATGAACAGTGCGACCGTACTTTAAATCACCCATGATAGCGATAGTGCAGCCATCCAGGCTCTTACCTCTTTTATCGAGTTCCTTGCGCATCGTGAACACATCTAATAACGCCTGAGAGGGATGCTCACCAGAACCATCTCCCGCATTCAGTACCGGCACTATAGAGTGGCGGGCAAACTCAGCTACCGAACCAGCATCTGGGTGGCGAACTACTAAAACATCGGTGAACCCGGACACCACGCGCGAGGTGTCGGCGATTGATTCCCCTTTAGCCATAGAAGAAAAAGTGAAACCGGTAGTGGTTTCGACTTCTCCCCCGAGACGCAAAAAAGCAGATTCAAAAGAAAGGCGGGTGCGGGTAGAAGGCTCAAAGAACAGGGAGCAAAGAACCGCCCCATCAAGTACGGTACAGATTTGTTTACGCTGCGCAATAGGACGCAAAAACTCGGCTAGGTCAAAGAACTCTTGCAGATTCTCGTGATCGAACTGAGACACCGAGATCAGATGTTGCCCTACTCCAAAACGCGGAAAATCATAGTGATCCTGCATATTTACGTCCTTTCCTGTTAATAGTTTTTGATAAAAAAATACCCCGCCACAGCGGGTTTGAATTGGGAATAGGAACACCAGTTAGATGCGATAGCTTCCTGGTTTCCATCACTCTCCTAACGTTTACCTGAAGGGAAGAATAGCATAAAATAACCAGCTCTCGCTTGAGGTGCTCTGATAGCCAGCCCCAGCTACCTGCCCGATTTCTAGGGGGTGCTAGAGTACACACCGTTCCAAATAGAATTCCTTACGAGGGCGGCTCTAGAATCGAGTGATGATTAAATCCAACCAGGTTTATTTTAAGGGACTTAACCGCTACTATCGACAAAGTTTAGCGGTATGTGCGCTGCTAGTTGCGACCACTGTTTGGGGATCCACCTTTTTCTTGATTAAAGACCTCTTAAGCGATATGAGCACCTTATCGTTCCTAGCGATTCGCTTCTTAGCCTCAGGAATTCTGGTTGGAATATGTTTCTTTTCCCGCCTGCGCCGCGCCCCCAAAGAAACCTGGATTCACGGCTTCGGCTTAGGTTTTGTCTATGCCAGTGCCCAGATTTTTCAAACCAAAGGGTTAGAGAGCGCCGATGCATCGGTAGTAGGGTTTATTACCGGTCTATATGTGGTGCTCACTCCCCTGCTGGTATGGTTACTTTTCCGCGAAAAAATCAAACCGGTAAACTTGGCGGCCGCCATAATCGCCCTGGCAGGATTGATGGTATTGAGTCTGAAGGGGCTATCAATCGGGATTGGGGAAACAATCACCTTAATCGGGGCGATTCTCTTTTCATTACATATCGTGCTGACGGCTCGCTGGGCTACGAGAGATAACCCCTTAACCTTAGCGGCGGTACAGCTAATCGCTTTAGGCTTATTTTGTCCCCTCGCGGCGCTCCCATTCGGTATAACTTTGCCCCATACTGTTTCGGCGTGGGTGGCAATCGCCTACACAGTAGTCTTTGCCGCTATCGGAGCCCTTATCTTGCAAACTTGGGCGCAAAGTCAGCTACGTCCTACTAAAGCCGCGGTAGTTATGACCATGGAACCGGTGTTTGCCGCTTTCTTTGCGGTATTCTTCGGCGGCGAGGACGTGACTTCGAGAATGCTTATCGGGGGCGCTTTAGTGCTGGTGGCAATGCTAACAACCGAGCTAATCCCCGCCTGGCAGGCGCGCGATAAGATTCGCTTAACCCGGAAGAAAACTAGCGATACTTATTAGAAAAGTCGCTTTGAATCTTCGTCATAGTTTCAAGGTATTCTTCCTCGTAGCTACCAAGACCCGCCGGGTAATGCCCGGCAAATGAATCCATACACAAACCACCATAAGGTCCGGGAAGATTCAAACCTACCGATTCAACCAGACCCGCAACCGACAGGTACGCCAGAGAATCTGCCCCCAAATGGGCACCCAGTTCATCGACATCCATATGGGCACTGATTAGTTCAGCGGAATTAGAAACATCAATACCGTAGAAACTAGGAAAAATAAACTCAGGGGAAGCAATCCGCACATGTACCTCGCGAGCCCCAGCATCTTTTAACAGTTTCACGATTCTTCTAGAGGTAGTGCCACGCACAATCGAGTCATCAACCATCACCACGGATTTACCTTCTACGATTCCTTTGACCGCAGACAGCTTCATCAATACGCCCTTTTCCCGCAATGATTGCTTTGGTTGAATAAAAGTGCGAGTCACGTACTGGTTCTTTATTAATCCCATTTCATAGGGCAGGTGTGCAGCTTCCGCATAGCCCGAGGCGGCAGAAAGTGAGGAGTTAGGAACGCCGATTACAATATCCGCGCCCGGTGTGGGCTGTTCTTTAGCGAGGGCCATCCCGCACTGTTTACGCACCGCATGAACATTTTTCCCCAAAATATTGGAATCTGGTCTAGCGAAATAAATATATTCCATGGCGGCAACGCAAGTATCTTGTTCCTCGCAGTAGCGCTTAATCTTAAGACCGTCCTCGTTGATAATAGCGATTTCCCCACCGCGCAAATCCCGGTAGAAATCAGCCCCAATCAAATCTAGAGCGCAACTCTCACTGGCTAAAACCCAGCCTCCCCGAGTCTTCATCTTCCCAATTACTAAAGGACGCAGACAGTGCGGATCCACAATCCCGTACATGGTGTCATCGGTCATAATCAGGTAGGTGAATCCGCCCCGCAGTTTATTCAAGGCTGCACATAATTTTTCATAGAAGGTGCCTTGTTCATGCATTATTAAATGCATAAGAACTTCCGAATCTGAGTTGGAGTTAAAGATAGAGCCTTGCTGCTCTAGCTGCGCTTTAAGCTGCGGAGAATTTACCAGGTTTCCATTATGTGCTAAAGCAATATTGCCTTGATGGAGATGGAACACAAAGGGCTGTAGATTGCAAGACCAGTTATTTCCAGAGGTTGAATACCGCACATGGCCAATCCCGCGCGAACCACTCAGTTTAGTGAGGCGCTTAGGGTCATCAAAAACTTCGGTTACCAGCCCTTTGGCTTTTTTAACTCGGATAGTTTCGCCATCGGAGACCGCTATACCGGCTCCTTCTTGACCGCGGTGCTGGAGGGCGTGCAGTCCGTAATAAACAAGACTAGAGGCATCGGGAGAACCATATACTCCGAAAACCCCGCATTCTTCTCCCAGGTTAGTTACCGTTTGTGCCTGCAAGCTCGTCCTCCTAAATAATTAAAAACCCTAAGCGATAGGACTGGTTTATTAAATAGCGTCGCTACCTATATCTTTACGATAGGTTTTACCCGCAAAATCTACTATTTCAGCATTCTTATAGACTATATTTCTGGCTGCCTCTAGAGTGTCGGCTTGTGCCAAAAGGTTTAGCACCCGCCCACCATTGGTGTAGCTTTTACCGTTTTCATGGCGCACTCCCGCCTCTAGATAATCGACTCCATCCAGACCGGTAATTTCTTTACCTTTCTGGTAATCTCCGGGATATCCCCCTGAGGCTAATACCAGACAGATAGCTTTTTGATTACGTATTTTAATATCTTCCTGGGTAAGTGTCCGCTGCATACAGGCAGTTAAAAGTGAATATAAATCGCTATCGAGGAGTGGCAATACAACTTGGGTTTCCGGGTCGCCAAAGCGCATATTGTATTCCAAAAGGTAAGTGCCATTATCAGTGAGCATTAAACCAAAGAATATACAGCCCGCAAATTTTAGCCCCTCTGCCTGGATACCTTTCAAAGTCGGAGCCAAAATGTCGCGTTCAAACTGGGCTTGCCGCTCATCGGTGTAAAACGGATTGGGAGCAAAAGTTCCCATTCCACCAGTATTGGGACCAGTTTCTCCTTCGCCAATCTTCTTATGATCCTTGGCAGAAACTAGCGGAAAGATACCTTTTTCATTAGCGAGACTGAGAATAGAGGCTTCTTTGCCGACCAGGTATTCCTCTAAGATAACCTGTTCTCCGGCTTTGCCGAATCGTCCCTCAACCATGATTTCCGCAATCGCATCACGAGCTTCATCTGCGGTTTCGCAGATGATTACCCCTTTTCCGGCTGCAAGTCCAGAAGCTTTCACCACTACCGGGAGGTTAAAATCCACCAGTCCCGCAATCGCGGTCTCGTAGTCGCTGAAAGTTTGGTAGCGGGCGGTTTTTACCCCGTATTTTTTCATAAAGTCTTTGGCATAGGCTTTCGAGCCCTCTAGTCGGGCAGCCGCCCTACCCGGCCCAAACAGCTTCATTCCTGCCTGGCTAAATAAATCTTCAATTCCGGCAACTAGCAGGTCTTCGCTGCCCACAATGGTTAAATCAGCGGAGAAATCGCGCGCCGTCTGCAAGATTTCTTGCATTTTAGAGGACGTGGTTTGGGCAATCTCGTGAGCACTCAGGGCGCGCTTAATCGCGTTTTCGCGTCCCCCGTTACCTACTATTAAAATCTTCGCCATCAGCTTTTATTCTCCCTTTTTCCGCTAACGATTCCAAAAGATTTGTGTCTGCTACCTAAAGCAATAGCTGATTATCGCAGGCATATTTTATTGCCTTGCTGCTCGGGAATTTGTGCTTTTATTTCTCCTATTTCGTAAGCATCAGGCACTATGGCTTGTATTTGTGGCAGTTCTTCCGGGGGAACCACTAGCACAAACCCCACTCCCATATTGAAAGTTCCCCACATTTCCGGTTCGCTAACTGCGTCGAACTCACTGCGCCTAAAAATATCGAGAATCCGAACTTTGGATTTTTCAATCTGGGCGGTGAGCCCCTCGGGAATAATCCGAGGTACGTTTTCTTCCAGCCCCCCGCCAGTGATATTCGCTAGGCCATGAAGTTTAACTTTTTTGTCTAGTAAAGCCAGAATTTCAGGTACATATATTCTGGTGGGCGTAAGTAGCTCTGGCGAAAAGTCATCTTTAAATAGTGCTCTTACCAGGGAGAAGCCGTTGGAATGTAGTCCTGAGGAGGGAAGTGCTATCACTCGGTCGCCGCTACGGATAGCCGAGCCGTCTATAATGGCATCTTTTTCTACCACGCCGACGGCAAAACCGGCCATATCGTAGTCTCCGGGTGCATAAAATCCGGGCATTTCTGCGGTTTCGCCCCCCACTAGGGCAGCCCCGGCTTGTTTACAGCCAGCAACTACCCCGGAAACCAATTGGGCAGAAACGTCGGCGTCTAGCTGGGAGCAAGCCAGATAGTCGAGGAAGAATAGCGGGCGCGCCCCATGACAGAGCACGTCATTTACACACATTGCCACCAGGTCAATACCTACAGTGTCGTATTTTTCGAGGGCGAAAGCGATTTTAAGTTTTGTTCCTACCCCGTCAGTGCCGGAAACCAGGACTGGATTGCGGTAGTTTCCCAGCTCATACAGAGCAGCAAATGAGCCTAGCGATCCCAAAACCTGTTCATTTTGGGTGGAGTCTACCATTTTCTTCAGCCTGCGCACATGCTCATAGCCTGCTTCTTTATCGACACCGGCATCTTTATAGCTGACCATAATCTGTTTTCCCTTGCCCTCAGTAGCGCTCTACATTGTGGCGCTTTTCCTGGGGGCGCAAGCGAGGTTCCGCCCCCAGGAAAAGCGCAATTAGTTATTTCTTGGTAATGCGGTGCAGGATTTCCTTGTAGGCTTCTTCAATCCCGCCCATATCTCGCCGGAAGCGATCCTTGTCTAGTTTCTTCTTGGTTTCTGCGTCCCAAAGCCGGCAGGTGTCTGGGGTGATTTCGTCTGCTAACAGCAGATTCCCGTCCTTGTCGCGACCAAACTCGATCTTGAAGTCCACTAAGAGGATGCCTTCTTTCTTGAAAGCATCAGAAAGAATCTGGTTAATCTTAGCGGTTACCTCCAGGATTTCGGCAACTTCTTCTTCGGTCGCTGCCCCGATGGCAATCGCATGATCAGAGTTAATCAGGGGGTCACCCAAGCTATCGTCCTTATAGGAGAACTCTTGAATCATTTTCTTCGGGATAGTTCCCTCTTCTAGACCTAGGCGTTTAGCCATAGAACCCGCAATAATATTGCGGGTAATTACCTCTAGCGGAACAATATCTAGCTTGACGCACAATTGTTCGCGATCGCTGAGTTTCTCAAGGAAATGGGTTTTCACCCCGTGGGAAGCCAGCATTTCAAACAGGTAACTGGTTAGCTCATTGTTAATTACACCTTTATCTTTAATGGTGCCCTTTTTCTCTCCGTTACCGGCAGTAGCATCGTCTTTGTAGTAGACGATGACTTTATCAGGGTCGTCGGTAGCATAGATTTTCTTGGCTTTACCCTCGTAAAGAAATTCTTTCTTCTCCATTATTTTGCCTTCTCTTTTATTGTATTTTTATTAAAAATTAATCGGTTCGGCAGTGAATTTTTTCTTCATATTTTCGCGGTATTCTTTTAGCTGCGCAGCTACCTGCTGGTTGCTGGTACCGATGATTTCAACCGCAGTCATAGCAGCGTTATAGGAGTTATTGATTCCCACCGTCGAAACCGGGATTCCTTTGGGCATTTGCACGATTGAATAGAGAGCATCTTGTCCGCCCAAAGCCGCATCTAAGGGTACTCCGATAACTGGGATAGTGACTTTAGAAGCGATTACTCCCGGCAGGTGTGCTGCCAGTCCGGCTCCCGCAATGATAGCTTTCGCCCCCGAGTCCACGGCTTCTTTTAGAATGGTCTCTAATAATTCTGGAACCCGGTGCGCAGAAGCGATAAATGCTTTGTATTCCAGCCCGAATTCATCTAAACATTTAGCTGCGCCTGCCATTTTTTCTTTATCAGAGGCAGAGCCAAAAATAATTGCTACATCCATCGGAAATAATTAACCCCGTTTCTAAATATGTTCTGTTCTATTTCGGGACAGTAGTTGCGGTATAAGCCGCTACCGCTGCGTTCGGAATGACCCATTTTCCCCAGGATTTGCCCCTGATGAGCCAAGAGTCCTTCAATTTCATAGGACGATCCGTTGGGATTTTCCCCAATATATTTGGTGGCGATTTGCCCAGCTGCTAGATATTTATCGTAGTCTGCCGAGCTCATCACTATCCGTCCTTCTCCATGAGAAATAGGTATGTGGTGTACCTCGCCTACATCGAAGGAACTTAACCAGGGTGAAGCTACCGATGCCACTTGGGTACGTACGATTTTGGCTACGTGATGCTCGCTGTCATTTTGTGCCAAAGTTGGCGAATTTGCATCTAAATCCCGAATCTGTCCGTAGGGAAGTAAACCAGATTTGATTAATGCCTGGAAACCATTACAAATTCCCAGAATCAAGCCCCCCTTGCGCAGCAAGGAGTGTACGGCTTCTTTAACCTGGGCTTGGCGCAGCACCGAAACAATGAACTTTGCCGATCCGTCGGGTTCGTCACCGACTGAAAATCCTCCGGGAACTGCCAGAATGTCTGCTTGTTCGATTTGCCGAGCATAGGAAGCAGCATCTCGATACACTTCCGTTACTACCTGCGCACCCTCGCGAGTAAAAGCTCTGTTCATATCATATTCACAGTTAGTACCGGGGAAGATGGGAATAAATACCTGCGGATTTTCTTTTCGATAGGGCGCATGTAGGGTTTTGGTTAGGCAGCTTTCGTCTACGCGCAAATCATCATGGGAAATCTGGCTACCGGCGGTTGGGAAAATCTCTTGAAGGGGTTCTTCCCAAGCCTGTTGTAAAGCAGCCAAATCAATACGCTGACCGTTAATGCTGGTTTCTTGCCAGCTGCCAGTGTATCCAAGCAATGGTAAATCTAAGGGCTGGTCGCTCTCGATGATGAAACTGCCGAAGCGGGAAGCGAACAAATCCTCTTCGGTATCTACGGCAAAACCTATCCGGTTTCCAAAAGCCATTTTGGGCAGTGCCTCGGCGATTCCGCCATAACCCAAGGCGTAAACGGCGTGCGGGTTAGTATTTACCAGCAAATCAAGTGCGGATTGGAAAGAATCTAAATCTACCGCCCCTAGCTCATCGTTTTCCATTTTCAGCAGGTAAATACGGTGATTTCGGGCTTTAAACTCGGGGGTGCGCAGTTTATCCGCTGCTTGCATACCAATCGCGAAACTAACCAACGTAGGCGGTACATTCATATCTTCAAAAGTGCCCGACATGGAATCTTTACCGCCGATGGAGGCTAAATGGAAATGCCGCAGAACTCGATTGGCTCCTAAGAGGGATTCCACCACCGTTCCCCATTTTTCTGGATCTTTACCCAGCCGTGGGAAGTATTCTTGGAAACTGAAATATAGGTCGCGATAATCTACCCCGGCTGCGGCTAGGCGCGACATGGACTGTACTACGGAAACGATGGCGCTGTGGTAGGGGCTTTGGTTCGCTAAGGACGGTTCAAACCCGTAGGCCGCTACCGAGGCAATATCGCTTTGTCCGTCTTCAACCGAAATTAGCTGGGCGCTCACCTGGGAGGGGGTGCGTTGGAACTTGCCCCCATAAGGCAAGGTTAAGGTGGTTGCCCCAATCGAGGAGTCAAATATTTCGTTTAATCCGCGCTGCGAGCAAATGTTTAAATCAGCTAGATTGTTCGCCAATTGTTCTTGCAAGTCGTTACCGTCAATGCTGCGTTGAGCAGTGATGTTTCCGCTGGAGGTCGCCGCAAATTGCGCCTGGGAGCGCACCCCGTTGGTATCTAGGAAATCGCGGGAAATGTCTACGATAGTTTCTCCCAGGTAATGCATCACCAGACGCCGGTTATCGGTGACGGTTGCAACCTGGGTGACTTCTACGTCCTCGGCCGCGCAAGCATCATAGAAGAACTGCAAATCTGCGGGGTCAATACAGACCGCCATTCGTTCTTGAGATTCTGAGATAGCCAGTTCGGTTCCGCTTAAACCTTGATATTTTACCGGCACGCGGTCAAGTTCTATTTCCAAGCCGGGAGCTAGTTCCCCGATAGCGACGGAGACTCCCCCCGCGCCAAAGTCGTTACATTTTTTAATCCGTTTGGCTACCTCACCTCGGCGGAACAGGCGTTGGATTTTGCGCTCAACAATCGGGTTACCTTTTTGTACTTCCGCTCCGCAGGTTTGGGCTGAGGCGCGGGTGTGAGTCTTGGACGAGCCAGTGGCTCCCCCAATCCCGTCACGTCCGGTCCGTCCTCCAATCAAGAGGATGAGATCCCCGGGAGCAGGTTCTTCGCGAATAATATTCTCCGCGGGTGCTGCCCCAACTACGAACCCGAGTTCGAGGCGCTTCGCGCGATAGCCAGGATGATAGATTTCTTTAACATAGTTGGTGGTCAGCCCGATTTGGTTGCCATAGGAGGAATATCCGGCAGCTGCCCGCTGGGTAATTTCTTTGCTGGAGAGTTTTCCATCTATGGAATCCTCTAGCCGCGGATCGGCGCTGCCAGAAATACGCATTGCCTGATAGACAAAGGTGCGCCCCGATAGCGGATCGCGGATTGCTCCCCCAATACAAGTTGAAGCCCCCCCGAAAGGTTCAATCTCGGTGGGGTGATTGTGGGTTTCGTTCTTAAATTGCAAGATATAACGTTTGCCACCCACGGTTACATATACCGAGCAGGCGTTAATCTCGTTAGAGACTTCCTGGTTTTTCACCTTTTCTCGCTTGGCAGCTAACGTAGCCAAATCCATTAGGGTGATTGGTTTCTGGCTGTTGCGTTCTGCCAGATATTGATTCCATTCTGCTTGCAAGCGATCCGCGTAAGGACCGCTAAAGGTCGCATCGGTTAGCTCAGTTTCAAAAGTTGTGTGGCGACAATGGTCTGACCAGTAGGTATCGATTACCTTAATTTCGGTTTCGGTGGGCAGTCGCCCTATAGATTCAAAATAATCTTTGATGAATAATAGGTCGTCTTTAGTCATTGCCAAAGAGGCATTTTCATAGTAATCATCGGTAATTTCAACCGTGGGGGGCAGTTGCCGGTTGGGAATATAGGTTTCATTTTCCAGTACCGACATATCTTTAAGCCGCATCTCGATGGGGTTGAATTCCACCTTGCCGGTATGCCCATATCCGCATTTCACGGTGGCTTGATACCCCAGTAAGGCTAGGCATTTTTCCGCGGCATCGGCGCGTTGATCAAATTGACCTGGCAGATATTCGAGGACGTAGTAGTCATTAAGGTCAATGCTATCGAGTACGATATCCTGGTTTATCTCGGCGAATACCGTATATTTCACCTTTTCGAGGGCAGAAGTGTCCAGACCAAAGATGTCATAGACATTGAACTGGGTGGTATCGTTCTTTTTTCTTACGAAAATCCGCTTATTCAAAGTCTTCCCTTATCTGAAATAGCTGCCCGATATGAAATTTTGCGCGCGAAATTGGGAAGTCGTCTGAATTCTCACCCACTACCCAACCGCATTCCCCTGACCTCTGGTTTAACCAGCTGCCCGGGAAGCCTGTTAGTTGCTTGCCCGGGACTCATTGAAACAAGCCCACAGGAACCAACTACCCTTTTAGCCTACCAGGGTCGGCGCCTTACCTACCAATCCCTTATTGCTTACAGACAGGCTATATTCGTCACGTTTCCTGCATTTTTATCATTTTTAGGAGCTTTTTTATTTCTCGAGGACGTGCTGATTAGTAGCTTTAGAACACTTAATACTCTGGGAGGGTTTTATACTAACCGTATTTATCAAGATGGGGTTAGAGTAAAAATATGTTAGTTGCATTTTCTATTACCCCTTCTACTGCTGACGCTGATGGTGGAGTGCGGGACGCGGTAGCGGCCGCGGTGCAGGTGGTTCGAGATTCAGGACTCCCTAACCGCACAGATTCCATGTTTACCACCATCGAGGGGAGCTGGGATGAATGTATGCAGGTAGTCAAAGATGCTTGTGAAGCGGTTTCTAAATTTGGTCCGCGGGTGGCTTTAGTTCTAAAAGCCGATATTCGTCCCGGTCGCAGCGGCGAAATGAGCGCGAAGCTGACTCGCCTAGAAGCCGCCCTTGAAGAGTTAGATTCCTAAGTTGCCCACTCTCGAGCATCGATTTTTGGTGCGGAACTAATTAGTTGGCGGTGTCACCACGCAAGCCGAGGTGACACCGCCAATTTGTTTAGCTAAAACTGATTTTTTAGTTAAAAGTCAAGCTAAATACCGTCCGATTCGATTCGGAGAGGAAACTTATTTACCTAGCTGAACTGTCCATTCGGGAGGAACGTCCTTACCGGATTCCTCGTCCTGTTCTGCCTGCGCGAAAGTCTCTTGTACGATTCCTTTCGCGTGGTGGGACGGAGAATAAACGGCATAGAGTTTCATCGGCTCGTCACCGACATTGATAATGTCATGCCACTTACCAGCGGGTACCATTACTGCCCAGCCGTCGCTAACTTCTTGTTCAAAAGTGAGGTTATCTTCTGCGTCTCCCATCACCACTTTCCCTTTACCAGCATCTAAGCGAAGGAATTGGTCATTATCGGGGTGTACTTCCAAACCGATGGATTCACCTACCGGAATAGACATTAGAGTTACCTGCAAGAATTTTCCGGTCCAGGCGGTGGTGCGATAGTTGGTGTTTTCCTTGGTTTCAGTTTCCAAATCGAAGCTGTATGGTTCGGGCCCATTATCGTGAACAGTCATGGTCATCTTCCTTTCTTTATCGCTTATGCTGTTATTTACCATGGTAACTAAGCTTTTAGTTTAAGGGTCTAACTTCTTTACAAATATCGCTACCAGCGTTGAATTAGTTACCGAATAACCGCTCTAAATTATTCAAATTATTGAGTTCATTTTGAACACTGTCTTGTACGGCAGACTTCGCACTAGAGTAAAGCGCGTACGATCCGGTAGGAACCGCAAACATTCCGATTATCAAGGAAGCACACAGAGTCCAGATAACAAAGAAAACCGTATGCCGCATTTCGGGGCTTTTATCTTTCGGATATAGGTCTTTTAAGCCTCCGAAAACCAACAATTCCATCATCAAGAAGGATGCCGAAAGTAGTAGTTGCAGCACCAATATCACTATGGTGGTCAAAACGGGAATCGGGAGCAGGGCGCTTAAGAACATCAATGACAGCACAAAAGTGGGCAATACCAGCCCAGTAGCAACTATTGAAGCTACCTGGGTAAAGGACACCGCAGTTTGCTTGGTACGGGCAGCAGCTAACGCTAATAGAGCCCGCAGAATCACAGCCGCGAACGCCACCAGCGTGAAGATTACAAAGCAAAGTAACCATTGCGCGAAGTACAAGACACTATAGGTTCCGTATCCAGAAGCCCCCAGTATTCCTCCAGAGAAAATATCTGCACTGCGAGCAAGGAGCACAGAGGAAGACAGTCCAGCTACCAGAGCAAATAGCAGCATCATGACCCACCACCAGTATTTCAACTGGGAGTTTGCTTTTACCCGGAGTTGTCCTTCAGATTTGTGCATTCCTGTAAAAGTTGGCCAAATAGCTTTCAATGCCAGAGCAAAATCTCCTGCCGGTTTCTTCATTCCTGGATATCCGGCACTATTACCTGGGTAGACCGGATAACCCGCTATTTGATTGAGCGGTTCATATCCTGTCTGCGGATAGGGATTCTGCCCGGCTGACATTGAGTTGGAAGCATTAGGAATCGGCTGTGCTCCAAATCCAGGTTGCGAGGGGTAGGCTGGATAAGCACCTGGCGCACCGGGAGGTGGGAAACCACCAGGAGGAGGTGGAGGAACCATTCCCGCAGGAGGTACTGGAGGATTCTGACCAAGTGTTGGAGCTGGCAGCGGCATTGACGGATTAGGGTTAGTTGCCTCACCAGTAGGAACGTTGGGAATATTGCTTGATTCAGGTTCTGATGATGCAGACCCCGGATTTGAGGAGTCTGGATGGATAGGAGTACTCAATGATTTACCTTTCGACGTAACTGCGACATCGAGCATTTTATCATGACCTATCATTAAGCCCCCTGGAGCAGTGCAAACCCTTCTCTACTCCCACTCGATTGTTCCTGGTGGCTTGGAGGTGCAGTCCAAAACCACTCGGTTCACTTCCGGAACAGAGTTAGTAATCCGGTTAGAAATTTTAGCGAGAACCTCGTAGGGCAAACGCGACCAATCGGCCGTCATCGCGTCCTCAGAAGAAACCGGGCGAAGCACAATCGGATGCCCATAGGTACGTCCATCCCCCTGTACCCCGACACTGCGCACATCGGCAAGTAAAACGACCGGACATTGCCAAATGTCCCGATCTAAACCGGCCGCCGTTAGCTCTTCACGAGCGATTTTATCGGCAGCCCGTAAAATCTCTAATCGCTTCGCGGTAATCTCGCCGATAATGCGAATCCCTAAGCCAGGACCGGGGAAAGGCTGACGCCAAACGATTTGCTCCGGCACTCCCAAAGCTAAACCAATCTCGCGTACCTCGTCCTTGAAAAGCGTCCTGAGCGGCTCGATTAATTCAAAATTAAGGTCTTCCGGCAAGCCTCCAACATTATGGTGACTCTTGATATTGGCAGCTCCTTCACCCCCACCGGACTCGACTACGTCAGGATATAAAGTTCCTTGCACCAGGAACTTTATCTCTTCTCCGCTTTCACCAGCTTCTTTTACGAGGGCGCGTTGAGCAGCCTCAAAAGAGCGAATGAACTCGCGACCAATAATTTTACGTTTCGCTTCCGGCTCGCTAACCCCAGCCAATGCAGTCAGGAAGCGTTCCGATTCATCTACCGTCACAATTTTAATCCCGGTTGAAGCAGCGTAATCACGTTCAACCTGTTCTCGCTCTCCCGCACGCAAAAGACCATGATCAACAAAAATGCAGGTCAGTTGATCCCCAATAGCTTTATGTACCAGGGCAGCTGCCACCGAAGAGTCCACTCCCCCAGATAAACCACAAATAACCCGGGCATTACCCACTTGACGGCGAATCTTTTCAATTTGGGTGTCAATAATAGAATCGGCAGTCCAAGTCGGCTGCAAACCAGCCCCGTTATAAAGGAAATGTTCCAAGGCGCGCTGACCATATTGGGAATGCAACACCTCGGGATGCCATTGCAAGCCATAAAGATGACGTGTTGAATCTTCAAATGCTGCCACCGGAGTTTGTTCGGTAGCAGCAGTTACCTTAAATCCTTCGGGAGCTTTAATTACGGAATCCCCGTGAGACATCCAAACTGTCTGCTCTAGCGGAGTACCGGCAAATAAACATCCCCCGCCGTCTTGCAGTTTAGCCTGAGTATGCCCGTATTCACGAGTCCCGGTTCGCCCTACCTGACCGCCCAAAGTTCGCGCCATAAGCTGAAACCCGTAGCAGATACCTAAAATCGGTACACCCGCAGAAAAAATCGCGGAATCAATACTAGGAGCGCCCTCTGCATAAACCGAGGAAGGACCGCCCGAAATAATAATAGCTGCCGGGTTCTTGGCTAGGATTTTTTCCGCATCCATAGTGTGCGGAACAATCTCGGAATAAACATGGGCTTCTCGCACCCGCCGCGCAATCAATTGGGCATACTGTGCCCCCATATCGATTACCAATACCGGGGAGGACGAATCAGGATTTTTTTTCAGCACCCTCTAAGCATATCGGGATTAGGCTTTGTAGCACGAGTCGAAAGGTACTTTGTAAAGAATTTCTAGGGCTCTTGTGCTTATTGCTTAGATATCGGCAAATCTGACAAACTGAAACCTTTACAATACCAAGTTGTGGCGTACCAGGCCCTGGAATATGGCAGGGCAAGTGGGGCGGAACTGATAACCTGATTAGTAAATACACCCTAACGAAAGCGGAGATGGCAAAACCATGCCCAACAGCTGTTATTTAGCACCTTTACAGGCAAACATTACTATTGATTCTATTGCTTCCTCCTTGGCGAGCACCTTGGAAGATTGCCCGATAAAATCAGTATTTGAATCCCCATATGCTGAACCCAGCAAATGGCTTTTTGAACCCCAAAAATGTGCACAAGAACTGGTAAATAGCCTTTATACGAAACAGGCGACTGTGTTTTCAGGAAGTTTTAGTGATGTGCCAGCCGGTTTAGATATTTGCGGTATTCATGCTGACGTGGCTCGCCATCTTCGCGCCCCCATCATTTTAGTAATTGACGCACAGAACCTGGATTCTCAGGGAGCAAGTGCCGCCGCTCACGCCATGGCGGTACAAATCGAAAAACAAGGCGGAACCCCTATCGCCTCTATCTTGCTTAACGCCTCATTTGCCTTTGAGAGTTCAAGCGCTCATTCCCCGGTAATCGTTACTCCCAATACCGAAATATCTGCTAAGCAAAGCGAGATACTTGCCCACGCCCTCGAAAATACCCCCACCCCCGGCATTCCCCCGCTAACCTACCAGGCAGAGCTAACTAAACGGGCAAAATCTTCCCTACGTAAAATAGTTCTTCCCGAACCTGAGGACGACCGCGTCTTAAAAGCAGCGGCTCAGGTACTAGCGTTAGAAGCTGCCGAAATAGTCATTATCGGAGAGGAAAGCCAAATTAGTGCCAGTGCAAAACGCCTAAATATTGATTTAAGCGCAGCCGAAATAGTAAATCCTCGCGATAAAGAAAAACTGGCTCACTACTGTTCTCGCCTCGCCGAGTTGCGCGCCAAAAAAGGAGTAACCGAAGAAAAAGCGGAAGAAATGTTGAAAGACTCGGCATATTTCGCAACCATGATGATTGAGAACGGCGACGCGGACGGAATGGTCTCTGGTGCTTGCCACACCACCGCAAACACGATTCGACCCGCCTTACAAATCATTAAAACCAAACCGGGAGTATCGACAGTCTCGGGGGCATTCCTAATGTTGTTCTCTGACCACATCGACCTATATGCTGACTGCGCAGTTTCGATTAATCCTAATGCCACCCAACTAGCAGATATTGCTATCTCGAGCGCCAAGACAGCGAGCGATTTTGGGGTAGAACCAAAAGTTGCCTTAATTTCCTACTCCACTGGGGACTCGGGCGCAGGAGAAACTGTGGATAAAGTAAAAGAGGCAACCCAAATAGCTAAAGATAAATGCCCCGATTTAGCCATTGACGGCCCTTTGCAATTCGATGCCGCAGTAGATACACAGGTAGCCGCCAAAAAACGCCCAAACTCACCGGTTGCCGGTAAAGCTAACGTATTCGTATTCAACCATTTGGATGTGGGCAACTGTGTTTATAAAGCTGCTCAACGCACCGCTGACGCGGTTGCGGTCGGACCCGTTTTGCAAGGGTTAAATAGACCGGTAAATGATCTTTCCCGCGGAGCCCTAGTTGAAGATATTGTTAATACCATAATTATCACTGCTATTCAGGCACAGGATTAATCCAGCTAAGGAGAACGAAAAAATGACAACAGAAACCGTTCTGGTTATCAACTCTGGTTCATCTTCTATTAAATACAAAATGATTAACCTGGCAGATGGGCAAGCCATAGCTTCCGGGATTGTGGAACAGATTGGAGAGAAAGAAAGCCGGATTAAACATATTCACGGCTCCCTCGAAAAGAAACTAACCCGCAGCGTACGTGACCATTTAGAGGGGATGGCGGTAGTTGAGGAGCTTTTCGAACAGGTAGGCCCGCCTTTGGAAGATTCTCATGTAATCGGGGTGGGTCACCGCATAGTTCAGGGAGGCTCCTATTTTTCCGGTCCGGCTGTGATCGACCAGCGAGTATATGAACTAATCCAGGAATTATGCCCGCTGGGACCGCTACATAATCCCGCCCATCTTAAAGGTATTGATGCGGCGAAACGTATCCTGCCAGATGTTCCTCACGTGGCAGTATTTGACACTGCTTTCTTTAATCAGCTTCCTAATAAAGCTGCCACCTATGCTTTGAAACAGGACGTTGCTGAAAAATACCGTATTCGCCGCTATGGAGCACATGGCACTTCTCACCAGTATGTGTCTGAGCGAGTAAGTTCTATTTTGGGACGCAAAGACTTAAAACAGATTGTTTTACACCTAGGAAATGGGGCTTCGGCATCTGCGGTAGTTTGTGGTAAACCACTTGATACTTCTATGGGGCTTACTCCCCTTCAGGGTTTGGTTATGGGAGGACGAACCGGCGATATTGATCCGGCTACCGTATTCCACCTGTACCGCGAAGCGGGAATGTCGATTGACGAGATTGATGACCTGTTCAATAAGCAATCAGGCATGAAGGGTCTGACCGGGCATAATGATATGCGTGAAGTATGGGAGCTGGTGTTATCCGGTGACCAAAACGCACGGACAGCCATGGATATTTACCAGCACCGCCTCCTGCAATACGTGGGAGCCTATTACGCAGTTATGGGCGGACTAGACGCGCTGACTTTCACTGCGGGGGTGGGCGAAAATGACCCCTGGGTACGTTCTGAACTGTGCGAAAGTCTAGCTTTCTTGGGAGTAAAAATAGATTTAGAGCTAAATAAAGAACATTTCAGGCGGGAAGCAATTATCTCAACCCCGGATTCATCAGTAAAAGTGCTGGTGGTTCCGACCAATGAAGAATTGGCTATCGCACAGCAAGTACGCTCGCTAGTTAAATAATCCCTTTTATAGTAGGGGTGGGATAGAAGATTGCTATCCCACCCCTACTATTGGGATTAGCCCCGGTAGTCGCTTCCAACATTTTTAAGGAGACAGACGACAAAGCTATTTGCCGCTACGAGCAACCGCTTTTTGTAGTTTTTTATGCACGCCGAACAGGGTTAAAACACAAACTGTAATCCCTAAAACTGCTTCTAATACGAGGAAAAAGTGCACAATGTGAGGAGATCCGGTATTGGGAGAGATTACTATCTGTTGGAGAGCGTAACCTACAATTACTCCCACACTTACCCCGATCCATCCTAATAGGATTCCTTGAACCCCAATCACTCTAGCGGTAGTCGCCGGGGGTGCGCCCAGGCGTTCCAGCACCTCTAGGTCACCGCTTTGTTTAGTAAGTGTCCCCCTCATTACCGGAGCAGAAAAAACCATGATTAGTAATAAATAGATTGCTAGCGGAGCTAAAAATAGGGCTACACGATAACCGAAACTAATTGCTTTATAGTCCCAAAAAGGCCTATCTTCGGCGCGAATAACGCGCAAATGCGCCTGATTAAGTTCTTTTCTAACCTCAGTCGAAAAATCGGTATTAGAAAGTACCTGATACGAATAAATAAAGTAAGGGTATTTATTTTCGTCCCGATTCAAATCGCTGAAACTCCAAGTACCTTTCATGGGTGACTGGGTAGAAACTGAACCTTGAAAGCCCATGATTTCTTGTTTAGCGGCTTTCCCCAAACGTAGTTGTTGCCAGTTAGAGTGAGGAGCAACAAAAACCCCAACTACCTTATAGCTGCGATCTTTGAGACAACTATTTGCCGAACATAGCGAACTAGCCGCTATATCATCTCCTATAGCCAGGTTAAGTTGCCTGGCCAGGTTTTTCTCTAGGGCTATTTCCCCCGTTTCTTTCGGGTTACGCCCCAATATAGCGGTCTCCGACTTAGGATCTAGAGACGTCCAGTCAGCTACCAGACCTGATATTGGTTTTGTCTGCTGAGGAGGAGAAGTAGTGCCTTGCCTGCCCGATAGACTGCCCGAGATAAAAAGGGTCGGTTCTAGATGACTAGAACCTACGATACTTCCGGTCTTGGTGTCATCGGGATTAAAGGGGTGCGCCCCTTGAGCTATCTGGGTTTTCCTGTCCCCTTGAGCGGTAAAATACTCTAGTCCCTTTTCTTTTTGCTCATTTAGCTGGGGCTGGTATTCCAAACTTGCGTTAGCTGCCGGAAAAACCGCTTCTCGTGGAAAAGCAACTATCGGATCTCGGGTTACAAAAGAAATCGTAACCACCGTCATTAAACAAGAGATCAAAGCAATAATTGCTAACAACGCTAAACTATATGACCGGTTATGTTGAAGCGTTCGGTAAGCTAACCGCCAAATAAGACTCGCTCTAAGCATTATTATCCCCTAAACCGCAACTGACTTGTTCAAGAGAAATGTTTACTACTCGGTCGGCTGTTGCCGCTAAGTCCTGGCGAGTAGTAAATAACAAGCAGGAACTGCCTTTTTCTACTTGGGTGCGAAGCAAAGAGAATATATTCTGCTCTGCTTTTGCCTTAAGGCTGGCAGTTGGCTCTAGGACTAAAATCAGTTTCGCTCCCCCTAATCCAGCTCTAGCTACCGCTACCTTTAACTGCTGGTAGCGGTCTAATTGCTGCGGATAGCAGTCCCCAATCTCGAAAGCACGGATATTAGCTAACGCCACGCCCGCTCGGGAAAGTGCCTGGGCGTGTCCCATACCTGAAAGCTCATAGGATAGAGCAATATTCTCTGCCACGGTTAAGCTTTCCACCAGATTAACCCCGTCCCTAACCATCCCGATTTTTTCCCTCCGCAGCCAGGCACGCCGAGCAGGGTTCATATCCCCTAGGTTCTGCCCCTCGATTTCAATAGTTCCCGATAGCGGGTCGGCAAATCCGGAAATCAGATTCAATAGGGCTTCATTAGCGCTAGGGCTGGCGATAAGCGCCAGCATTTCACCAGCCCCAAGCGTAAAGGAAACATCTTGAAGTACCGGCTCTTCGTCCTCAAGGTAGCAAACCTTTTCCAAAGAAAGCCGGGGGTGCTCTAAATAGCTAGAAGCGTTACTACTTTTCCTGCTCATATTGGGTCATCAAATCAATACGTCGCTGGTGACGCTCATCGCCTGAAAATGGCTCCGCTATGAAAGCATCAACGATTTCGAAGGCGGTAGCAGTGTCATGCATTCGAGCCCCCACCGCTACGATTTGGGCATTATTGTGTTCTCTCGCAAGTTTGGCGGTTTCAACATTCCAGGCCAAAGCCGCCCTAATCCCTGGGACGCAGTTGGCAGCCATCTGTTCGCCGTTACCAGAGCCCCCTAACACTATCCCCAAAGAGCCCTCGTCAGCCAGAACTGCCTGGGCGCAGGGGATACAGGTATTTGGGTAATCATCTAAAGCGTCATATTCTTTGGCTCCGTGGTCAATGACTTCTAGCCCTTTAGTACGCAGGTGGTTTACTAATGCCTCTTTAAGTTCAAATGCGGCATGATCGCAAGCAATATGGATTCTCATAGCTTTACCCTATCAGGGCGAGAGCCTTTACATCTCAGCAAGTACCGCTTTTAGACGGGCAGGATAGTCAGTCATAATCGCATCGACTCCCATCGCTGCCACCTGGCGCATTTCCTCTTCTTCGTTAATCGTCCATGGCTCTACCCGAATTCCGCGACTGTGAGCTAGAGAAATGAACCTACGGTTCACAATGGAGATTCCCCGCCATTGCAACGGCACTTGCGCGAAAGCTGCCGGGAAATCTACCGACCCAGTAAAACCACTTTTGCTAGCAATAACGGTTTTTAGGACTTCCAGAGGAGTCATCGCGGTTTGCGCTTGCGGATAACGTTTTCTGACCGTACGCAGGGTATTTGTGGAAAAGGAAGAAAAAATTACTCTGTGCCAGGCGGTAGTTTCTGCTACAGCTTTCAGTGCTCCTTCAAGGGCGCGCGACTCTTTAATATCAACGTTGTATGCCAGGTTGGGAAAGTCCTCAAGAGCATGTTTTAGCGAAATAGGATGTTCGCCCTCCGGTCCTCTAAGGGACATATATCCTTGGTAGTTAAGCTCATTAACCAGGCGAGTATCTCCCCAAGGGTTCAGCAGGCACTCGTCATGCTGGAGCACAATTGTCCCGTCTTTAAGGGCGCGCACATCGGTTTCATAGCGACTTACGTTTTGGTTAAGCGCATATTTTATGGATTCTCGAGTATTTTCTATTGCTTCACCGCCACCTCCGCGGTGCGCAATAACCTGGGGTTTTATTCGCATTTTTGTCCCAAATAACGGAAGTTATGAGATTGAAGCCAGGGAACCGGATCTATATAGTTTTCTTCGTTTTCTGGCATTATTTCTAGGTGTAGATGGTTTCCGGTTGAATTTCCGGTCGATCCTACTGCCCCCAATCGGTCGCCCGCTTTCACCTTTTGCCCAACTTTGACCGCAAATGAACCGGGAAGCATATGTTTATACTGTGAATAAACGGTTTTTCCCGCTATTGAATGCTTTAGACGTACCGTATTTCCCCCTCCCGGCATCATGTCCGCATACATGACCTCACCATCGGTTAAAGCATGAATCGAGGTACCGGCGGGAGCAGCGAAATCTGTTCCGGTATGTAGTTTACGGATTCCAGAAATCGGGTGAATGCGTTCACCGAAGGGAGACGTTTGCCTAAATGTTCCCTGCTGCAATGGAAAAAGAATCGCTCCCTCATCAGACATTACACTGTCGCCGCGATTGCCCGACCCGACATTTGAGAATTGGCATTGGGGATCAGCGCTCAGGATACGAGCGCGAGTTCCTGCCGCTGGAACGGGAATCAAGCCTTCCTCGGAATCAGTAGCTACCAACGCATTTGCACTGTCTGCCCAGCTTTGTTCTCCCCCCGCTAAGGAAAGAACATGAGCGGTCATGCTGCCCGGTTTATTTGCTTGCACAAATCCGCTGAGGGGGGCGATGATAGTAACCGCAGCTAGTCCTAACAGCACGAGGGCGCGGGGAATAGCAGCCAGTCGTTGGTGACGGCGACGCCGAACTCGCTGCATCCGGCGAGTACTCGACGACAATATAGGTTCAACCATAGACTGATTCCTCCGAAGACTTAACCAACCCTCAAATAATAACGAATTTGTAACATTTTATCTAGGGCGGGCAGTTATGCGCGATTTCTACGTTAAATCACTGCTCAACATTTGCACTCATTCACTTTCTTGATTGGACGCGAGTTAGCACTACCCATCACCGACTTGGTGGGGTGACTCTCATTCCTTTTATCGGATGGAATCTAGATAGCTATTAGATTTTTCTGCCTATTCGGTAGTCTCTGATTCAGCAGGATTGTCACCGGTGGTGAGTATTACAGATTCTTGGGAATATTTACCTTTATATACCCACCCAATCCATTTTAGTTTGGTGTTATCTACCCCTGAAGCCACCAAGGGCTCTAATTTGAAGGTGTCCACACTCTTACCAGTTAAATCCACTGATATTACCTCGTCAGTGGTTTTAGCGTAGAACTGATTCTTTAAATAATTGACATCACCAAAATGAGTATCCGAACCGTGGAACAGCCGCTCCCACTGCGCACTATCTAATATCTCGTTCGCTTTCCCATCTGGAGATATATGAAACGCCTGCATAGCATCACTGCTAGTGACTAACAAGGATCCATCCTTAAACTGCTGATAGTAACCATCAGGATAAGAGCTATTCTCAGATAGTTTAAGGAATTTGGGAAGCGGAACAGCTTCACCACTGCTGGCAGTAACTAAGTATGTACCAAACAGCGGATGCTTATCGTCTAAATCTCCACCACATGCATAAACATATTTATCCGCACTAAGTCTATATAAAACTAAATCGCCGCTTATTCCTGTCCAAGAATCACACTTGGTATCGCCATCACTAAATTCTAAGGGCAATTCCAATAGCACTTTGTTATTGTCTATGGAATAAACACGTCGCTTATCAGTGGTAATCATATAGGCATCGTTAGTCACGCTGGACGAAATCCCAACTTTGCTCTCCTCACCTGATGTTTCTTGCAGAGAAGAAGCCTTCTTTTCCCCCGCGGTAATCGACATTACTTGTATATGCCTCTGAGTAGCACTGTAGGAATCAGTCTGTGTGGTCCAAGTCTTTGCAATAGCAATTTTATTTTCCGACTTTCCCGCAATTTGATATCTATAGTCCTGACGATCATTGACTACATTATCGGGCTCGGTTTGTAGGTCTATGCGGGGCTTAGCTTTGCACGAGGGCAAATCTAGTTCTTGGGCATAGAGGTGAACTGTTTCTGGGGAGGTTCCCACCGCTTTGGTAAGGATTGTATATACCGCAAAAACCGTAGGTTTATCCCCGTAGGTAGCAGTTACCGAGATTCCTCCTTCTGCCATTTTCTCTCCCGATTGAGTTGGTGAAAAGACGCAATCGGCAACCTGGTCTTTGAGCTGGGGAACCCATACTTGAAAATAGTAATCAGGGTTGTCTGTATCAACTTTGTTATTTTTATCCCGGGGACTGTTAATTTCGGTAACCATGGCGCCCCCCTGCCATTTCCAATGAGACCAAGGGTTAGCATCTCCCATAGCGAAAGACTCCGCTAAATTAACTTGAGTAATCTCGGGGGTAGGAGTCTCGGACACAGAAGGGGTGGTAGTCGTGGAGTCAGGACTGGAAGCAACCGTGGTTTTTGGCTTAGGATTACCACTAACCGCATAGGCAACCCCCGACACCAACGCAATAGCCGCCAGCGCCCCAATAATCACCATCAATAAAGTCTTTTTATTGCGATACCACTTTCCCGGTAAGTCCCCACCCCCACCGGTGCTACCCCCATTAGGAAAAGGAGGATAATAACCGGCAGCGCCCCCATTTTGCCCCGAAGCCCCTCCAGAATAACCGGGATTACCTGAAGAACCAACACCATTAGCAGGGCTAAAACTAGCTGTAGGGGAAACTGGCGATACCGGAGCCACCGGCGGCGGAATCACCGGCTGACCACCCTCCAGCGGTAAGCGCGATGCCTCCGCATTATTTTGCCCTACCAGCCTCGTCTGATTATTTCCTGGCAAAAACTGACCATCTGAGCGATACCCGCAGCTGGGGCAACATCCATTTTGATTTAAAAAAGCAGCAAGACAACTGGGACACTTATCCATAATCAGAAACTTTTCTTTAAGTGAGGAACATTTTTATTCAGCAAGTATAACCAGGGATAGTTGCGTAGATTAGGGATTCAAATGGATTCTGAAAAGTAATATCTTATTATTACAAGCTCTCTTTTCGTTGCATCGTGTCGCGAACTTCCCCAACCAATTCCTCTAAGATGTCCTCTAGGAAAATAGCACCCAAACACTGCCCATTTTCGATAACTTGCGCCAGATGGACACCTGTTTTTTGCATTAGGCGCAAGGCGTCCTCAACTTCTTCATCGGGGGAAACCTCGGGGAGGACGCGTATTCGCCAATCTTCCAAAGGAGCCTCGCGCGCGGCGATAGAATCAGCAAAAATGACGTCTTTAATGTGAAGATAACCAGTTAGCTTCCCTGACTTATCGCTGATGGGAAAACGAGAAAATCCGGTTTTAGCTACCTCTGCTTCAAAATCAGCAGCCGAAAGTGGCCAAGACAAAGTAACCAACTGAGAGCGTGGAACCATCGCCTCCCGCACGTCCTCGGTAGAAAACTCCAATGAACCAGAAAGTAGCCCCAACTCATCACGTAAAGTGCCAGCTTGGGTTGATTTCTCGACGATTGCGGCAACCTCTTCAATAGTGAAAGATTGGCTAACCTCTGAACGGGGAGTAACCCCAAACAGTTTTACGAACCAGTTAGCGCTAGAGTCTAGAGCATGAACAACCGGGCGCACCGTGCGAGCAATGCGCACCAGCAAAGGCGAGACTGCCAGACATACTTGCACCGAAGCAGCCACGGTAAGATTCTTTGGAATCATCTCCCCCAGTAAAATATGCAAGAATACCACTATAACCAGGGCTAATACGAAAGCAATCGGGTGAGTTAGCGAGGACGGAACCGCAAAGAATTCTAAGGGGCGAACAATTAGGTGGGCAACAGCGGGCTCTGCCACTGCCCCCAACCCGGTAGAAGCTAAAGTAATCCCCAATTGGGTAACTGCAAGCACCAAGGATACGTGTTCAACCGCCCATAACGCTGCTTTTGCCCCCCGTTTTCCTTGCACGACCAGAGGTTCGATTTGGGAACGGCGAGTAGAGGTAACCGCGAATTCTCCGGCAACGAAAAAGGCATTTACCGCCAGTAGAGCTGCCGCAATTATCAGAGCTAACCAATCAGACAGCGTTCTCACCATCCTTTGATAACTGCTGATTTCCCGGCTTAGAGCCGCCATCAATGGCTTCCGGTTGCACCGCTGCCTCTTTGAGCTGAGCAGCTTCAATTAACACTTTCTCGATACGCCGTCCTTCCATTTTTGCCACTGTCAAAGTGTTTGAACGCACTTTTACGCTCTCGCCCGGCTGCGGAATTTTCCCTAGATGCACCAACATCAAACCGGCAACAGTTTCGTAAGGACCATCATCAGGCAGAAGCACATTTATCCGATCAGCAATCTCATCGGGACGTAAGTCCCCGTCTACCAGCCACTGGTTCTTGCCCTCTAGCCGGATGCCACGGCGGCGCAAATCATGTTCGTCAGCAACTTCCCCCACAATTTCTTCGACAACGTCCTCTAAAGTAACTATTCCGCAAGTTCCACCATATTCGTCCACCACAATTGCCATTTGTAAATCGGCTTCTCTCAGTTGCACTAAAAGGGGCGCTAGCCGCACAGTTTCAGGAACTCGCAGCGCATTAACCAGCAGCGACTGTGCGGTAACCGGTACTTGTGCCCGCCGGGAAAAAGGTATTGCCACTGCCCGGCGCAAATGCACCAAGCCTAGAATGTCGTCCGTGTCCTTTCCTTGAACTGGAAAACGAGAATGCCCGCTACGCCGAGAAAGCTCCACCACGTCCTCGGCGCTTTGAGAGGCTTCTAAAGTGTCCATGCGACCTCGGTCAGTCATTACGTCACGCGCACAAAGTTTTCCCAGACCTACCGAGCGGGTAAAAATCGTCGCGGTAGATAAATCAAGAGTCCCTTCCTGAGCGCTATGCCTAACCATAGCCGTCAGTTCGGAGGCAGAACGCGCGGAGGAAAGTTGCTCTAAAGGTTCTACCCCCAAAGCCCGTACCACCCGGTTTGAAATCCCATTCAAAACCACGATTACTGGCTTAAATAGGATAGTAAAGGCGCGCTGGAGGGGGGTCACTGTGCGAGCCACTTCAAAGGGTTTAGCTAAAGCGAGATTCTTGGGAAAAAGCTCCCCAAATACCATCGAGAACGCATTTACCAGCACTAATGCCACAACTACCGCAATCGCGGTAGCTAGGGAAGCAGCTAGATGAATATCTTGCAGTATTTTAGCTAGTAGTGAGGTAAGCGCGCTTTGAGTGGTGTAGCCCAAAAGAATAGTGGTGAGGGTGATACCTACTTGCGCCCCAGAAAGCTCGGTTGATAAATGTTGCAGGGCTTTTAATACTCCCCTGGCTCCCTTTTCTTTACGCCCCACTCTCCCCTCCACTTGGGAGGGATCTAAGGCCACCATCGAGAACTCTGCCGCCACGAATAAGGCAGTACCGATGGTAAGCACTATCCCTAATAAAATCATTAACAGGTAGTAGATGGTGTCAGGCAACTACACCACCGCTACCAGACATTTAGGGGCTAAGCGCAAGGCAAACACCTCTTCGAATAGGTAATCGCATTTTCTTTTAGCAGTAATTTATCAGCGATAAGCAAAGGCTGCATAAAATATCTTAATATCAAGAAAAGTGCTAGGACTTTAGAACTATTTGGGCATAAAATCTTATTGGATACTTGGTCACCCTCCAAAAAGGAAATATCATGCCTATCTCGGAAGAACAAATAGATCAGTCGGTCAGCCCCATCAATCAAGAAATCATTGACGACCTCTATGACAAATACTGCGCTGACCCCATGAATCTACCCGAGGATTGGCGAAATTATTTCAGCGCTCTAGAAGCTCAACAGGCACAAATAAAACAGGTTACCCCGCAAGAACCCACCTCCCCCAAGAACGCAAACTCTCAAATAGCAGTTACCGGCAGGGATTTAACCCGCTCAGATTTACCCCCGGCTCCCCCGGTGGCAGCCAGTGAACCCACCTCCCCCTATGTGGCGCGGGAAACCGCCCTTAACTTTGGCCCTGGGGAAGCCGGTAAAGCCGAGGACGAGGTACACCGACTACGCGGGGTAGCAAAAGCCGTGGTGAAAAATATGGACGAATCGCTCCGAATTCCTACCGCCACCTCGGCACGAGAGATTCCCGCCAAACTGTTAATCGAAAACCGTAAAGTAATAAACGCTCACCTGGCTGCCACAACCGGCGGAAAAGTCTCATTCACCCATTTAATCGGATACGCAATTATCGAAGCATTAGTGGAAATGCCGTCGATGAACGTTCGCTTCGAAAAGGACGAGGACGGTCGCGAATGTATCCGAAAATTTGCGCACGTAGGTTTTGGTCTAGCCATCGACTTACCAAAGAAAGATGGCTCTCGTTCCCTGATGGTACCGGTAATTCACGATGCTGACACTTTGAACTTTAGACAGTTCATCGACGCCTACGAAGATTTAGTAAAAAGAGCACGCGGCGGACAGCTCAAACCCAGTGATTTTTCGGGAGGAACCGTCACCTTAACTAACCCCGGCACTTTAGGGACAAAATATTCCGTTCCTCGCTTAATGTCCGGTCAAGGAGCAATCATTGGGGTGGGCGCTACCTCATTCCCTGCCGAATGGGCGGGAGCCTCCCCCACTCAGCTTGCCAACGCGGGGGTAGGTCAGGTGATGACCATGACTTCAACCTATGATCACCGCGTGATTCAAGGGGCAGGATCAGGAGAATTCCTGCGAATTATTGAACAAAAATTAGCCGGTCACGACGGTTTCTTTGAGCGAGTATTTTCAACCTTGGGGGTGGCTCATGAACCCTATAAATGGGAGAGGGACTTTACCTACGATCAGGTTACCGAAAAAGGCAAACCTGCCCGGATAGCCGAACTAATTCACGCCTATCGTTCCCGCGGACATTTGGCCGCTAATACCGATCCCCTACAGCAGATTTTACGTCGCCACCCCGACCTTTCTATCAGCTCTTATGGGCTGAGCGTCTGGGATTTGGATCGAGTTTTCCCCACCGGCGGATTTGCCGGTCGTGACACGATGAATTTGCGTGAACTGCTAGAACAATTGCGTACCACCTATACGCAGGCGCTGGGGATTGAATATATGCATATTCAAGATCCACTTCAGCGGCGTTGGGTGCAAAATCGGATAGAAAAACCCTCAAAAAAGTTTTCTAAAACTGAACAAATGCACATATTGAGTATGCTCAATCATGCGGAAGCGTTCGAGACTTTCTTACAAACAAAGTATGTGGGGCAAAAACGTTTTTCCTTAGAGGGCGCAGAGTCGTTAATACCGCTATTAGATACGATGCTTTTTAACTCTTCCCGTTCCGGTTTGAAGGAAATAACCATTGGGATGGCTCACCGGGGACGGTTGAATGTGCTCTCAAATATAGCTGGAAAAACCTACGGACAAATTTTCTCCGAGTTTGAAGGATATCTTGACCCGAATTCCACTCAGGGCTCTGGGGACGTGAAATACCACCTGGGCACAGAGGGAATCTATTCCCCTGGGGAAGGAGAAGGCGTACTCGTGACTCTAACTGCCAATCCATCTCACTTGGAGGCGGCTAATGGGGTAACGGAGGGCATTACTCGCGCTAAACAAGATCGCTTGGGCGCTGGGGAAGAAGCCGAAAACTTGGTTATGCCGATTCTAGTTCACGGTGATGCCGCCTTTATTGGCGAGGGCGTAGTGCAGGAAACCCTGAATATGTCGCAGCTGCGTGGCTATCGTACTGGCGGAACTGTTCATATCATCGTCAATAACCAGATTGGGTTTACTACCGGACCCACCTCGGGACGTTCGACTCGTTATTGCACGGATTTAGCTAAAGGTTTGCAAGTACCGATTTTCCATGTAAACGGGGATTTCCCGCAGGAGGTGGTGAAAGCAGCCAAGCTAGCATTCGACTTTAGGCAAGAGTTCCACAAAGACGTAATTATCGATATGGTCTGTTACCGTCGGCGCGGACATAATGAGGGCGATGACCCCTCAATGACGCAACCGGTTCTTTATTCTTTAATCAATCGCCTGCCCACCACGCGCGAGGTATATACCCGTAATCTGATTGGACGCGGAGATTTAAGCGAGGAAAAAGCAGCCGAAGCCCTGGAAGAATACCATCAAGAACTAAACAAGATTTTCCAGGAAACCAGGGAAAAGAAACATTTCAGCGCCGCAGATTATGACGATACTTTTAATCCCGGTATTGATACCCGTTGGGTGATGCCCTCCTCGCAACAGCCTGGTCAGGGGATGATGCTCGGTTGGAGCTCTGCTATAAGCCGTGAAGAAATTGAACGTATCGGGCAATCCCAGGTAAGAGTCCCTGACAATTTCACTGCTCACCCCAAGATTATGAAGTTGCTCCAAAAACGAGAACTTATGTCCCGGGAGGGCAAAATCGATTGGGGTATGGGGGAAATGCTAGCCTACGGTTCGCTGCTGATGGAGGGAACTAATGTCCGTCTTGGGGGGCAAGATTCCCGTCGGGGTACTTTCTCGCATCGACACGCTGTTATTCACGATTACGAGAATGGGCGCGAATGGACACCTCTAAATTTTCTAACCGAAGGGCAAGCGTCTTTCCAGGCATACAATTCTCCACTTTCCGAATATGCTCCTTTGGCTTTCGAGTATGGATATTCGGTTGAGTCCCCGGAAACTTTAGTATTGTGGGAGGCACAATTTGGCGATTTCGCTAACTGTGCTCAGGCAGTTATTGACGAGTTTATTTCTTCGTCTTTCCAAAAATGGAATGAACGCTCCGGACTGGTAATGCTACTGCCCCACGGATACGAGGGGCAAGGTCCCGATCACTCATCGGCACGCATTGAGCGGTATCTACAGTTGTGCGCCCAAAATAATATGTGGGTGTGCCAGCCATCTAATCCGGCTAACAATTTCCATATGATACGAGAACAGGCCTATAAAAGACCACGTAAACCTTTGATAGCGTTTGAGCCAAAACAGCTGCTTCGTTTAGCGGCAGCGGCTTCCCCAATAGAAGATTTTACTTCCGGACAGTTCCTGCCAGTGATTGGCGAACCAGATAAGCGGGTCATTAAACCAAACAGGATATTGCTTTGTACTGGACGTATTTACTATGACCTGGTCAAAGAGCGGGCAAAAACCGAACGTTTCGATACTGCGATTATTCGATTAGAACAGCTGTATCCGCTACCGGTAGCAGAACTAAATATGCTGCTTAGTTCCTGGGGTGATTTGCCACTTACCTGGGTTCAAGACGAACCCGAAAATCAGGGAGCATGGCCGTTTATAGCTTTACATCTTCCCTCAAAGATTAAGCGAACTATACAGGTGATTTCGCGTGCAGAAGCCGCTTCTCCGGCTGCTGGTAACGCCAAGCTCCATAAAGCCGAAAATCGGCAGCTAATGGAACAGGCATTCGCCTAGTTCTCCACCAAGAAATGCTTGGGGGTTGGGGTGACAAAAAGTCACCCCAACCCCCAAATAAGTTTTACCGTTAGTATCTAGCGTTAGCTAGAACGGTTACTGTCAGCAGTTAGGTCGTTTGCCGTGATTGGCGGCACTGGTACGACGAGTTTTGCGTTTACGTCCACGTTTAGACATCTCATACACCTTCCCAAATAAAATCGACGTCCCTAGTTTTACACACCAGTTGCCATTTTAGGAAACTGAAAGGCTCGCCTGTCGCATTAGTCGACCAAAATATATGATTTTATAGGCTATCTCTAGCACCTGTCACCATATTGCTGCTGACGATAGGAAATCTGTAACTCCTCGGAATCCATATACACCGCTAGGGACTGTACTATCCGAGTGCGCAAAGCGTGCGGGGCAGAAATGTGGTGACATAAACAGCGTCTTAGCGATAGCGATATTCCCGCTGTTTCAGCTTCTAAAAGTTCTTGACAGTACGGACATTGGGCGATATGCCGAGCTTCTTCTACGCTAAGTTCCCGAGACTCGATTGACAGCTGTTGAAACAGGTCACGTTGGCATGGTTGCTGGCTCATTAGTTCACCCCGATTCCATATTGGCGGGCATATTCTGCTAGTTCTTCTCGCAGTAGGTTTCTGCCTCGATGAAGCCTAGACATTACTGTACCGAGCCGAATCCCTAAAATCTGCGATATTTCCTTGTAGCTGAACTGTTCGATATCAGCTAAATAAACTACTGCCCGATGCTCATCGGAGAGTTTGTCAAAGGCAGCTTGAATAGTTTCATTAGGCACACGCTCCAAAGCAACAGTTTCCGCAGAAGGTAAACCTATCTGATGATGAAGTGAGTGCTGCACCTGCCGGCTATCCGATATTTCAGCGGTAGTTTCCTCTTGGGGACGGCGAGTCTTTGAGCGGTATTGGTTGAGGAAAGTGTTGGTCATTATCCGGTACATCCATGCTTTAAGATTAGTTCCCGCCTGGTATTGATGAAATTTACGAAACGCCTGCATATAGGTGTCTTGCACTAAGTCCTCGGCATCAGCAGACCGGCGAGTTAATCGCAGCGCCCCCGCATATAGTTGATCCAGTAATGGCAGCGCCTCCTGGGTAAATCGCTGCGCCAATTGAGATTTATCAAAGTGAGCCTTATTCTCTTCCGAGACCGGGTTCTCAGCTAAAGCTGGCTCCGATAGCAAAGACCCATCAGGGGGTAGACCAGTAGAGGGCGGGGCGTCCTCTACGGTAAGGCTAGCTAAGGTTTCAGTATCCATTAGCCCCTACTCTAGTCCAGTTTTACAGCTAGTAGTTCTGGTGACAAACTCAAGAAAGCTAGAAATCAACGCCCCGGTCAGGTAAAAATAGAGATATGGCTAATAGGTATTCTTTTTCCCGAGCACTACTAGCGGCTCCTTTGATAATTGAGGGAATCGATGCGGTGCGTAACAGCTATAAACATGCACATCTAGCCCAACACCACCTAGAGGTCATGGAGAAAAATGGCTTACCACCGGTGCAGATGAGCGATTTACGAACTATCGCTAAAATCTGTGGAGTTGCGGTGACCATCCTGGCATTAAGGATGGCTACCACCCGGCGCTCCCCCCTTTCAACTGCCCTCTTAATACTGGCCAATGGGGCAGCAACTATTATTAACGGACGTCAGCCCGGTAAAATTGATGCTTTAAGAATTGCCCAAGGGCTAGCCCTCCACGCCGGTTTAACCTCTGAACTATTCTCCCGTAGACAGGATTAATACTTTGACTGTTTGGACTCCCCCTCTTTCGACCCAGCCTCTAAACGCGGTGGTCTCACTACCTCCCTCTAAATCCCTGACCGCTCGTGCCCTGGTCTTAGCCTTATTAGCGAAGGAAAATACTTTTATTACTAATCCTTTGCGATGTCGCGACACCGATTTAATGATCGCCGGTATCCAAGAGTTCGGTGCCAACGTAGAAGAGAAATCAGGAGGACTACTGATAACTCCCCCGCCCACAATCTCGGCGAAAACCGGAGTTATCGAGTGCGGTCTTTCCGGGACAGTGATGCGTTTCTTAGCTCCCATTGCCCTACTGAGCGGAAAACCAGTTCACTTTCAAGGAGATAAACAGGCAAGCACCCGTCCAATGCGTGGTCTTTTAGATGCCTTAACCCAGCTGGGAGCAAAAATTACGGACGCCCCCCTGCCCGGACACCTACCCTTTACTATCGAGGGCGCATTAAATGACAGCAGCCAGCTACAGCAAGTACACCTTGACGCTAGCGACTCCTCCCAATTTGTCTCCGCTCTGCTGCTGGTTTCCCCCGTCCTCCCCTTTGAACTGCAAATAGAAGTAGATTCTGTTTTACCATCTATTCGTCATGTGGAAATGACACTAGCGCAGGTAAATGCGTGCGGTGGAAAAATCGAAAACATCAGTGGTGAAACCGGAGACTGGGATTCCCTGCAAACTCGCCATATTTGGCGCTGTCAGCCAGCGCGATTACGTGGCGGTGAACAAGTCATTGAACCGGACTTGACCAATGCGGGTTCGTTTTTAGGAGCCGCCCTTGCTTGTGGCGGTCAAATTAGTGTGCCAAATTGGCCGGCACAAACTTTCCAAGCCGGCGATGCCTGGCGGTATTTACTCTCCCCAATGGGCGCACGTATCTATCGCGACAGCGAAGGAACGCTTATTTGTCAAGGCAATGGCACAATTGGCGGGATTCAGACCGACCTTAACGCCATTGGGGAACTTACCCCCACTTTAGCGGCGTTATGCACCCTGGCAGTCGAACCCTCCAAACTTAGCGGAATTGGGCATCTTAAAGGTCACGAAACCAACCGATTACACGCCCTCGAAACCGAAATTAACCGTCTCGGGGCAAAAGCAGTGGCTACCGAAACTTCGCTACAAATCACTCCTGGGATATTGCACGGCGCTACCATCGAAACCTATAGCGATCACCGGATGGCCATGTTTGGAGCCCTGATTGGATTACGGGTTCCAGACGTGAAAATAGCGGGGATTGAGTGCGTCACGAAAACTTTCCCGGATTTTCCTGCGATTTGGCGAGCCGCTGTGGCTGGTACTAATGGCGTGGCGTGATACCGGAACCGATGATCCGCGGGTACGGGTGCGTCCTTCCCGCTCTAAACCGCGACGCTCCAAAAAACAGGTAGATTATTCTGCCAGCCCCACCGCCTTCGTATTCGCGGTAGATCGCGGGAGAATTCACCTACAAATGAATCAAACCAAACTGGTAGGGGTTAAGGCTCGCTCTCTGGGTCGGCGCGGTATCGTGGTCGGCGATCAGGTACGGGTCACCGGGGATTTAAGCGGGAAACATGGTTCTTTGGCGCGGATTGTGGAAGTTTTACCGCGTAAAAGCGTTCTTACCCGCTCCGCGGAAGATAGTCCCGGGGCTAAAGAAAAACCCATGGTTGCCAACGCTGACCAATTAGCGATAGTCACCGCCTGCGCTAATCCGCAGCCTCGTCCCCGCATGATTGACCGACTGTTAGTAGCCGCCTACAGCGCGGGTCTGAAACCATTACTGCTGCTCACTAAAGCTGATATTGCCTGCCCTGACCCGATACTTGAACTATTTGCGCCTTTAGAAGTGTCGGCAATTGTGACCAGTATAGAAAACTCTCAAGGCATTGATGCAGCTGGTGAGGCATTAGCCGCTACTACTACCGTAATGGTGGGACATTCGGGAGTAGGCAAATCTTCACTGATGAACAGCCTCATTCCCCACGCAGATAGACAAATCGGTCAAGTTAATCAAGTTACCGGTCGTGGACGACACACTTCGACCTCCGCTATCGCCGTGGAATTTCAGGGGGGATGGCTAATTGATACCCCAGGCATTCGCTCCTTCGGATTAGCCCATATTGAAACAGACGACCTCTTGGCGGCTTTCCCAGATCTTGCCGAGGTAGCAGCGAAATGTCCAAAACTGTGTCCTCATTTGCTATCCTCACCAGGATGCCAACTGAGCACGCTCGGAAAGATTGACCCCGCCAAGACGCGCCGGGTAGAGTCTTTCCGCCGCCTACTTGCCTCCCAAAATAGTCAGAATCCGCTGGTGTAAATGACCATTAGTGGCAAGTGCGTTTCCTCCTCGGCAGCCATCTTCGCCCTTTAATGAAGTGAATTTACCTCCGGCTTCTTCCACTATCGGCACCAGCGCCGCCATATCGTAAAGCTCCAAGTCGGGTTCGGCTGCCGCATCGACTACTCCTTCAGCAACTAACATATAGGAATAAAAATCTCCATAGGCACGGGTGCGCCACACTTTGCGGGTAAGTTCAACGAATGCATGAAGCTTTTCGCGTTCTTCCCAACCAGTAAGGGAAGAATAGCTAAAGGAGGCAGCCTTCAAATCACTTATCCCCGAAACCCGGTTTGCTTGGGGTTTTTCTCCGCTGAAAGAACGCCAAGACCCTAAACCGCGTCCCGCCCACCAGCGCCGACATAATGCCGGGGCGCTAACTATGGAAGCCTGCATTTTACCGGCTATTTCTAAACCGATTAGGGTTGCCCAAACAGGCACGCCCCGCACATAATTTTTGGTGCCATCAATGGGATCAATAATCCAGCGAGCAGCATCTTTATTCCGGGTATCTCCCCCGTATTCTTCTCCGTAAACTAAATCGTGGGGACGATGAGCTTTTAAGAAATCCCGAATCATCTGTTCGGCTCCCCGATCAATATCGCTAACCGGAGTGAAATCTGGTTTTTCGTAAACCTGATAATCGCGTTGCTTGAAATGAGTAAGGGTATAGTCGTCTACCTGATTGACCAGGTTATGCAATAACTCGATATCTTTTTCTAGATTGCGCATATTCTATTGACCTGATTTCTGGTTGGTTATTTTAGTTTTCGAGGACGGATAGGACGGAGGCAGTTAAGGAAGCGCTAGCTTGTCCTGGAGCACTGGGGGCAGCACCGGGCAGCACCGCAAAGGTCGCACAGTTTCCAAATATCCCCCCGATTAACCGGCTAGCAACACCAATAGTGCCCATTCCTGCAACTATAAATGGGCATTTTCCTTGGGTATCGTGATAATACTTATCCATGGCGCTAAATATCTGTAGCAGATGGGATTTGTTCGTTACCGTAAGTGCCAGTTTTGCTACCTGAGCCCCACGTTCGTGGGCGGCAGCTAACCAGTCATAGATACTTTCACTATCCATTTTTTCGGCTTCCGCAACCGCAAAATAATGCCGAGAAAGCACGCTTACAACCCCCCGGACATGGGCATAAGCTAAAGCCTCTCTTGCCAAAGAAAAATCGTCCTCGATATCAAGGGCGAAAGCGCCCGCCTCTACCAGTAGTTTCATGGCTTGAAGCTGCTGAGCTGCTTTAAGGTGCGCGGCTCCTCCTTGCGTAATCGTGCGACAGGTTGCCAACCAGGGAAAGCCAATCTGGGGCGCTATTTCAGTGACTATTTGTTTCAAAGCCAGCGGATTGTCATGCCTAGAAAACTGATCAATTCGCCATTCGACCAAATCAGCTTCTGGGGGAATCGCAGAAATTTGAGATTCAAGTTCTTGATGGTTACGCCCAGTTAGCGGAACTATTAAGCTTGGCTTGCCGGGAGTAAAGAGGGTCTGCGTATTCAACCGTTACCTCCTGGTTTTCCGGTGTCTTATGGGCGTTCTAATCTTACCCCGACCATCCCAATCAGAGCATTTGAGAGTTGGTCGCATCAAGCTACTGGTTTACGCGGCACAATCGGGTTTAATCTTTGATAAAAATGTGGTTAGAAACTACCGTATTAGCAGTTTCTGACCACATTTTAATATCGATTAGGTTACTTACGAATTCCCCATTCGCGATATTTTCCTTGAAGAAAACGATTCAGCAACAAAAGCACTACCAGACCAATATAGGTTACGGCTAAAACTGCCACCCCTAATAGTATTCTTATCGGAACTGAAGAAAAAGAAGTAATAAGTTCCCACGCTTCCCAAATAATCACTGGCGAAAGTAAAGTAACCAGGATTAAAGAGAAAGTCCATAGATGAGTTTCAATCCATTTTTTCATTTTTATTTCCTATTCTTTCGCGTCTGTTCTTAAGCTGCTCGGCATCTTGATGATTTAACACTTGCGGGATACACATAGAGCCACGGCCTGGCTTTAGGACATCTCCCAATTTTATTAATGACTTTTTTAGCTACTATAGTAGCTCCCCATACAAAAGCACACCCAATAGTCCCTACACCCGGTATAGCGCAGATAGCGGATTTCAATACTGTCCCACCAGCTCCAATCAGAATCTACTGTACCATCCAATTAGGACGTAATCGCGCTCATTCTCTTTATTGATTACATGATGAGCGCCCCCACCATTAATGTTCTGGTGCACAGAGTCCTGGCTATCATTGAAAACTTCCTTTTCCTTTCCGTTCCGTTTGGACTCTTTGAGAGTATTTGCGAACGCTAAATCTTGTATACCGACAAAAGTAGGTATTTCATACCGACAAATGTCGGTATACCACAATGAACAGGAGAAATAGGGTGGATATTACAAGAATGTATCTAGGAAAGGATAGACGCATATGGCTTCTCTTGCTTCTACACTAACCAGTCTAAGCTTTGCTTTACTCTTACAAGTAAGTATCCTCCAACCCTCTTTAACCTCACCGGATATGCAGCCGATTAATAGCTATTCCCCGAGCGTCACAAAGATAATTAAGGAAATCGCGCAAGCTAGCACCCCAATAATATGTAGATCATTTCCGAGGCTTTCTATATGCAATCAAAAGAAATAACCGATAGTTTAACGGTATAGTTAGAGCTGATGATTAACTCAATTCTTCAAACATTCGACCGCCCAAAGGTAACTATAATAGTAGTTTTTACTTCTATCGCTATCCTCATGGGGGTATAGAGCTATTTGACCCACAAAACACCCAATCTTATTCATATTATTTGACAATATTGGGATTGTTAATATTATTTATTCTTTCGGCTTGGAATAGTGTTTTCGAGTTCATATTTATTGCTACGAAAATACTGCTGACTACCTTTAATCTTTTAAATCAGTTAGAAATGCTCGATATAGGAATATTTACTATTGTCGTGGTGTGGATTATACGCTCTTGGTTTTTACCCGCGCTTGCTGTTCTGTTAGTAAATGAAACGATATCTTATCTAGTTTCCGATATTCCTCAAGCACAACTCCTTAGTTCAATCATCAATATCCCCATAGTAGTTTCTATTGGTTTGGCTTTGTCCTGGCAGAAAGGAAAACGAATCCTTGCGGAAGCGTCTCGAGAAAAAGCCCGACAAGCAAATCTAGATATCCGATCCGAACTTGCAAAACAGCTTCACGATACTACGGCTAAAGATATTGCTCACATAGCAATCATGCTGCAAGATTTTACTCAACAGCACCCGGAACACTCTGGACAGTTGCGCCCCATCATAGATACTGCCTTCACAGCTTCTCGCCGCATACGCCCTATGATTCTATCCTTAGATACTGAGGCAAAAGAACTATCGACATCTCAGGTAGTCCAACAAGTAGCACAGATGCTTACCACCCGAAACATCACACTGGAGGCAAATATTGACACCGAAATTGACAACAGCTTAGATAGCAACCTGTCCAAAAAGATAAACCTAGTTTTAAGAGAATGCGGAACCAACATATTAAAATACGCGCCATCTTCCTCTAACGCTAGCGTTGAAATCTATATCAATCACGCTAAAGAGCAAGTTACCGTCTCAATTATCAATCAAGTGGCTTCCAGTTCGCATTTTGCTGAAATAACTGGGGGCTACGGTCTTCTTAATTTGAAGCAACGCCTAGAGAGCGAAGGAGACAGCCTTGAGTTTACCCAATTAGATGAAAGATGGATTATTAATGTCACTTTACAAATCAAGCCTAGACCGCTTTCCCACGAACAGGAGAAGTTAGATGTCCACTGAACCCATTCGGATTTTATTGGCTGATGATGACGCCATTATCCGTCAAGGATTAGCGAATCTACTGTCCAACCAAGAGAACCTCGAAGTGGTAGCTGCAGTCTCCAATGGTGCGCAAGTATTTGACGTGCTAGCCAAGCAACGTATCGACATTGCGCTATTGGATGTTGATATGCCTGTCTCGAACGGGATTGAAACTGCCAAACGTATCAGCCAAGATTACCCCACGGTTAAGTCACTCATGCTAACTGCCTTTGAGAGTAAAGACTCATTGGCGCAGGCTATCGGTTCAGGGATATGTGGTTTTCTAACTAAAGATACTCCCCTGCCAGAGCTAGTTGCTCTGATTCGTCAAGCCTACCGCGGTCAAATTGTAATGAGTCCCAAACCTACCGAGCTGATGATGGTTAGCTATAAAGAGAGCCAGCAAGCACGAGAAAAGTACGCTGATTTCATCCATAGTGTAGAAAGTTTACCCGATTATTTACGCCCCACATTCGATTTGTTAATCAAAGCTCTAGCTAACAAGAATATTTCTAGAAAACTGCATCTAAGTGAATCAACGGTACGATCGTACGTATCAGAAATACTTATGCGTACGGGCACAGCAACCAGAGCAGAACTGGCTATCACTGCCATTAAAGCCGGGATTCAGTAATCGGGGTCTACATAGGCTCACCCTCCACGGTCCGGGATAGGGGTTTAATTGCTCGCGCCTACTAGGTCTAGGAAAGTTTGGCTATTATCCCGAACGCGTTTTATTCAATAATGCTTACTATTATGTTCTTATGAAGCTAATCCACACCTCCGATTGGCACGTGGGACGCACGCTCTATGGGGAAGATTTATCTGCGGCTCACCGCCAGTTTTTTTCTTTTCTCGCTCAGCTGGTTCGTGAGGAAAAAGTCCAGGCAGTAATGGTATCCGGAGATGTTTTCGATCGCGCTATACCCTCGCTGGAATCTTTAGAAATCGTTTCTCAAGCCCTGAAGGAACTAACAGAATTAACGACGGTAATCTTAACTCCCGGCAATCATGACAGTGCCGAAAGACTAGGTTTTCTCTCCCCTTACATCAGCGGAAACCTCCACCTACGCACCTGCCTAGCTGATATTTCCCGACCGGTTGAAATAGGCAACCAATCAGAAACCGTGCGAGTGTGGGGATTACCCTACCTGAATCCCGATATGGTACGTACCAGCCTTTATGACGGATACCCAGCTACCGAGATAACTGCTAATCAGAAAACCGAGGCGGAAGAAGATGAAATCGCTCGACTCCCTCGTTCCCATGCAGCAGTTATTGCCGCCGCCATGCGTAAAATCGCTAAAGCCCAACGCGCCCTCACCGCACCGGCCCGCACAATTATTATGGCTCATGCTTTCGCGCTGGGAGCCGCAGGGTCCGAGAGTGAACGTGACATTACCGTGGGAACAGTTCCGGCAGTTCCTCTGGACGTATTTGAACGCTATGGCATGAACCTTCCGCCGGAAAACCAGATTTTACCTGCCCCTGATTACCTAGCCTTAGGTCACCTGCATGTACCACAAAGACTAAAAACCAAACTTAGCAGTGGCCGGTATAGTGGCTCACCAATAGCTTTCTCATTCTCGGAATGCCACACTCCAAAATCGGTCGTGCTTTTAGATACCGCCGCCAAAAACTTAGACCCACAGTTAATTCTCACTCCGGTCTATAGACCCCTAGCCCGAGTAAAAGACTCGTTTGAAAACCTGATTAGCAGCACAAAATATAGTAAGTATTCTTCTTACTGGTTGGAAATAACAGTCACGGATACCCAACGCCCAGAGCAAATGGTAGCCAAGCTGAAGCAACGCTATCCGCACGCCCTCGCAATGCTGCACGAAACCACCCAGGTAAGTGGCGATATTCAGCATCGCGCATTAAAGACAAACCAACTCCGACCCGCAGCCCTGGCAAAAGATTTCTTTACTCTTGCTCGCCATGGACAACAGTTAAGCAACAGCGAAAACCAGTTAATTGAACAGGTATATGAGCAGGTGCGAGAGGAAATCTAAATGCGGATATTGAAACTCAGCTTCGAGGCAGTGGGGCCTTTTGGCGGTAGGCAAACTATTGACTTTACCAAACTGGGTACAGCTACCGGTTTGTTCCTGATTCACGGGCCAACCGGTTCGGGTAAATCCACTATCCTCGATGCGATTGTTTTCGCCCTCTATAACGATGTGGCTTTAGAATCCAGTTCATCGAAAAGCCGGATGCGTTCTGATTATGCCCAAGCGAATCAAATCAGCTGGGTAGAGCTTGATTTTGAGGCACGCGGACAGCTGTTTCGACTGCGACGTGTCCCTCAATATACCCGAGCTAAACATCGCGGAACAGGAACCACGGTACAACCAGCGCAAGCCACTTTATGGCGTTTATCCGCTGAAGGCATTGCCCAGGCGGACGCGATAGCTGCTAAGCCCCAAACTGTTAATCAGGAGCTGGCCAGTCAGATTCTTCCCCTCTCGAAAACCCAGTTCTTACAGACAGTAATCCTACCGCAAGGAGCATTCTCCCGTTTCTTACGCGCCAGCTCTGATGAACGACAAGATATTTTGCAGCGTATTTTTGGTACTCGGATTTTTGCCCTAATGCAAAAAGAGTTCGTTGAAAGAGCTCAGCAAGCCAAACTAAACACCAAAACTGAATCAAAAGATCTGGCTAGCAAACTAACTCTTTTTACGGAAAACTGGAAGAATCTAGAAGAGTCTATTGCCACGTCTAGCAGCGAGTTTACCTCTTTCAATGAAAGCCTAGCTGCCCTGCCAGAGATCCTTGATGAGCAGATAACCAAGTCATGGGACACGGTCTACTCCCTGCCTACCAAAGAAGCAGACCCTTGGATTAGGAAGCATACGGCGCAGCTTCAGACAGCAAGTCAGAATTATCAAAACGCCCTCGAAAAGCTAGAAAAAGCTAAAATCCTTACCCAAGACCTTAACGAACTTAAACACTTGCTTGAGGATGAGAAAAGGCTTACAGCTGAGCAAGACAGAACAATATCTAATAAGGAAAAAATATCTAATCATCAGCGCGCAGCCCGCATAAAACCTGTCTCGGATTTGTGCGCTCATTACCAGGCTCAACTAGAAGTATCCCGCCAAAAAATACAGGAATTATTAGCAGAAAAATCCTTCATTTCTCTGGACTTTGCTGTAGGAAAAGATAAACTGTCTCTCGCTGATTTCAGTGAAAAGGTATCCAAGGCAAGTAAAGAAATCGCTAAGGAACTGGGTACTCTCACTCCCCTGATTGAGCGCCAGAAAAAAATTCAGGCTTTAGAAACTGAAGCTAGAAACAGCACTAAGTCCTATATAGAAACTTTGCGTCAATGCGCATTAAAATCCAAAGATATTTCGCAACTAATTCCCCAGATTCGCACCCAAAGAATACAAAAAATGCGGCTTGAACGCGAACAGCTTTATCTAGAACAAGCACGTCAAAAACAGATAGAACTACAAAAATACCAGGGCGAACGTGAACATTTTTTAGATGATTTTCAACGTTTCAATAGAATGCAAAAAGAGTTTAATACCCTGCAAGCAGTCGCTCAGAAAATAACTCAAGATGCTAGCGAGTATGAACGCGAATTCTTTGTAGATTCAGCTATTGTATTAGCCGATAAGTTAGCAGCTAACCACCCCTGCCCAGTGTGCGGATCACGCACCCACCCCCAGGTCGCCCAGGGAAAAGCTTCACACCTTTATTCCCTGGCAGGACTAACAAAAATCCGCAGCCAACGAGCCGATACGATAGCCGCTGTCCGACAGAAAAGGTTGCAACTACGCGAAGAACACTCTCGCTTAAAAAAGGTACTTTGGGGTCTTAGAAATAGCTTTCCAGGAAATGCCGATAAGATTAATGCCCGACTGGATTATCTGCAACAACAAGCAAAAGAGCTAAAAACCTGCAACAATCGGATAAAACATTTAGAATCCCAAGGACATATATATAAAGATGCGCTACGGAATTTAATCGGTAATTCCCAAGTACAAAAAACTAAAGCCCAAAATGCTCTACGCCAGATAAGAGAAATTGAAAACGAACTCGCTATTTCTTCTCAAGGTGAGAATCTTTTTACCCGCCAAAAAGAGCTAAATGATGAGCAACATAAACTAACAGTGTTATTTCAGGCAATCCAACAGACCATAACGGAAGAAATCAAACTTGACCAAGCAAACCTACGGTTAAAAGAATCATTAAATACAGAAAACTTCCTTAGCGCTGAACAGGCAAAACACGCCCTCCTGGAAGAAACTACCTATGAAAAGCTAGTTGCGCAAACCGAGGAATGGGAAAACGCCTATCAGGCAAACCAAGTAAAACTAAGTTCACCGCGGATAGCGAAGCTTAGACACCAAGCCCCCACCCCGCCGGATTTAACTGCACTAGAAACCAAGGTCGAAAAGGATAAAACGGTTTTTGAAAAACTACAGGCAACACTGAGCCAGGTTCGCGAGCAGTTACGGACAGTAAACAGCGCTGCCCGCTCCCTAAAAACTGCCAGTAGGAAGTATTTGGAGCATATTAGCGACACATCGGAATTGATAACTTTGGCAAACCTAGCTAAAGGGGAAGAATCTTCCGCCTTAAAGTCCCCCTTAGCAACCTGGGTTTTGCTCGATCGTTTCCAAGAGGTGCTAGATATCGCAAACCCTTATTTAGGGAAAATCTCGGCTGGGCGTTACTCTCTTTCGCGTAGTGATAGCGAATCGTCTCGCCGCCGTAATCAAGCTTTATCCCTGGTAGTCACCGACCATTTCTCGGATAAAGTGCGCGAGGTTTCCGCCCTATCGGGCGGGGAGCTATTTTACTGTTCCTTATCTTTGGCTTTAGGTCTTTCCGAGGTGGTAACCGCACAGGCGGGTGGAGTCGAGATTTCTTCTATGTTTATTGATGAGGGTTTTGGTACTCTTGACGACACGAAACGTTCACTGGTGATGGAGGCACTACAATCAACATCAGTTGCGGGTAGAACTGTGGGCTTAATCAGTCATGTAGGTTCTCTACGTTCAGAGATTGCTGATCAGATTGAAGTGGTTTTCACCCGTGGGAAAGGCTCAACCCTGACAATTACCGGGAACTAAATCCCGGTATCGAAAACCGGAATTATTTAATCGGTTACCCAAATAGCTTTAACGGCCGGTTTGCCTAAAGTAACCTCCTGGTTATTTATTTTTAGCTGCATTATTCCGGCTTCCGGAATTTTCTCGATTGGGGTGAGCACGACCCCGGGGACTACCCCTACGGACTGCAAGAATCTGAGCAAAGCCGGGTTGGTGTCATGTATGCGCGCAACTGTGGTGGAAGTATTGAGGGGAGCTTCAGATAAGGGGCGATTTGATACCGGCGGAATATCGCCCTCATTGGTCGGAATGGGGTCGCCGTGGGGATCGTTTTTAGGATGCCCCAAGGCTTTATCCATGGCAGCAATAAGCTTGTCTGATGCGGCGTGTTCTAGTATCTCGGCTTCACAGTGAACCTGATCCCAGGGGTAGCCCAGTTTTTGATGCAGATAGGTTTCGAGGATACGATGCTTGCGCACCATTTTTAAGGCTAGTTTTCGCCCTCTCTCGGTCAGAGATATTCCCCGATAGGGCGCGTGGGTAATTAACCCTAGTTTATCTAGGCGGCGAACATTTTCTGAGGCAGTTGAGGGAGCAACCCCCATTCTTTCGGCTAGTCCGGATACGGATAGGGATTTGCCTCCCCATTCGCTAGCTCCTAGAAGATTTTTTAAATAGTCTTCTACTACCCGGGAAGTATCAGCGTTGCTGTCAGTTTCCCTACTCATTTACTCCCCCTGTTTGCCTGGCTATTTTACCTGTTTAGAGGCGGAAAATTTGCATTCCAAAAACTTGGAATAGGAGGGCGAAGATTACCGCGATTGTTAGCAGTGCTCCCAGCCACCAATATCCTACTAGAGCGCGGCGAATCCCTTTAAGAGGACGAGCCGGGCTAGCTGCTTGACGTACTAGAATAGCATAGGATAGCCAGGCGAGAAAAATAGTTGCCAACCAGGTTAGAAAACAGTAGGGACACAGTGAATGTAGGCTAAACGCCGAGGTAAACAAGAAAAAGATTACGGATAGTAAACCAAAGCTGGTTCCAATACAAAAAATCACTAATCCCCATTTTGGCAGGTATTTGCCGCATAACAGATAGATTGCAACGATGATTAGCCCCAAGAATAACGCCATACCAAAAATCGAATTTGGGATACCGAAAACTAGGTGACCTACCGGCGAATCCATCGCGCCCCGACAATCCACCACCTGGTTCAGGGAGCAGCCCAGCCCGAGCTGCGGATGGGCACGGTGAATCATTTCGGTACGCCACAGCTGCGCCGAAGCCATAAATCCGAGTGCCGAAAAAAGGATAATCCAAATACTGTATGCACGCGGTAAATATCCGCTGCGCATTTTCGGAGATGGTGAAAGCGGGTCGGCATAAAAACTTAGTTCTGACGATGACAGGGCTTCTTCAGTTTCGACCATGTTTCCCCTTTGTTGCTATTTACACCTGCACATTATCTAGCATAATGGGCAAATCAAAAACCGTGAGATTCCCGTGAATAGACCCGAAGATTTGTTTTATCGAATTTCTATTTTGCTTCTCGCATACGTAAGGGCACATAGTCGCGCTTTGGCTCTCCCTGGTAAACCTGGCGAGGACGACCGATACGGGTCATGGGGTCATGGAGCATTTCGATATATTGAGAAATCCAACCCGGCAGTCGCCCTAGCGCAAACAGTGGGGTGAACATCTTGGTGGGGAATCCCATTGCGGAATAAATCAAGCCGGTATAAAAATCGACATTTGGGTATAGTTTGCGTTCGATGAAATAGTCATCTGAGAGTGCCACCTGCTCTAGTTCCATAGCCAAATCAAACAGGTCATTGTTTTTTCCCATCCGCTCAAGCACTTTGTGTGCCTGTTCTCTGACAATTGCTGCCCGAGGGTCATAGTTTTTGTAAACTCGATGACCAAAACCCATTAGCTTAACGCCCTGTTCCTTATTTTTGACTTTTTCAACAAAGTCTTTAATGGACAACTTACTGTCCCGGATATTAATCAGCATCCTGAGTACGGCTTCATTAGCGCCCCCATGCAACGGACCGGACAGCGCCCCCACCCCCGCAGCTATGGAAGCATACATATTTGCATTAGCCGAACCTACCAGGCGCACCGTGGAAGTCGAACAGTTTTGTTCATGATCAGCATGCAAAATAAACAGTACTTCTAGGGCGCGAATAATCGCCGGGTCAATATCGTATGACTGGTAGGGTAAACCGAAAGTCAAACGAATAAAGTCCTCTACATAGGAACGTTCGTTATCCGGATAGAGCAATGGCAGACCAGCGGCACGTTTGGCAATATAAGAAATCATGGTCGGGACTTTTGCCAGCAGCTGCACTGCCTGAATTTCTTGCAATTCTAGGTCATGTACATCGGCAAAAGTATCTTCATAATAGGTGGCCATCCCGGCAATGCCGCCCTGCAAAATAGCCATCGGGTGACCATTGGAGGGGAAAGCGGTAAAAAATGCCCTAAAGTCTTCGTGCAAGAGCCTTTGACGCTTAACTCGCCTAACGAACTCATCTAGTTGCGTTGAGGTAGGAAGTTCTCCTTTAATCAGCAAATATGCAACTTCCAGGAAGCTGGAGTGGTTTGCCAGCTGGTCAATCGGATATCCCCGGTAACGCAGCACCCCTTTACCACCATCAATGAAGGTCACTTTGGAAGTACAAGAAGCGGTAGTGGAAAACCCGGGATCTAACGCAACCAGACCGGTTTCTCCCCGAAGTTTAGACAGGTCAATTCCCCGGTCACCGCAGGTTGCCTTGACGGGAGGGAATTGAATAGTTTTACCATTAACTTGCAAAATGCCTGGTTGGCGGTCAAAATCATTTAAGGTTTGGGCATTTCCTAAACTTTCAGCCATTTCGACAACCTTCCCAAGAGAGATAGCTAACGCCGCCCCCCTATTTAATATGCAGGACTTATCGCCCTCAAGACTATACCATGTTCGTAAAGACTTCACCATTTAAAATGATTGTTCTAAACGCCTAGCCGCTTTCTTAATATCCTCATCTTTTACGCACAGCGCCACCCTAACATGCTTGCCGGGACGGCAGTTATAGAAACTTTCTGGGGCTACAATTAGACCAATTTTAGAAAGCTTATCCAGCAGACGCCAATCTGCTCCCTGACCAGAGCGCACCCGCGAGTCCGCCCTATCAGCAGGATCATAAACCCAGAGGTATAGCCCCGCCTGGCAGTCAGCCTCTATTTTTAATCCCGCCCGCGAAATTGCCGCCCCCAATACTTCGCGCCGCCACTGATAGCGAGCCACCTGTTTACCAACATGCTCTCTATCTAAAAGCACCCCCGCAAGCGCCTGCTGCACCATAGCGGGCATCATTTGCCCCATATGTTTGCGCACTGAAAGTAAAGCCGAAACCAAGTGTCGGTCTCCTGCCACAAAAGCCGCACGGTATCCCGCCAGATTAGATTCCTTCGATACCGAATAAACCAATAGCAGGTTCTCGCTAGAGCCCCCACACACGTCCTCGTCCAAGATTGAGGGCGCAGGCTCGCCCACCCCGTAAGTAAGCTCGGCATAGCACTCATCGGAAGCAACTATCGCACCTACCTGTCGCGCCCAGGAAACCACCTGTCGCAACCAATCTTTACTCGCCACCCAGCCGGTAGGATTAGCGGGGCTATTTATCCACACCAAAGCGGCATCACGTGGCCAAGTAGAAATATCGGAAGAAACAGCGATTCCCTTAGCCCCAGCCAGTCGGGCACAAATATCGTAAGTCGGGTAGGCAATATCTGGGAATAAAACTGTATCTGCGCTGCCGAGCCCTAACTGCCACCCCAACGAAGCCACCAGTTCTTTAGAACCTACCGTTGGTAGACAAGAATCCTCGTCAATGCAGGTAATATTGCGAGTGCGCGCCCAGCTACAAATAGCATTTCGCAGCAAATCACTGCCCGCCACCGGAGGATAGCCAGGACTATTAGCTGCCTGAGAAAGTCCCGCCAGGGCAGGAGGCGGGCAATCATCGACCGGAGTCCCGATAGATAAATCTACCGCCCCACCCTCACAAGCAGCGGCTTTAACCCGATAGGGCGTGAGCAAATCCCAAGGAAAAACCGGCAAATCTAGAGGACGGGGAAATCTAGTGTTTCTCATGTTCCCAGCCTAAGACAGCGGTAGGGCAAAAATCCCCCGCGTCCACAAGAAAAAGTGAAACGGGTAATGCGTCCGTAAAACTATTCCGCGCGGGGAGGAAGTTTTTCAACCATAGGATCGTCATATCCGGTAGGTCCCACACTGGAAGCCCCTCCGGGAGAGCCTAAATCTTTAAGATCGAAAAAGTCAGTATTCGCGCGATAGTAATCAGACCATTCCTCAGGCAAATCGTCCTCATAGAAAATAGCTTCCACCGGACAAACCGGTTCACAAGCCCCACAGTCCACGCATTCTTCAGGGTGAATATAAAGAGTACGTTTACCTTCGTAAATACAATCCACTGGGCATTCATCAACGCAAGCGCGATCTTTAACATCTACGCATGGTTCCGCAATCACGTAAGTCATTTACTCTCCTTAAGTATCGATATTGCTAGTATCTCACTATGAACTTAGTAGGCAATCAAAAACCGCCGCCCCGTTTGCCTTGGATGTCTTGGAAAGTCGGAGAACGGGTGGTACTGCGTAGACGAGAAGCCGATGGGCTCTATGACGCTCTCGGGGAAGTCCTGGACGTAAGCCCTGCTAGCGTCACTATTTTGACCCGCAAAGGACCGGTAACAGTTCCGGCAGAAAAAATGGTGACCGGAAAAAGAGTCCCGCCTGCGCCAAAAATCTAGCCCGATTCTCGTCTCTCAAAATCTGCTATTCTTCGCGTTCCTGGCGGCGCCGACGCGAAGCAATTTTGAAACGATCTTGCGCACTTAATACCACTTTGCGGATTCGGATTTCTTCCGGGGTAACCTCCACGCATTCGTCCTCGGCCGCAAATTCCAAAGACTCTTCCAGAGTGAGCATGCGCGGCGGAATCAGCCCCTCGTAGGCTTCCGCAGTAGACGAGCGCATATTGGTTTGTTTCTTTTCGCGAGTGATATTTACGTCCATATCCTCCCCGCGCGGGTTTTCGGCCACCACTTGACCCTCGTAAACCTCACTAGCGGGTTGAATAATGAAGCTACCGCGTTCTTGCAGCTGAATCATAGCGTAAGGTGTAGATTTCCCGGCGCGATCTGAAACCAAAGAACCGCTTTGACGGCGCGTAATAGCTCCCTGCCAAGGGGCATAGCCGTCCGCAATAGAAGAAGCAATCCCAGATCCGCGAGTTTCGGTTAAGAACTTGGAACGGAATGAAATCAGCCCGCGAGCAGGAACCCGGAAAATCAGGCGCACCCAACCGGTACCGTGATTAGACATGGTCTGCAATTTACCTTTACGTGCCGCCATCAGCTCGGTAACTTTACCCAGGTATTCTTCCGGCACATCGATGGTCATTACTTCCATAGGTTCGCAGGTTTTCCCATCGATTTCTTTGGTAACTACCTGCGGTTTTCCGGCTGTTAGCTCGAAGCCTTCCCGACGCATTTGCTCAATTAGAATCGCTAGCGCCAGTTCCCCACGCCCTTGAACTTCCCAGGCATCGGGGCGTTCGGTTGGGAGCACCCGCAAAGAGACGTTACCGATTAGCTCGCGGTCTAAACGGTCTTTAACTTGGCGGGCAGTGAGCTTGTGTCCTTTGACTTTTCCGGCCAGCGGAGAGGTGTTAGTTCCGATAGTCATCGAGATAGCCGGATCATCTACCGTGATTAAGGGAAGGGGCTGGGGATTATCTAAATCTACTAGGGATTCTCCGATGGTAATGTCCGGGATACCTGCCACTGCCACAATGTCTCCGGCGTGGGCTTCGCTAACGCTTTGGCGTTCCAAACCGAAGGTGGCTAGCAGCTCGGTTAGTTTCACATTGGTTATTGAACCGTCCTGGCGAGCCCACCCTACTTGTTCGCCCTGTCGCAAAGTACCGTTGTGAATCCGCAGCAGAGCCAAGCGTCCTAGGAAAGGGGAAGAGTCCAGGTTAGTTACGTGAGCAGCCAGGGGAGCTTGCGGGTCGTATTCGGGGCCAGGTATCCGGTTAATGATTGCGTCAAATAGGTCGTGTAGGTCATTTCCGGGGAGTTCACCGCGGCCGGGTTTTTTCCACGAACAACATCCGGCTTTCGCCGAGCAGTACAGCACTGGAACATCGAGCAGAGCATCTAAATCTACTTCTTCGCCCTCATCAACTAGGTCTTGAGCCAGCGACAAAAGCAGGTCCACAGTTTCGGCTTCAACCTCGTCGATACGCGAATCTGGGCGGTCTACCTTATTTATCACTACGATTACGGGTAGGCGTGCCGCTAGGGCTTTGCGCAATACGAAACGAGTTTGCGGTAGGGGCCCTTCAGCGGCATCTACTAACAGCACTACCCCATCCACCATTGAGAGGGCGCGCTCTACTTCCCCACCAAAATCGGCGTGACCGGGGGTATCTACTACGTTAATGGTAATCCCCTCGCTCACTCCGACCTTTTGAGCGGCTTTACCCGCATAGTGAACGGCAGTGTTTTTTGCCAGGATAGTAATCCCTTTTTCCCGTTCGAGATCACCAGAATCCATCACCCGTTCCCCGGTTTTTTCTACACTCGCGTGGTCTCCGAACGCTCCGGACTGCCAAAGCATTTTGTCCACTAGGGTAGTTTTCCCGTGGTCTACGTGGGCAACGATTGCCACATTCCGCAAATCCTGGCGAACTTCCATTCGCGCCTCCTTATAGCCGTTCCAAGTGGTATCTCGGACATGAAAAAACCGGCGGGATTAGAACCTGCGCCGGAACTAAAATAAATATACCTCTACCAGCTCTACCAGTACTAACGGACGTCATTTAAGTCACTGTTTATACCGGTACAATCCGGCGTTTATCCGGGTGGCTAGCTTTTTAGCTCTTTGGAAGGAGTTTCCTCTATCTGAGGAGAATCTTGCGCATTATTTCCGGTAGCGTCCTGATTAACTTGACCGTTACCAGCAAGGTTATTTGCCGAATCCGAGTCATCTTTTAGCTGTGTTTGTTGTTCACGAAGTTGCCTGCGCGCATCGGGACTAAGGCGCACTCCGAAACGAGGTTGCTCATCCATCCCCGAGCCGAACTCGCTGTTAGTGGCGGCAGTGGGGGTATCTTGTTCGATTACTGCGGTTTGAAAACGGGGATTATCCAATAGAAACCTGCGAGCCGTAAAATAGTCTTCCCGAACCATTAACACCTGTTCTTGAGCGGTAAAGGCGGAAGAGAAAGCGATGGGTGCGCCGGTAGCGGAAGAATGAATTGCCCAGGCTATCAACCGTTCTATCGCTCTTAAAAACGCGAATGTAAACACCACTAGAGGAGCAAATACCGACAGGGCAGGTTTCCAAATCATAAACAGGAGAGCAAAAAATATCCCCATAATTAGCCCGCGGATAAACCCGGAAATCATGGCTTTAGGCCAGGTTACTGTCCCTAGAACTTGGTTTGAGCGGGTCAATCCCCGTTCTTGCAAAACCAGATTTTGGATAGGGAAATCTTTGGATTTCAAATAATTAATGGCTTCTTCTGCGCTTTCTCGGGAAGAAAAAATCGCTAAGTCCTGCCCGGTGGGAGCGGTAGTTATCATACGGTTTGGAATTAGAGCCATAGCCACAGTTTGCCTTTTAAGCTGCTTAAATGCAAAAGCGATTAGCGTAGAACAGGCGGGTTTAGCCAGGGGCGAATCAGCGTCTAATCTGGGGCAGATCTTAGAAGCCTAAAAGATAAAATGATATTAAAAACTGACTATTAAGTTTTACAGCTTTACCGGTGCGAATCTTCACGTAAAGTTAGAGTTATGGAGCACGTCAAGCACTCAATCAAACCTATCGGTTCACGGGTTTTTATCGGGAAACTGGCGGGAACCCGCGTATTCGACCCGGTCGGAGACAATATTGGGCGAGTAACCGATGTCATCACGGTGCTACGCTTTACCGGACTGCCAACCGTGGTGGGATTAGTAGTTGAAGTTGCCACCCACCGGCGCGTATTTGTCCCTGTAACCCGAATAGTGGCTATCGCACCGGGACAGGTCATCACCACCGGATTAGTTAATATCCGCCAGTTTAGACAGCGAGTTGCAGAAACCATGGTGATGGGCGAACTCATGGATCGGGTGCTGTCGATGCGGGACGGTTCTGGAGAGGTAAAAATCCAGGATATGTGTATGGAGCAAGATGACCGTCGCGACTGGTATATAACTAAGCTCTATGTGCAACGCATTACTTCGGCACTGGCTCTTAGCCGCGGCGAAACCCTACTTGTTGATCCTTCAGAGGTAACCCACCTGCGTAAATCAGTTCTTCCTCAGGAAGCCACCACCCTCTTAACCCAATTAGAGGACGCAAAAGCCGCAGATGTGGCAGATGTTCTCGCGGACCTTCCTGAAGAACGCCGTATCGAAGTAGCAGCGCAGTTAGGAGATGAACGATTAGCCGATGTCCTTGAAGAGCTGGGGCAAGAGGATCGAGTTTCGATTTTAACTTCTTTAGATGTTGCCAGAGCTGCCGATGTTTTAGATGTGATGCAACCAGATGATGCCACTGACTTGGTAAATGAGCTACCAGAAAAACAGGCGCAAATTTTATTGGCCGAGATGGAACCGGAGGAAGCAGAGGACGTGCGCCGCCTAATGGCTTATGGCGAACGCACTGCGGGTGGTCTAATGACCACTACCCCGGTGATTTTGCCCCCGGACGCCGATGTTGCCACCCTGCTAGCCCATGTGCGCCGCCAAGATATTCCCCCCGCCCTCGCCGCCATGGTTTGTGTTTGTCGTCCCCCCACCGAAACCCCAACCGGGCGTTTTCTGGGAGCGGTTCATATTCAAAAAGCTCTGCGGGAACCTCCGCAAACACTACTGGGTAAAATTCTTGATGACGACTTAAAAGGCGTAGACCCATCGGCAGGAATTGGCACGGTCACCAGGTTACTTGCCACCTATAACCTCACAGCGGTACCCGTGGTTGATAAGAATCGACATCTTTTAGGGGCAGTTAGTGTCGATGACGTCCTCGATCATCTTTTGCCTGAAGACTGGCGCGATGCTGATGAACACGAAACTGACCTAGCTATGGAAAGGGACAGGAACGAAGATGACGGATAGGCTGGATATTCCGCGTGAAAGAAAACGTCGTTTTCGACTTCCGCGTATTAATTTGCAGTCCGAGGGCGTAGGGCGGGCTTCGGAATCTTTTGCTCGTTTCCAGGGGACTCCCCAGTTTTTGGTTTATTTAACCGTATTCGTAATTGTTTGGCTAGCCTGGAACTCTTGGGCTCCGGAGGCTTGGCGCTTTGACAGTGCAACCCTGGGATTTACGGTTCTGACCTTAATGCTTTCTTTGCAGGCTTCCTATGCGTCTCCCCTGATTCTTTTAGCGCAAAACCGTCAAGATGACCGTGACCGAGTTTCCGCCGAGCAGGACAGGCGGCGCGCTGTCCGCAATCATGCCGAGATTGAATACTTAACCCGCGAAATCGCTTCTTTAAGAATTGCGATGTCTGAGGTTGCTACCCGTGACTTTGTGCGGGCAGAACTTCGCGACCTCCTTGAGGAAATCCGGGAAGAAGAAAAACACTCCAGCCTCCGCGACCATGAGCAAAATAATAACCACTTAGAGCGGGACAAACGGTCATAGGTCTTGGCGAAAGTGAGCAGGAACCGCAGTCAATATAGGATAAAGACATGAGTCAGTTAAATGAAGATGCAGTCAAGCAAGCGCTCGCACGGGTAATCGATCCCGAGTTGGGCCGGGCAATCACCGACTTAGATATGGTACGCGAAATATCTATAGATGCTGGTGGAGCGGTTAAAGTTGGGGTAGATTTAACTATTGCGGGCTGCCCGATGCAAGCCGTAATCGAAAAGGACGTAAAAGCAGAAGTTTCTAAAGTTCCCGGTGTAAGTACGGTGACCGTAGAAATGGGAGTCATGGACGAAAACCAGCGTGCCGCATTAAAAGAGAAACTCTCCGGGCCGCAAAACGTGATTCCCTTTACCCAACCCGACAACCTAACCCGAATCTACGCAATTACTTCCGGTAAAGGCGGAGTTGGTAAATCCTCAATGACCGCTAACCTGGCTCTTTCTCTTGCCATGCAGGGAGTGAAAGTCGGGGTTCTTGACGCTGATATTTACGGTTTTTCGATTCCCAGAATGCTGGGGGTTAGTGAAGAACCAACAGTTATTGATGGCATGATTGTGCCCCCAGTTGCCGGCGGGGTGAAAGTAATTTCTATCGGTATGTTTGTACCAGATGGGCAACCTGTTATTTGGCGCGGCCCGATGCTACACCGCGCCCTCCAGCAGTTCTTAGCCGACGTTTACTGGGGCGACCTGGATGTTTTATTGCTAGATTTGCCCCCTGGAACCGGTGATGTAGCCATCTCGATTTCCCAATTACTGCCCAAATCAGAGATTTTGGTAGTAACCACCCCGCAAGTGGCGGCCGCAGAAGTCGCCGAGCGTGCCGGGGTTATCGGTTCACAAACCGACCAGCGGGTAATTGGAGTAATAGAAAATATGTCTTATTTACCCCAAGCAGACGGTAGTAAATTGCATCTATTTGGCAGTGGCGGCGGAGACATGGTTTCTGGACGGCTTAGTTCCCAACTGGGATACCAGGTTCCAGTTTTGGCGCAAGTACCTTTAGATATCGCTTTGCGAGAAGGCTCTGACCAGGGCAGACCTGTGGTAACCACCCACCCAGACTCCCCGGCATCTCAGGCTATTAGCCAGGTAGCTCAGGCACTGGCTAAACGCACCCAGTCTCTGGCAGGACGCAGTCTCGGTATCAAACCGCTCTAGGCTCTTTTGAGTCTTCCTAAACTGGATAGAGCGCAAATCCGCTAGCAAGGAAGTAACTATGAACAACAGCAAGGCTTTAAGTTGGGATTGGACCGAGTCTCAAGTTTTCGAGGACGCGGTAATAGTGGCAGCCCGCGCCACCGCCGTAGAGATGGGAGCTAGCCCAGTTTCTCCCGCCACCGGAGCAGCTTTGCGAATGCTAGCGGCAGCTTGTGGCGCAAAAGCGGTTTTTGAAATTGGTACTGGCGCGGGGGTTTCCGGGTTATACCTGTTAGCTGGAATGAGTGAGAACGGGGTATTAACCACTATTGACTCCGAATCAGAATTCCAGGCTGCGGCTCGCAGCGCGTTTCGAGTGGCAACTCAAAAATCTAACCGCACTCGTCTAATCAATGGGCACGCTCTGGAAGTACTTCCTCGAATGGCCAAAGCCGCCTATGACATGGTGGTTATCGATGGGGATGTGCGGGAAATCAGCAGCTATATTGAACAGGCAACCCGAATGTTAAGACCGGGCGGCATGGTGGTAATCGTACACTCCCTCTGGATGGATCAAGTCGGAGACCCCGCACGCCGCGAAATGGAAACTACCCAAATGCGTGGGGCAGTCACTTCCCTACTTGGTGATGAACGCTTTATTTCCAATGTTTTAACCTGCGGGGACGGCTTAGCGGTCGGGGTTTACTGTCCGCCAGAATAAATTTGTTCCAGTTTTTTGCGATTGACTCAACGCGTTTTATTCCCGGAGCAGAGTTTTCTCTGGCTTCTTCGGCGCAGTTAGCCCTGGCTTAAACCCTCTCCTGGTATGCTGCGCGAGTGAGAAGTTTTAAAAATGATGGAATCTATAGGCGCGGTCCTATCCAGTTACGCCAACCGTTATTACCTACCGAGACTTCCGAGCAACGCCTGCTCCGCCCACAAAAAGACACTGAATGGCTTCACAATGACACTTGGCGAGTCTTGCGTATTCAAAGCGAATTCGTGGAGGGTTTCGGGGCGCTAGCCGAACTAGGCCCGGCAATTTCGGTATTCGGTTCAGCGCGCACCGCCCCCAATACCCCTAGCTACGCCCTCGGAGAAGAAACCGGAAAACTGCTTGCTGAAGCCGGATGGTCGGTTCTAACCGGTGGGGGCCCAGGACAAATGGAGGCCGTTTCTAAAGGTTGTAGTGAAGCCGGCGGTATTTCCGTGGGGCTTGGTATCGAGCTGCCCCACGAGCAAATGTTCAACGATTGGGTTTCTTTGGGAATTTACTTCCGCTACTTTTTTGCTCGCAAAACTATGTTCGTAAAATATGCTCAAGGTTTTATAGTTTTGCCGGGAGGATTCGGTACTCTAGATGAGCTTTTCGAGGCGGTCACCCTGGCACAAACCGGAAAAATTAAGTCCTTCCCAATAGTGCTAGTTGGCAAAAACTACTGGAGCGGATTGCTGTCTTGGGTGCGTGAACAAGCAATTAGCTCCCAGATGATTACAGAAAAAGAGCTCGCGGCATTGCAGCTGGTAGATACCCCTGCCGAGGCTTTGCAGATTATTGGCAAAGCCCCGAAAGATTGCTAGCCCCCTATCCCCGTCCTCTATAGAACGCAGCACCAGTTTTGTCCTTGGGTAAAATGAACGCGAAGTAAAGGTAGGTAGGTTTTGAAATGTAAAAGTCGCTGCTGCAATCACCTTTAGCGAGGATAACCTGGGAAATCAGATTGCCTGTACTTGTTTTTCACAAACAGCAAGTAAAGTAACAGAACCGAGATTATGCAGATAAACCCTAAAAGCACTACTAGAGCAATCAGTAGCACCTTGCTAACTCCCTGGTTTTGAGAATTTTGCTTGCTAGCGGTTGCTTTAGCTGGTGAGCTGGTAGTTTGTTCCTCAGATGATGTCTGCGTCGGGGTGGATGTTGTAGCCGAGGGAGTAGAACTGGTAGCTGGTGGAGTACTTTTCGTAGTAGCCGAGGTGGGAGGGCCATACTGGCTCTCTTTTGTTACTTCACTGGCTGCTGCCCACCCGGAAGGCGAAGCTATTTTCAGCCAGGGCTTACCGTTCTCGTTGAGCATCGATCCAACTACGTGCAACCGTCTGCCCGGAGAAGCAAACGCCAACTTTTTGTAATTCACGCCGGGAAATTCTCGGATATTTACCCCATCCGAGGCAGAGACTATCACGTAATAGTTTTCCGGGGTCGGAAAGTCCCAAGGTTCACCGCGGTCAGCTACCGCTAAGGGAGGGCTAACCATCAGCGACAGGATTGCCAATACTGCTCCGATGACAAGAAAACGTAGTTTGCTAGATAATAGACGCAGGTTAGACATATTTACTCCTAGGGATTTCGCCCTTAAATCATATCAACATTCCCAGAACTGCTGAAGCAAAATTGGCTGCTAGTGAGAACAAATAGGGGGTTGTTAGCTGCGGTAGGGTTCGTTTATAAATCCATCCTTCAATCAAAATTACGATAGGCTCAAACAACAGCAAAAGCCAAAGGCTTGCGCGCCCTAGATAGCTGAAGCTAAGAAACACCATCAACGCAGATAAAGGTGGATTAGTGGCGGCGTTTACCAGAGCGACTACAGCGAGGTCGCGCCAGCAATACAGCTTCCAAATCATTGCTACCCCTAACTCGAAAAGCCAAGTGGTTAGCAGATTCATGAGCATAGAAATCGCTAGGACAGACAGAAAATACATACGCCCTATTCTTTTATTCTTTCTTCAGCTAGCATTAACGCTCCCACCAAAACTGTAAGCATTATTAAAGTTAGCGGTGAAACCGGCTTGCCTGTACCCCAAAACAATGTGGGTAAGAAGCCCACCAGATGAAAGAATTTGTAAAGACCAAAACCGGTTCCCACTGCGGGGCTAAGCCGTCTAGCGAGCCGGAAGATTATCGTGGCACTGGGAACGTTAAACGCAAATAAGAAAACTATCCCCAAAACGGAGTAAGAGGGAGCAAAACCTGCACTGATAAGGGCTATTACCCCCGAAACCATAACGGTACGCAAGTAGCCAAAATAATCCGCAAACCAACCTCCAATCCCTTTAGCAAATAAAATAGCGACTGCCGCCGCCCAGGCTAAAAAACCGTTATCCCAGCTAAACACCGATACTGCAAAAGTAAAAGATTGGATAGTAACCGCCATCAGCAAAATCCATATTGAGGTCATAACCGGGCGGGTTAAGACTAATTGCTGGTTGCGGCGGGAGGATTCGATATCACCGTTCCCAGTTCGCTCCCCTGTCCCTACCGCAAGCAGTAGAAACATCATCCCCAGGGCTAAAGCAAGTATCACCCCCGCCATCTCCACATGGATTAGACCTATTTTCCGCCCTAAAAACACCCCGAAAGACCCCGAGGCTACAAAAGGAGCCAAGGCCGCGTAACTATCGGGGCGGTCAAGTAAAACCTGACGTCCCAAAGGAACATGGATAAAAGCAGCCCCCGTCCCTACAACCGGAGCCATTAGCAACGGAATGGGACTACAAAAATACCCGATTATAAATAGCGCCGCTCCAAAAGCAGCGAAAAAATGGTTACGGTGAACCACATCGTCTAGTAGACCAATCAATACCTGCAGACCATAGTCGCAGATATTGTAAAGTAGTAACACCGTAATCATCTGCGGGTATGAAGTAATTTGGGGCGCAATCAGAGAGATTATGAAATAGTTAGCCGCAAATTCAAAGAAAAAATGCCCGAAAGTATAGACAGTCAAACGAACCGCAAAACCGGGATATCGTTTCACATCCATTATTTAACCCTAACACCCCACTGGTTTTAATAACTAGCAGCTGCCCGAATTCCCATTTCCCTCCCAAAATAGCCAAAGCTAAGCAGGACACCATCTGCTATAATTAGCTGAGTAAGCTTTAATTTTTAGTCCTATTTTTATCTCTCGGGGGTCAGCATGGCAGCAATGAAACCGCGAACCGGAGATGGTCCGTTAGAGGTAGCCGAGGACGGGGCTCGTACGGAAGAAGGTCGCGAAGTGGTGCTGCGACTTCCCGCTTTAGGGGGCGGTCGCCTGGTAATCGAAATGAGCAAGAAAGAGCTTATCGACCTGGCAGCAGCTATCCACGAACTATATCCCGACTTACCGTAAAAGTATTCCCACCATTTTGCAGCGAAGCGTGCAGGCATTACGGCTGAGTATCCGCCCTTGAAATCTGAGTAAAATCATCAGCAGTATTTTAGCTACAGTTTCAAGGTTTCCTGCCGAAATTCTTCCTCTATTGTCTTAGCCATTTTCTTAACCTCATTGGGCACTGTAGAGTCATATTCATAAAATGGACTTAACCCCACCCACCCGTTCTTATAGCTCCCCAAAATCTGGGTAGAGTTCGTGGCAAACTTATCTTTACGTGCATCTTCGATTAAAGAAATCATTGCCTGCGATAAATCTGGAACAATCGATGTGAGAATCGGGGGCTTAGAACCTGCCACTTTCGTTTGAGTTTCATGCCCATTGGTTAAATACCAAATCGCGGTGATAGTCCCCAGCGCATCTGATTGAGAAATACTGGTAGTGACGCTGGGGGTAGCTACCGGGATACTGCTTTCAGTTGGAATGGCGGAAATGCGTTCCCCCTCGCTAGGGGAAGCGCTTTTTTCAGGAGAGGACGAGGGCGAGCTGGCGGCCGTTTTTGCAGCTTCAGCAGCTTCCTGAGCAGCTTTAAGTTTTTCTTGATTCGCTTTAACTATCGCCTTGATACCTCCCCCGCCTTGCGCGCCCTGTGCAAAAAAGATAACGTCCGAGCCTTGTTTTACCAACGTCTCAACCTGGCTAGTCAGCTGGGCATCATCTACCTTATCCCCTAAATACAGCCCGGAACCAAAGGTATTAACATTAGCCTTTACTGCTTTAGCATCTTCGCTGAGCTGTTCGGCATTATAGCGAGCTACCCCCTGCGCGAAGGCAGAGAGCAAAGCTTGATTGAGTTCATTCTTTGCCCCGGCAATTGCCGCCACCTGACCACTAGCCGAGGTTCCTGCCGCCACAAATCCAGCCACATAGGCAGATTGGCCCAAATCGTAGCTAACAACCGCCACATTGTCTCGACTAGCTTGTGCCTTACTGCCTGGGGGCAGTAACAGGGCAAAATGCCGCGACCGATGATACTTCGACTGATTCATCACTTGGCTAACAAATGCTTCACCTACCCCGACTATCAGGGAACAGTTAGCGGAAATATCGCGTTTAATCGCCTCTTCAATTTTATCGGCAGATTTCACAGTGTCGGCGCGAACCGCTACCCCTAGCCTTTTCTTTCCATCCTCTAAAGCCTTAAGTGCGCCCTCATTGATCGAACCGAGCTCACCTTTGCCTACAGTGAGTAGACAGGTTCTAAAGTCAGCAGCATTGGTGTATCCCGAGGGCGCAACGTTGGTTCCCGCGCAACCGGCAAGGGCTAATCCAGCAAAAAAGCTCGCTAGTAGCCGGCGAAGCGTTTTCATTGCAGTTCCCCTTGACTGGGGACAACCTTTGAAAGGTGTTGTGCGCTCTTCGTGGTAGTCACCAAAGTTACATCCCCACGGCGCACTACTACCGCGTTAGGTATCCCTACCACCAGCAGTTTTTCCTCGCCCTCGTGATCGATAAAAGCACCGGGGCTGGCTAGTAGTTCACTGTTACCACTGCCTCGAACTATGCAAGCATCGGGGTTATCTTTGCGAAGCACCGTAGCCAGGGAGCGATAATCTCCCACATCGGACCAGCCGAAGTCCTCGGCTGAGACTACCGCTACCCCGCCCTCAGCGGCTACTGGTTCTGCAATCGCAGTGTCTATGGGGTAGGAAGGCAGTGATTCCCAAAGCTCAGTAAAATCTGCAGTCCCCGGGTTTACCCGCACCATTTCTTGAATCGTTTCATAATATTGGGGATGCAAATTATTTAGGCGCGACAAGAATACCTCGGTGTTAAATACGAACATTCCGGCGTTCCAGAAATAGCCTCCCTCCGCTAGATAACTCTCGGCTTCCGGCTGTGAAGGCTTTTCTTTAAAACTGTTGGCTAACAAAACTTGTGGCCGGCTATTTTCCGGGCTCAAAACAGTATTGGAAGCGCAGATATAACCATAAGCAGTGGCAGGATAGCTAGGAGCTATTCCTATAGTTACAATTTTTCCTTCCTCTGCCGTTTTAACTGCAGCCGATACGGCGCGGCGAAAAGCATCCGCATCAGCAATCGCATGATCGGCAGCAAAAGAGCCGGCAATAACTGAACCATATTTTTGTTGTAGCCTAGCTGCCGCCCAAGCGATCGCACCGAGAGAGTTCTTCCTACTAGGTTCGCTCAACACCTGATAGTGATTGTCTAGACCAGGTACTAACCGTTGTGGCAAGTTTTGGGCAGCGATTGCCTGGCGGTGAACAGTTCCACTTACTACCGTTAAGGACGCAGCTAGGGGGCTGAGTCGGTCTACAGTTGCCTGCAAGAGGCTACGCCCTTCCCCCAGCAAGTCAAGTAAGAATTTGGGTTGAGCTGTTCTGGACAAGGGCCAAAGACGACTACCCGGACCTCCGGCAGGAATGATTACATGTAGGCTCATAATTTAAAAATATCGTGGATAGCCTGGGTTAAGGCGAGGCTCGACTAAGGCTCGCGAATATCCACCATTACTTGCGCCTCGGTGAGGCTCTCGGCTATTCCGCTAGGCGGGGCACTAACCGATATGACTCGCGAAATCTGATTTAAAGGACAGACCACCCCTAGCGCTGACCTTCGCCACGCCAGGGTTGGCACCATAACGGTAGCGAACTCACTGTTTTCAATCAGCACTTTTTCAACCATAGCTTTATCTAGATTATTGCAGCTAAGACCAGTTTGAGCGTCAATGCCTTCGGCTTCGATAAATACGGAATGGAAATGAAAATTGTAGGCAGTAATCACGGTGGAAGAACCTAAAGTTTCATGCCCAGAAGGCTGCCCCCCAAAGAAAATAACCTCAGCATGAGCCCTGCCGTTATCTCGCTGCATCTGCTGGGCTTCATCAAGAATCCGAATCGCAGGCAGATAGTTGGTTGCCACCGTCAAAGAGGAGAAGATTTCACTTTCGCTGATTATCTTTGCGAGACAGCGACCGCTTCCACCCGCACCAATAAAGAGCTTAGAACCTGGGCGAATAGTTTCAGCTGCCGCTTGGGCAATGATTTTCTCTTCATTACTGGGAACAGCACTGAGAGCAGAAGGGGCGGAGTTTATATCCTCTAGGCGGACTGCCCCTCCGTGAACGCGCTCTAGTTTGCCCTGAGTTGCGAGCAAACTAATGTCACGCCGCACCGTCATTTCCGATACGCCCAGCTCGGTTACCAAGTCGGTAACCCGCACGGATCCATTGATATTTACTTGCCGTAAAATTTCATCGTGCCGCTGATGCGCTAGCATGGCTCTCTCCATTGAAACAGGAAACTTTTCTTTAGCCTACCCTATTTTGTTGCTATTTGTCTCTTCTCGCGCTTTTTTGTTCGTTCCCAGGATGCTTTAGTAAGACAGAACCGCTAGATTAAGAATATGCAAGCTAGTTCTTCCCCTACCGAGCTCCCAGTTCAAACCCGCCATCAAGAACAGTTTTCACCAACTCTTAGTGATGTAAGTGCCGAGGATAGGCTGGGTGGAAAGCTTAAAGTTTTTATCCAATGGATACAGCGCACTCGGGTAGTGCGGAGCCTCTTGCGTTATAGCAGTGGACGCGGCGCGCTATTGGCGGGCGGTATCGCCTATTCGGCTATTTTTTCCCTGGCCGCGGCGCTCACTATCGCACTCACGGTTTTACTGGGGATATTGGGACGTAGCCCGCAGTTAAAAGACGCAGTTTTTTCTTCCCTAGCATCCGCACTACCGGGAGTGCTCAGCTGGAAAGGGTCATCCGGAATTGTAGACCCCTCACAATTAGTGCTCTCAACTTCTTTTTCACTGACCGGGGTGATTGCGGTAGTGGTGCTACTTTTTTCCGCGACCTCAGTGATGCAAGCTATGAAATCATCAATCCGGGCAATGTTCGGAATTGATCAAGTTCCCTCGGGAGCAGCAGTAGAGAAACTACGAGACCTTTTAGGGTTTATAACTATCTGCCTGGGAGTAGCGGCAAGCGGGATTTTAACCTTAGCTAATACGGTTATCGCTAACGATATTTTAGGAATGTTAGGAATTAAATCTGCCCTAGCTTCTCTGGCGATACGTCTCGGTTCTTTTCTAATCAGTGCCGACATTGACGCTTTGGTTCTGTGGGTGTTAATCCGCTTCGTGGCTCTAGCTAGAGTCCCGCGAACCGATTTACTTTTGGGGTTAGCAGTTTTCGGTTTGCTCTCCACCCTCATTCGGTCACTGGGCACTTCGGCTGTGGGAGCGGTGAATAACCCGCTGCTAGCTTCTTTTGCAGCTATTGCCACCCTGTTGCTGTGGATTAACTTACTTTCGAGAGTAATGCTGATCACCTGTGCTTTTATCGCAAATCCTCCGAAAGCGCTAGCGGTTAGCGAAGCCGAGGACGTGCATGCGAACGAAAAACCGAACTACGTTTCCCTTTCCAACCCGCTCACTTTAGACTGGGCGCATCACCGCTTAAGCGGAATAGTGGACCTAGAACACCCCAAAGACACCGATTTACCGCCGGAATCTCCCTTGGGTAAAGCGCCCAGGTGGCGTTTAGCCCTGTGCTCGGCTACCGGGAAACCGTGGCAAGGTAAAGTTGCAGCTTGGATTGACAAACGAATCTCCTGGCATCAAAAACGGATAGCCTACCTGCGCTCATTGCAGGATTCTCGTCGCAATCCCCGCTAATCTGAGGGTTTCCCCACTAGATAACAGCTAGACAACAGCCAATGGCAACGCAATTAGTCGGAGTGCTAATCCGCTCACAGCTGACCACTAGAGTGGGCAACAGAATCCTTATATATCTCCTAATAGACGACTCTTCATGTGGTGAATAACCGAAAAACGTAGCGCCCCATCTAGGGAAAGCATTACTCCGCCCAGCAGGGAAAGCTTTGAGAAACGTTTCTTACCTGCGAGACCGATTAGGCCAGCACCAATTAAGCCCACCCCTACTGCCATTTGAGCAACATTTGCCACTTTCATCAAAGTGGGATGCTCTATTTCTAGCTTCCGTAGGATACCGAAAGGAGTTTTCGCGTCCTCGTCAGAATGCAATATCCGCATATCTACGCTGTGCCCCATGGCACGCGCCCAACCGGGTTCATGGAAGATTTCAATCCCGGGCACGTCCTCTAACTCAAGTCGCCCATAGAGGAAAGCGGCGGCCTCAGCTGGTAGCCCCATAACTTCAATCGCCCGCACCATTCCATCTTGACCGGCAATTTTGAAAGTCTGCGCTAATTGGTGGGCGTCACACCCGGCGGTTTCAGCAATCCGGTTGGGCGAGGAGGAGTGTCCAAGGTATTCCCGGATCTGTTCTTCCAGTGCCGGGTCGGGATTCTCTACTGCTCCGGGAACCACCTGGGTTTGGAGTAACCAGGAGTGAATTGCCAGTTTCTCTGGGTCGGCAACTTCATCGGAAGTAACTGCCACCACCCGCTGATCATGGGCAGAAACATACAGTCCCACCGCGGGAATCCGGGAAATCAAAGAACCTTCTACAATATCCGCGCGAATCGTTTCATAGCACAGAGCAATCCGACCTTCCGGAAGGGTCACACACCCCAGGGTTTTCCCTTCCGCAGCCGCGCAAAACGGAACTGAAGAAACCGGCATCGAAGAAATCTCGACTACTCGTACCGGTTGCTCCCTATCACCTGACCGGGAGGGAAGAGGCATATCGGAAGGTAGTTTATTGGCATGATATTCCCCGATGGAAACGTCGGCAGCAAACTTTTCTGCCAGCAGTTCTACCACTTCCGGGAGCGCTGCCCCCACCCGCAGCGGTTCCTCTGCCTCATCTAAAGATGCCAGGCCGTCAGCCTGGTTGCGTAGCACATTTACGCCCAGCAAATGCGGGGTATCGGGAAACCAATCTGCCTCGGCAACGATATTTTGTTCCCTAAAGAACTGGCACACCGTCCTGGGATCGAGCTTGGCAGCCACCATCGCGCCCTCTTGAACATTCCAGGTCACTACCGGGTCAGCATTGGTATCTACACTGGGCAAGCTGTCATTGCTCATGATTTCTCCTTTGCGGTTACTCTTTCCTCCAGATTAACCTTTGGGGACAGCTTTTTCAGCCGTTACAGGACACAGAATTGCGAATTTTCCTCTTATCGAAATAGTGACTTAGTTCTCATCTTCTAAGATTGGCTTGCTATTGACAGGCAACACCAGGTTATCTTGAGGGCATGACACGTCGAATGTTCAGCTGACCCGCACGGTCAGCTCTTCCCAGTCCGCCCCTAGGCGGCGACGCGTTTGCCCGTGCAAAGAAAGTCCCTTTGGACTGCCTTGCCGGGCTTTTTGTTTATCCAAAGTGGACTATTGGCAAACGTTTTAGAAAAACCCAAATCTACTGAAAAGGATAAATAAAAATGACTAAGCAAAACTGGGGTTTCAACACTCGCCAGATTCACGCCGGATACCGTCCCGATAAAGAAGCCGGATCCCCGGTGCCTCCACTGTACCAAACCAACGGATATGTGTTTAAGGACGCGAAACAGGGCGCGGATCGCTTCGCCTTAAAAGAACCCGGCCCCATCTACACTCGTCTAAACAACCCCACAAATGAGGTTTTCGAGCAGCGAGTTAATTCTTTAGAGGGCGGAGTGGGAGCGCTGTCTACCTCCTCGGGAGCCGCCGCGATTGCGCTGACTATTTTGACGATAGCCCAGGCGGGAGACAATATTGTGGCTTCTCCCTCGCTTTATGGGGGAACCTTGGCGTTCTTGGCGAATAACCTGCCCCGCTATGGCATCACTACCACTTTTGTTACTGACCCTACCAACGGCGCGCAGTGGGAGGCAGCAACCAATGAACGCACCATTGCTTTCTTCGCCGAAACTATTCCTAACCCCAAAAATGATTTCCTCGATATCGAGGGCGTAGCCGAGGTTGCAAAACAGGTAGGGGTACCTTTCATTGTGGATAACACGGTCGCCACCCCCTATCTGACCCGTCCCTTAGAATGGGGCGCCGATATTGTGGTGCATTCGGCCTCGAAATACCTGTGTGGACATGGAAACTCTATCCAAGGGGTAATCGTTGATGGCGGCTCTTTCGATTGGGGAGCTGATCCGGACCGTTTCCCCCAGTTCAACCAGCCAGATCCGTCCTATCACGGCTTGGTTTATAAAGACCTCGGCGAGGCCGCGTTTATTACTAAAGCCCGGGTGCAGGGGCTGCGCGACTTTGGGTTCGCGGCCAGCCCGTTTAACTCTTTCCTAGTAAATATCGGGATTGAAACCCTGTCACTGCGGGTGCAGCGCCATGTGGAGAATGCTCAAAAAGTAGCAGAGTTCTTAGAAGCACATCCGCAGGTAGCATCAGTTAGCTATTCGGGGCTTGCCTCCTCTCCTACCCATGGTTTGCAGCAAAAATATGCCCCCGGCGGTGCGGGCGCGGTTTTGGCTTTTGACCTTAAAGGGAACCGCGCCGATGGGGAGGCGTTTGTGGATGCTTTGCAGCTACTAACTAACGTGGCAAATCTGGGGGATCTACGTTCGCAGGTTATCCACCCCGCCTCCACCACCCATTCGCAGGCTAACGAAAAAGAGTTGGCGGCAGCTGGTATCAGCCAATCCACTATACGTGTTTCAGTCGGTTTAGAGGACGTAGCAGACATTATCGCTGATCTGGAAGCCGGATTCGCAGCGATTAAGAAATAAGTGGCGCTTGCGCTTTTGCAATAAAAGACAGAAATCCGGTATTAGCTTGGAGAAATCTCAATGTCTACAGCGTTAAAAGAAAAAACCGCCGGTGGTACAAAAACCGAAATCTTTAATCCTCGCCAGCAATATCCCGGCACTAACTGGGCAAATAATCCCGCCTGGCTACCTGGTGACGATCCCGGTAACCGCCGATTCGTTTCCCTTGGACAATTACCTTTAGAAAACGGAGGCAGCCTGCCAGGGGGTTACCTGGCCTATGAAACTTGGGGGAAACTGAACGCCGATGCCTCCAATGCAATATTGATTGAACACGCCTTAACTGGGGACTCTCATGTGATTGGGTTGCAAAGCCCGGCGCACCCCACTGCCGGCTGGTGGGAGCGGGTAGTAGGACCTGGCAAACCGATTGATACTGACCGTTACTTTGTGGTGGCTCCTAACTGCCTGGGCGGATGTCAAGGGTCTACCGGCCCTGCCTGGCCGGCGCCTGACGGATTACCTTGGGGCTCCCGTTTCCCCGAAATCACTACCCGTGACCAGGTGCGGGCAGAAAATAAGCTGCGCAAACAGCTAGGAATACTATCGTGGGCACTGGTAGTAGGGCCATCTGCTGGAGGATTTCGCGCCCTCGAGTGGGCGTGCTTATATCCGCAGCGAGTACGGGCATTGGCGCTGGTCGCAACGGCCGCAGCGACCAGCGCCGACCAGACCGGTTGGGCACATATGCAGGTGTGTGCCCAAGAATTAGACCCCAGCTTTGCCGGTGGAGACTATTATTTATCAGCCGATAAAGAAGCGGGTAACCCGGGTATGGCGCTAGCTCGGCAAATCGCACACGCCACCTATCGCACTTCCGACGAGTTAAACACCCGTTTTGGTCATAACCCCCAAAAAGGCGAAAATCCCCTGGCAGGAGGACGCTACGCCGTGGAATCGTACCTGGATTATCACGGGAAAAAACTGACGCGGCGTTTTGATCCCGGCTCTTATCGGGCGTTAACTCGTGCGATGATTACTCACGATATCGGTCGCGGGCGCGGCGGTACCCGCCGCGCCGCCGGTTCCATCTCGGCTCTCACCCTAGTGATTGGAGTAGATTCTGACCGCTTATTTCCGGTGGAAGAATGCGCGGAACTAGCCCGCCAAATCCCCGGGGCTCACTACCAGCAAGTAACCTCATCGTCTGGTCATGATGGTTTCCTAGTAGAAACCCGCCAGGTGGAAAAGATCCTAGCGGATTTCGTTGCTGGCTTATAGTTACCGCTCGTATCCGTTTATTAGCGGGTAAGCCAGGTAGGCTGGAAAACGTGCAAATAATGGATTTAACCGGGCAGCTGCAGGACTATCGCACCCTGGATAAATTGCATAAACAGATCCATGCCGAAGTCGCAGCGGGAAAGCGAGAGAATACCGCTCTCTTAGTCCAGTACTCCCCCACTTTCACCGTGGGACGCAACACCAAACCGGAAGATGTACCCAATAAAGATGTACCGGTAATCGAAGTAAACCGGGGCGGTTCGGTTACTTGGCACGGCCCGGGTCAATTGGTTTGCTACCCGATAGTAAAACTGCCCCAGCCTCTGGATGTAATTCGCTTTATACGCGCCGTGGAACAAGTAGTAATCGACACCTTGGAACCCTACGGGATTCACGCGCAGCGGATTGCGGGACGAGCAGGAGCTTGGGTATTGAAACCGGGGGTAATCGATAAGAAGATTGCTGCCATCGGAATTCATACTGCGCGGGGGGCTTCCATGCACGGTTTCGCCCTCAACGTGAACCCCACGTTTAGTGATTTCGCCCGGATAATTCCCTGCGGCCTCGCCGATGCCTGGGTAACTTCCATGAAGGAACAAGGATGTAGCGAAACCGTGGACTCTATGCGCGCCCCCGTAATCGCCGGGTTGCGCCGCAACTTAGACACCCCTTACTTTAGAGGTGAGAAACAAGGGCAGGAGGGCAAAAATGTCTACACTTCCTGAGGTAGGCGAGCGCAAATTATTACGGGTAGAGGCACGGAACTCCCTAAGCCCCATCGAAAACAAGCCAGAGTGGATAAAAACCAAGGTAGTTTCCGGAAAAAACTATATGGATATGCGGCATCTGGTGCGCCGCTCCGGACTAAACACCGTGTGCGCCGAAGCCAATTGCCCCAATATCTATGAATGCTGGCAAGACCGAGAAGCCACCTTCCTAATCGGCGGAGCAATCTGTACCCGACGCTGCGACTTTTGCGATATTGCCACCGGACGCCCTGGCGAATACGACCGGGAAGAACCCAGCCGAGTCGCGGACTCAGTCGCCGAATTAGGGCTGCGATACGCTACAGTCACCGGAGTATCCCGCGATGACCTCCCCGATGGAGCCTCCTGGTTATATGCGGAAACTGCTCGCCAAATTCACGCTAAATCACCCAACACCGGGGTAGAGCTACTGGTAGATGATTTTCGCGGACACCAAAGCGCCCTAGAAGAAGTATTCTCGGCGCGCCCCGAAGTATTCGGACATAACCTAGAAACCGTACCCCGGATTTTCCGGCAAATCCGCCCCGCCTTCCGCTACGAGCGTTCCCTGCAAGTCTTGGAAGCCGCCTCCAATGCCGGTTTAATTACCAAATCGAACCTGATATTAGGGATGGGAGAAACCCGCGAAGAAATCGAGGCCGCCCTGCGCGCCTTGAAAGATGCCAAAGTCGATATTATGACTATCACCCAATATCTGCGTCCCTCCCCGCTGCATCACCCGATTGACCGTTGGGTAAAGCCCGCCGAGTTTGTGGAACTGTCAAAATATGCCTATGAACTGGGCTTTTCGGCGGTTATGGCTGGATCGCTCGTGCGTTCTTCCTACCGGGCAGGTAGGTTGTGGGCGCGCGCCATGCAGGCGAAAGGCCGCGAGCTCCCCGCTAATCTGGAGCGACTTGGCGAGGAAGGCACCGCGCGCCAAGAAGCCTCCGCGCTATTAGCATCCCGTACTTCCTAATATGCGTGGGTAGCGCAGGGAGTAAGTTTTTCCTCCCTGCGACTCTCATCCGTCGAGATTAGTTTTGCGGTCTTGCCATCATGTAGAGCACCATTTTTGACGGTTTGATGGCTTTGACAGCGTGCGGTAATCTGGTAGTAAAATGCACTAAACCACCAGGTAGCAGAGTTATCGTTTTGCCATCAGCCGTGATTTCAAGCTCGCCTTCTAGGGTTTCGACAAGCACCGGCATTGCAGCAGTGTGCTCGGAGAGCTCCTCGCCGGCAGCGAAAGAAAATAGCACGACATTGACACCCTCAGCTCGTAGCAGGGTTTTTGAAACAGTTGAGCCTTCCGCGTACTCGATTTCATTCGCTAGGTTGTTGATAAAGCCTAGAGAAGAAGATGTTGAAGCTTCAGCGCACATTACGGTGACCTTTCAGGGAATTAGGGAAATCAATTACTTGGATGGTTTCTTAGCTACTAGCGCGATTCCAGTCAGATGGTTGCGGTATTTGTTGAAAGTGGATTTCATCTGCATTACTCGGGCTCGTAGCTCTTTATCACGGATTAGGTTACGGATAATCCGCCCAACCCCCAAGATGCCTTCATCAGCAAGATTACGCCTGGGAGATAGTAACGCCATCGGTGCACAACCAATCCATTCCACCTCAAAACCTGCATCCGTTAGCACAGTACGCCATTCATTCTCGGTAAGCGGACGCGCGTTTACTCGAATCGTCTGTGCTAACTGCTTACGTAAACCGTCAGCCACCCATGGGTCAATATCATTCGGGGTGAGCCCTAGCTCATGGATGACGTAACGCCCCCCTGGCTTAAGGAGACGTAACGCCTCAGCAGCTATTTTAGCTTTGGTTTTTTCACCTTGCATGGTCAGCATCGCCTCACCGACCACTATCTCGGCACTTTCACTGCTCAACCCGGTGTCTTGCGCTTTGGCATTAATTACTTTTCCACCATGGGGCTTCACGAGGGCTTCTACCCGTTCAACTGCCACCGAATCCTGATCCACACCTACATAGGAAGCTACGCCCATAGTGACAATTAATTGGGCAGTACGACCGAGACCAGGAGCAAACTCAACAATTTGTTTTCCCTGTATATCGGCAGCATTCAACATCCTTTTCGTCAGTTTTAACCCGCCAGGGCGAAGCACCCGTTTACCGGCACGAGCAAGTACCCAATGTCCGGCAGCAGTACTGGTTGAGCGATTGGATTGCGGCAAAGAAGATGCTGATTCCATACCGAAACCCTAACAAGTAAGGCTAGCCTTAGTCAAGCATTAGCGACCCCAAGGTTCGCAGCAGATTTACCAAACCACAACAGTTTTCTTGGATCTATATAACTTATGGAGATACTAACGAAACGTTGGAGACAGTCTTTTCCTCAGGTTCCAATCCGGAAAACTCCTTAATATCGCGGGGGGTAAGTTTTATCCGAGTGGACAGACCTTTCATCACAAGCTCATAGCTTCGGATACCCGGCAGCAAAATAAGAAATCTATCAAGGCTTAGGGCATAAGAATTCGGAAAATGCCTACGGTCTTTTTCCGAATTCTTGGGCGGGAGGAAAAACTTACTCCCCGCGAGCTGATAGTAATTGACGGAGGGTTTGGCGGGATAGTTTTCCGGCGCTGTTGAGCGGGAGCGCGCTTACCTGGATTATTTGTTTCGGGATTTTGTAGGCGGCTAATTTGCCGGTTAGGAAAGCTTTAATGTCCTTGAGGGTGGCGGTTCCGGTGATTACTGCACACACTCGCTGCCCCCAGTATTCGTCCTCCAAACCGATTACCGCGACCTGCCCAATACCGGGAAAAGTCGAGAGCGCGTCCTCTACCTGCGCGGGAAAAACGTGTTCCCCGCCGCTAATGATTACGTCACTTGCCCGCCCGCTCAGGCGCAGCAAACCGTCCTCGCCGATAAACCCGATATCTCCGGTTTCTATCTGCCCCTCGATAGCACTGATGGCTTTGCCCGGATAGTTGGTTCTACAGACATGCGGACCGCCGATGGTGATTTGTCCCTGCTGACCAGCGGGCAGCAGCTTTCCATCCTGACCTCGTACCGCCACTTGGGAATAGGTGAAGGGGCGTCCCGCGGCCTCGGGGTGCGCTAAAGATTCATTTATTCCCAGGTAGCAACCTGCCCCTCCAGTCTCAGTCATCCCCCATACTTGGATAGGACGCAGGTCAAGTTTTTCCATCCGCCACGCTAAGACTGCCGGCAGGGGCGCGCCTCCAATCAGAGGACGACGCCAATGCGGGAAGGGGTTCTCCGTGAGTTGCCCCCCCGCCTCTTTTTCCAGGGCATCTAGCATTCCGGTGAACATAGTGGGAACCGCGAATCCGATGGTTACTTGTTCGTCGCGAATAATCCGGGCAGCGGAAAGCGGAGAAAATCCCGCAATCACCACTATTTTGCCGCCGTGACAGAAAATATCGTTGGTGGTGCCGTTAAACCCGCCGATATGAGATAGGGGCGCGAGCGCCAACCCGGTATCAGAGTTTCGATAATCAAAAGCGTCACGATAGTTCGCCCACGCCCAATACATAGTTTCCCGGCTGTGCTCCACCCCCAGCGGCCTCCCGGAAGTCCCGGAAGTATAGATAATTGCCGCTAGCTCGCCCTGGGTTACCGGAGCAATCTCACCAGCTAGTTCCCCGGGAGAAAAAGGATTTCTCCTATGGACAGCTAGGAGTTGTTCATGCAGGTAAGCCAGGTTTATAACCTGCGATTTTTCGAGGGCGCTCCCCCGGGTGGACGCGGATTCTGCGGCAGCGGGGGCGGTAATTTCTAGCGGTCGCTCCCCCTCGTGGTCGCTAAACAGCAACCGCGGGGAACAGTCGGAGACCATCTGCCGTAAATCGGCAGGCGCGGCGGCTTTGGCAAGCGGCACAAAAACCGCACCTATCTGGTCACAAGCAATCCAAAGCAACAGATGGTATTCACTGTTCGCGCTGCAAATCGCTACCCTATCTCCGCTAACTACCCCACGTGCTTGCAGGTGAAGCACTAAATGTTGTGATAGTGACCAGGTATCGGACAATGAAAAATGCCCCAGGGGACCGGCCAGGCTTTGGGCATGGGGATGGTCAAGCGCGGCTCTTTGAAAGTTTCGTATCGGTCTAATCATGAATCCCCCAGCCCGTTACCGTCCTCGGCTATCTTACCCATCTAGTCTCCTGCTCAAGCTAACCAGCAGGTAGGTTAAACTTGACAGCAAGAAACCGGGAAGCCCGGTGGCGAAGATAGGCGAGGATTTTAGGAGAACTCATGTCGGAAACCATCCAAAACCAGTTGGCTCACCGTTCGGTGCGGCGTTTTGATTCTCAACCCATCTCGCCAGAGGTATTAGAGCAGCTAAAAGAGGCTACTCGGCGTACCGCCACCTCGTGCGGGGTGCAAATGGCTTCGATAATCCAGGTGAGTGATCCCGAAAAGAAACGGCAGATTTCCCAAGTTTGCCAGCAGGATTATATCGCGGAGGCTCCGCAGCTGTGGATTCTCCTGACTGACCTGTACCGTTCCTACCGGATTGTGGAGGAAAAAGGTGAGAACACGGCAAATGTGCGCGGTATGGACGGGTTTTTCCAGGGCTTTACCGATGCGGTGCTGATGGCACAAAACCTGGTGAACGCCGCCGAATCCCTGGGGTTGGGTACCTGTTTCTTAGGGTCAATCTTGAATAATCCAGCGCGGATGATTGAGATTTTGGAGCTGCCGAAACTGACTTTCCCCGCCCTAGGAGTAATGTTTGGCTATCCGGGACAACAGCCACAGCTCAAGCCCAGGATGCCGATGGAGCTGCGCATGTTTGAGGACTCCTATAACTGTTTTGAGGGCTCCTACCTGGAGGAGTTCGCGGATTATGACCAGGAAATGACTACCTACTATGACACTCGGGCAAACGGGAAACGCTCAGATACTTTCACCGATAGCCTCACCCGGATTATGTTGCGGGACGCGCCCCTGCGGCGCGGAATGCTAAATGCGGTGCGCGCCCAAGGTTTCGACCTCGCCCTCCAGCCCCGCTAATAGTTAGCTGCCTACCGCAACCGAACCTCTGGGCAACCAGCTACTCTAACTATAACAATGTTAGAGTACGTTACAGTAGGTTGCCGCGACCTCAACGCAATGAGCAGACAATTCTAGTGTATTAACAGAATAAACTAGCCTGTCAAGCAGATTTTGCTACTCGGGGTCAGGGCGCGGTTTTTTGAACGCTTAGATTCCTAAATCTGTTTTGCCAGCATTAAGAGCAAGTCCTTTCAATCTATTACCACTTACGCCTGAGTTCAGAATATGTATGCACCATCATGCGCAAATGCTGGGTTTTTATCACTGCAACTGCCTACCGTTGGGTAACAGAGCGGACAAATTAGCGGAGGATTTTCTCCCTTCGTCTCATAAGTAACGCTCCACCCGCGATAAAGCACAACGCGCTCCCCAATGACAATGCCAACAAATCGGTGGATGTACCGGTATTAACTAAACTATTACCTCGTTTATTTCTGTTATTTCCCCCATTAGAGCCTTCTTTGGGCTTCGCTTTTTCTAAAATGCCGCCATTGCCGGGACTAACATTATTTTCACCCTCATTATTAGAGGCACCTGGGGGTGGATCTATCGGCAGTGGCGCGCGATAGGGAGACATCCAGGGAGCCAAGAAACCGTAGTCTATTATTCCCGGTAATTCCAGCACCTTAAGAGCATTTTTCACCACTGCTATTTCACTCGCAATTGACAAATCTATGACAGCAAAACCCGTCTGAGAATAATCACCCGTACGTAAGCTCCAGTTCCCTTTGCTACCCAACGGTCGGGTGTAGATTGAAACTGAGCTATCTTCTTCCAAAGGTAACTTCACTTTCAAGGTACCTAGCCAAGGAACAGACTCTTTCTCAGCGTCTAGCAAATCAACTTGCAGCAGCTGTTTAACTTCCAACTTTTGATATGGATTGTCAAGCAGTTGCCTATTAAGAGAAGCTACTATCGATTCCGTCTGAGGTAGTTCCTCCGCCTTCATGTTTGCGGCTTTACCAGCATTAAGAGCAATAATCCTTCCGACTATTTTATTAGTTTTATCTTCAAACTGTTTTTCTGCATCCGACACAACTTTAATTTCAGGCAACGTGTCATCATCGCGGGTCAAGGATTCCTTAATCTGCTTATTAACCTGGTCATCGCGATAGACTTCCAAGCTTTTCATGGTATTCGGTAAGGCATATTCACGTAAACCTATTTTCTGGTTTTTATCATAAGGCTTAATCGTACGATTCAAACGAACCATTTCGAGTGGATTGTCGGCGAATGCCCGTCTCCCCACTGTCTGAATGTTTTCGGTGAATACCACTTTCTTTAACGAGTTACCTTCGAAGGAACTTGCCCCAAGTTTTTTCAATTCTGCCCCAAAGATTAAGGTCTCTATTTGGTTTCCTTCAAAAGCAGATTCCGCCACTTCCTGCACTGAATCTGGAATTCTCAACTGACTGAGAGAATTGCCACTGAAAGCATTATTTTCAATAGACTCTAGACCTTCCGGCAGTGTCAGATTCTCAAGTCCCCCGCGATCAAATGCGAAAGGTCGCGCAAAGGCGTTAGGTTTAATTATTTTCACCGAATCCGGTATTTCTACCTGCTTAAGCTTTTCGGCATTTTGGAAGGCCATCGTAGCTATTTCTGTAAACTTAGGATTATTCGGTAATTTCAATAGCGTTAAACTTTCAGCTTCTTCAAATGCTGCCCTGCCCAGATATTCCACGCTATTAGGTATTTTCAATTCTTTAAGTTTACGACAATAGGCAAAGGCGTTATCCCCGATATGGCGCAAATTGTCTGGCAGCTCCAACTGTGTAGCATTCAGATTTTGAAAGGCGCTACTATATATCCGTTCCAGACTACTCGGTAACTTAAGTTCTTTAATTCCTAGGTTATAGAATGCCTCAGAGTTTACTTCAGTAACCCCTTCAGGAATTTGCACTTTAGCTACATTTTTTATCCCCCAAGTAGGATTCTTGAAAACTCCAGCTCCAATACTTGTGATTTTTACGCCGCCGATTGCTTCGGGAATCTCTAGATTTTGCTGTTCCGAGGGCTTTTCTAAGAACTCTTTTAATTTTAGCCATTTAGTAATCATGCCGCGAGAGGGGCTGATTTCCCAGTCACCAATAGTTAGTAAATCCTTTGGTTTCTGTTCATCGGAGACTAGCGCATCAGCTACTGGGGATAAGCTCACCTCTGGGGCAAATTTGGGCTGAACCGGACTAACAGCTTTATCGTTAGGGTCGGTTGTACCAAATTCCGCTCGAATCATTGGTGCCCAAAAGTAACCGCCACTGATTAAAGGCAGGAATTCCCCAGTGTACAAATAAGCATGTTGAACTGCCCCAGTTTTTGGCCTCACTGAAGCATCCAAAGCCACAGCAGGAGTCTTTCCACTTGGGAAAACTTGTTCTACCGTAATAAAAAGCTGACGATTACCCGCAATTTTTTCTGAGAAAAGATCTATTTCATTCCATTTTCCAGGAAGTATTTTTATTAGGCGCGGTTTAACCACATCAATTACGCGGCCAAGCGAATTGACTGATTTTACAGATAATCTCATTTGCCCTGCTTGCAGGTAAGGATTATTTCCCGCTCCAAAAATATGAACCTTTCGCAGCTGAGTATTCTCTCCTCCGGTAACGTCTATCGCGACCCCTCGTCCTACCTTTGAATGTAAGATTCCTCCGGCTAACGGATTATTATTGTCATAAGCTATCTCCCGGCGACCGACTTGTTTGTCTGCGGGAGGAACTGAATTTTGCGAATTTTCTGTTTCCGGTTCTTCCGTGTCACCAGACTTTTCTTTTTCCAGAATCACATCTAATTTTAAATCTTTGCCCGGCTGCACTTTGACCGAATGTTTTTGCGTTGCATATCCTGAATGCCCAATATAGACATCATATGTTCCGGCAGGAATCTTAGGGATACTATATTTTCCACTTTTCGCATCTGCTAAAAGCTTTAACCCTAGCTGTGGTATTTCAATTGCTGCTGCGAGTGCTTCCTGTCCCGAAGGATTTTCACCTTTCAGATTCAACTGTAAATCTGTCTGCGGCACGGGATCGGTATTAGCACTCGCTCCTTTCCCATTTAAAAGCAAAGAAAGATTATCAATCGACCAACCGTCTCCGCTTACTCCTCCCTTATTAAGACTGAAAGCAAATAAATCGATGGTTTTACCCGCAAATTTTGAAAGATCGATACGCCGCTCTGTCCATCCCTCTTGTTTTAGCTCGGTGGGATAGTTAAATACCCCTTCTGCTTTTTCCCCAGGCGCTTTGGGGACACTAACAGCTTGGAAACCAATTACCCCGCCAGCCCAACTAGCATTTTCTTGGAAGACTAGCTCCACCTTATCGCCGGGTACTACCTTGGTTAGATCAATTCGGGGCAGTTGGAAGGTAGACTGTTCGGCTGTACCCATACCATGCTGATTGGGATTAAGCCCTAAAATTCTTTCTCCAGTGACCGGACGTGGATCTGTCTGCAAATTTACGGTGGATACCCGGAAATCTCCTTCCATATCTATTCCAGTCGCAAACTTTTCAAAATCATTAAAGTAGCTGCCCGGAAGAATTGCCTCCCGCACCTGCACCGAGGCTTTGGATGTTTCATAAATTCTATTGCTGGTAGTCTCTACTTGAACTTTAACTTCGTAATTTCCCGGCGCTGTTATTTTTTCCGCAGGTAGGGAAATTTCGTAAGATTGTCCATTGTTAGCACTGCTTATAGCCAGTTTTTCTTGAGCTACTTCTTCTTTGCCTTTGGAAAGTAACAGAGAAATACTTCTACATTTATTTGGCTCTTGCAGATTGACTACCACGGGCAGTTTCCGACTTACATACGCCTGTTTAGGTAGCTGCACTATCGCCGGTAGCTTGGTATTTACGGTAGTTGCGGCACTCACCGTGCCACTGAGGCTCCCAAGTTTTTCGCCGGCCGGAGTTTTTCCTGCTTTTTGCAGAGCTGATTGCACAGCATCATAAGCATCTATCACCCCATATCCATATCCATAGTTTGGGGTTTTTGGATATTCTTCATCAGTTCCATTACGAGTATTAGATTTCAAAATAGCTTCTAACTCGTTTACCGATAGCTGGGGATTAGCTTGTAAAACCAAGGCTGCTAAACCTGATACATGGGGAGCGGCACCGCTGGTGCCATCCCAGGAAGCATATTTTCCTCCCGGCAAAGCCGAGCGGATCTGCACCCCAGGAGCAACCAAATCTGGTTTTATTCCAGCATTTTTCCATTGGCTTGGACCGCGGCGGGAAAAGTCTGCCAGTTTCCCCGTATTATTAACCGCTCCCACGCTTAGCACCCCCGGCATTGAACCAGGATTATCTACCGAACCAGGAGCTGCTTTTACTGCTCCGTTATTTCCAGCACTAAAAACATTCAAAATACCAGCTTCACGAATAGTTTTAGATACTTCTTCCAGCCATGGATCCGCTTTATTACTTCCATCCGACCAGCTCTGATTAATAATCCGGGGAGCCTTTGCGCTATCCCCTCCCGGCGCAAGCATCCACTGGCACGCCTTGATAATATTGGCGTTACTTCCACCTACCCCATCACGGAAAGCACGGGCAGCAATAAATTTTGCGCCAGGAGCCACTCCGATTCGATTCACTTCAACTGTTTTATTACTTGTCTTACGCATCTCGGATCCCACCATGATTCCCGCAACGTGAGTCCCATGATTGTCAGTTGTTCCACTGCCTACAAAATCTATGTAGTTTCCCTTTAAAACAAACTTTCCAGTCTTGGCATCAAAGCCGCGAAAGTGGCTGCGCAATGCGGGATGTTGGTAATCGACCCCTTGATCAATCAGACCGATGGTAACTCCCGATCCGGTAATGTTTTTTTCTGTCCAAACTTTATTAACGCGAATAGCCCGTAAATTGGCTTCTGTTTCTGCTTCTTGGTTAATGGTTGCACTACGAGAAGTCCCCCCTACCGCTTGACTGGTTTTAGCCGGAACAATCATTTGCGCCAGTCTATTAGGGGTTATGCTCATCACCGGTGAGAGCATTGCTAGTCCTGGCAATATTTCTTGTTTACCTACTACCCGGATAGTATTTGCTATCTCTAAAGACTCATATTTTTTAACTTTAGAATTATTGGCTAAGAACAGCTGTGCTGATTTTTGCGCTGCTTGCGCACGCAGCTGTGCTGCTTTTAACGAGATAGCCGCAGGGGAAGCTTGGGAGCCTAACAAACGTTTAGCTTCCCCCAGCCTTCTATCTGGGGCATCATCTTGGAACGTGACTAGAACGTCCACTAATCCATCTTGGTTGGCAGCAATTGTTGAATCTATTTTGTTTTTTGCCTTTACCGTTATCTGCGAAGAACTTTCTAATGCAACCGACTTAGCGCCATCCATAATCACCCCGGCAGACACCAGGAAAATCGTCAGCAACAGAGCCGATATTTTCCGTACTGGGTTAGGTTCTCGTTTCACTACAACTCGCCTATCTCTAGTAAGGACAAACTAACAAAGTCTACCCTAACAAGTTCATTAGAATTACTCAATACCTGTTTCTTCGCCTGCATATATCTGCAACAAGGTGGAATCCGGGAAGTTTAAACTATGCATTACCAGGGTTTTATGTGATTTTTCAGCCCCGAAATAGATACTTTATCCCCCCCCGGACTCCAGACACCTATGTAACACTCCTTAGGAAACACTATTTTTCTTCGCGGTGAGGGCGCGGATTCTTTAGTATCGACTGTTTCGTTGGCAGCGGCTATTTCTTTGGCACCTATTATTATTTTGGCAGCGACTTTTCCTTGGGCACAAATAGATTTTCCATATCGACTTTTTCTAGTTTTAGCAGCTGGATTTTTCGCTCTATGCCCGCGCCATAGCCGGTTAGGTTACCGCCCGCGCCAATCACCCGGTGACAAGGAACAATTAGCAGAATCGGATTTGCTCCTACCGCTCCCCCAACTGCCTGCGCGGACATGCGCGGGATTCCTCTCTCGCGCGCTATCTGGGCAGCGATTTCCCCATAGGTGACGGTTTCCCCAAAAGGGATGGTGAGCATAATTTCGCAAACTCGTTTTTGAAAGTCCGAACCCGAGAGCTTTATCTTTGGAGTAAACGCGGGCGCGCGTCCTCGAAAATAAGTATCTAACCAGCGGGCAGTTTCACGGAATATCAACAATGATTCTTCCCGAGGACGAGCGCCCGCCGCAGTTGCCACCGCAGCCTGTTGTGACGCTACCCCCAGCCCGGTCAGCGCGCTGCCATCGCTGGACATTACCAACTCGCCCAGCGGGGAATCATAGAGCTGGATGAAGGTGTCCGTAGCCGTATGCCTCAAAACCTCTCCTATCTTTCTTATCCTAGCTCCCCGGAACCGCGCCTACTACTCCCAGTTTTGGGGATTTCCAATCGCATAAAGGGGCACGTTTTCCATCCATTCTTGGCCACGAAAACCAGAGAGGCTAAAGCGCCGCAGCCGGGCGGCCTGCGGATAGCGTTCACTAAAGGCGCGCAGACTGCGCGAGCGCAGGTTTTCTTCCGCTTTAACTTCCAACGCATAAACTTGTCCAGATCTTTGCACCAAAAAATCAATTTCACCGCGAGAATTCTCTGCCGACCAGTAATAGGCTGCGGATTCACCTTCGGTAATCAGCTGCTGGCAGACATATTGCTCGGTAAGCGCCCCTTTGAACTCGGTAAAAATCGCATTACCATCAATAATGCTGGCTGCATCCAAATCCGACATTGCCCCCAGCAGCCCCACATCTACCAGGAATAACTTGAACGCTAGCGAATCGCGATATCCAGCTAAAGGAATCCCTGGCTTCTTTATGCGTGAAACTTTGTGAGTGAGCCCTGCTTGGGTTAGCCAAGTAACCACTGACCGGTAGTTCTTCGCCCTCGCCCCGTCTTTAATCTGCCCAAAAATGAACTTTTTGTTTTCTTTGCCCAGATGCACCGGAATGGAATGCCACAATTCCAAAGCATTTTGGATATCTAAACCGGTAAGATGCTTGGACATATCCCGTTCATATCCTTGCAAGATATTGCGCTGCACTTCGCGTACTTCCGGGAAGCTTTCGGTATGAACGTAGGTGGCAACCGCCTCGGGCATCCCCCCGACGAAGTAATACTGGCGCAATAGTGATATCAGCTTGGAGGCGAAACTGCCTAGCAGGTCTTTATCGCCCTCATCGATTAGTTCGCGCAGCTTGTCGTTACCGGTGGCGTCCAAAAATTCTCGAAAACTTAACGGATAGAGATTCAGAGTATTAACTTTCCCTACCGGATACCCACTGCCAGAGTGAAAAGTAATCCCCAGTAGGCATCCGGCCACTGCTAGCGCTTGCTGAGGTTCGTTTTCACAAAAGTACTTGAGGGCGGTGAGCGCTAGCGGACACTCTTGAATTTCGTCTAGGATTATCAGGGTTTTCCCAGGCGCAATGGTTTCGCCAGTTTCGATTTCAAAGGCGCGGAGCAATCGTTTCGTATCAAAACCCACCTTGAACTGGGTGCTCATCCGAGGGTTATGGTCGAGATTAATGTAGGCAACGTTCTTGAAGTAGCGTTTGCCAAATTCGCGCAGTATCCACGTTTTCCCCACTTGGCGCGCACCGTTTAATATCAAAGGCTTGCGCCGAGACGATTCTTTCCAGGCGAGTAACTGATCCATGAGGAACCGTTCCACGATGCCCCTCCTTTTAGGTTATGTCCTGATTTTAGCACAAGTATGTGAAACTATGTCCTTAATTTGACACATTTATGCGAAAGTATGTCCTTATTTTCGCATAAGTTAGTTTTCCGCCAGTAGAAGCTACGGGAATTCATAGTTGAAAACTGCGGCAAGAGTATCGCCAAGACGGCAGGTTTCAAGCCGTCCGCTTGAGGTGCAACTTCATCACCAGGAGGTGGAAACTGGGTCTCCATTAGAGCTTTAATTCATGGTCAAAGCGAGTTGGGCATTGATGGTAATGTCGCTATTGAACCATTAATCCTGTAGGACGAGGCGGGGAGAAATCCATGGAACAGGCAGAACAACTGCTGGCAGGGCTAGGCGGAGCCGAGAATATTATCGAGATTGAACCCTGCATCACCCGGTTGCGGATAGAGCTGAAAGACCCGCTAAAGCTAAATGAAGATATATTAGCGGATAGCGGAGTAAATGGGGTGGTGAAAACCGGTCACATTATTCAACTAATCGTAGGCTCGGTCGCCGACAACCTGGCAGCCGACCTAGAAAAACTACGTTAAACCGCGAGCGTTATGCATCCTCTCGAAAATGATAGCCCCGCTAACGATTCCGGCACCCAAAACCCTCCCATCTCCCCTAACTCACCTAAAACCAAGGTCGCTACCTCCCCCGATAAAGACAGCACCCGCCCTGAAACCAGCAAAAACAGTTTTAGAGGGCTGCTGCTCGACCTAGACGGCACTTTAATCGACTCTGAACACACTCATCTGGCCGCCTATAGGCGAATGTTTAAAGCCAAAGGCTGGCAGGTAGCAGAAGCTGAACTGGATATTTTCAAAGGGCGTCCCGGCCCGGAAGTATTTCAAAATGAACCCGGTCCTTGGAGAGGTCTCGACCCCGAAACACTAGGTTTAGAAGCCCGCTCCTATGTTGATATCCAGCGCGACCCTCCCCGTATCTTTGCTGGAGCCCGCAAAATCATGCAGCTAAACGTCCCGAAATGTCTAGTTACTTCCGCGTGGCGCACCTGGGCAATTTTAGCCTCCCAAATGCTCCATTCTCCCGCTGATTTGAAAATCGTCACTCAGGAAGATATTAGCAACGGTAAACCGCACCCAGAACCCTATCTTTTAGGGGCAGCCACCCTGAACCTATCTGCGTCCTCGTGCATAGTAATAGAGGACACCGTTAGCGGAATCTGTTCAGCCCGCCGGGCCGGAGTCGGTAAAATCTATGCGGTAGCTACCAGCCAATCTCCGAATGACCTGCTAGAGGCAGGGGCTAATAGAGTTACCCACAGTTTAGAAGAACTGCTCCCCTATTTTCCGAAAAGCTGGAGGTGAGCATTTTCTAGACCGCTCAGTTCCGCACCAGTGCTTGATTAAACGCTTGATTAAACGGGATGAACCTGGGCTTCCAGCATTTCTAGCAGCTGATTAGCGAAGCAATCAGCGGTAATTTCTTCTAAGAATTTGGTTTTCCCGTCCTCGTCGCGCAGCGGAACACACCAGTTCGGGTATTCAAACTCTGTTCCCGGCTGATTTTGGGTTTGCTGCTCCTTGACCGCATCCGCCAAAGTCAGCACTAACAGGCGCGAGGGAGTAGCGGCAATATAACGGTAAAGAGCCTTAATAATCTCGCCCATGTCCTGCTCATCTTCGGCTAGACCAGCATATTCGATTAGGGCGCGGCGTACCGCTCCAAAAACTCGTTCCTGATTAGCTTCCGCCTCTTCGCGAGAAGAATCCAACAAATCTAAGGATTCCCGTACCCGCAGGTCTTCCCCCGTAAGATAGCCAGCTACTGGCGGCATATCGTGGGTATTCACTGCCGCCAGTTGTTCTCGGCGATAATCGGCAGGTGGAACCAAATGGTCGGGAGCATCGAATTCAAAGAACAGTACCCCGGTGCCTAAAATCCCCCGATAGCGCAGGTAGTCGCGTACCCAGGGTTCTACTGTACCTAAATCTTCTCCCACAATAACCAGGTGGTGACGGTAAGCCTCTAGCAGCAGCACCCCCACCATCGCTTGATGGTTATAGCGTACATAGGTGCCATCTTTGGGGAGCATCCCATCTGGAATCCACCATAGGCGCAGCAGTCCCATCACGTGGTCGATACGAAGTGCACCCCCCATTTTTGCGGCAGCAGCCACCATGCGACGCAAAGGCTCATAGGCTTGCTGTTCGAGGCGATCGGGACGCCACGGCGGCTGCGACCAATTCTGACCTAACTGGTTATACATATCCGCCGGAGCACCCACTGATATCCCTTTGGCGTACACATCTGTGTCACTCCAATGATCAGCACCAAGCTGGTGGGTTCCCACCGCCAAATCGTGCATTACCCCAATCTTCATGCCGGATTCGATAGCTGTTTCATGGGCTTGACGTAGCTGCCCGTAGCAAATCCATTGCAACCATTTATAGAACTCACGGCGCTCGCCCAGCTCATGATTAGCTTTTTCAAGTTGTTCTGCGCTAGGGTTTTGCCACTTTTCGGGCAGATTAAGTCCGTATTTTTCAGTTAGGGCGCACCAGGTAGCGAACTGCTCTAACGCAGTGCCCTGTTCGGAAACAAAACCTTGATAGTTTTCTTCTCGCTCTTCGGATAGTGGAACCTGATAGATAATTTCTAGGGCTTGCAATTTACTTGCCCAAACCGGGTTACGTTTAATCAAATCACCACTGAAGAAAGCGGCACTAACGTCAGAGTTGCCGGGTATAGCTTCTGAATCTTGTTCACCGAGACTAAGCTGGGCTGCTTGCCGGAGCTGCTCAATCTTTTGTCGGTTCGTACTTGAAAGAAGTTTAGACTCTTTTATCGCATCGGGGCGAATATAAATCGGATTCCAAAAACGCCTGGAACAGGGAAGGTAAGGTGAGTTTTCCAGGGGAAAGGTCACTTGGGAAGCATGTACCGGGTTAATCAACAAGAAATCTGCACCCTTTGCAGCTGCCCATTGACAGGTTTTAGCCAAGTCAGCGGCATCACCTATTCCCCAGGATTCCCGAGAGGGAGTGGCGTAAAACTGGCTCATCACTCCCCAGGCGCGTCCTTGCCGCAAATCCGGCAAAATCAAGCGTGCCGGAGTTACCGCCACTGGGCAGGCATAGGTACGCTCATCTCCCTCTATTTGCGCCGTCAGTAGATGCCAACCCAGAGGTTGCCCGGGAGGAATATCGAATGTAGCTTCACCGGTTAGCACCCCGTTAATATCCCGCGGAGGAACTAGCACGTCCATTTGGGGAAGCTGCCAAGACCCGCCCTCCTCAAAATGTAACGTCAAAGTTACGGCTTTACCATGCGGAACGTGTACCCGAATCCAATAGTGATCATCGTTGCGGGTAACTATAGATTCGGGGAGGACGCGATGCCAGGGACGTTCCTCTGCCAGGTTCAAGGAAGCAGCTATCTGGGTAGGCGTTTCAGCAGCTACATCCATTGATTTGAGTACCGCGCGCAAAGTTTCATCCGAGACAAAGCGATGAACGCCGGCATAGTCCCAATAGTCAAGTGCAATACCGTAAGCACTTGCCAGCCGTTTTAGGGAGTCTTGTTCCTCGCTCATTTTGGATTCCCGTCCTTAGCTCACGAAATAATACGCCTTTAATATACCGCTTTATGTTGGTTAGGCGCGGCGTAATCGGCGGTGAGTTACCCGATGAGGACGAGCTGCCTCTGCCCCCAGGCGATCCACCTTGTTCTTTTCATAGGATTCAAAGTTTCCCTCGAACCAATACCAGTTTGCCGGGTCATCTTCTGTGCCCTCCCAGGCCAGAATATGGGTGGCAACCCGGTCAAGGAACCAGCGATCGTGAGTGATTACCACTGCACACCCCGGGAACTCTAGCAGCGCATTTTCCAGGCTGGCTAAAGTTTCCACATCGAGATCATTGGTCGGCTCGTCCAAGAGCAACAGGTTTCCACCCTGCTTTAGGGTAAGCGCCAGGTTTAACCGGTTGCGTTCCCCACCAGAGAGCACTCCCGCCGGTTTTTGCTGGTCAGCACCTTTAAATCCAAAGGAAGCCACATAGGCGCGGGACGGAATGGTTACTCCCCCCACATCTAGAAAATCCAGTCCATCGGATACTACTTCCCAAAGGCTCTTATCAGGGTCAATTCCGGCGCGGTTCTGATCGACGTAACTGACTTTCACAGTTTCCCCGATATCAAGAGTTCCCGAATCGAGTTCTTCTAGCCCCACAATTGTCTTAAACAGAGTGGTTTTACCCACCCCGTTCGGACCGATAATCCCCACGATTCCGTTCGGGGGTAAGTTAAACGAGAGGTCTTTGATTAACTGGCGATCCCCAAAACCTTTACACAGGTTCTCGGCGCGCAAAACCACGGTTCCCAGGCGCGGCCCTGGCGGAATCTGAATCTCTTCAAAGTCCAGTTTCTTGGTGCGCTTGGCCTCTGCCTGCATTTCTTCGTAGCGCTGCAAACGTGCCTTGGATTTGGCTTGCCGTCCCTTAGCTGAAGACCGCACCCACTGCAGTTCCTCTTTCAGACGTTTAGCAAGCTTTGCGTCCTTACGCCCCTGGATTTCCAGGCGTTCGCGCTTCTTTTCCAAATAGGTCGAATAGTTACCTTCGTAAGGATATAAACGCCCGCGATCAACTTCCGCAATCCATTCTGCCACGTGATCTAGGAAATAACGGTCGTGGGTAATCGCGATAACTGCTCCCTTATAAGAGTGCAGATGCTTTTCTAGCCACAGGATGGATTCGGCATCCAAATGGTTAGTAGGTTCATCAAGGAGCAGCAGGTCAGGAGCTTTTAATAGCAGCTGACAGAGGGCGACCCGGCGGCGCTCCCCACCGGAAAGCACCGACACCGGTGTCTCCGGGGGTGGACAGCGCAAGGCATCCATTGCCTGTTCTAATTGAGAATCCACATCCCAACCGTCGGCAGCGTCAATCTCAGCTTGCAGAGTCCCCATTTCTTCCATTAGGGCATCAAAATCGGCATCCGGATCGGCCATTAACGCAGATATCTCGTTAAAACGATCGAGTTTGGCTTTTAGCGGACCTACTCCTTGCTCCACGTTTTCTTTAACCGTGAGATTGTCGTCAAGCACAGGCTCTTGCATCAAAATCCCCACGGTATAGCCAGGACTTAGACGTGCCTCTCCATTGGAAGGCTCATCTAGACCTGCCATAATCTTAAGGATTGAAGATTTGCCGGCTCCGTTAGGACCAACCATGCCGATTTTGGCTCCCGGAAGGAAAGCCATTGTCACATCATCTAAAATCACCTTGTCACCAAGGGATTTACGGGTGTGAATCATTTGGTAAATGAACTCTGCCACTGCTGCCACTTTCTGCCAGACGGTATGTTTGTAATACCCAGAATAGTGGACTTAAAAACGCAAAGCGAACCTCCTTAGATTTGGTTCAGGTGTCTTAGGCCGCTTGACCGTTAAAAGTGGTTTCGAGTATATATTCGCCGTTCGGATCCAAACTGCTCTCCTGTTGCGAGGACGAATCATAGGTTTCAGCAGATGGGTTTCCTTCTTGCAGAGGGGATTCGTTGGTAATTTCCCCAGTTTCATGATCAAGTCTCTCTTGGGGTGATAGCTCGAATTCGCCCTCTGGGTCTGCAAGTGAGGAAGCGGTATCAGACGGGGCAGAACCGAGGTTTCCCCGTTTGGGAAGCGCACCCACCATCCGCACAAAATTAGATTCCCCTAAAGTGAGATCGTGCCCCAAAGATGAGGCGGTCAGCTCTAGCCCATAGTGGGTTACGCTGTCTTTATCTTCCCATTTACTGCGGATTAGGCGTCCGGAAGCAATAATTGGGTCCCCAATTTTTATAGAGCGGGAAACATAGTGCGCTCCCCAGCCCCAAACTTTTATCCGAACTGTTAAGGATTCTCCCTTTTGCCAGTTACCGTGATTATCGCGGTAATAGGGGGTATGCATCACCCGGAAAGTACTTAGCGCTTTTTCGGGTTTAGCGGGGTCAGGACGGTGAAATGTGGGGGCGGTTGCCACCCAGCCGGTAAAGGTAACCTCGATATTTGATTTACTCATTTTTCCTCCTAGTGTTGGTTACCTCACCATGTTGCAAAGTTTCCCCGAGATTTTCTAAAAACAAAACTCTCTCACCAGGAAAAAGTGGGATTATCTCCCCTTGGGGACACGGAATTAGCTCGCGGCGATTTTCCCTATAGACTAAGAAACGGTCAGCCCCCGTAGCTCAAAGGATAGAGCAAGGGCCTTCTAATCCCGAGGTTGCAGGTTCGATTCCTGTCGGGGGCGCCAAGTGTCACCCAGGTAAACCGGTTTTACCTGCCAGTATTCCCAATACCCCCTCCCCGACAGCTTTAGTAACTACGCCCTGACAGCTTTCGCTAGTTTCGATCACCAATCTTTAGACTACGTACAGCTGCGCGTCCTTAAGAACCGGATTGTTAGCCCTACGCCCCCAAGCCTTGCGCCAAAACCTCTTTCGCGACCTCTTGACATTCTTCGCTGGACGGGCCTTCTCCGGGCGACCAAAGTGCTTTGCGGTAGTAACGCAGTTCCTGGATAGATTCACGAATGTCGGCGAGGGCGCGGTGCCCCCCATGCTTTTCCGGTGCGTTATAAAAGGCGCGCGGATACCAACGTTTGGCCAGTTCTTTTACCGAAGAAACATCCACTAGCCGGTAATGCAGGTGTGAGATTACCTGCGGCATTTCCTTTTCCAGGAACTGTTTATCAGTACCTACCGAATTTCCCGCCAGCAGAGCCTGCCCCTTACCGGGAACGAAACGTTTAATGTAGTCCAAAACCTGTTTTTCGGCCTCCGCCAAATCGAGCGCCACCGCAGTTTCCAATTCCGCTAACAAACCGGACTTAGTGTGCATCTCGCGCACAAAATCCCCCATATGATCTAAGGCCTCCGCCCTAGGTTTAATCAGCAAATCGATTCCCTCATCCACGATATTGGTCTGTCCATCGGTGATAATCACTGCCACTTCTAGTAGGCAATCTTTCTCTAAATCCAGACCGGTCATTTCGCAGTCAATCCACACGAGCGGTTCTTTCAAGTTATTACTCATACCTTTACCCTAATCCAAACTTGCCTCAGTGCCAGATAGCGAAAGCCCGCGCAGCTTGGTTCATAATCCCGATAGGTTATGAAATATCGATTATGGGAGGAATGATGAATACTGTTAGCGCTAAAGATATCGAGGTGGCTGCCGGGGTATTAGCCAAGGTAGCGAGCAAAACTCCGCTACAAAAAAGTGAGCGTCTAAGCTCCGAAGTGGGCAGACCGGTTTATCTTAAGCGCGAAGATTTGCAGATTTGCCGTTCTTTTAAAGTGCGCGGCGCCTATGTGCGTATGGCAGCTATGGATGAGGACGAACGCAAAGCCGGGGTGGTGTGCGCTTCGGCGGGTAACCACGCCCAGGGAGTTGCCTATGCCTGTTCTAAATTAGGGATTAAGGGAACTATTTTCTTGCCGGCCTCTACCCCTAGGCAAAAACGTAAACGGATCGCCACTATTGGGGGCAAATGGGTGGAGCCGGTGATCGTGGTCGGGGATTTTGATGAAGCTAACCGGGTGGCAGCGGCAGCCGCTAAAGAGGGGGGCAAAGTATATGTACACCCATATGACGACCCCTACACTATAGCCGGTCAAGGCAGTATTGCAGTGGATTTAGATTCTCAGCTGCCAGCTGATACCGATATGGTTTTAATTCCGGTGGGAGGTGGCGGTTTAATCGCCGGAATGGCGACTTGGCTCAAAGCCCACCGCCCTGGAATCCGGATTGTGGGGGTGGAATCTGCCGGCGCGGCCTCGATGAAAGCAGCCCTTCAGGCAGGGAATCCGGTTTCCCTAGAGCGGGTTGATTCTTTCGTTGATGGCACCGCCGTGGGCAGAGCTGGAGATTTGACCTATCAGATTGTGCGGGAACTGGTGGATGATATTGTGGTGGTTCCCGAGGGCGCGGTTTGTACCGAAATGCTCGACCTCTACCATTCCGAGGGCGTTATTGCGGAACCAGCCGGGGCGCTCGCGTCGGCAGCGGCACGCAACTTCCTGCCGCAAATCCCCAACGGCTCCGTGGTCTGTCTGGTTTCTGGCGGAAATAATGACCTGTCACGTTACGCGGAGGTAACTGAGCGTTCCGGGCGTTACGAAGGTTTACGCCACTATTTCCTGGTGACTTTCAACCAAGAGCCGGGGGCTTTGCGCTCATTCCTAAATGACGTGCTCAGCGACGGTGAGGACATTATTTACTTCCAGTACACCAAGAAGAATAATCGGGATACCGGTCCGGCACTGGTGGGCATTGAGCTACCGGATTCAACAGATATTAAAGGACTGCGCAGACGGATGGCTGCTTCTCCCCTGCAAGTACAAGAAATCGATCCGTCTTCGCAAATCTTTAAGATTTTGGTCTAGATTTCTTGGGGCTGACTCCCCTACTCTATTAGCCCATTTCTGCCCTGGTTTTGGGATTTAGCTAAATCTTTGGGCTGATTATTTGGGTACTAATCCAATACTATTGCGCCATTACCTATAGTTTTGGGGCTGCGCTAAGCGATTTTAGCGCAGCCCCAAAACTTTGCCCTTAACTATTCAACTATTTCGTGGTTTTTGCACCCTCTTCTTGAGCTGCTACTGCCCGAGAAATAGCTTCGTCAAGAGATTTTTGTGCTTGCCCATATTTTGCCCAATCGCCAGCTTTCATAGCGGTATTAGCTTCCGCCATCGCTTTCTTGGCATCTTGCAAAGCGGTATTGAGCTTTTCTTGAGCACTGGGTGCTTTGGTAGCCGCCGGCGTTTCCTTCCCTTTAGCTGCCGGGGCGTTCTTGTTGCCGTCATTGGAGGCAGTAACCGCCCCAGAGTTTCCGCCAAATACCTGATCTAGAGCGTCTTTGAGAGTAGGCGCGAATCCGACTTTATCACCAAAGCCAACCAGTACGCTTCTGAGCTGCGGATACTGGGTAGTACCGGTGGATTGAACATAGACCGGCTGCACATAAAGCAGACCGCCTCCTACTGGCAAAGTCAGCAGATTTCCGCGGATAACCCTAGAGCCTTGCTGGTCTTGCAGATTCAGCTCCCGGTTTACCTCGGGGTCAGAGTTGAAAGTATTTTGCACCTGCCCCGGACCGGGAACCGTGGTGTCAGATGGCAAAGCCAAAAGTCGCATCTTGCCGTAGCCTTCGCGCACTTTACCTTTCTGATTACCGGTTTCCGAATCTACGGCCAAGAAGCCAGCCATGGCTGCGCGCCGACCTTCACCACCGGGAATAAACACTGAGGTTAGTGAAAATTCGGCGCTACCCTGGTCGGTGTTCTTACCGGTAGGCATTTTCATCGTCAAATAATAGGGTGGCTGCAGCTTGCCTGACCCGGCTAATTCTCGGGACGTAGCCGTAGGATCTTCAGAAAGTTTCCACTGGTCACCACCGGTATAAAACTCCGAAGGATTGGTGACGTGGTAGTTAGCTAATAGGGAGCGTTGCACCTTGAAATAATCTTCCGGGTAGCGCAGGTGGCTCATTAAATCTCCACTGATTTCCGAAAGTGGTTTTACCTGTCCAGGATAGATTTTCTGCCAGGCTTTCAGAATCGGATCTTCTTTATCCCACTGATATAGCTGTACTGAACCGTCGTAGGCGTCCACCACCGCCTTTACCGAGTTGCGCATATAGTTCACATTATTTTGGGTAGCGAACTGCATGGTCTTAGCCGTAGCCGTATCGGCAGTCGCGTCGTTAAGGTTTATGTGCTGCGAATACGGATAAGAATCAGTGGTGGTGTAGGCATCAACAATCCACACCAAGCGTTTCTTCGCGCCCTGCTTGTCATCCATATTGACGATTGCGGGATAGGCACGAGAATCCAAGGTGAGATAGGGAGCCACTTTCGCTACCCGCTTAGCTGGATCGCGGTCATAGAGAATCTGGGATTCGCTGTTTATCTGGTCAGAGAAGAACAAATCGGTGGAACGGAACTTTAGGGCATAGAGCACTTTGTTAAAGAAGTTTCCAACTTTCGGACCGCCGTCACCATCAAAAGTGGTGTAAACCTGTTTATTGTTCTTTGCATCCTGATAGTCCAGTTCTTTAGGCTCTGCCCCTTTAGGTGCGCCCACAATCGAATACTGCGGAGAAGCCTTAGAGAAGTAGATACGCTTCTCGTAGTCTCCGATTTCTCCAGATTCTTTATCGGACAGGGAAGATTCCCAATATGAAGGTAGCCCCTCGGAGGTCACCTGATTACCGTAGGCGGCAACTACCCCGAAACCGTGGGTATAAACCGTGTGGTCATTGACCCAGTTGCGTTGGGAACTGGCTAAACCTGCCAGGTTAATGTCACGTACCGCAATCACGGTATCGCGTTTTTCGGTTCCACCATTTTTATCCGGGAAATTGTAGCGATCAACCGCGAATTGATCCGGGAAAGAATAGTAAGGACGAGACTGTTTCATCTGCCGTACCGCTGGAGAAATAATCTCGGGGTCAAGTAGGCGAATCTGCTGAGTAGAGTCCGCGTCCTTACGCAGCTGATTGGCACTGGTTTCATTAGTTACCTGGTCATAGGAAATCAGATCTAAATCTTTCATCCCGAAGGCATCCAAAGTGGCTTTAATATTGCGGTCAATATATTGACTCTCTAATTCCCGCTCGTTAGGACGTACCCGGAACTGCTGGATAATGAACGGGTATCCCACCCCGATCACCAAAGCCGATACTACGGTCACTGCAATCCCTGCTGCCGGTAGATACCAGCCACCCCTAAAGGCGGCGAACACAAACAATGCCGCCACAATCAAAGCGATAACCGCCAAAATCGTGCGAGCCGGAATAATCGCGTGCACATCGGTGTACATAGCCCCATCGGTAGGTGAATTTTGCCCATAAACCATAGTCCAGCGGTCAATGAAATAGGTTACCCCCACCATCACTGAAGAAATTGCCAGTAATATCCCCATATGAATCCGGGCTGGTTTACTGGCTTTGGCTTTAGGGCTAATCCTCATTGAACCTAGCAGATAATAGGCGATTAAACAGGCAACCAAAGATATCCCTAGCAGGGTCAATAAGAAAGTAACAATCAGGTCGATTAAGGGCAGACGGAAAACGAAGAACGAAACATCAAAACCGAATTGGGAATCCTTTTTACCAAATGATCCCCCGGTAAAAGCGACTAATATCTGTCGCCAATTGGTAGACATTCCCACTGCCAAGAACGCAGCGATTACTGCGGGAATACCGAAGAAGATTAAACGGTTATGCCGGGTAATCTCTGAACGGTAGGAGCGCATTGAGGAAGCTACAGTTCCCATTTCTGGACGGTTACGATAGGCAATACGCAAATTGACTGCCAAAATCACCCAGGCCAGGACGAACGCAACTATAAACATTCCTCCGGCAGCTACCCATTGGGTCAGTAATACTCGCAAATACCCGGTTTGCCGATACCAGAGAATCTCGGTCCAGACTGTTGAAGCCACTAGCAGCACCCCCACCAGCGCCACTATTACGCCAATAGCGATAGTGAGCGGTCCGGGTTTTTTAAACTTTATTTTCGGCAAGGGTTCGCCCTTGCTATTTGAAGAGCCCCCGGAGCCAGATTGGCTATTGCCACCGCCTCGACCTGACCCAAATCCCCCGGGAAAACCAGGGAAACCCCCGCCTTTCCCGCCACCAAAACCAAGATTTCCAAATAAATCGTTACTCACGAGCCCCTCCGGGTTCTAGTCAATATCTGCCTTACCGTATTCTTTCATGTTTAAGAGTTTTACTCACGCTGGCTAACCAAAGTAGCCGCGCCCTTACAAAAATGGCAACATTACCTCATGGCTACTTCACCGGATTTGTCTTCTGCGCAGCTATCTTTGCGCTTAGCGGTTTCCTCTTTAGAAAAAGATATTGCCAGTTTGGGCTGGGATAGACCTCCTAGCTTATTCGCCCTGGTTTACACCAAGTCAATTTTTCCGCAATTAGAAGCAGAGATGGATTCTAAGCAAGCTGAACAGCTGCGCGGCGCGCTGACGGAGAATCCGCTACATTTGACGGCAGTTTTACAAGACCATCTTCCCTCGGCAGATTTAATGCAAACTTTAGGGCATCTAGTCTTTGGCGAGGACGTGGCGGGAGTGGCAGTCGCGATGGAACGTTTTTTGGTTTCTCCCCAAGCCGATACCGAAGCGCCTGAAGACCCGAAGGAACGGGAGCAGTTCTTACTGTCTCACCCCTCTCGTCAAGACGTGCGGATTGTAGCCGCCGCTACCCGTGACGGAAATACCTGGTGTGCTTCTAGGGCACGCAGCGAAGATAGCGACGATATGGTGGCGCACGGTGAAAGCATTGTCCCCGAACTTTTAGCGGTTCTGAAAGCTATGTTGGTTAGTGATGACGAGCTTCGTGAGCTAGCTACTTCTGGGGACAGCGAGGCAAATTACTAACCTTGTTGGACGCGATTTGCTCACTAACCTCCCGTGCCTGATGCAGATTTTGTACCGGCACAGCCTGGATTCCCTTAATGGGTTTCACTTCCGAACAATTTGCTTTAGGCAGCAGGAACCAGCGAGCACCATCGTTTTTCGCACCAGCCATTTTTTGGGGAACCCCAGATATTGCCAAAACCTCACCACCATAGGAAATAGCGCCAGTTCCAGCGATATTTTTTCCTCCGGTTAAAGATGTGGGCGTGAGAGAATCGATTATCCCGAGGGCGAACATGGTTCCCGCAGATGGTCCTCCCACTTCCTGTAAGGCGATTTGAATATCTATCGGTAGCTTTGCTTGGGTATCAAGATATACTCCCAACTGCGAGCCCCGGCGCCCATCGGCAGGTTTACGGGTTTTCCCGCTAACCGATAGAGTCTTGCCCGCGCGCTGCACCTTAAAGCTTAGGGAGCTATCGGCAGGTGCCTCCTCCAAAACATCAAAAAGAGAGTTAGCGAAACTTAAGACCTGGGTTTTTCCCTTAAAAGTAACTTCTTCTAAGATGTCGTTTTCTTTGAGTTTATCTGCAAAATCAGAGTCTTTTGCCACTCCGGTTACTCGGAATTTTGCTGGCACTTTATATCCAAGTTCACTCAGGGCTGCGACTTTCGCACTCATTTGAGAGTCTTCCATCTGCGCTTTGGATACCTGTTCAATCTCTTTTTGGGTTACCCCTTCGGGATAGACCTCAGATTCAGGTAGAACCGCACTTGAGGGTTTAAATTTGGCAAGTAGAACTTCTGCATAGGTGACATGAGTTCCCGGTCCTCCCCGCATTGAGACCGTCACCATCCGAAGCTCACCGCTAGTGGGATAAGTTTTTGCCCCTTTAATTTTAATAATCTCCCCATGGTTGGATTGGGAACGTAAAACATTAAAGGTCGGACCGGGAGATTCGATTATAAAAGGAGCGCGGAGCGCAAAGCCTACCACCATGAAACCGATAACTGACAACACCATCATGGCTTTACCTATCCGTCCTTGGCGGAGAGATTTTGCGGATCGATCCCGTTTCATCTGTTCTCCTTTATAAAGTCCTATTTTGCGCTCCGCCTAAGGCGAAACCGGCTCAGCTACCTAGTAGTGCGCCCTTAATACCGCTACTCTTAAAGACAGTAGTCTATTTTCACGGGGGGTGCGCACTTGAAAGAGCAGAACGGCGACGAGCAACGCCCTGAATGGTTCAAAGTGCTAAAACAAATGCTGGGGGAAGAAGCAGCCGAGGACGCCTACCGTCAGTTGCAAGCGCAAGGACTTGACCCCGAAAAGCTCAGTGGGGGCGCAATGCCGCTGCCTTTCGGGGCTTCCGGCTCCCTTTTTTCCAGTCAGCTAAAACAGTTTTTTACCCCTTCCGAGGACGCGGTTAATTGGCAAGCTGCTACCGAGGTTGCTTCCTCGCGGCTACCGCAATCTGCACCTACCAGTGCCGCCCAGGCGCAAAAGATTCGCAATCAGCTAGCGGTTGCCGACCTGTGGCTTGACGCGGTTACTACTTTGACTCCTACCGGCAGTGACCGGGTGGCGTGGACACCTCGGGAATGGATTAACGCTACCCTACCCGCCTGGCAGCGCCTGAGTGAACCGGTGATTGCTAACGTGGTGCGAGCTTTTACTGAGGCTATTGCCCAGCAGTTTGACCGGCAAGGAATAGACCGCGAAGAGATGAAAGCCTCGGCAGCAATCCCGGGGATTGGCCAGATTCTAGGCCCAATGGATCCGGATGCATTACTAAAGAACTTGGCTGCGGGATTGTTTGCTGTCCAGATTGGTCAAGCTATGGGGCAGATTGCCCAAGAGGCTTTTGGCTCAACCGATATCGGCATCCCCCTGGCTAAAGAACGAATTATGGGGCTAGTTCCGGTTAATATACAGCAGTTTTCAAATGACTTAGATATTAGTGATGAAGAAATTGGACAGTATATTGCGGTTAGGGAGGCGGCTCATGCCCGACTTTTCCATTCTGTCCCCTGGTTGCGTCATAAGCTATCCCAGCTGATTTCCCGGTATGCACAAGAGATACGGATTGACCCGGAGGCTATTGATAGGTCGGTTAGGGATTTGCAAGATCGTCTGCAAGAGCAGCTGGGCGATACCCAAGGCGCTATTGGTTTGCCCATTGGAGGGATTAATCCCGCCGGTTTTAGCTCTACCCTGCCCGCCGATATTTTTGCGGCGGAAGAGACCGAGCGGCAGCGTCAAGCTATGGAGGATTTGCAGACCCTACTGGCGTTGATTGAGGGATGGGTGGATGAGGTTTCTACCAGAGCCTGTATGCCGAACCTGGAACATGTGATACAGCTAAGAGAGCTTATGCGCCGGCGTAGAGCCACCACTTCCCCTATCGAAACCGTATTGAAACCTCTGATAGGGATGGAGTTACGCCCCAAGTATTCACGTCAAGCAGCAAATCTTTGGGCGCTTTTACTCACCCAGCGGGGAATGAAAGAACGAGATCAGCTTTGGTCTCATCCGGATATGATTCCCACTTTGGAAGATTTGACTGACCCGGAAAATTTTGTGAATAAAAGCGACAAAGAATCAGAAAAAGACCAAGTTGATCAGGATTTAGATTCTCTGCTTTCCGGTACTTTGGGTTGGGCACAAGGATTGACCCCGCAAGTGGACTCGCAGGGAGACCAGTTAGTGGGCTTTTCTCCTAAGGACGTGCCGACTGATAATACGCAAAGTTCTGTTGAGGACGACTGGGGTAAATCAAATGGAGACGCCGGCTTGGGTGGAAACGATTTACCACCCGACACTCCCGGTAAATAGAGTTTAAATAATAGTTATCCACAGATTTAAAGTTGCTCTAGCCTCGCAGTTTCAATCTTGAAATGCTTAAGCCATGCGGTTGATTAATGGATCGGTGATGCTTTTACGTGCTGATGGAAAAGCACAATTTGGAACTGGGGAACGTAACGGTTTCCTGGTTAAGGGGCTAACTCCTGCCCATATCGCCATTCTAAAATGGCTGTTTGAAAAACAAGCTTGGTATAACTCTCATTTAGAGCGACGTTTCCCAGAAAACAAGAAAGAAGTAAACGAAATCTTGCGCTTACTGGCAGATGGGGGCCTGACTGCCAAACATCAGGTTCCCGATGGGGATTGTGCTTGCGCATTCCACCTATATGGCTCTGATGAATTAGTTAAGGCGCGTAAACGCTCACTGGTGGGAATCAGCGGTCTTGGCCCATTGGGAATTACCTTAGCTCGCAAGTTGGTATCTTGCGGAATTGATTCTTTAATCCTGCGCGATTCTTCCCCGGTGAAAACTCGCGATTTATGCGTCTATAAAGACAACTATTTAGGGGCTATGCGTCAAGATGTTGCTCCTTTGGTACTGGGAGTCAATAAGCAGCTTCCTAACCGCCCAGTCACTTTAGAAATAGCAATCTGTTCGTATCTAACCAATCCCGCCTGGGCAAAAACCTGTATTCGCAGTTCAATTCCCCATTTGCCTATTATTAAACGCGAAACCGAGATAGAAGTCGGTCCGCTTTTTATCCCCGGCAGAACCTGTTGCTTGCACTGTCAGCACTTAGCGAAGCGGGAAATAGACCCGGAATGGCCACTATTAGCATCCCAACTTGCGAGTGCCGAACCGGTAATGGCAGATACTTCCCTAGCTGAATACGCGAGCGCCTTTGCTACGCGAGAAATCCTGAACTACCTATCTGGTCTACCAATCTCGCTGGTGGGAGCCTCTTGGGTTTTCAATCCTGCCGATCCACTTCCCCAAGTGAGGAAATGGCATCCCCACCCCAAATGCGGGTGCGTATAATCCTAGTCTTTTAGATCCTCCAGGTTACAGGCGGCAACTTGTTCCGGATCTGCACCGCGCACAACTTTTAGAATCGCGGCTCCAAACTTATCTAACTTTACAGGACCGATTCCTCTCAGCAATGACAGCTGTTTGAGGGTTTGAGGTTTAACGGTAGCAATATCTCTAAGGGTGGTATCTGAAAGTACCGTATATGCCGGTTTTTCGAGCGAACTGGCGAGCAGCAACCTCCATTGTCTAAGGCGCTCAAACAATTCCCGCTCCTGGTGACTCGCCTGGTTTAGAAAATTTTTAGTCCTCGCGCGTTTGACCGGGGCAAGAGCGGTTTTTACCACTTCTTCTTTTGGCCAAACTGGCGAAAAGAACCGGGAGCAAGTTCGGCTAACTTTCCTATCTAGGCTACGTTTCTGGGCGTAACTGATGAAAAGCTCATCTCGCGCCCTAGTAACCGCCACATAGGCTAGGCGGCGCTCTTCTGCTAACTCTTTGACCGTTTTTGCCTGGGTGATTGGCACTAACCCCTCACTAACGCCAGCCAGGAAAACCGTGTTCCATTCCAAGCCTTTAGCGGAGTGAATAGAAGCTAAAGTAACCCCTCCTCCGGCCGGATCTAGTTGCGCATTGGCCAGTTCTTGCCATTCCTGCAGGAGCGAAGCGAGGGTTAAACCGGCCGCCTCTCGCAACTGCGCTTGCGCTACCAGGCTATTTAGAGCTTCCCAACGTTCTAATACCGCCCCTTGGGTATCGGGAGCTTTATTTGACCACCCCAGAGGACGAGCTAGTTCCGCTATGATTTCTCCGATGTTTCCTTTGGCTCCGCGGCGGGCTATCATACTTGCCTGCTGCATTAGAGAAGCTATTTCGGGCCGAGTGAAGAAACCTTCGGCTCCGCGCACACAATACTTGATATTTTCTCTCGCTAAAGCGGCTTCAAACAGGCTGGACTGGGCATTAGTACGAAACAAGATAGCAATCTGGCTGGTATAAGCGCCCTCGTTTATTCGCTCTTTAATCAGTTTCGCAATAGCATACGCCTCAGCTTCATCATCGGGATATACCTCATAGCGCACCGCTTTGCCTGATTCGCGCATGGAAGTTAGCCTTACTGCCTGGCTATTAGTCTCTTTATCACGCGAAACCACTCCATTAGCTAAGGAAACTATTTGAGGAGTGGAACGATAATCACGCGAAAGGGTAACGGTTTTAGCTCCCGGATATTCGCTCGCAAATCTCACTAGATAGTCAGGACTCGCACCGGCGAAAGAATAAATGGTTTGCGCCGCGTCCCCGACCACGCATAAATCCCGGTTTCTTTCTCCTAGCCATAAGTCCAGTAAATGCTTTTGTAGCGGAGAAATATCTTGATATTCATCAACTATAAAAAACCGGTATTGCCGGCGAATCTGAGTCGCAATATCGGCTCGTTCCTCAATCATGCCACAGGTCAAAGCCAGCACATCTTCAAAATCGATAACTGAGCGTTCCCTTTTAACTTCCGCATATAAACGCAAAATATCGCTCATATCATAGGTCGATATTCCCGCCGGCGGCTGCACTCCTGTCTGTTTCACCCATTTTTCATATTCGCTGGGCTGAACCATAGACACTGCCGCCATCTCTATTGCCGCCGAATAGTCGCGCAGTGCGGCTCTATCATGGGGTAAACCTAAGCGGGAAGCTACCGCCTTTACCAGGGAAGATTTATATTCCATGATTTTCGGCAACTGTCCCCCAACAGCGGTGGGCCAAAAATATTTAAGCTGCCTAAGCGCGGCCGAATGAAAGGTTCTAGCCTGCACGCCCTCAACCCCCAAAGAACGCAACCGACTGCGCATTTGGGCAGCCGCCCGGGTAGTGAAAGTAACCGCTAGCACCGAGTAAGGGTCATAGACCCCGCTTTCTACCCCATAGGCTATGCGGTAGGTGATTGCCCGGGTTTTACCGGTGCCCGCCCCAGCTCTGATGCATACTGGACCGCGCAAGGCTCGAGCGGCACTCGCCTGGTCAGGGTCTAGATGTTTTAGTAGTTCTTCTGCCGGTTGCACGTATTTTCCTTAAAGATAACGGGTATCAGGGCGAACAATGGTCTGACCTAACCAATCTTCAATTAAGTTCGAGGCAATAGTTGCCGGACCGGGAGGACTAATTTCTTTTCCTGCAACTAACTGTTTAAATTCAGCGCGAGAAACCCACATAGCGCGATCTATTTCGGTGTAATCCAAGATGAAATAGGGCGTGCGGGCGCGAGCAGAAAAGCCCAGCATTAGTGAGTGAGGATACGGCCAAGGCTGGGAGGTGAGATAACGAATATCATCAACTTCTAGACCTACTTCTTCTGCACTTTCGCGACGTACCGCTGCTTCTGGGGATTCCCCTACCTCTACGTATCCGGCAATTATTGAATAAAAATCACTGCTCCAAGCGGTGTTATGGGCAAGGAGGAGGCGGTCGCTATCATCTCGAATCGCGACAATGATAGAGGGATCTTGGCGCGGATAACTGATGAAAGCACAGTCAGGACAGTGCATTTCCCAGCCCCCAGCCTCGACGGTTAAACTTGCGCCACAGCGAGAACAAAAGCTCGTATAGGAATGCCAAACCGATAGGCAAACCGCGTGCGCAGCGATTGCCGCGTCCTCTGCAACTAAAAATGCACCCACTTGACGCAGAGGCATTAGCTTTAAGGAGCTGGTGGTATATTCCGCGATTCGGCTCAGCTGCGCATCAGTAATAAACAAGACCACGCGAGAAGTTGCGCCGTTGCGCCCTAAATACCAGGCTTTACCCTGGTTAAAACGCTCATCCCAGGACTGAATCTGCCCTAATATTTCGCGTTCTTCACTTCCTAGACGATGCAAATAGCCCGATCCTAAAGGCGCATCTATATGGCAGCGACTAGCCAGTATTTCCTGACCAATGCTCACCCCTTTAGGCAATTCCATCAACACCCGACGTTTATCTGATACCGCAAAAACCTCGGTGGTTCCCTCCCGTAACAAACTGGGAACGTGCACGAATTGGCGACATCCGGTATCCAGATCAATGTAGGAACGTGACAGAGCGGGAGCATTCATATCTTCTAACCTAACTGTTTTCCCGCTTTTAGGCATCAGCAAGCGGTTTGCGGTGATTCGAAAATGCAGACAAGGTGAGCTATTTGACTAAGCAATGCTAGAAAAAAGCTCTCCACGTATAATCGGCAAAGTGAGTAGTGAAAAGTTTACCCGCGCCGATGGGCGCGCTTTTAACCAGATGCGACCGTTAAAGATTACTCGAGGATGGGCAAAGCAAGCTGAAGGCTCGGTACTTATCGACTGCGGAAATACCCGAGTTCTGTGTAACGCATCCCTAACCCAAGGAGTACCGCGGTGGCGGCAAGATAGCGGTCTAGGTTGGGTGACTGCCGAATACGCAATGCTTCCTCGCGCGACCGCTACGCGTTCTGGACGCGAATCAGTCCGGGGAAAAATTGGGGGACGCACCCATGAAATCTCTCGGCTGATTGGACGTTCGCTACGAGCCGTGGTCGATATGAGCGCCCTAGGAGAAAACACGATTGTGCTGGACTGTGACGTGCTCAGCGCGGACGGCGGCACTCGCACTACCTCCATTACCGGTGCTTATGTGGCGCTTGCAGATGCAATTAAGGTGGGACAAGAAAAGGGATGGATACGTCCCGGCAAGGTGCTATCAGATTCACTATGCGCGGTTTCAGTCGGTTTTATAGAGGGAAATCCCCTGCTGGATTTGCCCTATGAAGAGGATTCGCGCGCAGATGTTGATATGAACATTGTGGCTACCGGCTGCGGAAAACTGATAGAGATTCAAGGAACGGCCGAAGGGGAACCTTTTGACCGTTCACAGTTGAATCAGCTTCTTGACCTGGCAGGTCAAGGAATCGAACATATTTCCGAACTACAAGCAAAGGTGCTGGCATGAATATTCCCAGCTCTGCCCGTCTAGTGCTAGCTACCCACAATCCCCATAAAGTTAAGGAATTAGCAGATATTCTTTCCCCCCTAATCCCCGGCTTCTCCTCAGATATGGTTGTGGGAGCCGCTGGGCTCGGGATAGCGGAACCGGTCGAGGACGGAGTGAGCTTCACCGAGAACGCTCTGATTAAAGCGAGAGCCGCAAGCGCAGCTACCGGTTTGCCGGCAGTGGCCGATGATTCGGGCATTTGTGTAGATATTATGGGAGGTGCTCCCGGTATTTTTTCAGCGCGTTGGTGCGGTCACCACGGAGACGACCAAGCTAACTTGCTGCTACTCCTTGACCAAATGGCAGATGTTCCAGATGCGCAGCGAACAGCTAGCTTTGTTTCAGCAGCAGTTTTGTGCTGCCCTGGTGGTCTAGAACGCCACTGCTTAGGGAAAATGAGCGGACATCTAATTCGCACCCCGCAAGGTGAGGGAGGGTTCGGATACGACCCTATCTTTGTGGCAGATGGTCAAGATTGCACTAACTCTGAGCTAAGCGCCGAGCAAAAAAATGCCTTAAGCCACCGGGGAAAAGCCTTCCGCGCCCTCGCTCCAGCTATCGCGGCCGCCCTTGAGCTCGGAGGAAAGCTCACCCCAGCTCAGGCTAGACCCTAACAGTCCCCAAGCTAGAGTCCAAGACTCAAGCTGAGATTAAAGCTCAAAACGCATCCCCGGACGGGCTATTTCCAACTCGCCCCGCCAACTAGTCTCAGCTTCTCGGCGGGCAACTTCGCAATCAGTCCAGGGCTGAATATGGGTTAGAACCAGTTTCTTAGTACCAGAATTCTGGGCTACCCTACCGGCACGATCGCCCGACATATGAATCCCTCGCACCTCGTCCTCACTGGTAAAACCACATTCAGAGAGGAATAAATCCGAGTTGGCAGCAGCCTGTACCAAAGTATCGCATTCGTCCGAATCGCCGGAATAGGTAAAAATCGCTTCCCCGTCTTTACCGGGTCCTTTCACGCGGAACGCGAAAGCCGGTACTGAATGCCAAGAGGCAAAAGGGGTAATTTCCAAGGGGCCAATGTTAAAGACTTTCCCCTGTTTTAACTGGTGGAACTGAAACTCGCCACTAAAGTCATCGCGCGGGCTAAAACCATCTAGTCCCCTGACGCGATCTTTTACCCCTTTGGGGGCATAAACCGGAATCGGCCCGAGCGCACCGCGCGGGTGCCAACGCCGATGAACCTGCATAGAAACAATATCTGAACAATGATCCGCGTGTAGGTGCGAAAGCACGAGGGCATCAAGTTTGGTCGGGTCAGTATAGTTCCAAAGCTGCCCGAAAGACCCCGGCCCTAAATCAAAGACCACCGAATAGGTGTGCGGAACCCCTAATGCGTCCTTACCTTGCGCTTGCAGTAGATAACACGAGGCAGGCGAGGCCGGCCCCGACATAGATCCAGTTACTCCTATGATGGTTAAAATCATTATTAGTCGATTTTCTCCTGCTTTATTCCATTAAAGTTCGCCCCCATAATCCGAGATGCGAGAGCGGCGAAGCTGTCTTTAGTTTCAGTACAAATAAACTGGTGATTGGCTTTTTGAGTGCCGAAAGGATGCAGCATTTTTCCCTCCAAAAGTTCGCTATAAACCTTTCTGGCCACTGCCGACGAGGAGGAAATCAGCGACACGTTTTCACCCATAAAATAAGAAATCGGTCCTTCTAGCAGCGGATAGTGAGTGCAACCGAGAACTAAAGTATCAACCCCTGCCTGTTTCAGCGGAGTTAGATATTCCTCGGTGACATCAAAAAGCTCTTGAGAAGCGGTAATACCTTCCTCGGCGAACTCTACGAAACGCGGACAGGCCTGGGTAAAAACTTCCGCCCCCATTCCAGATAGTTTACGCTGGTAAACCCCGGATTCTATCGTAGCTCTGGTGCCAATTACCCCGATTTTGCCGTTGCGCGAACGAGTGAGTGCTTGTTCAACCGCCGGCTGCACCACTTCCACTACCGGAATCCCCTGTTCAACCTGATAGCGCTGACGCGCTTGATCTAACACCGCACACGAGGCAGTATTACAGGCTATCACCAGCATTTTCACACCCGAATCAACCAGGGAATCCATGATTGAAAGACAATAGTGGCGTACGGTTTCTAAATCCTTTTCCCCATAGGGGGTGTGCGCCGTATCGCCCACATAACGGATTTCTTCTCGGGGTAACACATCTAGCACCGTGCGCGCGACCGTAAGACCCCCTACCCCAGAGTCGAAAATACCGATAGCCGATTCATTAGTCACAAAAACAGCCTAACTAGGCTGCGGCCAGCAATCTATCGCCTGTAACAGTGAATCTTGCCACCCAGAAAGCCATTCGTAAAAGGAAGAGACCAGAACTTCCTCAAATTTTTCATTACTGGATTGCGGTTTCACCTGTGAAGATACTTGTTTTTCTGGCAAAGGGTTATCACCGCGTTCCTCGGGATATAACTTGCCAGATATGGCAAGACGCACATCATTTACTCCGCTTAACCAATCCCATTCCTGCCCACTTTTTATCAACAACGAGTTTTCGCACTGCTTTGCGAGCAGACCATAGAGAAAATCTAGCCTTTCAGCTTTCTGAATGCGTAGCTGCGAATCGGTCAAATCCCGCATTGCCTGTGCGGTTCTTTGATCATTAGCCCCCGGAGGAAGTAAGCGATCCAAAGAAGCATTCTCTAAATGAATATCCTTAGCCTCTGCCTCCGTCTCTGCCTCGGGATTCTCGAGGATGGTGGTGATTTCAAAAGGTAAAACCGGAGGATCAAGCAAGGTTCTGACTTCAGAAATAGCTTTTAAGAACAGGTGACGCTCAACTTCCCCCAGTGAGCATTCCCATCCTCCCGGCACTGGGCGGAAAGCGTTCATACTTCTTCCGGTCCGCCAAGGGTAGCCCGCAATCCGTACCCATGTAGTGCTTGTACTAGGGCTTCCATTCTTTCCCGAGTTCCGTAGGCAATCTCGGTTTTCCCCTGGTTAAAAATCTCTAGCCGGGTGCGCCTAGCTTTTTCAGTGGACATCGAAAACTGGTGAGCTAGCACCCTTTCAACATATCTAGGCTGATTAACCGGATCGCGCCAGATGGCTACCCGCCAGCTACCAAGGGTAGTTTTACCCGCACAGGTAGGTGCGCCTGGAGTGGAAGCCAAATCATTAACCATACCCTAAGGGTATTAGGAATCCGCTGCTAATGGGGGGCTTTGACAAACTTTTTTATCCCGCCATCCTTTTATGCTTGGTTGGATAAGGTTTTATTCTTTAACTCCACCTGATGAGCAGAAAAATATCTGCCACCCCAGTTGCGAGTATGCTGCAAGTATGAGTTCTTCGATAACCACCTCTCTACTGACCGATATGTATGAACTGACCATGGTGGATGCAACTTTGCAATCTGGCACCTGGAATCGGCAGGTAACTTTTGAGCTTTTTGGTCGCCGCCTGCCACCTGCACGTCGATTTGGGGTGATGGCCGGTAACGCCCGCATCATCGAGGCTTTGGAACGTTTTGAGTTTTCCAAAGACGAAATCGACTATCTGTCACGAGAGAAAATTGTTTCCGATGATTGCCTTGACTATCTAAAGGACTATCGGTTCAAAGGGCGAATTCGTGGATACGCCGAGGGAGAATGCTATTTTGAATCTTCTCCCCTGCTTCAAGTAGAGGGCACTTTTGCCGAATGCGTCCTATTAGAGACGCTGCTGTTATCGATTTTAAATCACGATTGTGCGGTAGCATCGGCTGCTTCGCGAATGACTATCGCAGCTCACGGACGTCCCTGCGTAGATATGGGAGCGCGGCGCACCCATGAACGCAGCGCAGTTTCGGCTGCCAGAGCCGCCTATATTGGAGGATTCAAAGGGACATCTTGCCTGGAAGCAGGGAAACGTTACGGGATTCCCACCATTGGCACGGCCGCACACTCCTTTACTTTGATACACGATAGCGAAGAGGACGCTTTTAGGGCGCAACTAGCTAATCTAGGACCGGGAACCACTCTTTTAGTGGACACTTACGATGTGCAGCGCGCCGTAAAACGAGGAGTAAAACTGGCGCGCGAAGCCGGTGGAGAACTAGGATGTGTCCGTTTGGATTCTGGGGATTTGGTGGCGGAGGCTTTCAAAGTTCGTGCTCTCTTGGATTCTTTAGACGCAAAAAGCACCAAGATTACGGTCACTAACGACCTGGATGAATATGCGATTGCCGCTTTAGGGGCTGCACCGGTCGATTCTTATGGGGTGGGAACCAAGATGGTGACCGGTTCGGGAATTCCGACAGCTGCTTTAGTTTATAAACTGGTACAGCGGGTCAATGAGGACGGATCGGTTCATGACGTAGCTAAACGTTCGTCCTCTAAATCTACTTTAGGAGGACGTAAGTTTGCTGGTCGCGCCCGCGGAGAGGATGGTTATGCGACCGGGGAGCTGGTGGTGATAGCCGATAGCGCCGAGCAGGCTCAGGCAGAGTTTGAGCGGCGTAACGCCCGAGCTTTATTAGTGGATTTGGTTACCGATGGGCAGGCTAATGCTAGTTTCGTAGGTAAAGAGGCTTTGCAGGAAGCTCAAGAACGCCATATTCACTCACGTAACGAACTGCCCTATCAGGGGTGGAGGTTATCTGCCGGGGAAGCAGCGATTCCTACCGAAATTATCGATTTAACAAAGCGCGAGGACGAGGTGGAGCTGCCCACAGTTTCCTCTGATTTACGCAGTTAAAGGGCTTTAGCGGGAATCACCGGGATTTCTAAACGGCCAGTCCGCTCCCCCGTTGGAATCCATTTCTTTCTTGATTTCTACGCAACGCGGACAAATGGGGTGATTACTCACCTCGCGGGTGGGAACCCATACTTTCCCACAGAGGGCAACTACCGGCTGCCCGGTTATCCGCGAGGCAGCCAGGCGATGTGCAGAAACGTAATGGGCGTAACGGTCTTTATCACCGGGTTCTTGGCGTCGGGTCTCCGGACGTTCTAGGACTCCGATTCCGCTTTGACTGTGTTGTTCATCTGGGTCTGATAGTCCATCACGTATATTCATGGTTTATATTTTAGACGAACAATTACAGTGAGGTACTACACTAAAATCTTTTTGTCCATCAAATTGAGCATATTTTCCAGCTTCTTTAATAGAAAGTGAGCCAGAAAACCGCAGACTTGCTTAACCGAGCAACGGATCTGACTCTAAACTTCAAGGAAGAGGAACATGAGCGTTTCAAACCCGGTGGCAGAGCTGCCACCCGAAAAAGTTAAAAAAGCCCGACAAACTGCCACCATCATCGCCCTAATTGCCACCCTAGGGCCATTCTTTTACGGCTTCGAAGGAATGGTACTAAATGGAGCAATCAAAGCAGTTGCTGGAGATTTCAAACTAGGAACTATTGCCCAGGGTTTAGCTGGTTCAGCAGGCATTATCGGAGGTCTAATAGGTGCGGTATTCGCCGGAAGAATCTCCGACAGAATTGGACGCAAAAAAGCTCTACAACTAGTAGGCCCCTTCCTGCTATTTGAAGCTATTTTCGGTGCTTTCAGTCCTCTACTGGGAGTTCAGGGAGGATACTTTTTCTTAATCTTTTGTCGAGTGATTGGAGGAATCGGCTTCGGAGCAGCCACTACAGTAGCTCCCGGCTATGTGGCAGAGATTTCTCCCACCGAAATTCGAGGACGCTTAATCGGTTTCCGCCAATTAGCTATTATTCTGGGGCTATTCCTAGCCGCTTGGATTAATAGCGCCATTTTAGCTATTGCCGGCGAACAAGGATCCCTCGCGGTAATGGCGTTCGGGCTAAAAGCCTGGCAGTGGATGTTTTTATGTCTACTGATACCGGCAATTGCATTCGTTATATTGACGGCACTAATCCCAGAATCCCCTCGCTTCTTAGTATCAGTAGGTAAAGACGAACAAGCAGCTATTACCTTGGCTAAAGTATCTGCAGAAGCAGATCCGGAGGCAAAAATTGCCCAAATTCGGGCTTCTTTTGGACAAAGCGGAAATCGCAAGCTCACAATTAAAGAAATTATGTCCTCTAAATGGCGTCCTCTGGTTTTTGTCGCTATGGCAATTGCTGCTTTCCAACAGCTCACCGGAACAAATGGTATCTTCTTCTACTCCAATAAGCTCTTTGAAACTGTAGGGTTTAGCGAAGAAATGGCATTCCAACAAACCACTCTCCTAACTTTCTTCAAAATCGTGGGGGTGCTTACCGGCATCTTCCTGGTTGACAAAGTGGGACGCAAACGAATGCTGATGATTGGCGGCACCATGATATTCGTTGCCTTAGGGCTAGTGGCTCTCGTATTCACCATCGCCCCCACCGGCCCGGATGGGAGCGCCGATGTTGCTAGCCAACCTCTCCTAGGCTGGATAGCAGTGGGAGCCCTATGCCTTTTCCTCTTGGGATTCACTTCCTCTTGGGGTCCTATATTCTCAATATTGATGGGAGAAATGTTCCCCAACGAGATACGCGGAGGCGCAATGTCTCTAGCCAGCGGTGCAGATTTCTTGGTCAACTTCCTAGTGGTTTTCTTCTTCCCCTTCCTAGTTGCCTGGTCACCGGCTGGCGTGTACTGGATTTTCTTTGTCTTCGGTGTGCTAGCCGTTATTTTCACCGGAAAATTTGTCCAAGAAACATCTGGAAAACAACTTGAGGAGATGGGAATCTAAAATGAGTACTTCCGACAATAGCACAGCTAAAACGCGAGTTATCCCAGATAATGTACGTAATGTTCTGGTGCTAATGACCGATCAGCACCGAGTCGATACCATTGGGTGCCTAGGGAATCCCCATGCTAAAACTCCAAATATCGACCAATTAGGTGAAAACGGCTTTGCTTTCACAAACTGTTTCACCCCAACCGCGATTTGCACCCCCGCCAGAGCCTCCCTAATGACTGGAAAGCTTCCCCTAAAACACCAGGTACTTGCCAATCCGGAATGGAATATCGCCTACAACACAGACATTCCTTTAGATAGCTGGACTTATACACAAGAACTACGAAATCACGGCTACAACGTAGGTATAGTGGGCAAATACCACTGCGGATACAATCTGCCTGACAAATTCGGAGCCGATGACGACACTTATTGGGGAGCTGAAAACCCAGTTGCGAACGAAAAATATGTCGCCTGGCTCAAAGAGAATAATCTTCCCCCGGTGAAAGCCCATGATTTGTGGCGAGGAGAGCTACCAGGAGGCAGACCCGGACACATTATCGCCGCCCGCCTCGACCAACCTGAGGAAGCAACTTTTGAGCGTTTCTTGACCGACCGGGCAATAGAGAAACTACGCGAATACGCAAAAGACTGGAAACAAAGCGGTAAACCTTTCTGCTTGGACGTCCATTATTACGGCCCCCACTTACCCTATTTCTTACCAGATAAATGGTTCGACCTGATTGACCCAGACAACGTGGAGTTACCAGAAAACTTCGGGGACACCCTATTTGGTAAGCCGCCAATTCAACAAAATTATGCAACCTATTGGTCTACCTCAAGTTTCACCAACGAACAGTGGAAGAAACTAATCGCCGTATATTGGGGATATGTGGCCATGATTGATTACGAGATTGGCAGAATAATGCAGGTAGCCCGCGAACTCGGAGTACTAGATGATACTGCCTTGTTCTTTTGTGCTGATCACGGTGAATTTACCGGTTCGCACCGAATGAATGACAAAGGGCCAGCGATGTACGATGACATTTACAACGTTCCCTTTATCGCACATATTCCCGGGGTGTCCAAAGTAGGACGCAGCGAGAAGTTCATTTCGCTGATTGACTTACCGGCTACCGTCATGGAAATAGCAGGACTTCCAGAAAACCTAGTCGAGGACGGACGTTCAATTGTGGACTTAACCCGAGGAAATGAAGTTCCCAACTGGCGCGAAAACATCGTGTGTGAGTTCCATGGGCACCATTTCCCGCTACAACAAAGAATGCTGCGCACTAAAGATTTCAAACTGGTAATGAATCATGAATCTATCAACGAGTTGTACGATCTACGAGTAGATCCAGCAGAAATGAATAATGTCTATACCGTGCCAGTTTACGACGAAATCCGCAAAGAATTAGCCACTGAACTGTATAAACAACTACGAGAACGTGGCGACCATTCTTTCGCAAAATGGATGGCAGCAATGACCGATTTCGACATTCCCTTGGTCAACACCGCCCGGTCTGACCTTGACGAAGTACTCACTGACTAATAGTAGATAAATACACTAGAAAGGAGCCTGGATGAGAACGCGGCTAAGCGATCCGTTTGAATTAGAAAACCGAATCGTCAAGCACCTAAGCCAAGCACCCACTTCTCGCAGGGAGCTAGCTAGAGCGTTAAAAGTATCGCGACCAACCCTAAGCCGCGCTCTCACCAGGCTCTTTGACACTAATAGTATTGCCAGCGTTACCGGAGTAACAGAGGACGAAACACCTTTACGTCCTCGCGGCCGCCCAAGTGAGACCCTATATTTACGAGAAAAAACCGGCCACGCAATCGGGATCAACATTGCCCGCAATAACGCCACTGCGCTCATTATGGATCGCGCCGGAAATGTGCTCGATAAATCTAGTAAAGATTACTGCTCTTTTTCTGACTGGACCGAACCTCTAGCCAGTATCTGTCAGTTAATCAGCGATAACGCAAAACTAAAAGAACTCGACTTAACTTCTTTGTCTGGAGTGGGAGTAGGTATTCCCGAACCCATCTCACCTCACCTAACCAACAGCGTAGAACAAACAGTATCCAAATTTTGGCAATGCCTGACAGTAACTAAAAACGTAGTAGAAATGTCTGGGCTAGGGGAATCGCGATCAACACAACCTGACCAAGGAGACAGGCAACTATATATACGTATATCTAGCGGAGTCAGCTGCTGCTTTACGGTAGATAATGCTACTACCGGTTCGCCAGTAATCGTAGGTGAACTGGGACATCTTCCTGCCGCGGGGCAAGACTTACGCTGCTATTGTGGACGCACCGGATGCCTCGAACAGTTCACTAGCGTACCCGCCCTGTGCAGCTTAGCTAAAGTTAGCAACCTTACCGAGTTCGCTCAAAAAGCCCAGGCAGGCGACCTCGAAACCGTAGATATTCTTCAGCGCGCACTATCCTATCTTGCTCAAGGAATTGAATATGCAGCCCTCTTGTATAATCCGAAAACCATCGTTCTAGGGGGAGAACTCATAGACACCATCCCGGCTCTGTCGAAGCAAATAGCAGCAGCAGTAGCTCCCCGCCTATTTCATAATCCCAAAATAGTAACCGCCAAGCTCGCTGATAGTGACGTTGCCTTAGGGGCAGTGGCAGCGGTTTATAACGAGTTGGCTGTAAGAAGACGAGAAGAGTAAATAGGTAAAATCTATGAGTAACCCTCAGACACTTTCAAACCGGCAACTACCATTTGCAGTAGTGACCAAACCGACCGGAGCTGCCTGTAACCTGGACTGTAAGTATTGTTTTTTCCTTTCTAAAGAGCTGCTGTACAACGCACGGCAGCAAACAATGAGCGAAGCGACTCTCGAACTGTATATTCAGCGTTTCCTGCAAGCCCAGCCTGATGGAAACGTAACTATGCTGTGGCAAGGCGGAGAACCTACGTTACGGGGTCTAGATTTTTATAAATTAGCTCTAGAACTTTGTGACAAATATCGACGCCCTGGGCAAGTAGTTAAACACGCCCTGCAAACCAATGGCACTCTGATAAATGCCGAATGGGCAAGGTTTTTGTTCGATAACGATTTCCTGGTGGGAATCTCCATTGACGGACCAGAACAATATCATGACACCTATCGAGTCAACCGAGCTGGTCGCCCCACCCAAAATATGGTGTTAAAAGGCTGGGAACACCTCCAGAACTACGGAGTCAAATGCAATATTTTATGCACTATACATCACGCTAACCAAGACCATGGCCAGGAAGTTTACCAGTATTTTCGTGATTCTTTAGGGGCAGATTTTATTCAATTCATCCCCATAGTTGAAAGAGTTAATGACAAAGATTTAGCCCAGGCAGAAGCCGGTTGGAGATCAAGAAAAGACAGTAATCTATCAAACGAAAAGGTAGGGATACTATATAGGCAGCAAGGTCAGGCGGTTACCTCTCGTAGTGTAGAGCCAGAAAGATACGGAGTGTTTCTGCTGGAGGTATTCAACGAATGGCTACGTCACGATGTGGGAAAAGTATTCGTCCAAGATTTTGACGCAGCTCTCGCCGCAATGTTCGGGCAAATAAGCAACTGCGTACATGCTCCAAGTTGTGGAAACAACTTCGCCTTAGAGTTTAACGCCGATGTTTATGCCTGTGACCATTGGGTAGAACCAGATTGGAAACTGGGAAACCTGCGCGATAAAGACTTTTTCAACCTAGCTAATACCGAACGCGCTAAAGAATTCGCTAAGAAAAAGAGCCAGCTAAGTCAAAAATGCCTACACTGTCCATACCTGCGACTTTGTTATGGGGGCTGTCCTAAAGATCGCTTTATCACCTCAGACAGTAAACGCCTATCACCGCCAGAAGCAGTCAAATCGGCCACGACTAGACGAAATCCGTACCAACTGGAGGACTCCACACCTTTGGATCCGCCTCAAAACTATTTATGTCCTGGTTATCACTATTTCTATCGCAATATTTTCCCTACCTTGCAGCAGATGGCTGCGCTAGTAGCTAGCGGTAGACCAGCAGCAGATATTATGAAAGAAGCATTGATTAAAGGAAGAAGACAATGAGCCTACTTTTGCCGGCAGTAATTGGAATCTGCGTAGGCGTAATCGTCGGTCTACTTGGGGCAGGAGGGGGAATCCTCTCGGTTCCCATACTGGTCTATCTATTGGGACAGTCTCCCCATAATGCCGCCGCTGGTTCGCTACTAATCGTGGGCGCGACCTCCCTAATAGCCCTGATAGGCAGACGTAAAGAAGTGCATTGGAAACAAGGGGCAGTATTTGGGGTGCTTTCAATTACCGGCTCTTTTTTAGGGTCGTTCCTAAACTCTCTGGTCTCAGCGAAGCTATTAATATATCTGTTTTCTGCCCTGCTGCTAATAGTTGCCGGATTAATGTTTCACAAGGCAGCTAAAGAAAAAAATGAGGCCGGTGGGAATGTGACCGGTGGGAAACCACAAATGAGGTCCCCCAATACGGATGGGAATCAGCAAGTTTGTAATAAAACTTCCCAGGGAAATGAAAACTCCCCCAGCTCCAAGTCTCGCCTACATCACTGGATAACTATTATTATTTCAGCCGCTCTTATCGGGGTATTAACCGGATTCTTTGGGGTAGGCGGAGGATTTGCGGTAGTACCCGCCCTCACTTTGATAATGCATTTCGACATGAAAGAGGCATCGGCTACTTCCCTATTGGTGATGGTGATTGCTGCAATGGCAGGATTAGCTGCCAGAATGGGCACCGCTATCCAGATTGATTACCTGAGCGTACTGCCGTTCGCCCTCGCCTCAATGATTGGAGGTCCGATTGGCGCTAGCTTAACCCGCAAAGCCAAATCCACTACTTTGACATTCCTGTTTGCCATATTGCTGCTGCTAGTAGCTGTTTATATGCTGAGCGCCACGTTATTAGGGGCGTAACACCAGTCAGTTGTTCGGTTGGCTATTTACATTTTCCGTGCCATATTTCTCTTGACTAAAAATCGGTTTATAGAAATAATGGTCAGAGCATTCACACTGAGTGTTTAATAAGTGATGTTGGGTGTTTATAAAATTAATAGGGGTCGATCGGTTTCGACAGCGGATACTGATTGTAGGGAAGCGTGCCGAGAATGTGAGGTCATCTCGATAACGTTCTTCACGAAAAAATAAGTGCTAAACATAACCGCACTGACTTCGCTCTGGCTGCCTAAGCGCCGAGCCTTTAAAAGTCCGTCAGCCTAAAGATGCTTCTGCTTTAGATTCTGGCGTTGTTTAAGAAGCCACTGGTTGTCACCTTGGTTACTGAGGCGACAGCGACTTTTTAGTAACTGAGCCTGTCAGCCACTTGTTTGCAGGTAAGGCTGGGACTGAGAAATACGCTATGCAAACTGCGCACGGAGAATACTACTGCTGGATTCGTTGGACCGGGGTTCGATTCCCCGCGGCTCCACCATTAGGACGCTCATTTTGATACAAAGTGAGCGTCCTATTTTTATGTTGAATGAAGAGCCATTTCAACAGCTCAGCATAGGATTCTCTATTTTATTGATCCTCTTGTTTCCCTATGCAGGAGTCGCCCAATTAGTGTGCCTAATGCTATTTTTAGTGCTCGGGTGCATGCTTGGTCTAAGCCGCTAAAAAGTATTCCGTCCGCTAAAAAGTGTAGGAACTGCTTAAGGTGTAGCGCTCAGAAGACTGTTTTGCGCAAGCCACTAAGATTCTGCATTCATAACACCGTCGGCGTGCTCTTTCTTGGCTTGATGTCGAATCTCCCAGAAAACTAGGTCGGAGATTTCTTTGATGATCTGGTTGCGTCGCTGTGGGTTCTCAAAGAACTTTTCCATTATGACATTCTGGTTATCTTCGTGATCAAGAACCGCGTTACGGATTGCAGTTTCGATTGTCTGAGACTCTCGGAATTGTTCCTTGGTATTCGCGTTGACCTGATCCTTGATTACATCGTTTTGTACGAGGATCGTTACCACGCCTTGTACCCAGGAATCCACTGAACCAGGGTCGAAGTCCTCATCCTCAAACAGGGCATTGATGTTGTTGAGGATCTCTGCCCACGCAACCATGTGCGGGTCACGCGAATGGCCACCGCCAACTCCCATGGGCTTGAGCTTGTTACCTTCGCCGACGAGCGGGATAGTACCCTCGCTTTTTCGGCTCTGCTTGATGTGAGTCAACTCGATACTGGTGAAATCAATCTCCTCTGGAGTTTTTCGTCCAGTCAAACGAGGTTTTAGTAGGCGAAGAAACAACGCAAGCTTCGCCAGATCGGTGTCCTGGTAGTCAACAATTTGTGACAAGAAATCATACAGGCGCACAAAAGAACCAACGTCTTTGCGGAACAAATCAAGCTCAGCAATTTCCGCCTTGTTCTTATCGATTACCGCTGCAACATAACGGTCATTGAACCTATCCGCAGCTTGTTTTAGTGGTGCGGTGTGTTTTCCGTGTGCCTTCTCGATGATAAATGCCTGAGCGAATGCATCAACTTCGTCCTTAGTGTAGATTTCTGAGATTTCAAGTTTTCGTGAGAGATCGTGTACCTGATCTGGGTCGGTGGTTTCAATGATCTCGGCGGTACGGTAATACGGCAGGAATGCCTCCAAGATGGTGTCAGCATCGTTGACGAAATCAAGAATGAACGTGGCGTCTTTGCCTTTCGATGGCAATATACGGTTCAGACGTGACAGAGTCTGGACGGCTTCGATTCCATCGAGGCGTTTGTCAACGTACATCGCACACAGGAGAGGTTCGTCGAAACCAGTTTGGTACTTGTTTGCCACGATTAGCACCTGGTATTGGCCACCCGCGAAGGCTTGTGGGATACCCCGCCCACGCAGGCCGGGATTCATATTCACCTCGGTGTACGGCTCTTGCACGCCGGGGACGGTGTCTTCAATCTGCTCAGAAGTCAGGCTCCCGGAAAAAGCAACGAGGGTGCCGAGCTGATAGCCATGTTTATCGATATAAGCATCAATCGCTATCTTGTATTTCAACGCTGCCGCGCGGCTCGAAGTTACCACCATTGCCTTGGCATACCCATCAAGCAGATGGGCGACGTTTTCACGGAAATGCTCAACTATGATCTGTACCTTCTGGGCGATATTCGTTGGGTGTAGGCTCACCCACCGCATAAGTCCTTTCGTAGCAGTGGACTCATCTACCAGCTCATTTTCACCCGTGGCAGTCCCGGTTTTCTGTGCGAGTTGGAAAGCCGTCTTGTACGTGGTGTAGTTGCGCAACACATCCAAGATAAAGCCTTCTTCAATGGCCTGTTGCATGGTGTAAACATGGAAAGGTACGGGTTTACCATCCGACCCGGGACGGCCAAACATTTCCAGGGTTTTACCCTTCGGTGTGGCGGTAAAGGCGTAGAACGAAATATTGTGGCTGGCGGCACGCGCCGTCATCTCAGCGGCAAGCACATCCTCCACGCTGACTTCACCACCATCTTCGACGGCTTCCACTTCTGCTTGGGAAAGCACTTGGCGTAGCTTCTGCGCACTCGTGCCAGTCTGTGATGAGTGCGCTTCGTCCGCAATCACCGCGAACTTTCTATCCGCGAGCCCACCCTGCTCAGCGAGAGCGTCAAGCACGAACGGGAAAGTCTGCAACGTGACAATAATGATCAACTTGCCACTAGTAAGCTCCTGGGCCAGCAGCGCAGATTTCGAGGAGGCAGCAGCCTTGCGTACCTCATCGGCATTAATAGTACCGACCACGCCCTTCGTGCCCTCTATAGACTTAATAGCCTTCTGAAGCTGGTCATCAAGCACGGTGCGGTCGGTGACCACAATGACCGAGTCGAATGTTTTCGAATTGTCAGCGTTGTGTAGGTTTGCCAGCCCGTGCGCCAGCCAGGCAATTGAGTTCGTCTTGCCAGAACCAGCGGAATGCTGGATCAAATACTTGTGCCCGGGCCCTTCCTTCCGGGTAGCACTCAGCAGGCTGGTAACGGCCTCCCACTGGTGGAAGCGCGGAAAGATCATCTGCCTACTACGCGAACGAGTGCCAGTGATTGGATCGACCTTCTCAGTAATCTGCAGGTTCACAAATCTTTCCAGAATCTGCAGCCAGTTATCACGCTGCAGCACCCGCTCCCACAGGTACGAAGTGGCAGCGCCATTCGGGTTGACCGGATTACCGGCACCGCCATCATTGCCAAGGTTAAACGGCAAGAACACCGTGTTCGCACCATCTAGCTTCGTGGTCATCTGAATTTCGTCAGTAGAGACCGCAAAATGCACCAGCGCACGGGAGCCGAACTTGAGCAGCGGTTCGCCTTGAGGCAACCGATCTTGACGGTATTGACGCACCGCGTCATCAATAGACTGTGTGTTGTCCGTCTTGAGCTCGGCGGTAGCCACCGGTAGGCCGTTGACGAAGAACACCAGATCGATCGAATCCTGCGGGCGCTTCGCCGAATGATGTACCTGCCGTACAACCCGGAGCCGGTTTGCCTGGTAGTGTTGCTGAGCCGCGGGGTTCATCGAGGTCGCAGGCTTGAACGCACACATGAAAAACTTCGCTGGAGTCTTCCTGAATCCACCGCGCAACACGGCAAGCAGACCTCCACCATGTTCAAGCGGCTGGTCTAGCTCCTTTACAAGCCGATCCACCAACAACCGCTGTGCAAGAGCAGTCTCCACCGGTGAGCCGTTATCCGGCATGACCCGTGCCCACTGCTCAGGTTGCGTCTCCTGGAGCCACGCAAAAACATCCTCCGGAATCAGAGCCAGCTCCTGGTCATAACCAGAAAACCCTTCTTGATAGAGCCAGCCATGCGCGCCGAGGTACTCGCAGATCTCGGTCTCGAAACTCTTCTCATGCTGAACACCCATAATAGTTCTCCTTAAACCTCAATTTTCCCTGTCACCGCAGCCGTAATCAACGCGGAACGGCGCTCCTGCAAAAGCTCGATCATGTGCTCACAGGCAGCTAGTATGGTGCGATCGTCCTTAGTGTTGCCAACTGATTCCGCAACAGCTTTCTGTGTAGAGATGGGAGGTAGCGGAATTTCAATCTCTGATAATTCCTGCCAGTACAAACGCCACTGAGATGGGCGAATTCCCTTAGAGCGAATTGCGTACTCATTCACCAATCGGCGAGACCTTAACAGAAAGTGCAGGAACCGAAGGTCTACTTCTTTATTTGTAGGCCGTAAAACCTCGTAATCGCCAGAAACTATTCCATGAAACTCTGACACCCCCAGGGATCCTTGCCATGCTTTCATTTTGTTTACTACAAGGTCACCTGGCCTTACAACAAGGTAGTTCGATACATCTTCAGGTGTTCTGTTGAAATTATCTGTACGAGAGTCTTTTCGAATTACACCATAATCGCGGTAAACGGAGAGCACTTCCTCACTTCCGGAGGCTCGCGTTCGGGATGGACTAAGCAGCCATTTCAAACGAACCGGCGTCCCGATGACAGCATCAAGAGCTTGATTCCTCCGAGCGGTTTCTCGCGCTTCTACCAAATCGATCAGTTTGCGTTGCTTGGCGATGAGGTGGTCAATCTTCGTCGTCTCCACATCGAGGAACTCGACGATGCGGTCTTGCTCATCTAGGGAAGGAACCAGCGTGAACATCTGGGAGAAGTCATCCCAGGTCATCGTGTACCTAAGATTCTTCGCGTAGTAAGCGTATTTTCTTCCCATGAATATGTATGTGAACCAATAGTCCGCGAATTCTGGTCTTATTCGCTCATTGCAGTTTAAGACTGTGTATGCGGGTGAAATCATTCCATCATGTGGGCTTCTCCCGGCAAAAACCGCTGACTGATCCAAATCAAAGAGGCACAGGACAAGCTGGTTCTCTCGCACAAGTTGATAAGTGTCAAAAGTTGAAGGTAGTTTTCCTTCAGCGCTTCGGATGTCCTTTTTTCTAATTCCTTTGGTGGTGAGTGACAGTAGTTGAGTGGTATGCGATTTGGAGCCCACTATCTTTTTCGAATGTTCAAATAAGCGCTTGTTTCTATCAATCTGCCACGAATTTGGAATTATGCCTAAATATGGAACGCTGCTTTGGCTCCGCAGGTTACTCATTCAGTCACCTCATTAAGCAACTGCAGGATTTCGGTGGTCACTTGGTGTAGCTCAGTGTCGATTTCCTCGAGTGGGCGTGGTGGCTGGTACCGGTAGAAGAACCTGGCGAAGGGGATTTCGTAGCCGATCTTCGTCTTCTTCTCGTCAACCCATGCGTCTGACACGTAGGGTTTTACCTCAGCATCGAAGTATGCCTGGATGGTTTCCTGCCGCGCGCCGTCACACTGAGTATTGCCACCGTAGGTGAAAGGTACCCGTTCGGTGTCACGCAGCGCTGTGTCCGGTTGCTTCTTGCCACGAGCGTTCGTGATGACCTCGCCGTGTTCGTCGCGCCGGGGGCGCTCCACCGTGACGAGCCAGTAGGCGAACTCCTCAATGGGGACGATCTTGCAGTGTTCAGTGTCAACGTAGTCGTCGTAGAGCTTGACGATCGTGGCGCGGTTGTCCTCGCTAATTTCACGCCCCTTGTCGCCCAGTTTCTTGCGCATCTTCTGGTAGAAGTCGGTGCCGTCGATCAGTTGCACCTTGCCCTGACGTTCTTCGGGCTTGCTGTTGTCGACGATCCAGATGTAGGTGGCGATGCCGGTGTTATAGAACATGTCGGTCGGCAATGCCACAATGGCGTCCACCAGGTCATGTTCGAGCAGCCATTTGCGGATATTGGATGGCCCTGACTCCGCAGCGCCATTGAACAGCGGTGAGCCGTTCATGACGATGCCGCCCCGGCCACCGCCCTTGATTTTGGGACGGAGTTTGCTGACTACGTGTTGGAGGAAAAGCATCTGCCCGTCGCTGACGGCGGGAACATTCTGTTTGGGTTTATCACCACCAGCGTAGAAGCGAGAAGAGCTACCGAGCTCTTTCAGGTCCTCCATGACGGCCGATTGGCTGGCTTTCCAGTCATCGCCATACGGTGGGTTCGACATGCAGTAGTCGAAGGTCTGTCCAGCGAATTTGTCGTCGGCGAGGGTGTCGCCGAGCTGGATGTTGCTGGAATCGTAGCCCTTAATCAGTAGGTCGGATTTGCACACCGCGTAGGAGTGATCGTTCCATTCCTGTCCGTAAAGCCGAAGTTGGGCTTGTGGGTTCAGACCGGGTCTGTCACTGCTGCCGATCAGGTGTTCTTCTGCAATGGAAAGCATTCCTCCTGTGCCGACTGTGGGGTCATAAATCGACCGGATGGCGCCAGGGGTGCTCAGCGCTTCGTCGTCGCCAGCAAAGACAAGATCCACGAGGAGTCGGATAGCGTCGCGAGGGGTGAAGTGCTCGCCAGGTGCCTCGTTGGAGGACTCGTTGAACGTGCGGATGAGGTACTCGTAGAGGTCGCCCATCTCGGCGTTCGGGACTGTCTTGGGGTGTAGATCGATGTTGGAGAAGCGTTCTACAACGATGTAGAGGATGTTCTTCTCGGCCATGGTGGCGATCTCGTCTGCGAGTTTGAAGCGTTCGAAAATGTCCATGTTGTCGGAGAAGCCGTTCACGTAGTGCTTCAGGTTCGCTTCGATTCCCTTGGGATCTCCGAGTAGGGTTTTGAGCGTCCAGGGGCTGGTGTTGTAGAACGGCAGGCCGGTGGCGCGCTGAACCTTTGCGGACAGGAGTTCAGGGTTGTTGCCGAAGCGCTCGACTAGTGGCTCGATGGTGGTCCGGTGTTGTTCAAGGACGCAGTCAAGTCGGCGCAGGATTGTCATTGGCAAGATGACGTTGCCGTATTGGCTGGCCTTGTACGGGCCGCGCAGTATATCGGCGGTACCCCAGATAAAAGATCCGAGTTGACTCATGCGTCTTCTTCTTCTTTCGTGTAGGTAGCGGGTATGACTTCAACGATGTCACCGATCTGGCAGTCTAAGACTTGGCAGATTCGTAGCAGAGTGTCGGTTTGGATGTTTTCGCCGTTGTTGAGCCTAGCCATAGATGTGGACGATAGTTGTGCTTGTTGCCGTAGATCTTGTTTTAGGAGGTCTTTGTCTACGAGTAGTTTCCATAATGGCTTGTAAGACAAGGCTACTTGGAGTTTGAAGTTATTTCTTTTACTCATGCAGTGGTGTCCTTCTTTTTCTTCTTCTTGCTCCACGAACGGCCAAAGAGTTCACGATCTTCTTCTAGTTTGATAAACGTCGTATCGCGCAGAATTTTTTGAGTGCGCGGAGAGTAACGGCTGATCTTGTCAATAGCTAAGAAGACCTGCTTGGATTGACGAGCATAGACCTGCACGATGCCATCAAACGCATGATCTTCAATGGGCTGAATAAGCATCGAGTCATGTGCGACCGCTGGAAGCAAAGATGTTTCGAGCATGGCTAGGTCAAAAGATACAAGGCCGCGTTGGGTTGATCCAGTGCCCGAATCGTCCTCTATCTCATAGCTGTATTTGTCTACCGTTGTAATAGTGATTTTTGGTGGGGTACGCTCCCCATTAGTAATTTCGCCATCGATGCGTTGCATAGCTTTGTTCAACTCGTCTTCAAGATTTCGCAGGATTGCTTGTGATTCCCGCTTTAGTGTCTCACCTGCGTCCTTCTTGACTTTCTTGAGACGTTGCTGATCATAAAACGCTTTGTTTGCTGAGGTAAGTGAGCGGATTTGGCGATCTAATTCGCTGTATGCGCGAACATCGGCCTGGGTTGCTGAAGGGGCGACGGAAAGTTCTTCGAGTTTTGTGTTGATATATTTTATTCGCTGGCTTATAGCTTCGCGTTCTTCTTGGAGCTGTTTGGTTTCGGATTTGAATTCAGCTTCTAGAATTTGCCGGATGCTGCGGTGGAAATGTTCGATATTTTCGATGCGCTCCAAAGTGGCATCTGGGAAGAATTCGCGCAGTGCATCAAACTTTTTAGTCAAGGTGACCTCTGAAGAGATACCTTTGGCTCTCTTCATAGCGCTAATCTGCCTGTTTATCTGGTTGAAACGTCTAAGTAGCGGTTCACGTTTGGATTGAACCTCATTGATGGCTGCTTGTTGTGCCGGAGTATAATCCTTTGCGGTTAGCCCAGCTTGGCTACCAGCGCGGTCACGTTCTTGGGATAGGTCTTTGATCCGCTTAGAGTTGTTGTTGACTTCGGTGATGTTTTTAGCTTGAGGGAACTCATAGTAGCGTCCTGCTGCTTTGAACAGGTCAAGCTCTCGGATAGCGGCATTCAGGGCATCCACGTATTCTTCGAGCCTGTTGTATTTATCGAAAAGTTTTAGGGCACGTTTGATACCCTCGGCCTGTGTGTCGCGCACGTGTGAAAGCAGCGGATGATCCACGTCAACGTTCTTACGCTGCCAAATTCGGAAAAAGTTGCTGACGGCTTGTCGCAGGCTAATACCAGCATTAACAAGTCCGTATTGGGTGGCGACAAAGGTCTTGAAATCATCAAGCGTCATGGAGCGTAGCGAACGGTAATCCTCATCGCACAGAGTTACCACGTTAGGTGTGTCAGTAGCGCGTCGGAAATAATGGGTCTCCCCTCCTAGTAGGAACGCGAACTTGATGTCGTGGTGACCGATGTTTCGGACTACGTCCTTAGCTTTTTCTATGTAATCGTTGCCTCCAAAACAGAAATCAATTGCAAGCAAAGTGGTGGACTTGCCGATGGAGTTCGTGGTGTTTTCAGTGCCAAGCACTGTGTTAAGTCCTTCTGCTAGACGCAGCGGGCCGGGGCGGTGGTCATCATGGAAGAACGCGTCACTGTCGAACTCGACCAACATAGTGGAGCACCTCCTCGGGATAGAGTAACTCAATCTGGCCGAGGGCGAACAAGCAATCCAAGGTGTCAGCAAACTCGTCAATATCGGTGAACTTAGACTTGACCTTCCTGTATAAACCTGCCGGGCGCAGATCATTCGCACTCAGTTGCTTTAGAATCGGCGGGAACTTGCTGAGTGTGCATTCGGAGTAAGGGGTAACTTTGCTAGGCAACCGCATCGAACACCTCACAGTTTTGAACAAAGAAACATGCAACGATGATCGACGCGCTGAGATTCGTCGAGTCAGAGTTGGTGTGGATCCAGTCAGCAACTTGATCGAATATCGCCTGTTGGTCGTCAGTGTGTTGACGCGCCTGGTCGTAGAAATCAGCGACTTGACCGGCGATCGCGTCGAATCGGGTCCGTCTCCCGTTGCCCTCGAGGCTGCGGAACTCCTCCTCGATGATGCGGTAAAACTGCAAGACATTAAACCTGATACGCACTGCGAGCTCAAAATATTCGGGTCGGATCTTGTTGATGACTCGTACCGCATTCATTGTCAGCTCCGGTATATCTCCGGTGATGATGCGTTCTCCAAGGTTTTCTATGACAGTAGTGATCGCTGGGTGGAGTTGTGAATCGAGCGCGGCGTTCTGAAGGGCGGTTGCAGCAATCCGGCGATTTCGAATGTCTCGGAGTTTGTTGACGACATCAGGAACTTCAAGCAATGTTTCTTCGGTGGATGCGATTTTGGCACACTTGGCGCACACAGCTTCACGATCTGTCTCATCGCTTTGATCGTCAATAGTAAAAGTGACGATCTCAAAAAATGGCAAGCGCTCACCCTTTATGGTCTTACATAACCGTTCTTTTCGACATAGCGGACATAGGTAACCATTGCGTGCGGCTAGCACGACATCTGCTTCGGTCACCGAACCATGATCGTCTCGCTTCTTATTCGACCGTGAAATCGCAGACAGGAATGCATCTGCATAAAACGACACGTCATCATTGTCTGCGATGTAAAGCAGGTCCTCGGCTGCGTCGGCACTGATGCCGGGGTCATCTTTGATCAGTTCAATCAGCTCGGTTTTGAAGTCAATCTCGCGCATGGGGGCGATATCTTGGGTGATCTTGGCGAATGCTTCTCGCGCAGCGCTACGCAGCCCAGGTTTAGTCAAGACGGCCCCAAATCCGGTATGAAGCTCAATTTTCTGACTGAGTAGACCGTTAACTGTCTTCGGGCTGCGCCACACATCCCATCCTTCTCGATCCTCAACCGGGGCGAATTGCTGAATCCAGCTCAAAAGTACCTCTACAACATAGGTATCAGTGGAGGTCATTTTGGGGCGGGCTTTTGAAGGCTGCTTTACACCTTGACGTGTTCGAGTGCGGTAAGTCGCGGGAGGCTGAATCAGCTTCTCTTGCAATGCTCGGGCATAGGTTGCGAAGCACAGTTGGCTCATCTCAACCTCCTTGGAAAAAGAGCACCAAAACCACACCAAAACAGGGGCAAGGACTTTTATTTATCTGTTTTCTAGCCTCGAAGTACCTACGGAGGCATCCGTTGTGGACTTCACGACAGTGTTCTTAAGTCTACTTCCTATGTCCTTTGAAGGGGTCTAGGACACTCTGTGAGTGGCTTAGGCGGAGCGGGATCTAAGTGGCCACGAAGGTTCCGTTTCCTACAAGGTGCCGCGTGCTGATCACACAAGGCCGTCAACTATCAAGGAGACGCGTAAGAGAAGCAAGTGGCAGGCATCCATCTGGGTGCCTGCCTTCTCGTTTCTCTACCCCGTCATGCCTGGATTCGTTGACACCCGAGCTTGCTTCCTCGAGCGGGTCTCCCTTTAGAAGAAGGGAACCCCACTCATGGGATTCATTACGTATCAGTCCGTCGCTGGTGATCCGATTGTTGTTGAAGCCGAAGACCGTTGGGTTGAAATCGTCACTGAGCTCGACCGCCAGGAATACAACAACGAACACGCCTATCACCGTCAAGACCGCAAAGGCGTCAGGTTCTGCTCTTGGGAGGTCTACAACGCCTACGACTCGCAAAAGGCTGGAGCCAGCCCATCTCCCGAAGACATCGTTTGTGACAAGGAAACTATCGAAGAGAAAGAAAACGCTATCCGTGTAGTGGGAGAGATACTGCTCGACGCAATCGCGAACCTACCCCAAGTGCAACGCTCGGTTGTAATCGCGGTTCTTATCGAAGGGCGTCCAGCGGTCGAAGTGGCAGCCGAGCGGGGCGTGTCAAAAGCAGCGATCTCTAAAACCTTGAAGAAAGCCAAGAAGCGATTACGACAAGCACTAATCGCAGTAGGGGTTAACTCTGCGGATATTTCTGGCCTTCTTTTGAGCGAGGCACAAGGCAGCGCTCAGAAAGGAACAAAATAAATGACTTCGAAACTCAAGATCAAAATTGCTCGCCGACCCGACCAGGACGCGCTGCTTGCTACTCGCCAGATTCGTCCCTCGCGGTATTTGCTGCGGAAAGTGTTCGGGATGAGCCGTCCTCGTCACAAGATGGCGATTCTGCTCCCAGGTGATGAGGCCGACAGTGTGGAAGTGAAAGTTTGCGAACCACCCAAATCTGAGGGCTCTTTGACGGATTTAGCCGAAGCAGTCGGTGTCGTTAAAGGCGGTGAAGCGAAGTGAACATCACGCAAGCAAACGACGTTATTGCCGTTCTTAATCGTGTTGCTGAGCTGGTTACTAGCCTAGCGGCTGATGTGGAATCGGCTGCCTGGCAACGCCTCGAGGATCACGCTGGCGCGAGCGGTACGCGTCCTATTGCTGCTGCCCAGCTCGCTCAGCCAGCCCTTGAGGCTGCAGCAGCTGAACATGGCCAGGCGCAAGCAGAAGATTCGACTCCGGCTGAAACTCCAGATTTGGCGCTTTCACTTGAGGATGTGCGCGCGGTTCTTTCTGATCTTTCCGGTCAAGGACTGACCAAGCAGGTACGTCAGCTGATTTTGGATGCGGGGGCTGATCGTCTCTCGGAAGTAGATCCAGCTAATTATGGGTGGTTGCTTACGCGGGCGAAGGGACTTGCTGATGCCTGATCAACATGCCCTCTTATCGGCTTCTGGGGCGCACCGGTGGCTGAATTGCCCGCCATCAGCCCTAGTGGAGGCGGGATTGCCGGATTCTACTTCGGCTGCTGCCGAACAAGGCACCATCGCTCACGCTCTTGCGGAGTGGAAATTACGCCGCGCCTTACACCTCTCGCCAAGCATGAAACCGGAGTCCACCTGGATTGATAGTGAAATGGAGGCCCTCACCGACGATTATCTTGCTTTCGTCCAAGAGCATCTTCGTGAGGCGCGCAAGACGTGCAGGGATCCCGTGGCGCTCATCGAGCAGCGTCTGGATTTCTCTCATCTCGCCCCTGGCGGATTTGGCACCGCGGACTTCGTGCTTATTGCCGAGCCTTTGTTGCAGATTATTGATTTCAAGTACGGGCAAGGCGTACTGGTTGAGGCTGAGAAGAATCCGCAGCTCGCGCTGTATGCCCTCGGCGCGCTTCATGCTTTCGATGCTCTTTACGAGATCGACGAGGTTGCGGTGACGATTTTCCAGCCCAGACGCTCCAACGTAGCGACCTGGCATGTTAGCGTAGCAGAGCTTCAAACCTGGGCTGAAGAGGTTGTGCGACCGACAGCGAAGCTGGCTTCGAAAGGCGAAGGCTCTTTTGCTGCAGGTAGCTGGTGTCGTTTCTGCAAAATAGCCCCTACCTGCCGCACCAGAGCCGAAAAGAATCTGGAGTTAGCCAAACTCGAGTTCACTCCCCCACCCCAACTTTCCGATGCAGAGATTGCCCAGGTACTCACGAAACTACCTGAGCTAAAGAGATGGGCATCCGATGTAGAGTCCTACGCCCTTTCGCTTGCGGTCAATCAAGGCAAGACCTGGGCTGGTTTCAAACTCGTCGAAGGCAGAAGTATCCGCAAATATGTCGACGAAACCAAAGTCGTACAGACAGCCCAAGCCGCTGGGATTAACGACATTTTCGAGCGCAAGCTCAAGACGATCACGGCGTTGGAAAAGCAGTTGGGCAAGAAACGCTTTGGCGAACTCCTCGGCGAGTTGGTTATCAAGCCGCCCGGTAAACCTGCACTGGTGCCTGAAACCGATAAACGACCCGCGCTAACACTGAGTGCGGCTGAAGAATTTCAAAAAAATGAAACCAAGAAAAATACAGAAAGAAGGTAAACAGCCATGTCAGTAAAGAATCCAACTCGAGTCATCACCGACGAAACACGTCTTTCGTACGCGAATCTTTTCGAGCCGAAATCCATCCAAGGATCAAAACCGAAATACTCCGTAAGCCTCATCATCCCAAAGTCCGACAAAGTGACGCTGGCGAAGATTGAGGCCGCTATCGACGCAGCCATTGAAGCAGGCACAGCCAAGTTCGGTGGTAAGCGACCTAACAAGGCGGCGCTGAAGTTACCGTTGCGTGACGGGGATACAGAACGCGATGATCCGGCATATGAGGGAGCGATGTTTGTTAACGCTAACTCCACTACCCCACCTCAAGTGGTAGACGAGTCGCTCGCCCCAATCTTGGATCGCTCCCAGGTCTACTCCGGGTGCTATGCCCGCGCGAGCATTACCTTCTATGCGTTCAACACCAATGGCAATAAGGGAATCGCCTGCGGACTGGGGAATATTCAAAAAATTCGGGATGGTGAACCGCTCGGTGGCGGACACGTCAGCGCTGAGGAAGACTTCGCTGAGTTTTCTACGGCTAACGAGGACTTCCTTAACTAGCAGGTAAGTACATATTAGTGGTGGGCAGTAGCTGTATGGTTGCTGCCCACCACACCTGATTTTGAAGGATTAAACCTTGAAATATCTAAGTATTGATCTGGAAACTTATAGCCTCTTTAATCTCTCCAAAACTGGGGTCTACCCCTATGCTGCTCATCCGGACTTTGAGATTTTATTGTTTGGTTATGCCGTAGATGATGGTCCAGTGCAGGTGGTTGACCTGGGAAGCGGAGAAAAGCTACCCGATGAGATACTTGCGGCTCTGGTGGATCCTGGTGTGGTTAAGTGGGCGTTCAACGCGTCCTTCGAACGCATCTGCCTCTCATCTTGGTTACACCGCCACCAGCCAGAACTATTACCTCAAGGCAGTTTCCTGGATCCTGCTCAGTGGCGCTGCTCCATGGTATGGGCTGCCTATCTTGGGATGCCGATGAGCCTAGACCAAGTAGCTCGCGTCCTTGACTTGCCGGTGAAGAAAGACACGGCCGGTAAGAAACTAATCAAGCAGTTCTGCACGCCAGCGACCCCAAACCTGATTAACAAGGGCGCGCGCCGTAATCTACCGTCCTTAGATCCGGAAGGCTGGAAGGCATTCATCGAATATAACCGCCGTGACGTAGAAGTAGAACAAGCCATCCACACCCGCCTGGCAAAGTTTCCCGTACCAGAGGCCGAGTGGGAAGCCTATAGCTTGGATCAGCGCATTAACGATGCTGGGATCAAGCTCGATGCGACCCTTGTCGATGCCGCCGTTACCCTCGATGAAAAACACCGCAATGTCACTTTGGCTCGTGCCCAAAAGCTGACTGGTTTGGAGAATCCGAATAGCCCGATCCAGCTTAAAGACTGGCTGACCCAAAACGGTTGTCCTCTCGATTCGCTTACGAAAGCCGAGGTGACAACTGCCCTCGAGGATGCTAGTGGCGTAGTTAAAGAAATACTTCAGCTGCGCGGGGACCTCGCAAAATCTTCCGTCAAGAAGTACCAGGCCATGCAAAACGTCTCCGGAGCGGACGGGCGAGCGCGCGGACTCCTACAGTTTTATGGAGCAGGACGTACCGGACGTTTCGCAGGCAGGTTAGTTCAGGTACAGAATCTGCCGCGTAATTATCTGCCTGACCTCGACCAGGCACGCACCCTAGTCAAAGACAAGAATCTTGAAGCCGTAGAGTTGCTCTACGATTCGGTGCCAGACACGCTCTCTCAGTTGATTCGCACCGCTTTCATACCCACCTCGGGTAACCGTTTTATTGTCTCTGACTACAGCGCTATTGAGGCCCGCGTGATTGCCTGGCTCGCAGGTGAAAAAACTACCCTCGAGGCCTTCCGTGATGGCAAGGATCTATATTGCGAGACTGCTAGTCGCATGTTCAAAGTTCCAGTTGAAAAACACGGAGCCAACGGCAAGCTACGACAAAAAGGCAAAATAGCGGTACTGGCTTGCGGATACGGAGGCTCCGTCGGCGCGCTCAAAGCAATGGGAGCCTTAAAGATGGGGTTATCCGAAGACGAGCTCAAACCCATCGTGGACGCTTGGCGAGCAGCCAACCCCCATATCGTCTGGTTGTGGCAAGAAGTCGAAGACTCAGCACTCAAAGCCATCACCACTAGACAGCCTGTTCGGCTTAGTAATCTCACCTTTACGCTTGAGTCTGGAATCCTGTTCATCACCTTGCCGTCCGGTAGAAGGTTGGCGTATGTGAAACCAGGGTTGGGTCAAAACCGGTTCGGTGGCACCTCCATCACCTACTGGGGTATCAGCACCGGACGCAAGTGGGGACGCCTAGAAACCTACGGTGGCAAACTCACGGAAAATATTGTTCAAGCCATAGCCCGCGACCTACTCGTTAACGGCATGAAAAACGTTGCTGAAGCCGGCCACCAGATCGTGATGCATGTTCACGACGAAATCGTCATCGACGAGCCCCTAGATTCCGGCTTCACGGTAAAAGACGCCTGTCAACTCATGTCTAAGCTGCCGGCCTGGGCTGGCGGTTTGCCGCTCACGGCTGATGGATATGAATGCGACTACTACCGCAAAGATTAAACGTCCGGGTTATTCCATAAAGACAACTGCTGCCAGCCCCCAGGCATGCCCATTTCTACTGTTGATCGAGATTCAAGGGGAAGGTATTCGGCCTCGATGAGATGACGGATTTTGTTCGACCAACTGGTTCCCGGAGAAATCTGGCGCAACAGGAAAGACATGACCAGGATTGCACCGAAAAGACGGTCGCTTTGGCCTTTAGGAAGAGAGAAAAGATCGGTGATTGTACGCAACGCGTTCGTTGATGCAGGAGTGAGATACCTGTTCCATAACCTGCCATGGTGGGCACATATATTACGTAGCACCGTAAGCTGTTCACACCAGCGAGCCAAAGGATCTTGCCTATAGTAGCTGCCTTTCTGCTTAGCGGTGAGCCTATCTGAATCCACGACCAGCCCTAGCGATTCAGAGATGGCGCGTTGATCGTCAAGCAACATCCCGTCAAAGAGCTGCGAAATATCCGAAAAATCGAGTGCTTCGACTAAAACCCAAATCGGATATTCACCATACTTGCTGGCATAGTGTTTTATCGCGGTATCACGTTTCTTTGCTCTTTCGACTCGGGCAAGCGCCGTATTACACCATGCGCTGTGTTCAAATTCCGGGCGGAAAACTGCAGGATCAAGGTAAGACAGCGCCCCTATGGAAGCTAACCGGTCACTGATTCTGGCACGTAACGCCACTTCGATGCGCTCCATACCATCGTGAATGAGGGTTCGAAGTTTGCGATCAAACTCATACAATCTCGCAATGTCACTAAACGATGTTTGCTGCTGGAATTTATCGAGACGGTGAGGGTTCTTCGGATCAGCATCTGCGGGTAGCACACGGTAGGCATACCAGTAGCCAGAGAGCCGATAATACGACACGCTCGCCAGCCACTGGCGGGCAAGCGGCTCATCAACACTCATCCCGCGCTCACGCAAAATCTCAATCTGCTGATCAATGCTCGTTGCCGGTTTCAGAGCGCTCACCTGCAGCCTCCTTTAGCAAAAAGAAATCCAGCCCGTCTGCGACCAAAAGTCACAGCGGGCTGAACGATTGATATCAGCGTACCACACGAACCCTGCGGGCGCCTAGCCGCTGAAAGACCGTTCCTTTGGGCTACCAGCGAAGCTGACAGAATTTAACACTTTTGGGTTCGTCGGCAGTCGTGTAGGAGCCCTTACTCTACTGCGCCGCCGGCGCACCACTTTTCCTCTACCTGGGGCTCTCAGGAAGGAAGCCCCATGGGTAACCAACTACAGGTATTCACTAACGAGCAGTTCGGCCAAATCCGCACTATCCAAGAGGAAGAACGAATCCTGTTCTGCGGACGCGATATCGCAGCGGCACTGGGGTATGAGAATCCTGGTAAAGCAGTGCGAGATCACACTCGCCAAGATGGGGGTCCAAAACGTTACCCCATCATCGACGCCCTCGGACGCAGGCAAGAAGCCGTATTCATCACCGAAGGTGACGTCTACAGGCTTATCGTTTCCTCGAAACTGCCAGCTGCCCAGCAGTTTGAGAAGTGGGTGTTCGATGAGGTACTACCTACCATTCGCCGCCACGGGGTTTACGCCATTGACCAGCTGTTAGATGATGATGAGTTCTTGGAGCAGGCACTGGCGCATTTGCGTGCTGAGCGCACCAAACGCTTAATCGCCGAACAGCGGCTAGCCGAGGCAACACCGAAGATCTCCTACTACGACATTGTGCTGCAATCCGACTCACTATTGAGCACTACGGAGATCGCGAAAGACTACGGCCTATCAGCCAAACGCCTCAACCAAATCCTCCGGGATGAAAAGATCCAGTTCCACCGCTCAGGCCGCTGGTTCCTCTATGCAGGCTACGCCCAGCGTGGCTATGCCCAATCCAAGACGCATGAATATGCGCCGGGCAAGACCCGCACACACATGTACTGGACCCAGACCGGGCGCCTGTTCATCTACGACTTACTCAAGAACCACTGCGGGATCCTGCCGGTCATCGAACGCGAAGACACGGAGGATTAGAAATGTCAGCAACTACAGATCATGTACTAGGTCTGTCGCGCAGAAACGCTCGCGGCTATGCCGACCCCACCAGCTACAAGGTTTTAAAGCAACTGCAGCAGACCGAGAATATGGCACGCCCGCTGACATATATCTGCTCACCCTATTCAGGCGATGTACAAGCGAATACGGCTTTAGCGCGCCAGTTTTGTGGCTTCGCGATCTCTGCCGGCCAGATACCACTCGCACCGCATTTACTTTTTTCGCAGTTCATGAATGATCACGACCTTGATGAGCGCGAACTGGCGATGTGCTTCAACAAGGTGCTGCTTTCTCGCTGCGATGAGGTGTGGGTCTACACCGGCCGAGTCAGTAGGGGTATGCGTGCGGAAATCGAGTGGGCCCGCGACCTAGAACTACCAACCCGCTATTTCAACGCTGACTTCCAGGAGGTTACCTACTGATGCGCACCTTCACGCTTCACACCGCCGACGTTATTGGCCAGCAAACAAACAGCCTCTACCCAAACCGCCGCAAGATCACCAGCAACAAGGATTTGGTAACATCCGCTGCGTTCGATCATGTAGCAGCCACCTATAAGAACAATCACCGCTCGAACGAGAACTTCCTGGTTTCGGATTGTGTGGTGATGGATATCGACAACGACCACACCGAAAACCCCGAAGAATGGATCACGCCCGATGCGTTGTCTGAGCTGATGGCGGGTGTGGCGTTTATGACCGCCACAAGCCGTAACCACATGAAAACCAAAGGTAGGGAGTCCGCACGACCGCGTTTCCACGTCTACTACCCGATAACCAAGATCAGCGATGCTAGCGAGTACGCGGGGCTCAAGAAGCGTTTGGCTGCACGCTTCAGCTTTTTCGATGCGAATGCTTTGGATGCTGGCCGTTTCATCTACGGCAACCCCGCTGCTGAGGTCGCCGTATTCGAAGGTGTGCAGCTGTTGGACGCGTGGCTTACGGCAGCTGATGAGCAGGATATGTTCGCAGTCTTCGATGCCTCCACCCAGGCAATTGGTGAGGGCTCCCGCAACGCCACACTTTCACGTTTCGCGGGTCGGGTGTTGATCCGCTACGGAAACACCACGCAGGCCCGAGAGTTGTTCGACCGTAAAGCAGCCCTTTGCGATCCCCCGCTACCAGCCGGTGAGCTTGCCCTGATTTGGGATAGTGCTTGTAAGTTCGCTGCCAAGGTTGCGGCCCAGCCGGATTATGTGTCGCCGGAGGTTTATCGGGTGTTGTCGGGTTTGCGGCCTGGAGATTTTTCCGATGTCGGCCAAGCGGACCTGCTTGCGGCCGAGTACGCGAATAAAATCCGGTACTCGCCGTCAACGAAATGGCTGGTCTACAACGGTAGTTTCTGGGAAGAAAACGAGCTCACCGCTCGAGGGGTGGCCCAAGAGCTAACAACCCGCCAGCTCGAAGAAGCCAAAACCCTACTATCTAATGCCGGCCAGCAGATGAGCGATAGCGGTGCCGAAGAGGTTATGGCTGAGGCAACATCGAAAAAGAAAGGCCTAGCCCAATTAGAGGCAGGCCAGGTTGATGCCCTGGATCAGTTGGAGGCTGCACAGGCCTACCGAAATTTCGTGACTACTAGGCGAACATCGAAAAACATTAGTGCCACATTGAAAGAAGCAGCACCTATATTGCAGGTTGCGGTTAGCGAGCTGGATGAGGATGCGTACCTGCTCAACACCCCCGATGGCAGCTACGACCTAAGAACAGGCGCGAGAAAAAACCACGATCCAGCTGATTTGCTGACAAAGCAAACCACACTCGCCCCAACCCAGGAAGGTGCCCGGATCTGGTTGGAGGCGCTGGATGTATTTTTCCAGGCCAACCCAGAACTGATCGGGTACGTGCAGCGTATTTGTGGCCTGGCGGTGATCGGGCGGGTGATGGTTGAGGCCCTCGTGATCGCTTACGGGGATGGTCGTAACGGTAAATCCACGTTCTGGAATACCATCGCCCGAGTGCTCGGCACCTACGCGGGCACTATCTCCGCCGATGCGCTCACCGTTGGGGTGCGCCGCAACGTTAAACCCGAACTAGCCGAAGCCAGAGGCAAACGCCTACTGATCGCAGCCGAAACAGAAGAAGGCATGCGCCTTTCAACCTCGAACGTCAAACAGCTCGCTTCTACCGACCAGATCACGGCGGAGAAAAAATATAAGGATCCGTTCTCATTCACGCCCTCCCACACTCTGGTGTTGTATACGAATCATCTGCCCAGGGTTGGTGCGATGGATACAGGTATTTGGCGTCGCCTGATCGTGATCCCTTTCGAAGCAAAAATCGAAGGAAACGCAGATATCAAAAACTATGCCGACTATCTCTACGAGCATGCCGGTGGTGCGGTGCTGGCGTGGGTGATGGAAGGCGCGCGAGCGATCCACGCCGATGACTACCATCTGGACCCACCCCGACAAGTCATCGAAGCATCGAACGCTTACCGCGACGATAATGACTGGTTTTCCCAATTCCTCGAAGACCAATGCGAAACCGGCGAGGGCCTATCTGAGCGGGCAGGTGACCTCTACCAGACATATCGGGCGTGGGCGCAAGCCACCAGCGGGTGGGCTCGCCCCATGATCGACTTCAACGCCGCCACCGAACAAGCCGGATATGCCCGTAAGAAAACCAAAACCGGGATCCGCGTCTTCGGACTAGCCATCAAAAGCGAATTCTGTGCCTAAAACCAGCCGAGGGTGCAGACCGGTGCAGACCGTATAGCAACTTTCTCTAAAGGGAAAAATTTTAATAAAAATAGCTATAGGAAAAGTATGGATTGACCCTGCACCGGTCTGCACCTCCAACAACAAGAGGTGAAGACCAATGAGAGAAAAATACCTAGAACAAGCCCTCAAAACCGCCATTGAAAACCTGGGCGGGATCTGCTGGAAACTCGTATCCCCAGGAGTAGCAGGTGTCCCAGATCGTATCTGCCTAAAAGCCGGACGAGTTATTTTCGTCGAAGTAAAAGCACCAGGAGCCAAACCTAGGCCAATCCAGAACCGCCGGATGGCTCAACTGCGTGATCAAGGCTTCCAAGTCTTTGTGGTAGACAGCCCAGGTGATATTGCGGAGGTGGCAAATGCGCTACAAGCCGCATAACTACCAAACCCAGGCAACGGGTTTCATCATCAACCATGACGAAGCCGCAGTGTTCTTAGGTATGGGTTTAGGAAAAAGCGTCATTGCTCTGACCGCTATCTGGCAGCTTGTCCTCGACTACTTCCTCGTGACCCGAGTTCTCATCATCGCGCCACTTCGCGTAGCCCGTGATACTTGGCCAGCCGAAGCAGTCAAGTGGGATCACCTTGAGGGCCTGTCGCTGGCGGTAGCCGTAGGCAGCAAAGCCGAACGCCTCGACGCCCTGGCGAAGAACTCGATGGTGACGGTGATCAACCGCGAAAATATCCCGTGGCTGGTCGCCCACTACGGTACATCCTGGCCGTTCGACATGGTCGTCATTGACGAACTGTCCAGTTTTAAGAATCACCGGGCCAAGCGTTTCACGGCGTTGGTGAAAACGCGGCCCTATGTGTCCCGCTGGGTTGGGTTGACCGGAACACCAGCCTCCAACGGGCTGATGGATTTATGGGCGCAGTTCCGGCTGCTAGATGGCGGCACCAGACTAGGACGCTATATCACTAGGTTTCGGGATCGCTGGTTCGTCCCCGATAAACGCAATGGAATGCAGGTGTTTACATATAAGCCGCGAGCAGGTGCTGAAGACGAGATCTATGAGGCAATTTCAGACATCACCTTGTCCATGAAAACCACCGACCACCTTAAGCTGCCGGAGCTGACGGTAACAACCAAGCAAGTGAAACTAGCTAGCAAGGAGCGGGCGGTATATGAGCGACTCAAGCAAGACCTGGTCATCGAGCTAGATGGACAAACCGTGGATGCAGCGAACGCAGCCGCGCTTTCCGGCAAACTCTTGCAGCTGGCCTCCGGAGCCATCTACAACGAGCAAAGCCAGGCAATTGCTGTTCATAGCGCAAAACTAGATGCTCTCGAGGATCTCCTCGAGGCCGCCAACGGGCAGAACCTCCTCGTGGCCTACTGGTACAAACACGACCTGGAACGCATCATCGAGCGCTTTCCACAAGCCCGAGTCCTAAAGACTGCCGAGGATATTACAGCGTGGAACACGGGCGAGATACCTCTCGGCCTGATCCATCCAGCCTCCGCCGGTCACGGCCTCAACCTCCAGGCAGGCGGGCACTTGCTCATCTGGTTCTCGCTGACCTGGAGCCTGGAGTTATATCAGCAAACCAACGCAAGGCTTTACCGGCAAGGACAAACCGAGCCAGTCACCATCACCCACCTGGCGGCTGAAGGCACTCTCGACGAAGCAGTACTTAAAGCACTCGAAGCTAAGAACGTTACGCAGGCCGCACTGATTGAAGCGGTCAAAACCCAACTAACAACCACTAACAGGAAGGAGCCGTCATGCATGTGATGACGAAATACCTTGATACCCGCAAAGCAGCGATCTGCGCACTAGAAGACTACCCGCTGATGGAACAAGCAGCTGGCCAAGACACCAGTGCCGAAGCTGCTCAGCTGCGTGAAGACCTCACCAGTCCCACGAGCGCGAGGATCACGGGTGTTCCGCACGCGAAAGATCCACATGCAGGTGAACGCCGCATCGCCGCAACCCTCGACAAGATCGACCTGCTCGCCGCCCGAAAACAAGAAGCCCAAGACTACCTCGACTGGTTCCTACCAGCCTGGGCAGCTTTAACCGAAGACGACAGGTTCGTGTTGGAAAACTTCTTCCTCGGCCAAGGCAACCAAGACGAACGCGTGGCAATGATCGGCGACCACTTCTACATTCAACGCGACAGCGTCTACCGGCGAAAGAACCGAGCATTAGATCGCCTGGCAGTAGCACTATATGGCAGACGCTAACTTGCACCCATGCGTTAGCAAGTATCCGAACCCTGCTATGGAAAACGCGGTTAAAGCCTGAAATACTGTAAGTGGATAAAAATAAAGAAAGACGAAACCCTCCGGCGACACAGCACTGAACTGCTGACCGGAGGGTTTCGCTTACGCAGGCAAAAAGGACAGTGGGTGCAATGCCAAGCAAACCAGCCCGGCCCTGCTCGGCACCCGGCTGCCCCGAACTAACCCGAGAAAGGTTCTGCGAGATCCACGCCAAGGAGTCGGACAAGAACTACCGTAAGTTTCAACGTGACCCGAGAATCAACAAGCGTTACGGTGCGCGCTGGCGCCGCATCCGTGCCGCATATATTTCCCAGCATCCTTTGTGCGAAGACTGCCTGGAAAAAGGAGTGACCACCCCAGTTGCCGAAGTCCACCACGTCCTGCCCTTAGAGCATGGCGGCAGCCACGATTTTTCTAACCTGCGCAGCCTGTGCAAACCCTGCCACTCCAGGCAGAGCGCGTTAGACGGTGACAGATGGAGGCAAGCCCTTCAGGTCTACACCTACTAGATTTTTTGAAAAACGCGACATAACCACTGGTACTTCCCCACCCTAAAAATATCGGCCTTGTTCCCACGCCAAGTTACGGGACCAGTCGAGGATTCGGTTAGGGGTTGGGGGCCTCGAATCTCTACAGCTTCGGCGAAGGTCAGCGGGCGGGGCCAACCGTACGCAAAAAGACCGAATCAAACAGGGTATTAACCCGCAAGCCCTCCATTACCGGGCTAACCGCTTGGAAGGAGGCGAGATTTCATGGCGAAAGACGGAACCAATCGCGGTGGGCGGCGCGTGAGGGCTGGCGCGAAACCTGACCCGCTGAGTGAGAAACTCGCTAAGGGTCTGCCTGCTACTCGCCTGGAAGATCCGCTAGCAAGCCCTTTCGATTTCGAGGGCGCAGATGTTGGTGATGGGGCGGTGCTTGCTGGTGAAGTGATGCCCGAGCCTGGCGAGTATCTGTCGGAGGTTCAGCGCGATGGCAAACCGCTGGGCGCGGACATTTTGTATCGGGAGACGTGGCGCTGGCTTGATGAGCGTGGCTGCACGAGGTTTGTTTCTAAGCGTCTGATCGAGGCCTATGCCCAGGCGTTCGCCCGGTATGTGCAGTGTGAGCAGGCGATCTCCAAGTTCGGTTTGCTCGGCAAGCACCCGACAACGAGGGCTGCTATCGCTTCCCCGTTCGTTGCGATGAGCCAGTCTTTTGGTAAGCAAGCAAACGTGTATTGGTATGAGATTTTTGAAATTGTGCGGGCGAACTGCACAAGTGACTATTCGGGTACGGCCCCGGGTGATGAGGTTATGGAGCAGTTGCTGAAAGCACGCTCGTAGATGCGTCCTAGTGTTTTTGAGCTTATTTGGGGCGTTTTGTTGCGCTGAAGCCTGCCCCTAGCGCGATTCCGACTCCTGTGCCGATAGCTACCCCCAAGGCGATATCGTCCATAATGAACCCAAAGATAGTGCCGGACATCATCCCGGCAATCATTCCATAGGCCACGGCTTTAGCATCGCCGCCGGAAGGTTCTGGCGGATTAGGTTTACTCGTTTCGTCTTGCACGTATTCCAGTGTCACACCTGACTCGGGTTCGCCTCGTTTTCTTTGCTCCCCACTGGAGTGGCCTAGGAATTAGGTCCAGGCGGTTTAAGCGTTGACCGTGTTTTCTTGTCTCCATTGTTCCGCATATTGTCGTGGGCTGAGGTAGCCCAGCGAGGAATGCGGATGGAAGTCATTGAAACGCCGTGACCACAGATTTACGAGCAGGCGAGCGTGCTCCAGGTTCTCGATACTGTTGTCCTCTAACAGCTCGTCTCTCATCCGGTTGTGGAACGATTCAACGAACCCGTTATGCCATGGCTGACCGGGCGGGATAAACGCTTGGATTGTCCCATCCTCGGTTGCCCACTCTTGCAGTGCGTGAGAGATGAATTCGGGGCCGTTATCCATCCGGATCACCCTGGGACGTCCACCATGCTCGAGGCAGGCAAGGTCGAGCAGTTCAATCACCGAAGCAGCATCAAGCTTCCTATCAACTACGAAAGCGACGTGTTCGCGGGTTTCAGACACTCCCAGATTATCCCGCAGACGATCCTCAACAAGCCTGACAGCCCGCTCCCCAAAAACTTTTATATAGTTCCTTGGCATGCGAAATCCTCTCACAAAAACCTCGGAACAAAACCCGGGATGCTTCAACGCCGAATCCTTGCTGTGCGGGGGGAACCTCGTGAGATACTAAATTATGACTATCGCTGAATGGATTGTGCTCGCGGTTCTCGTGCTAGTTGGATTTGCCATTTGGTGGCATTTCTCTCTGCGAAGGAGAATTGACAAGAGAATGCATGAAGCTCCGCCCGAAGAGCGTGAAGCTTTGATGAAAGTTCAACGAGATATTGATCGTGGCAAGGCGGCGCGCCAGGGATTCTTCTTCTAGGTACCGTAGACTGCGACTCGTCTACAAGGAATGTCTGATGACTGGGCTTGGCCAGGATCGCGCTAACCAGAGACCTGTGGCAGCCAAATTAGTTGATCCGTCTGTGTGAGTATTCGGTAGTCACGATAGGGCGCCCAATGGCGGCTTGCCGAAAGCTAGCTGAATTCATCTACTGATAGTTGGTTCGGTCTTCCTCTTGGTGTGGTGCTTGGGAAAAATACCAAACCCAAGCGCCACACCACCGGAGGCAAGCGCGCCGATGGCGGGAATCGCGAACTGGCTCAGTAGTTGAAAATAAGAATTACTACGAACCAACGAGCCAATGCCGTCAAGGGAAAACAAAAAAGCCGAGAGTCCGATAAAGGCGCCGAGCATAAGCTGCAGTATTCGTATAGATTGAATACCAATTATGTGCCTAGTAAATAACAGGACAAGAATCGTGTAACACACGTAGGCGATTGATATCAGCAGGAAGCCAGCGAAAAACCCCAAATCCCTGACTTGGCAGTTTTGGATTATCGCGAAGAAAAGCCACGCCCCGGCGAAATACGCTGCAGTACACACAAGAAGCACAGCTATCTTTCTCAATGTTCATTCCCTCGCGTTCCGACACGCGTTATGACGCAGTGGCACAAGTGGTATTCATACACATTAGTACATGTTATCAATAGGAACTATAAATATGGCGAAAGACGGAACCAATCGCGGTGGGCGCCGCGTGAGGGCTGGTGCGAAACCCGACCCGCTGGGTGAGAAACTCGCTAAGGGTCTGATTGCGACTCGCCTGGAAGATCCGCTAGCTAGCCCTTTTGATTTCGAGGGCGCCGATGTTGGTGATGGCGCGGTGCTTGCTGGTGAAGTGATGCCAGAGCCTTCTGAGTATCTGTCGGAGGTTCAGCGCGATGGCAAACCGCTGGGTGCTGATTTGGTGTATCGGGAGACGTGACGCTGGCTTGATGAGCGTGGCTGCACGAGGTTTGTTTCTAAGCGTCTGATTGAGGCCTACGCCCAGGCGTTCGCCCGCTATGTGCAGTGTGAGCAGGCGATCTCCAAGTTCGGTTTGCTCGGCAAGCACCCAACTACCGGGGCTGCTATCGCTTCCCCGTTTGTTGCGATGAGCCAGTCTTTTGGCAAGCAGGCAAACGTGTATTGGTATGAGATTTTTGAGATTGTGCGGGCGAACTGCACTAGTGACTATTCGGGTGCGGCCCCGGGTGATGAGGTTATGGAGCAGTTGTTGAAAGCACGCTCGTAGATGCGTCCTAGTTGTTTCCCGGGGTTATTTTGAGCGTTTTGTTTCGGTCAAGCCTGCCCCTAGCGCGATCCCAACTCCTGTGCCAATAGTTATCGCTAAGGCATTATCGTCCATAATGAACCGAAAGATTATGGCGGTCATTATCCCGGCGATCATTCCATAGGCCACGGCTTTACCATTGCCGCCGGAAGGTTCTGGCGGATTAGGTTTACTCGTTTCGTCTTGCACGTATTCCAGTATCACACATGATTCGGGTTCGCCTGTCTATCTTTGCTCCCCACTCTTCGTTGGACATGGTGGGGAGTTTTTGTTTCTTTTGATTTTTCTACTGAAAGGGCATTCCTATGACTATGGTTCTAAGCGCTGAAGCAGTGTGTATCGGTCACCCCGATAAACTGTGCGATTTAATTGCTGATCAGATTCTCGACGAAATTCTCTACGCTGATCGCAACGCTCGCGTCGCTGTAGAGGTCATGGCTACTGGGCGACGGATTATTGTCACTGGTGAAATCAGCACTAATGCTCGTGTGGACTTGCGTGATTGCGTACGAACTGCACTTACTGCAGCTGGCTATAAGCCGTGGCGATTTTTGGTGTACGTGTGGGTGCGGCGTCAATCTAGCGATATTAACGACGGGGTGAGCACATCTTTAGAGGCTCGCCATGGCGATGAGTCTGCTTATTGTCTTCAGGGTGCTGGTGATCAAGGCACGGTCTATGGTTATGCCTGCACTGATACTCCTGAGCGTTTACCGTTGCCTCTTGTTTTAGCCCACGAGATTTGTAAGCGGCTAGATGACGCGCGCAAGCAAGGAACCATTACTGGGATCCTTTCGGATGGTAAAGCACAAGTTTCGGTGCGCTACGACGAGGTAGGCAAACCGCTATCTATCGAAACCGTTGTGGTTTCCGTCCAGCACGATAAATTCAAGGATTTCGAGGTGTTGCGTCGTGAAATAACTTCACTGATTGTTGGCCCAGCATGCCAGCGGTATCTACCGGTAGATGAGGACACGGTTGTGTTGGTGAACCCGTCCGGGCGGTTCGTTAAGGGCGGCCCTAAAGCTGACACCGGCCTCACTGGTCGAAAACTTATGGTTGACACCTATGGCGGACTGGCCGGACATGGTGGTGGAGCTTTTTCCGGTAAAGATGCTTCTAAGGTTGACCGCTCGGGTGCTTATATGGCGCGGCTGATCGCCAAGACGGTGGTGGATGCGGATCTTGCACCCAGGTGCCAGGTGGCGATTAGTTACGCGATCGGGAAAGCCGACCCGGTTGCTTTCAGTGTGGACACGCTCGGCACCGGCCAATACAGCGACCAGATTCTCACAGCTGCGGCTCGAGATGTGTTCAATCTTCGGCCAGCAGCGATCATCGAACAGTTTGGGCTGCGAGCACCTGGCTATGTGCGCTATTCGACGTATGGGCATTTCGGGGATTACACACGCAAATGGGAAGACACCTGGACTACTCGGCGCGAGCTTATAAAGGCGGTGAAAAACCATGCGCATCAAGCAAATAGCGCTAACTGATCTGGCCCCAGCTGACTACAACCCCCGCAAAGACCTTAAGCCCGGCGACCCCGATTACGAGAAGCTCAAGCGGTCGCTGACGGAGTTTGGGTATGTGGAGCCAGTCATCTGGAACAAAACCACCGGAAATATTGTGGGTGGGCATCAGCGTCTGAAAGTACTCGCTGATCTGGGCTATAAAACCGTGGACTGCGTGGTCGTTGAGCTAGACGAAACCCGCGAAAAAGCGCTCAACGTTGCGCTAAACAAGATCAGTGGCGATTGGGATGAATCCAAACTCGCCCTACTCATAGCCGACCTGGATGCTTCCGATTTCGACGTTGAACTCACCGGTTTCGACGAATCCGAAATACAACAGTTGATAGGTTCTCTTGACGGCGACAGTATCGAGGATGACAACTTCGACCTGAACGCCGCCCTAGAAGCGGCAGCCTTTGTCGAAAAAGGCGATATCTGGAGGATTGGTAGGCATCGCCTGATGTGCGCGGACGCCACGAACCCGGCCGATGTCGAAACCTTGATGGATGGCAAACAGGCTAATCTGGTGGTCACAGACCCGCCTTACAACGTGGACTTCAAATCGAACAGCGGCCTGAAAATCGCAGGCGACAAACAAGACGCCAACACCTTCTACCAGTTCCTGCTGGCTGCATTCACCAACATGGCGGCATCCCTAGATAATGGAGGGTCAGCCTATGTTTTCCATGCCGACACTGAAGGATTGAACTTCCGTAAAGCGTTTCTTGATGCTGGCTTCTACCTGTCGGGCTGTTGTATTTGGGTCAAAGACTCCCTCGTACTTGGTCGTTCCCCATATCAGTGGCAGCACGAACCGGTACTGTATGGGTGGAAGAAAGACGGCTCTCACGCTTGGTATGCGAATCGCAAACAAACCACGGTGTGGCATTTTGCCAAGCCGAGGAAGAATTCCGATCACCCCACTTCCAAGCCACTAGACCTGTTGGCTTACCCGATTCGTAACTCCACCCAAACCAACGCAATCATCCTCGACACTTTTGCTGGGTCTGGTTCCACGCTAATGGCTGCACAAGCCACAGACCGCACTTGCTATTGCATGGAGCTGGATGAGAAATACGCTTCCGTGATCCTGCGCCGCTATGCCGAAGCAACCGGAGACGCAGCAGGGATCACGTGTGAGCGAGGCGGCAAACAATACGCCTACCTGGATCTGGTCAAAGAAGTCGACCGTCCCAAGCAGAAAGGCTAACCCTTGACACAAACTTTAAGGCTTGGCTCGCTTTTTGATGGCTCGGGAGGTTTCCCACTCGCCGCAACCAAGATTGGTATCGAACCTGTGTGGGCAAGCGAGATTGAGCCCTTCCCGATCCTGGTCACCACAACGCGTTTGCCACAAATGCAACACCTGGGCAACATCTGCGACATTGACGGCAGTCAGCTAGAGCCGGTGGATGTGGTCACGTTTGGTTCTCCTTGCCAAGACCTGTCGGTGGCAGGTAAAAGGGCAGGCTTAGCTGGCGAACGCTCCGGTCTATTCCACCAAGCTGTCAGAGTCATCAGAGAAATGAGAAAGGCAAGTCATGGTCTATATCCAAGATTCGCTGTTTGGGAAAACGTGCCCGGAGCCTTCTCAAGCAATAAAGGAGCAGACTTCCACAGCGTCCTGCAAAACCTCATCTCGGTTGTCGACGGGCAAGCAGCGGCTGACCTACCTCGAGTACAAAAGTGGCAAAAAGCCGGAGCGATCGTGGCAGACCAATGGAGTATTGCGTGGCGAGTATTGGACGCGCAATTTTTCGGCCTACCCCAACGACGCAAAAGAATCTACCTTATCGCAGATTTTGCAAGCGGGCGTGCCGGACACATACTCTTTGAGCCCTCGTGCAGCTCAAGGGATCTTGCGCAGGGCTGCAGTGAAAAGCAAAACCCTCCCACCAATCCTCGAGCAGGCACTCACGAGGCAAGCAAATCTTTAGATGTGTTCGCCTTGCGGATGCGGGCAGGTAAACCGGGTGGTGGTAAAGGCCCGCTCGTGCAAACAAATCTGTCAGGCACGCTCGGATGCAGTAACGATCAGAGTATTATTGAGCCGCTATTGTTTGACCATCATCCTCATGATGCCAGAGTGGGCGGACCATGCCAGATAGCACCAACCGTGACCGCTCGTTACGGCACTGGCGGAGGTAATACTCCCATCATCGCTACCGCCTACGGTTTCAATGCGTTACATGAGGGACGCGGTGCGGCAGTGGGCAGGTACGGTTATTCAACCGAGGTATCCAAGACGCTCGATACGTCAGGGATAGCTCCGACCTGTAACCAAGGCGGCATCGCCATCGTCGAACCCGACGTTGTGAGTGCCTCGAAGGCAGACTTCTTCTGCCGAGGCAACGTCAATATTGCAGGAGCATTGTTGGCTTCGGACTCAACTGAGCCACCCCTGGTCACTGACCCTTGCGTGCCCGAATACCGCGTGAGGCGCTTAACCCCAACTGAATGCGCCCGCCTACAAGGGTTCCCTGATGATTGGACTCAGGATTTAGCAATCAGCGATCCTACAGATTCACAGTTGGATTACTGGTGGCAGGTCTGGGCCAGCTGGGGCAAGGTGCAAGGATTGAAAAATCCTAAAACCCGCAACCAAGTACGCAAATGGCTGGCTAATCCAGTGACCGATCGGGCGTTATACAAGCTGTGGGGAAACGGGATAGCTTTGCCGTGCGCCAAACTCGTGCTTTCCCAGATAGTCGCCGAGGCCACTAAAACTCCTGGATTTTAAGGCGAAAATGACTGGATAAGTACGCGTTCCTATGGCTGTATGTACATGACCAAACAAAACACAAGAAAGAGAGGGTTTGGTGATGATGGGACAGCTATACGCCGATCTAGAAGAAATCGAAAGCCTCGGAGTGGACCTGACCGATATTGGTGCGGTGTGGGATGCAGCTGAAGACCACGGCTACGAGCACGTAGAAATGATTGTCTCCAACTTCCCGCACGACTTCGTGCGCCTCATCAGTGCTTGGCTGGACGTTCAAAGCATCGAGTTTGATGGTGAGGAGGATGAGCAATGGTGAACACCAAAAAGGCTGAAAACTACGGGCTCGTAGTCACCCTGCCCGCCACGCTTGATGAGACTGAGCTGGCAAGGCTGCATGAACTTATTGCAGCCAAGAAAGACTTGATTACTAAAGCGCTCGGCGCGAGCCAGCTTAGCATCACCACCACTAGTGAGGGGCTGAGTTTCCCGTGGTGGGATGAGCTGCCCGAGTTCGAGAAGATCACAGCCTACACCGAGTTCTTAACGAAGCTGATCGCGTACGCCAAACGGATCCACCGCATCGTAACCCGCAGTACAAGACAGGTAAGTAATGAGAAGTATGAACTGCGCTCCCTGCTTTACCGCATCGGACTTTCTGGTAAAGAACATAAGGAAGTACGCAAGATTTTACTTGCACCATTAAGCGGTGATTCTGCATGGAAAACCCCGCCACTAATAAACACTAACCAAGAGATGTAAACCACTATTTATTAGGCAAAATAGGCGGCAAAATGACTGGATAAGTAGCGAAGTCTATGGCTGTATATACATACCGAAACGGTACACAACACATAAGGAAACAGCCATGAACACCAAAGAACCTGAATACAGCGTCGAGGAAGAAAACACCGAACGCCTTATCGGACGTGCTAACCGGTTGGGATACACCATCACCAGCATTGAGATTGAACCTGACCGGGTCGCGATTTCTATTGTTCCTTCCCCGCTGTTCCCCTACACCCCGGAGCTTGACCGAGACTTTGAAACCGATCAATGGCGGGTGCAAACCACCTCCTACGGAGCGTTGAACCTAGACAACATCGAACAAGTCACCGAGGGATACGGACGGGCAGCAGCGATGGTGCGTGAACTTGAGCATGCTACGCCAGGAAACGTTGTCAACTACCACCTGACCCGTTAAAACTAAACACAAAGGCAACCCCACCTGGCGTGGGGTTGCCTTTATCGTGAAGCGTTATGACCTAGAGATGTACATCTCTAAGTTTTCTTGAAAATAGGCGGAAAATGACTGGATAAATAGGCGGGTCTATGGCTGTATATACATACCGAAACGGTACACAACAGAAAGGCACCAGCCATGAACAGCACAAAGGTCACCAGCGAAACCCTCCAGATGAGCGTTGATTCCTACGGGACGGTTCTTGCCTACGGGAACTACACGCTAGCAAGTTTTGCTACCTGGACCAAGACTGAAGGATTTGGCAACAACGCCCAAATCTACCGGTTGATGGAAGAACCCGTCAGCGGGTTCGGACCTAACTCGAAAGGCCGCGGAGAATGTGAACTCGAACTCATCGCTGAGTCAGACCACCTTTTCGCTGACGCCGGACATGCGATCGCCTGGGCGTTAGCTAATCTGCCCGAAGCCTAGCCCCACAAGGCTTGAGGGCGCCTGTTATCGCTGGTAGCAACTGATTTTTTAACCAATAGAAGGTAACTGATTCGTATGCGTGAGCTAGCTGATTATCACCCGACACGGTTCATGGCTGAAAGCTCGCGCTATGACAAGCGCCGAGCTGATTTTGCGGTCGCGTTTATCGAAGCTTTAAAGCATACGAAAGGCCGGTGGGCAGGAAAACCTTTTAAGTTGATTGATTGGCAAGAACAAATCATTCGCGACCTTTTCGGGGTGGTCAAACCTGACGGGTTTCGCCAATTCACTACGGCTTACGTGGAGATCCCGAAGAAACAGGGCAAGAGTGAACTTGCCGCCGCCGTCGCACTCTTACTGTGTTGCGGCGATGGCGAGGAACGCGCTGAAGTTTATGGGTGTGCTGCCGATCGGCAACAAGCATCCATCGTGTTCGAAGTGGCAGCCGACATGGTGAGAATGTGTCCCCCACTAGCCAAGCGGGTAAAGATCCTTAGAAGCCAAAAACGTATCATCTACTCCCCCACCAATTCCTTCTACCAGGTACTATCGGCCGAGGCTTATTCCAAACACGGATTCAATATTTCTGGAGTGGTATTCGATGAGCTACACACCCAACCCAACCGGGCGCTCTTCGACGTGATGACCAAAGGCAGTGGGGATGCGCGCACCCAGCCGCTGTACTTCTTGATCACGACAGCGGGTACCGATACGCATAGCATTTGTTATGAGCAACACCAAAAAGCCCAAGACATCCTAGATGGCAAAAAGCACGACCCCACCTTTTATCCAGTCATATATGGGGCAGGGCAAGATGATGATTGGACCGATGAAGCCGTGTGGCATAAAGCCAACCCATCCTTGGACGTGACGGTGCCAATCCAGAAAGTTAGGGACGCTTGTAATAGTGCTAGACAGAATCCGGCTGAAGAAAACACCTTCAGACAGTTGCGTTTGAACCAGTGGGTCAAACAGTCTGTGCGGTGGATGCCTATGAATACCTGGAACAAGAACGATGGTCCAGTCCACTTAGATGAGTTAGAAGGCCGTGTTTGTTACGGCGGGCTCGACCTAGCATCCACCACCGATATCACTGCTTTCGTGCTCGTCTTCCCACCCACGGATGACGATGACAAATACACGGTTGCGCCGTGGTTTTGGATTCCCGAAGACAACCTGAAACTGAGGGTCGCCCGCGATCACGTCCCCTACGACCTATGGCATCAGCAAGGCCACCTACTCACGACTGAGGGCAACGTGGTCCACTACGGCCACATCGAAGCCTTCATCCAAAACCTAGGTGAACAATTCAATATTCGCGAGATTGCTTTCGACCGGTGGGGTGCGGTCCAAATGAGCCAAAACCTTGAGGATGCTGGTTTCACGGTGGTGCCGTTTGGGCAAGGCTTCAAAGACATGTCCCCGCCATCCAAGGAACTGATGAAGCTGGCGTTGGAGGGCAAGCTGGCTCATGGCGGGCACCCGGTGCTGGCCTGGATGGTTGATAACATTCACGTGCGCACCGACCCGGCAGGCAACATTAAGCCGGATAAGCAGAAGTCTACGGAGAAGATCGATGGAGTCGTCGCCACCATCATGGCCCTCGACCGGGCCATCCGCTGCGGCACAGGAACATCAACAGGATCGGTCTACGATCAGCGCGGGTTACTGGTGTTGTAGCAGGTGGCATGCTTCGCGGAGCTGTTCGCCTTGCCAATGGGCAAACCCTGGATGCAGTGGATGTCCGCTCTTGGATAGGTACGCCTGAACCTGGTGATCGGCAGGAATAAGCGAGTCGATCTCGGGTATTAGTTGTTTGAGCACTGTGCTTTTCCACGGGAAATTCTTGTCATTGGGGGTACCCCACATCAGATGAACGCAGTGGCATTTCGGGAGAATCACTCTCAGTATCTGACGGGTAATGTCGATGGAATCCAGAATCTTCTGGCGGCCAGAATCGCTATCCCAATAAGGCAGATCACGAGGCTGCCCAATCAAAGGGAGCAGGTTCAGGATCGTCATTGAACGCCAGCCGAGCGGAGATCCATCTTCGCCGACGTGGAAAGATTTTAGAACCATTTAGGTCGTTGGATCACCACCCAGTTTCTGAGCAGCAAATCGCGTCGCACTCGATGGGTTAATCCCAATAAACACAAGGTCTCGACTATTCGCTGGATTCACCGGCGTACGTAGAAACCACCGTTGGCCAATTTGCGAAGGAACCGCAGGAAATACCAACTCGCCACTCTGCCACGCCTGCCGAAACCCCTTATCCACCCCAACATTCTAAATCGAAAGTAGAAGGACACATGGGATTCCTGAACTGGCTACGCCCCAAACCCCGCCAAACCGAGAACCATACGATTTGCTCGTCGTATTCGTTCCTGTTCGGCCCCACTTCCTCTGGCCGTCCGGTGACTGAGCGTAGCGCGATGCAGATGACTGCCGTCTATGGCTGTGTACGGATCTTGGCTGAGGCGATAGCCGGGCTACCACTGCACGTCTATCGTTACAAGGACGGTGGCGGCAAGGAAAAAGCCCTCGACCACCCCTTATACCGGCTGTTGCATGATGAACCTAACCCCGAGATGACGAGCTTCGTATTTAGAGAAACGCTCATGACGCACCTGTTGTTGTGGGGTAATGCGTTTGCTCAGGTAGTGCGTAACGGGCTCGGCGAAGTGATCGGACTGTATCCTTTGCAACCGAATCGGATGAGCGTAGGCAGGGATCTGGACAGTAAGGCTTTGTATTACGAGTACCAAACCAGCTGGGACGAACCCGCAGGAGAGTACAAGACGATCCGTCTTACCCCTAATGATGTGCTTCATGTTCCAGGTCTTGGTTTTGATGGGTTGGTTGGTTATTCGCCGATCGCGATGGCAAAAAACGCTATCGGGCTCGCCCAGGCTACCGAAGATTACGGGGCGTCGTTTTTTGCTAATGGTGCGGCTCCTGGCGGGGTGTTAGAGCATCCAGGCACGATCAAGGATCCTTCTCGGGTACGTGAATCCTGGCAACAAACCTTCGGTGGGCCTGGTAACGGCAACAAAGTTGCGGTGCTTGAAGAGGGAATGAAATATACGCCGATATCGGTAAGCCCAGAGCAGGCGCAGTTTCTTGAAACGAGAAAGTTTCAGCTCAATGAGATCGCCCGGATTTTCCGTATTCCGCCACACATGATTGGCGATCTGGAAAAATCCTCGTTTTCCAATATTGAACAGCAGTCTTTAGAGTTCGTGAAATACACCCTTGACCCGTGGGTAATCCGCTGGGAACAAGCCATCACGAAAACTCTCTTGAACCCGCGTGAAAAGCAGCAGTTGTTTGTGAAGTTCAACGTTGAAGGGCTGCTGCGCGGGGACTACCAGTCACGCATGGAAGGCTATGCGGTGGCCCGCCAAAACGGGTGGATGAGCGCCAACGATATCCGAGAGTTAGAAAACCTGGACCGCATCGACCAGGCAGACGGCGGCGATCTTTACCTGGTCAACGGCAACATGCTCCCGTTGCCCATGGCAGGTGCCTACGCCGCTCAAAAGCAAGGCAGCGATGAAGCAAATGAAGAAAGCAATGACCCGGCACAAGCACCTTCGTCTGCCGGACAGTCTTTGAGGAGGAAATTGTGAAGCGTTTTTGGAACTGGCTACCCCCAGAAACAACCAACTCGGACGATCAGGCAGACGTCCGGGTTTTGCGTATCAACGGGGCTATCGCCGAAGAATCATGGCTCGACGACGACATCACCCCAGCAGTTTTCGCATCCGAGCTAAATGCCGGATCAGGACCGGTCACCATATGGTTAAATTCGCCCGGTGGTGACGTTGTGGCTGCAGCCAGGATCTACAACATGCTGCTAGACTACCCAGGCGAAGTCCGAGTGAATATCGACGGTATTGCCGCATCCGCAGCGAGCGTGATCGCCATGGCGGCCTCCAAAGTCGCGATGAGCCCCGTATCCATGTTGATGATCCACAACCCCGCAACGCTGGCGATGGGCGACAAGACCGAGCTATCCCGTGCCCTCGACATGCTCGAGTCCGTCAAAGACACCATCATCAACGCTTACCAGCTGAAGACTGGACTGTCGCGGGCGAAGTTGTCGAAGTTGATGGATGCGGAGACGTGGATGGACGCGCGAGCTGCCATCGACTTGGGGTTTGCCGATGAGCTGCTAACTGGGAAACGAGCACCCGCTCCAGATGAAGACGATCCGGAGGAGGAACCGGACGAAGAAGAGCTGGACGAGTTTGATGATCCCGACGACGATGAAGATAACGAGCAAGACCCTTCCCGTAAGAAGCCGCCATTCCCGCCCAAGGACAAAGGTGGTGTGATGTTTTCCAGAAGGGTAACCGAGCAGCGCTTCGTCGCACAGTTAGCCCGTCACCGAGAAGATGGTGCTCCGCCTGGTCCGCCGCCGTATTCAAATACTTGTTCGCCTTTGCAGCCCGCTATCCCTCGTGGTCGGCGGGTTGTTGATTTATACGCCCATTTAACCAACCAACCCCATTAACTAAGAGAGGAAATATTCCATTATGACTACTGTTACTGATTTGTATACTCGGCGTGCTCAAACCTGGAATAAGGCTAAGAAGTTTCTAGATGAGCGGCGCGATAGCGAGACTGGCTGTCTAAACGCCGAAGATGACGCTACTTACGCCAAAATGGAGGCTGAGATTGAGGCACTTAGCGGCGAGATTGCTCGATGTGAGCGAGCCGAACGCCTAGAAAACACTCTTGCCAAGGCGACCTGTAATCCCATCACTTCCGCTCCTGGAAGCGCCATGGGCGAAGACAGTAAGGTCAAGCCTGCCCGTGCTACAGCTTCCTACAAGCGGGCGTTTTGGGATGCGATGCGGCTTAACACCTCCCCCATGGAAGTAAGGAATAAGCTTAGCGAGGGGGTGGATTCTGAGGGCGGATACCTAGTGCCTGACGAGTTCGAACGCACCCTAGTGCAGTCTTTGGCCGACCAAAACATCATGCGTACCCTGGCCAAGGTTATTCAGACCACTAGCGGGGATCGTAAGATCCCTGTCGTGTCTACCCATGGCACTGCTACCTGGCTGGATGAGGGCAAACCATATGGCGAATCCGATGAAGCCTTCACCCAAATCTCCCTGTCGGCGTTCAAGCTAGGTACGTTCCTCAAGATTTCTGAGGAGTTGCTCAATGATGCAGCGTTTAACGTTGAACAATACCTAGCGAGCGAGTTTGCTCACCGTATTGGAGCTGCTGAAGAAGAAGCCTTCCTGGTTGGCGATGGTAAAGGTAAACCCACCGGCATTTTCAACCCAACCGGCGGAGCAGACTTAGGCGTGACCAGCGCCAAGCCTACCGACATTAACGCTGATGAACTTATCGATCTGCACTATAGTTTGCGCTCCCCCTACCGGGCGCGTGCGGTGTGGCTGATGAACGATGCAACCGTCAAAACCGTCCGGAAGTTGAAGGATGGTAATGGGCAGTACCTGTGGCAGCCAGCGATAACTGCTGGAACCCCGGACATGATCCTTGGCCGACCCGTCTACACCAGTGTTTTTGCACCTGAGCTTAAAGCGGGGGCGCGCACAGTAGCGTTCGGTGACCTCGGTTTTTATTGGATTGCTGACCGGCAAGGCCGCTCCTTCAAACGCCTAAACGAGCTATTTGCAACCACCGGGCAGATCGGGTTCCTCGCCTCCCAACGCCTAGACGGCAAGCTCGTCTTGCCTGAGGCGATCAAGGTTCTTTCCCAAAAGACCGCGGGGTAAACCATAAAAATAGTTAGGAGGTGGCAGCCATGAAAACAGACGAACTCATGGCCTTAGTCAAGCAAAATCTGCTGGTCGACCATAGCGAGGATGATTCTTTGATTGCCTCGTTTGTTTTGGCTGCCACCTCCTATGCCACCGCTTACCAACATCTGCCCGAGGGCTACTACCAAACGGAGCCCATGTCGCAGGCAACCCGGCAAGGCATTATCATGCTCGCCACCCATTTCTACGAATCCAGAGATGGAGCAACCGCCGGGTTTTGGGCAGACAAAACCGATGCTGCCCGCGCCGTGTGGAGCGCAGTCAACACCCTGCTTCGTCTGGATCGGGACTGGAAAATCTAAAGAAAGGCGCGCTCTATGGCAACGCTTGGAAAAATGAGTGAGCACATCGACCTAATACAACCTGTAGTGGTTAAGGACGCTGCCGGGTTCGCCACGACTCGTGATGAGGTTATTGCTTCGGTGCGCGCATATATGGAAGTGCGGCACGCTTCACCGGCTTGGGTCAACCGCGCCGCCTACACAAAAGCAGACCTTTTATTTAGGATCCGAGCAATACCCGGCATAAAAATAACCGAGGCGATGCAAATCAGCTCCGCACATGGCAGGTACGTTATTGATGCGGTCGAATACCTCGGCCGCTATGTCGAGATTTTAGCTCACCGCACCGAAGCAGAAGGAGCACCCTGATGGCTAGAGTACAAATCCGGCTTCCCAACGATTTCATTGACGCACTCGACTCGGCCAGCAGTCTCATTGATAACTGCGCTGAGCAAGTACTTAAAGCCGGGGCTAACATAGTGGAGCCGCGTATGCGCTCTAACCTTTGTGCAGCAATCGGTTCGAATACGAAACAGCCCTCCCGCTCTACCGGTCAGCTCGCCAAAGCGCTAGGAACCGCGCCAGTAAAAGTCAATAGCCGCGGAGACTACAACGTCAAAGTTGGTTTCGCCGAGAACCGAGACGATGGTAGAGCTAACGCACTAATCGCTAACGTTCTAGAACACGGACGCTCCAACCAGCCCGCTAGACCCTTCCTAGCCCCCACGCGTTCACAAACCAGGCGAGCCGCAATCACCGCAATGAAACAAACCCTAGCAGCGCGAATCCAGCAGGTGAAACCATGAGCGGGCTTTTAGAAAACCTAAGCCACATCGCTAAACAACTTGGGCTCGCCTATGCAGTCAGCTGCTACACCGATTCCCCAGCCCCAGACACGTATCTAGTCTTCACCCCGTTAACAGATTCTTTCGACATCTTCGCCGACAACACCCCAGGCGTCGAAATAGAAGAAGCCCGAATCAGCCTGTTCACGAAAACCAACTACTTAGCTCTAAGAGACCAGATCACGAAAGCTCTAATCAGCGCTCGCCTGGTTATCACAGGCAGGCGCTATATCGGATACGAGGACGACACCGGCTACCACCACTATTCAATCGACATCGCCACCTACCATTCTTACAACCTATAAAGGAGAAACATCATGGCAACTATTGGTTTAGACAAGCTCTACTACGCGAGCATTAGCGAAGATCCCACCAGCGGTGAGGAAACCTACGCCGTTCCCAAACCGCTCGCTAAAGCAATATCCGCAGAACTGTCTGTGGAGGTAGCTGAGGCAATTTTGTATGCCGATGACGGGGCATCCGAGATTGTCAAGGAATTCAAATCTGGAACCCTCACTCTTGGGGTTGATGATCTCGGGGCAGAGGCTGCAGCTGCCTTAACTGGTGCGAGACTGGACGCCAACGGGGTACTTATCAGCACTTCTGAAGATGGTGGCGCACCCGTGGCTATTGGTTTTAGAGCTGCACGCTCTAACGGCAAATACCAGTATTTTTGGCTTTACCGCGTCAAATTTGCTCTGCCGGGAACCACGCTGGCGACCAAAGCTGATTCGATCACGTTCTCTACCCCAAGTATTGAGGGAACGATCCTGCGGCGTAACAAACCAGACGCTACCGGCAAGCACCCGTGGAAAGCGGAAGTCACCGAAGGAGCCACCGGCGTGAAAACTGAGACGATCGCTGGCTGGTACAGCTGCGTTTACGAACCCGCTGCAGCCACCAATCCAAGTCGTGCCGCCAGCCACTAAAAACGCAAGGAGATAGTAAATCATGGGAAAGAAAACCGAAGCCGACAATATAGTGGATTCGTCTCGCAGCGCTGTCATCACCATCGGCGGGCAAGAATATGAGCTAATGCTCACCACGCGTGCGACTCGTTTGATTGCGCAGCGTTACGGCGGACTCGAAAACCTTGGTGAGGCTCTTGAAACCTCCGAAGATATGGATAAGTCACTCGGTGAGGTAATCTGGCTCATCACCCTGCTCGCTAACCAGTCCGTACAAATACACAACCTCACCCATCCAGACGATAAGCGCCCAGAGCTGACCGCAGAAGCGGTGGAGCTACTAACTGTGCCTGCAGATTTAGCTGACTATCGAGAGGCTATCGCCCAAGCACTCCAACGCGGCACCCGGCGAGCAATCATGACCGAGACCCCAGACCCAAAAGGGCAAACCAAGAAAAAGGACACCTAATAGATAGTGACGAGGCAATCTTTACCCGCCTGACCTATATCGGGCTCGCCCACCTAGGGCTGACCCGCAGGCAAATCGACCTGACCATATTCGGTGAACTATTAGATCTGGTGGACTGCTGGCGCATCGAAACAGGCAGAGCCCACCCGAAACGCATCTGGTTTATCGACGACGTAATTCCAGCAGGTATCTAGGCATTTTGTGTAGCGAGAGTTATTTTGAGTCCTAGGGCTTTCATGATTTTCGTGATAGCCGCAAAGGACGGGTTGCCGTCTTTTGATAGTGACTTGTAGAGGGATTCACGGTTGAGTTGAGTTTCTTTAGCTAGCTGGCTCATGCCGTGTGCCCTTGCAATGTCACGCAAAACCACCTGTACGGTTTTCGTATCGCCGTCTTCGAGTGCGATAGCTAGGTAATCGTTCATTGCTTCTTGGCTATCGAGATATTTGCTTGCGTCGAACGCTGAAAATGTTACTTCCTTCATGACTGTTCCTTCCTTACCTGTTGTGCGAGCTTTTGAGCGGTTCGAATATCTTTAGCCTGGCTGGATTTATCTCCTCCGGCCAGCAGGAAAACCGTTACTGCGCCTAGTTGGGTGTAGTACACCCGGTAGCCGGGCCCGAAATGAAATCTCATCTCGTTAACTCTCTCGCCAACGGGTTTGATGTCTCCAATCATTGTTCCGTGTGCTTCGCATCGGGCTATTGCATGCAAAATGCGCCGCTGAGCATGTTTGTCTTTCAGCTCACCTAACCAAGCGTCAAACAAGCTACTGGAAATAATCTCCACACACCTAAGTGTAGCCTAAAAGCTACATGAGTCAAGAAGGGAAACACCTCTCATGGCCGACTCGTCTTTTGGTCTCAAGATTGGTTTGGAGGGTGAGCGGGAGTTTAAACGCGCGATCACCGACATCAACCGTGAAATGCGGGTACTCGGCTCCGAGATGAAGCTGGTCGCTTCCCAGTTCGACAAGAATGACCAATCTGCTGCAGCACTGACCGCCCGCAACCAAGTGCTGGGGCGTGAGATTGAGGCTCAGCGTTCCAAGGTCGAAACCCTGAGAAGTGCGTTGGAGAATGCTGCTTCTTCGTTTGGGGAGAACGATTCCCGTACGAAGAATTGGCAGATTCAGCTCAATAACGCTCAAGCCACCCTCAACGCCCTAGAAGGCGAACTCAAAGAAAACAATGCTGCGCTGTCGAAGTTTGGTGATGAGACTGACGGCGCAGGTGATGACGCGAAAGACGCCGCCAAGGACACTAGCCATCTTGAGAGTGCTGTTGATGATCTGGGTTCCGAGATGGATGACACGTCGGGCAAGACCCGCATCTTCGGTGACGTATTGAAGGCAAATCTGGCTGCTGAGGCGATCGTTGGCGGGGTTAAGGCTATCGGGCACGCCATCGCGGGTATCGCTAAAGGCTTCGGCTCAGCGATGAAAGATGGTTTGGACTATAACGCCCGGATGGAGCAATACACCACATCGTTTACCACCATGCTGGGTGATCAGGCGAAGGCCCAGAAACTCGTCAACGACCTCAAGCTGGAGGCCGCTCGCACACCGTTTGGTATGGAGGATCTGGCTAAAGGCACCCAGACTCTGATGGGTTTCGGGATGAGTGCCGAGGAGTCCCAAATCAGGCTCAAGCAGCTCGGCGATATCAGCCAGGGTGATGCCCAAAAGTTCGAGTCTTTGACGCTCGCGTTCGCCCAAATGAGCAGCACGGGCAAGCTGACTGGTCAGGATTTGAACCAGATGATTAACGCGGGGTTCAACCCTTTAGAGGAGATTTCCCGTAAGACCGGTAAAAGTATCGGTGAGCTCAAAGAAGAAATGGCGAAGGGAGCGATCAGTGCGGATATGGTTGCGGATGCGTTTGCGAGTGCCACAAGTGAGGGTGACCGGTTTTATGGGGCGATGGATGCCCAATCCAAAACCTTCTCTGGCCAACTCGCTACGCTAAAAGACGGGGTCGATAACCTTAAAGGCCTACTTGCTGGAGGGGTGACCACGGCTTTGGCTGGCACGGTGATGCCGATGGTTAATGGTTGGGTCGATGAACTCACCGAAGCCTTCGAGACCGGGGGCGCACCGGCCTTTATCGACACCCTCGGAGAAATCTTGAAGGAAGCCCTGGAGTTTATTTCTAGCCAGCTCCCGCAAGTGGTGGATACCGGGATGAGTATCCTCACCGCTTTGTTGGAAGGCATTATCGCTGTTCTGCCTTCCTTGGCAGACACTGCCGTGACGTTGATTGTGGCATTGGTGGAAGCAATTATTGAGGCACTTCCGAGCCTGTTGGAGGCAGCGGTCCAGATTATCGCCACCTTGGTAGCTGGTATCGGCGAGGCTCTACCGGAGCTGATCCTGGCGGCGGTAGAAATGCTGATGACCATGATCCAAGGACTCATCGACAACCTGCCACTAATTCTGGATGCTGCTTTGCAGTTGATAACTGGCTTGGCTGAGGGCCTGATCGCAGCGATCCCAGTGTTGATTGAGGCGTTGCCACAGATTATTCAGGGGCTGGTGGATTTCCTGATAAGTACTATTCCGCAGATCATCCAAACCGGCATACAGCTTTTAACCTCGCTGGTGTCTGCGCTGCCAGAGATTATTACTGCGATTGTTGTGGCTCTGCCACAGATTATTACGGCGGTAATTAACGGTGTGTTGGGTGCAATTCCACAGTTGGTTCAAGCTGGCGTCCAGTTGTTTGTGGCTTTGATTGGTGCATTGCCACAAATCATCACCACGATCGTGTCCGCACTGCCGCAGATCATTTCTGCAGTGGTCTCGGCTATCGGTGGAGCCATCCCGCAGTTAGTGCAAGCTGGCATCCAACTGCTCACTAGCTTGATTGGAGCGCTACCAACGATTATCGGCACGATTGTCTCGGCTATCCCGCAAATCATTAGCAGTATCGTTAGCGCGGTGTTGGGTGGTGTTGGTCAGATGATCTCAGCTGGTGCGTCCTTGGTGTCTGGTCTGTGGCAGGGTATCCAATCACTGGCGGGTTGGTTGTGGAACAAGGTATCTGACTGGGTATCTTCAATTTGGGATGGGATCCTCGGGTTCTTTGGCATCCACAGTCCCTCCAAACAAATGGCGTGGGTCGGTGACATGCTCGTAGCAGGCCTGGCCGGAGCAATCACCAGTGAGGGCCATAAGGCAGCCGATGCAGCAAAAGACATGGCTAAAGACACCATGGGTGCCATGGACGAACTCGCGGCGGGCATTGATGTGCCAATCAACATCAACGATACGGACTTGCATCTACCGAATGTAGATCTGGCACCAGCAGCCATTCGACACCCCGATATCAACCCATCACCAAATGATGCTTCGCCTGTGGATGTGGAGGGCATCGTGGATGCTACAGCCCGCCGGATCCTCGGTGCCTTGGATGTTCAAGTCGTGCTCAATGACGGAACACTGGTAGGCAAACTCGCACCCCGCATCGACGCTCAACTCTCACGCCTATCAAGGCGCAGTAACCTAATCATGGCAGGAGCCTAAATGTATGGGTTTACACTCGACCACGAAACCTCCTCTCGGGATCTTGGTTTGCGGTTCACTGCTCCAGTTGAGATTCCAGCTGCCGCACGGCGGGTTGACGATATCGAAGTGAGTGGCAGAGCAGGTTCTTTAACCTGGTTCACCGGCTGGAAAGACACGGAAATCGGCCTGCCGTTAGCGGTTCAGGGTGGGTTGGAGGCTTATCGGCAAGCATGCCTTGCCTTGATGGAGGCTTCAACGATCTCGTTTAGTGGTGAGCCTGGTCTATTCCGATACATAAAACATGTAGAGGTTTCGCCGCTTGCCCAGGAGATGGCTGGCTGGGGCATGTTCCAAGCCAACCTCACCTGCCAGCCGTTCACCTATCTCGCCACAGGGCTAAAACCGATCACCCTCACCAGCACGGCAACGATCATCAACCTTGGTCTGCTGCCATCCGATCCAGAAATAACCTTGTTCGGCACTGGGCAGCTGGTGCTGACGATCAATGGACAGCGCTACAAAGTCTCCTCACCAGCAGACCAGATCACGCTCGATTCGGCTCGCATGATCACTCACGTGTGCGGAAAAACCCAAACCGATGCTTTAAGCGGACCTTTTCCACAGCTTGCCGTCGGTGAGAATCACATAGAACTCGGTGCGGGCCTAGCGAAGGTAGCGGTTACTGGCAACTGGCGCACCCTCTAATAAGGAGTAAAACCTATGATTTCGGTTCACAACCGTGCTGCTAAAACCTTCACCACTAATGGTTTGGCTGTTCTCGACCGCGAGATCATTGACCCGGTCGTGAGCGAAGAACTAGGCAGCCACTTCATGTTGTCGTTTAGTTACCCAGCTGATGCTTCAGCAGCCAAGCACCTGCGTCTTGAGAACATCGTCGCAGCACCCGTACCTAGCACAGATGCCCGTCAGGGTTTCCGCATTACTGAGGTGGTCACCACGCTCGATGGAATGCTTGAGGTGACAGCTCATCACGTGTTTTATGACCTAGCAGCAAACCTGATCGCCGACACCTATGTGGTCAACAAAACCGCCGTTGATGCACTCAAGCACTTACTCAATGCCGCTAACAACACACACGGCTTTACCGCCACTAGCTCCGATAATGTGTCGCGAGCTTCGGCTCGAATCGTACGCCAATCAGTAGCCGCCGCGATCCTAGACTCTAAAGCCGACAACAGTTTTATTTCGCGTTGGGGCGGAGAGCTTACTTTCGATAACTGGCACATCCACCACGCGCCCCGCATAGGTGCTAATCATGGCGTGGTTATAAGGGATCGTAAGAACCTGTCCGGCTACGAATCGAGCCTGGACTACACCACGATAGTTACCCGGATTTTGCCGGTTGGTTACGACGGTCTGCTCCTGCCTGAACTGTATGTGGACAGCCCTCGCATCAGCGACTATATTACCCCGCGCATCAAGGTCATCCGCTATGGGCAGGTAAAAGCCATTAAAGATGCGGATAAACCGCGTGAGGATGAGCTGCCACTTGCGCAGGCTCGTGCGAGATTGCGTGAACTAGCGAAAGCTGAGTTCTCTAGTTGTCATGTCGATCAACCGCATTGCGCCTACAAGATCTCGTTCGTGGATCTGGCTTCGACGAAAGAATATGAGGGTTTTTGCGACCTAGAAACCGTGACCCTAGGCGACACAGTAACCGTCCGCCACGATGACCTCAACGTGGCACTCACCGCCAGGGTTGTTGCTTATGACTTCGACCCACTCGCAGGTGAATACATCAACATCGAACTTGGCAGTACTACAGGAAAATTCACCGACATCACCCACACCATCACCGCTGCCCGCAGCGAGGCTAGCCAAGCCCAGCAGGCAGCAAGTATTGCGCTAGCTAGCGCGGACGGGAAAAACACCAACCATTACGGCACCACCCAACCGGTATCAGCGCGGCTTGGGGATGTGTGGTTTAAAGAAAATGGTGAGCAAGTAGGAATCTGGATCTACCGCGTTACTGATACTGGTCAGCCCGGGTGGGTCAGTCTTGCCACCGACCTCAACCACGCCCAGGTCAGTGCCGAGCTAGAAGCTGCGAAGATAGAAGTTGAGCATGCCAAGCAGAAAGCAGAACAAGTCCAGGTAGCGATAGGCCAGGTCACGAATGACATCTCGCAGGCAACGGTAACGGCCAAGGAAGCGAAAGCCGACGCGGCACTAGCAGTTAAAAGTGCGCAGGACAGTCTCGATATCGCCCAAGCCACCGTGGTTGCTGTGAACGATGATCTAAAAGATATGCACACCAGTTTGACCATGCTTTCCAATAACGTGAATCTGCGCGTCAAGGCTGGCGAGATCATCAACCAAATCAACATCAGCCCCGAAACCATTCTGATTGACGGTAAACGTATTCACATTACGGGGCAAACCTCGATCGATGATGCCGTAATAGGTACCGCGATGATTGCCGATGCGGCTATCACTAACGCTAAAATTGGTCAGCTGTCAGCGGATAAAATAACCACCGGTACCCTAGCAGCTAGCAGGATTGCCGCAGGCTCCATCACCTCCGACAAGTTGACCATCAGCAATGGGTTTATCCAAACAGTGATGATCCGCGACGCTGCTATAACTTCGGCGAAGATTGCTTACATAGATGCCAGCAAGATCACCACTGGTCTGCTTGATGCCAACCGGATCGCTGCGGCATCCATTACGGCAGATAAGCTTTCCGCTAATGCTATCCAGGTTGGTCTTGCCGGGTGGACAAGTAATATTCGCATCAACCCCACCCAGATCTCTTGGTATAACGGTTCGGAACTGGAAGGGAAAATCGCTAGTACGGGGATGCAGTTTTGGTACGGGGATAGATATATCGGGGAAATGGCTCGGCGTAGCCATAAAGATAAACCTGACGTGCAAGGAATAGTTAACCAGTTAGCCTACAAAGGCGATTATGTTGCTTGGACGTATCAAAACGCTGCTGGCGGTAATTTCTATACCTGCCTGACTTTGGATCCTAAAGGGCGTTTTTATGGCAGCGCGGGAATTCATTTAGGTAGTGATCTTAGAACCAACGGCCACAAGTTTTACACCAGTGCGAACAGGTATGTAACTTTGCAGGACTGTGCTCTTTCAGGCAGGGGCACCCATCCAGGCTGGGTCGGGCCGAGCAGCCTTGCCAAAGTAGTATTCCACACCTATGACGTCATGGTTGTAACCAACGGTTCGTTTTACAACATGACCCGACTCTTTGACCGAGTAAAAGACCTGATGAGTAGAGTCAACGGGTTGATCGGGCTACTTAACCAGGGCTGGATCACTTCTATTGCGGGGTCTGGATCCAACATTTCCTGGAGATACTTTTCCAACACGGGCTATAGCCAAATGTCTACCAACCTTACTTAAAGGAGAGCGTCTAATATGAGAATTCTTCTTCCTAATAACCAACTTGCCCCAATAGCAGACCTACTATCTGAAATGAGTTTGAAACCTGCCGCCTCCAGGGCGCGGACAAAACTTCTTCATTTGGTACGTGAAGCCAATATCCGTTTCGCAGCCGACGAGTACGACCTGGTATGCCAATACGCTCTTCTCGATAACGCAGGTAAGCCCGTCATTGACCCAGGCGGTACTTTCAGTCTCGCTGACCCGGTAAAAGCACAAGAATTCTTCACTGCAAGAAGCGAGCTTTTCGAATCTATCGCCGAGGTGTCAGGACCTACCTACACAGGTCACCTAACTGACCTGAAAACCTTGCTAGATAATTTTGACAATGAATTATCTGGGGCTGCAGCAGAAGCATTCGATGTGCTTGTTGATGCTACTACCGTGGCGCTCACCAAGGAAGGATCTGATAGCTAATGGATGAACAACCTATAGTTCCAGTTCCATCTGACCCAAAACCAACCCCGCCTGCCCAACCTGATGATGAGACAGTCGTGATGGTTCAGCCACGTGAAGCACACCTTGATTTGAGCGCACCAATCCTGGAAGTCCTCACCAACCCCAATCTGCCGGACCTATAGCCTCAAAGGTTATAGTTTCCAGCTACTTATGCCTACCAGTTTTTGGTGGGCGTTTTTCATATTCATGCCCTCTACACGCAGTCGTGTGCGGCATTCTTTCGCTTACTTTGAAAGGAACCATTCAATGAACATCAAAGCTATCTGGACTGGTATCCAAAGCGTCATCACCGCTATAGGTGCTTGGCTAGGAGCCTTCCTCGGTGGAACTGATTCCCTGCTATACGCGATAATCGCATTCACTGTTATCGACTATCTAACCGGCGTGCTCGCCGCTATTAACGCCCACAAACTATCGAGCTCGGTAGGGTTTCGCGGTATCGCCCGCAAAATCCTAATCTTCGCCCTCATCGGCCTCGCCCACTTATTAGACGTGCATATTCTTGGCACCCCCGGAGTGCTACGCACCGCCACCATCTTCTTCTACCTCTCCAACGAAGGCATCTCCATCCTCGAAAACGCAGGGCTACTGGGCCTACCGATCCCGAGCGGTTTGCGCCAGGCTTTGGACGTGATCAAGCAACGCGGCGACACTCAGCCAGAGGAAAAAACTACTGGTGTTGCTGGCAGTAAGTCTACTGATCCGGCAGGTAGCGCGACTCGCGTGAACTATCCGGTACCCACACCCCGCACCGACACCACCAAGCCAAACTACCAGCCGCGTCGTGCCGAACCAGACGAGCTGAAGCAGTCGTGAAACCCTGGCTGACTGCATTCGTCAAAGCGCTCATTCTTATCTGTGTATTAGCGCTTTTTATTGCTGGGGTGTGGCTGCTACTTGCCCTCATCCTCTCTTGGATGTTGGCCCCGCTGATCTACCTGCTGGCACTCATCATTTACACGATTCCCTAAACAACAGAAAACTGGAGGAACCCCCTTATGAAGAATTGGAACACCTTAGATGCTGACATCAACCTGCTACTCGACAAGCACTACTCGAAAGGTCGCCAAGGCCGCCAGATCGACAAGATCATCTTGCACCACAACGCTGGAAACCTAAGCGTGCGTGGCTGCTTCGACACCTGGCAAACCCGCCAAGCCAGCGCACACTACCAGGTAGAAAGTACCGGCATTATTGGGCAGCTCGTGTGGGATGGTGATACTGCCTGGCACGCTGGCAACTGGGACGCCAACCTCACCAGCATCGGTATCGAACACGCAGATTGTTCGAGCAATCCGTGGCGGATATCAGACGTATGTTTAGAAAACGGTGCACACCTGGTCGCAGCACTCTGCGTCTACTACAACCTCGGGCGACCCGAATGGGGTAAGAACATCTTCGGGCACAGTCATTTCAGCCCGACCGAGTGCCCAGCATCCATCGCTGGAAACCAGAGGGAAACCTATATGGCGCGTGCGCGGTACTGGTATGACCAGATGACTGGAAATAGCTCTACACCAGCACCAAATCCTGCTACTTCGACACCGAACCTTGACGCATTGGCTGATGCAGTGATTCGAGGTGAATATGGTAACGGGGATACTCGCCGTGCTCGCCTCGGTGGTTTATATGACGCTGTCCAGCGCAGGGTGAATGAAAAGCTAGGTGCAGGATCTAGCTTTGGCCCGAATATTGATGCTCTGGCTGACGCAGTGATCCGTGGAGACTACGGCAACGGCGACGAGCGCCGTCGCAGACTCGGGAATCTTTATGACGCTGTTCAACGCCGTGTAAACCAGAAACTCAGCTAGCCAGCATCTGCGATTTTTCCTTTTGGCCCCGCTGCCATCTCCCTGTTTAGGAGTTGGTGGCGGGACCTTCTTTTGTTTTATAGCTGGCTTGGATTTAACAGATGCTCCTTGGTCGGCAGTTGGTTGAGAGGATGGTGAGTTTCTTTGAACCAACTAGACCAACTACGCATCACCAATCTACGCGCCAACGGGTGGGGGTATAAGAAGATCGCAGACTTCTGTGGCATGTCTCGCGACCAGGTGCGCGCCTACTGCACCAAACACAACCTGTCGGCTGAGGGTGAGACTCAGGAGCGGGTGTGCGGATGGTGTGGACGAGAACTAACGAGTGTTGATCCTCGTGCGAGATTCTGTAGTAGCGCGTGTCGGCATCAATCCTGGAGGGCAGGCCTACACCGTCCGAAAACTTGCCAAGCCTGCGGGCAAGCTTTCAACGCTGTTGATAAGCCTGGTCAGCAGTATTGCTCGCACGCTTGCTATGTACGTTCACGTTTTGGCACCAGAGGCGGACGCAAATGACCCCGCCCGCTGCTTTTGTTGATCAGTTGGCAGACGGCGCGGTATTTGCTCGTGAGCTCGTGTTTATCCAGGATGTCGACATGCTTGCCGCCCTTGCGGCGAGCGGGGTGATTACTGCTAGCGAGCACGAGGCTTTCTACACCCGGTTGGCGGAGATGTGCAGGCCGGTTTATCAGCGGCGAGAATTATCGGATTTGACTGGATAAATGGCGCGTTTAGAGCGTGTATAGACACAAGCACTAGTCAGCTTAGAAGTGAGGAGGGACAGTGGCGAAGATCGAGCAGGTAACACCGGTAAGGCCGGTCAGAGTGAAGCTCGTGAATGTCGCGGCATATGCTCGGGTTTCCACAGCTAGTGAGCGACAACTGTCATCCATCGCCGCCCAGGTTTCTTATTATTCACGGCTTATCCAGTCCACTCCCGGCTGGACGTATGTAGGCGTGTTTACTGATGAGGGCATTACTGGCGCCAAAACCAGCGGCCGCCAAGGATTGAGTGATCTCATGGCGCTGGCACGTAGCGGTGGTGTGGATATTGTGTTGTGCAAGTCGATCTCCAGGCTCGCCCGAAACACTGTAGACCTGCTACGCATCGTGCGTGAACTCAAAAACTTGGGTGTTTCCATCCGGTTCGAGCGTGAACGCATCGACACTGCTACCGCTGATGGTGAGCTACTGTTGACACTGCTGGCCTCGTTTGCCCAAGAAGAGTCTGCTTCTTTATCAGCGAATGTGAAGTGGGCTATCCGTAATCGTTATAAGGCTGGTGGCACAAACTCGTTCTTTCTCTACGGATACACCTGGAGAAACGGCCAGTTCATCATTAATGAAGAAGAGGCTGGGGTAGTGCGGTTTTTGTTTTCTAACTATCTGGCGGGTATCAGCCCAGAAAAGACCGCCGACCAGTTGAATGCACAAGGTCTAAGTTCTAGAGGCGGCGGCTTGTTTTATGGGTCGGTGTTTCGCCGTATGCTCGAAAACGAACGCTATAAGGGATGCCAGCTATTACAGAAGACCTATAACAAAACCATTAAAGCCCCCTCCCGCACTGTCAATGATGGGGTGCTATCGAAATATTGGGTCGAAGGAGCACTGCCGCCAATCATTGAGCCCGCTCTTTTTGATGAAGTACAACAAGAAATCGCTTACCGCCGCCAGGTAGGACCTGCCGCAACACCATCGAAAAACACTGGAGTTTTTACCGGTCGTATCCACTGCAGGGTGTGTGGGCGCAACTATCAGCGTAAAACCCGCCGATACTCCTCAGGTAACTATTACCGGTATTGGCGCTGCTGGAGTGCCTGCCTAGGGCAAGGCAACCCGTGCGGTAGCCATAACCTACGCGAAACCATGCTCCAAACCATGTGCACCACCATCCTCGGTCTAGAAGACTTCGACGAAGAAGCTGTTACATACCACGTTGCTGTTATCGAAGCGTCCCCACACCACCTCACAGTCCACCTAGACAACGGGACGAGCGTAAATATCGATTTAGACGAGCAAGGAAGGCCGGCATGAGCAACCCCGCGCGTACCGTTACTACAATACCGGCAACCAAAAAACCAGGACAAGGTGCCACTTCTACTACTGCGAAGCTCACACGGCGAGTTGCTGCCTACGCAAGGGTGTCCACCGATATGGAAGAACAAGCTAGCAGCTATCAGACCCAAATCGACTACTACACCACCTACATCCAATCACGTGCTGATTGGATATTCGCTGGAATGTACGCCGACGAAGGCATTAGCGGCACCTCCACCAAACACCGCAAAGGCTTCCAAGCCATGATCGCCGACGCGTTAGCCGGGAAAATTGATCTGATCCTCACCAAATCCGTGTCGCGTTTTGCCCGTAACACTGTCGACTCACTGACCACCGTCCGACAGCTCAAAGAAGCCGGCGTAGAGGTGTATTTCGAGAAAGAAAACATCTGGACACTGGATTCTAAAGGCGAACTACTCATCACCATCATGTCCAGTCTTGCTCAGGAAGAGTCCCGCTCCATATCTGAGAACGTCACCTGGGGACACCGCAAGCGCTTCTCTGATGGCAAAGTCATGGTCCCGTACTCCTCACTACTGGGATACAAGAAAGGCGCTGACGGTAACCTCGCCATCGACGAGACCCAAGCCCCGACCGTGCACTTGATCTACCAGCTGTTTCTAGACGGCTCATCGATCACCGAAATCCGTGCCGAGCTACAGCGTCGCGGTATTTTGACTCCGCGCGGTAAAACCAACTGGTCCACCTCAACCGTGCGCTCTATCTTGTCCAACGAGAAATACAAAGGCGACGCACTATTACAGAAAACATTCACCGCTGACTTTTTGACCAAACGCATTGAAGTCAATGAAGGTGAAGTCCCGCAGTATTACGTCACCGGCAATCACGAGCCAATCATTGACCCAGCCGTGTGGGACCAGGTCCAATACGAGCTAGCCACCCGCCATGCAACCAACACCGCCAAGATCGGGCTGTTCGCCAGTCGTCTCAAATGCGAAGATTGCGGTGCCTGGTACGGGCGTAAAACCTGGGCGTCAAACACTAAATACAAGCACACGATCTGGCGATGCAACCAAAAATACGACCACGCCCAGCCGTGCAAAACCGCTACCTTGCGTGACGAGCAAATCCAGACCGCATTCTTGCGTGCTCTGGGCCAGTTGGCTGAAAAATATCGTGGGGAAAGCCATCTACCGCAGGTCATCGACGCCATGTTTAATACCGACCAGCTCGAAGCAGAGTCCAAGCGCCTAGACGAGAAAATCCGTGCTCTTACCAGTGAGATTGAAGCATTGGTTGCTGAGAATCAGCGGATAGCGCAAGACCAAGACCAATATCTCGCCCACTACACTCAGCTAGAAGCGCGATACCAGAAAACCCTGGGCCGCAAACAAGCCATCGATGCCGAGACCGCAGCCAAACATGCCAAAGCCACCGCGATCAAAACCGCCTACTCTCAGCTAGCTGACAAATCCATCGAACACTTCCAGGCCTGTCAATGGACCGCCCTAATCGACCACGCCATCATCGGTGCAAACCTAATCCGGTTCATTTTCAGAACCGGGAAAGAAATCAAAGTCAAGCTCTAATCCCGCGCCCTAACCACGGACAGAGCACCACACTCGAACCAACACCAACAGAGCAGGGGTATCGCGAGTCAGATAGGCGCATTTTTCGACTCCGTTAGCGAGTTAAACCCCAAAACTGCATCCGACTAGGGAAAACACGATACTAGGTAACGCAAAACCCACACCCGCTAACGCAGGCGATTTTTCACACCCCCCTAAGCGATACTCGCTAACGCAAAAGGGTACTTATCAAATCCGACGTCTAAGTGGAGCGAGTGACGGGAATCGAACCCGCATGACCAGCTTGGAAGGCTGGGGCTCTACCATTGAGCTACACTCGCAATCCGGGTTTTCGTCTCCATTTAACGAATCCCGCCAGAACAGTGTAACCTATTAGAGGTTGAAATAAAAAACCAACGGGGTGTGGCGCAGCTTGGTAGCGCACCTGCTTTGGGAGCAGGGTGTCGCAGGTTCAAATCCTGTCGCCCCGACGAATGTGATGTCCCGCGACATATGTCCGCATATGTCGCGGGATTTTTTGGGTTTTTGGGGTGGGTGTTTCGGGTCATTTGTCCGTTTTGGGTTTGGGGTGTTTCAGGACATTTGTCCGTTTTTTGGTTGGTAGGTTTTGTTGGGGTTGATGGTGTGTTCGGCGATGATTTCCCCGGTGTTTTTGTTGATGATTATGGTGTGTGGTCCGTGTATTAGGGCGATTACGGGGTTGTTTTTGTGGGCGCGTCCGATGCCTAGGTGGGTGAGTTTTCCGTGGTATCTGAGGGTTATGGTGCCGCTTTGGTCTACGGTGTCTAGTCGTACGCGCCAGTCGTTTTTGTTGATGGTGATTGTGGGGTGTGCTTTTGGTTTGTTGTGGTAGGCCTGGTTGGGTGTTTTTCTGTTGAGTGCTCTGTGGGGGCGTTTGGTGTTGTAGATGTGTTGGAAGTCTTTTAGGAGTGTGTTTAGGTCGTTGAGGTTGGTTGCTGGTGGTTGGGCGTTGAGCCATTTTTTGAGGGTTTGGTGGTAGCGTTCGATTTTTCCTTGGGTGGTGGGGTGTGCTGGGGCTCCGTTTTTTTGGGTGATGTTTAGTTCGTCTAGTAGTTGTTCGAAGGCGTTGGGTTGGTTGTTGCGGGTGTTGTTTCCTCTTGCTAGTCGGGTGGTGTAGACCATTCCGTTGTCTGTGAGGGTTGAGGCTGGTAGGTCGTGGATTTTGGCGGTTTGGGTGAAGGTTTGGACTACGGTTTGGCAGGTGATGTGGGGGTGGGCGCTTACGTGTAGGAGGTAGCGGGAGTGGTCGTCTAGCCAGGTGATTACTTCTGTGTCGGTGCCGTTTTTTAGTTGGACGTGGGTGAAGTCTGATTGCCAAGTTTGGTTGGGTAGATCTGCTTGGAATCGGTGGTAGGAGTTTTTGGGTCGTTTTTGGGGTTGGGGTGTTATTAGGTTGGCTCTTTTTAGGATGCGCCAGATGGTGGTTGGTGAGGGACGGTTTTCGTTTGGTAGGTGGTTCCAGATTGATTGGGGTCCGTTGTCTAGTCCTTCGTTTTGTAGTTTGTGGCGTAGTTTGATGATTTGGTTAATGGTTTGTTGATTTGTTGCGTTGGGGTTGTGGTGGGGTTTTCCTGATTTGGGTTCTAGGCCTTTTAATCCGTGTTGTCGGTATTGGGCTAAAAGGCGGCGGATGTGGCGTGGGGAGGTGTCGAAGTGTGTGGCGGCTTGGCTGGTGGTCATTGCTCCTTCCGTCACCGCAAGGACAATGGCACGATTCTTTGAATATGACATGCTTGAGATTACAGGTTTTCGGACAAATGACCTGGGACATTAAAAGAGTTTTTCCTTATTACAAGCGGACACAAGTCCTGAAAGATCTTAAAACCCCAACCCCAAGAAAAACGGACACATCTCCTGAAACCACACACTGTCGCCCCGACCATGTGATGTCCCGCGACATATGTCCACATAGGTCGCGAGATTTCCTTCTTTCTAACTCGGTCTTGAGTCACGCTATCTGCTTGGATGTGCGAGAAAGAGGTTTTTCCTCTCGTTTTAGATTCCACTACCGCAACCCAGACAGGCGAGTTGCTACCCAACAGCGGGGGCATTGGTTTTATCCGAGTAGGCGCGGTGGGCATAAAGTTCGGGAAATACGTAAGTATTTGCCGAACTTTGGGCAGGAGGAAAAACCAATGCTCCTGCCTGCACTCCCGGTATGGCGAAGATCATGCCCGCCACCTCAAAACCACAAAAGAAATCTGTATTAAACACTTGACACAGCCCCTCCAAAAGAGTTACTGTATTACTACACTAATACAGTAACGAAAGGAGGAGATATGGAGCTAAATTCAGCGATTCCTATCTGGAGTCAGCTACGTGACGAGTTTTCTCGCCACATAACCAATGGAAGCTGGCCTCCCGGCAGCAAGATTCCCAGCGTGCGCGACCTTGCTCAAATGGTAGGCGCGAACCCAAATACGGTACAACGCGCCCTCGCCGAACTAGAGCGTGAAGGATTAGCCTTTTCAGAGCGCACCTCGGGACGTTTCGTGACCGATGACGAAGAAAAAATATCCTTGAGCCGACAAGGGGTATTCAAAAGCCTTACTGACCAGTTCACTTTGGCAATGAAAAAGGCAGGCGCAACCTTACCCCAAACACTAGAACTAATAAAACAACAATGGAATGAGGGAGAATCTCATGACTGAAAATCAGCCAAACCAGTTCCCAACGCCCTCCCCTAACCTGGGTAGCGGGAACCCGATAGCGGCAGAACCTGGTTTGCAAACCCAACCTTCTGTCGCACCAAATCAGCAATTCTTTGCTCCAAATCCCGGTATTCAGCCCGGATATACTACAAATTTCCCCTACCCAGAATCCGGATTTAATCCCCAGCAGCACCCCCAACACCAGACTAATCACCACTCCCAGCAGCTCCCCAATCAGGGAGGAAGCACCCCAGCCCAGGTGAGCGCCATCAACCTAAGCGGGGTATCTAAGTTTTACGGCAACCAACCCGGATTAGTGAACGCGAATCTAAATCTTCCGAACGGAGGAATCGTAGGGCTACTAGGACCAAATGGTTGCGGGAAAACCACCCTGTTAAAGATTTTGGCGGGGGTAATAACCGATTACGAGGGCGAGGTTCGGCTTTTCCAAACCGCTCCCTCTCCCGAAAGCAAACGTTTCACTTCCTATTTACCTGATTCGTCTCTATTGGCTGACTCGATAACTCCACTTGATGCGATTGAGCAATATGGTGACTTCTTTTCTGATTTTGACGGCAGTAAAGCTAAAGAGCTCATGCATTTCTTGCAACTTCCCTTAGAGAGAAAGCTTTCTGCGATGTCAAAAGGGATGCGCGAGAAAGCACAGATTGCCTTAATAATGTCACGTAATGCGAAAGTGTATTTGCTTGATGAACCGATAAGTGGGGTAGATCCGGCAGCTCGCCAAGTAATTTTAGAGACAATTATCAAAGGTTTTAACCCAGAATCATTAATGATAATCTCTACCCATTTAATTAGCGATATCGAACCAATTATTAATACCGCCGTTTTTATGTCGGCTGGACAAGTATTTTTAACTGGCGATGCTGACGAATTACGCCAAAAATATCAGACCAGTTTGGATGGACTATTTAGAGGAATGTACCGATGATTGCAAAACTTATTAAATACGATTTTAATGCGCTGAAAAAACCAATCGGTTTAACCTGGATAATATCCCTGGGAATAACTATATTGTTTTCCCTAGGTATTCATTTTCTCCCCCCGGGACTAGCAGTTACTTCATTACTATTTTCCATATTAGCTCTAGTGGCTGCCAGTATTATACTCACCATTATTCAAGTGATTCACTACTACCGTTCAATGTACGGAAAAACAGGCTATTTTACGTGGTCACTACCAGCAAACAACCGGGAACTCTTTTGGGCAAAAACCATTTTTAATTTGAGCGCTATCCTAGCATCTTCCCTGCTAGTTTGCCTATGCATAGCCTTGAATGTATTTGCATTAAAATCCGCAACTTATGAAGGATTTTCTTATGCCTTTGAAGGCATAAAGCAAATCGAGATTCCTGGAACACTTCTGGGGATAAGTGCCCTGTATATTATTTGGGAGTCTTTCATTTATGTTTTCTCATTCCAATTTATTATAACAGCCGGTAACCGTAGCCCATTTTTGGATAGACTCGGCAAAATAGGTGGCCCAATTATCGTGGGAATTATTCTATATATCGTTATGCAGATTCTAAACCTGCTGTCACTATTGATCCCGGGAATCCTTACGATTAACACTAGAACGAACCTGTCGTTTTCGCTCATTTGGGAAAGCACTTTTTCTGGCGCTGCGGTCGGGATTATGCCAGAATCTCTGCCGGGACAAATAGCAGCTAACGCCAGCGCTACCATCATCGGTATCCCTATTTGGTACGTGGTTCTATCGATACTTACCCTTATCACTCTAGGTGTATTGACCTGCCGTTTTTATCGACGGGGAACCTCTTTACGCTAGGCGCTCCTACCTAGATTTCAATACATTTCGAGGACGCATTTAGGGATTAGCGCAGCATCTCTAACACAAGAGCCGGTCAGGGGAAAACAATGGGCATTAGCCCTGCCCCTGACCGGCTCTCACCTTAGGTAAAACAAAACCCCTAGCTAAATCAGCTAGGGGTTGTTCTTTATCGAGCTTTACTCGAAATCATCTGCCGGGCTGTACAGTCCCAGCTTCACGGCTTTGGCCAGGTGACGAGGTGCCACATAAGAACGCCCATCATTGCCCTTGACCGTAGTAAGCTGGGGTGCCTTGGCTTTCCAAGCAGAGCGGCGAGTACGAGTATTCGCACGAGACATTTTACGCTTTGGTACTGCCATTACGGACTCCTCTAACTAATGCAAATAGAAAATAACCTATATAACTCTGTCATTTATAGCGCTAACTTTCCAGTTTCAACCATGTGATTTGTCTCGCGAGAACGCCCTCACCTGAGGTTTAGTGACTAAAAAGAACCACTTTTACCAAAATAGCTCGAAGCGCTTAAGCAATAGTTACCCAAAGTTTTCGTCCCAGCTAGCTACAATCAAACTATGCGCACTATAGGCACTCCCACTCGCCATGAAATCGAGATTAAACGCTCCCGTTTCATAGGTTCTTGTGCGCGCACTGACTGTGAAGAGGAAGCACGCAAATTCATAGCTACAGTTAGAAGCCTTTTTCCCGATGCCCGCCATCACTGCACCGCGTTCCTAATCCATAATGATGCCGGACCAGATACCGCCCGCTCCTCCGACGACGGCGAACCGGCAGGCACAGCGGGAAACCCGATGCTTTCCGTACTTTCCGGGTCGGGATTAACCAATATAACCTGCGTAGTTACCCGCTATTTTGGAGGTATAAAGCTAGGGACAGGCGGGCTAGTAAAGGCCTATTCCCAGGCGGTACAAGAAGTATTAGACCGCGCAAAAATAGTGCGGGTTATTACCCAAGAAACCTATGAAGCCGATTTCCCACTGAGCGAAGCAGGAAGAATCGAAGCAAAAATCACCCAAAACGGGTATGAAATCCTTGACCGTACTTTCTCTAGGCAAGCTACTCTTCGTTTCTCTTGTCCTCCACAAATATCCAAAGCCCAGATAGAAAGCTATTTATCGAGCCTTACTAGCCGGGAAGTGAAAGTTACTACCGCTCCCACTATCACCCGTGAAATCGCCCAGTAACAGCAATATCAGCAGCCGAAGCGGCGTCTCGACCAAAATAAACCTAGAGGACGAAGCTCGCGTAATCCCCTCCCCTAAGCGGGGATGAACCCGCAGGGAAATTTTACTGACCGCATAAAAGTTTGCGCCCCTAAAACTGAAGATGTTAGAACTAAAAGCAAGATAGTTCTAAAACATAGATTGGAGAGGTAAATGCGTTTTCCCTGCTCCTGTCGTTACACCCTATGTAGCTAGGGGCATCCCGCCGACCGTAAAGGCACGGGCTGTCCCCGGGGCATTACAGTTTTTCTCCCCGAAGTATCACCCCCTAAACCGGGTATCTAGCATTTTCATTACCAAAGATTTCAAGGACAAAACATGAATATCGCAAAAGACGTAACCGAACTGGTTGGAAACACTCCCCTGGTAAAAATCAATCATTTAGGCGACCAGAACCTAGTCGCATCAGTTATTGCAAAAATCGAATCTTTTAACCCCGCTTCCTCGGTTAAAGACCGCGTGGCATTGGCAATGATTCAAGCCGCCGAAGCTAGCGGACAGCTTAAACCGGGGGGAACCATTATCGAATCCACTTCCGGAAATACCGGAGTCGCTTTGGCAATGGTGGGTGCTGCCCGCGGCTACAAAGTCGTAATTACTATGCCGGAATCTATGTCGAAAGAACGCCGCGCTCTCATGCGGGCTTTCGGAGCGGAATTGATATTAACCCCGGCAGCCTCCGGTATGAAAGGCACAGTTGAAGCCGCCCAAAAGATTTTATCCGAACGCGAAGACGCTATTTTGGCTTCTCAGTTCACCAATAGTGCTAACCCCAACGCCCACTACGAACATACTGCTGAAGAAATCTGGGCTGATACCGATGGTCAGCTTGATGTCTTTGTCGCCGGGATTGGCACTGGCGGTACGGTTACCGGCGTGGGCAAACGCCTTAGGGAACTTAATCCGAATTTGGAAGTATTTGGCGTTGAACCGGCAGAATCTCCCCTACTTACTACGGGTAAGGCAGCAGCTCACGGGATTCAAGGTATCGGTGCGAATTTTGTTCCCGAGATTTTAGATAAATCCCTGTTAAATAAGGTTTTAACGGTAAAAACCGAGGACGCGATGCAGATGGCACGCACGGCCGCCGCTAAGGAGGGCTTGTTAGTCGGTATCTCCGCTGGCGCGGCCTTGGTGGGAGCGTTGCGTTTAGCTTCTAGCCCTGATATGAAAGGTAAACGTATCGTGGTACTGCTACCCGATACCGGTGAGCGTTATTTAAGCTCTCCTCTGTTTAAAGATTTAATGGACTAGGAGCAACCATCATGCCAAATAGGGAACCCAGTCTGCTGGAGCTATGTAAAGAGGATTTGGCAGCCGCGATTAACTCTGATCCGGCAGCCCGTAGCAAGCTAGAGGTGGCATTGACCTATCCAGGGGTGCACGCAGTCTGGGCGTATCGTCTGGCACATATGCTCTTTAAGAAAAAACTGAAACTACTGGCCAGGATAGTTTCTTCGATTGCCCGCAGCTATACCGGAGTTGATATTCACCCGGGAGCCCGCCTAGGTCGCCGCCTGTTTATTGACCACGCCAACGGAGTAGTAATCGGGGAAACCACCCGAATCGGCACAGATTGCGTATTGTTTCACCAGGTCACTTTGGGTGGGGTGTCTATGTCGAAAGGTAAACGGCATCCCACCCTTGGGGATCGGGTAATGGTTGGCGCAGGCGCGAAAGTGCTTGGTCCTATCCAGGTAGGCTCGGATGCTCGGATTGCCGCTAATGCGGTGGTAGTAAAAGATGTACCTGCTGGATGCACTGCGATTGGGGTACCTGCCAAGGTTTCTCCGGCTTGTAGAAAACAAAAGAGTACCGAGTTAATCATTGACCCTACTTTGTTTATCTAGTGACAGTTAGCGTTAGCAGCGTTTCAGCAATTTCTAATAGGGGTAGTCTCTTGGGTGCACCGAAAGTGCCGCTTACCCAGTTTTAGAACCGCACCGGCGAATCAGAGCGCGAGATTATTCTAAAAAATCTTACTACTGGAAAACACCAGTTTAACGGGAGATTAGAATCTGCTTTATTTGCGGACTTCTCCGCGTTTGTTGGCGCATTTTCTACTACAATTTAGGCATAAATAGCTAGATGCGGAGGAAAAATGATTACTACGGTTCCGGAAATAGTTGCCGGCGTGACCCGGGGAGACTCTGATGCCTGGGAGCGAGCCGGCAGTCTGCTAACAACCTATTACGCTCAAAGTAACTGCCCGCGGGTTACCTTGTTTTCTCTTACTTCCCGTTTTTCGCCCTCATTCCCTTTAACGTCGCACTCAGATACTTCTCTTAAGGTTACTCCCTGCTATCTTCGGGACTGCGATCTTTTAGCCCTGGCGAATCTGGGAATCAAAGTTGCGCAAGACAGCGTGAATCAGCTTTTCGCCAGCGAACCTTTGCCAGAGTTAATGGCACAAATCCCGCTGGATACCCAATTGGTGGATGCCCCAGAGCATATATTAGATACAGACGGCGCGTTGAATCAGCTCTGGACAGCGCTAACCAAAGATCCGCTGACGCTAAAACCAAAGGCAGCAGCCGCGATTCTCGCGCGGCTAAGACCGGCAACTTTCCCTCTCTTTTCCCGCAGTGACCGGCTACCCTGGGGTGAAATATCAGATTATCTGCAATTTTGCCAAGATTTACACGATTTACTGTTAGCTGATAGAGGACGTTTAGCACACCAGCTTTATTATTTACATGAGTCTTTGGAACTACCTACCTGGGTTTCCCAAATACAACTATTGCAGGCGTTAGTGTTTTCTGATTATCAAGCAGATTTAGCGGCTCACCAAGAGCTTCGCCGGCAAGAAAAAGCTACTCGTAAAGCAGAGCGAGCCGCAAAAAAGCTTCGTAAAAAGCAAGCGAAGCAGAACAAGAAGCAACATAAAAAGCTTTCCAAACAGGAAAAATCGGCTAACTTAGATTCTGACCTCCTTTCATCTGCCAGCCCCTTTGGCGGCGAGCGTGCCGCAAGCGCACGACACCTGGCTGCTAGCGAACCAGCCGATTTAGGGAACTCACGCAGCCAGCTGACAGGACACGGTCGCCACGTAAGAAACGACGGCGAGGACGGATTTATTTCTACTGATCCTGTCTCCCTTTAACGCTGCACTTACGGTCTATTTTCCCACCTCCCCTCCTTGAAGAAAGGAGGGGAACCGGAACTTTTTTGCTCAATAACTCTAGAATAAAATCATGACTGATTTTGAGATTGAAAGCTATGCCCAGGGACTACAAGAGTTTATTACCGCCTCCCCCTGTGCTTCATTAGCTGCCAAGAGCCTAGCAGAAACCTTCACTAACAGTGGTTTCACTAGGCTTGACCCCACACAATCTTGGAATAGCTCTCCAGGCAAATACTTCCTCCAACAAGGAGGCGCAATTATTGCCTGGTTAATACCAGATAACCCCCCGCAAGGTTTTCGGATTATCGGATCGCATACCGATTCACCCGCTTTCAAACTAAAACCCACTCCCGATAGCTTTAGTCCGGATGGTTGGGGACAACTAAACGTAGAAATATACGGAGGAATGCTCCCTAACTCTTGGCTAAACCGAGAACTGGGGATTGCTGGGATTATCTATGATCATTCCGGCAAATGCCACTATCTACAAACTGACGCGCTAGCTTTTATCCCCCAATTAGCCCCTCATCTAGACCGGGACTCCACTAAATCTTTACAGCTTGACCCCCAACAACATTTACGTCCCCTGTGGCAACTAGGAGACAATCAACAAGGAATTCTTGATTTACTGGCTAAACAGGCTGGACTAGACAGTGCTGCCGATATTTCCAGCCACGAGCTTTACACTTTCGATACCCACGAACCCCGAAGGATAGGAACTAATAAACAGTTCCTATCCTCTGCCCGGCAAGATAACTTGCTATCGGTTTACAGTGCCACCTGCGCCCTCTTGAGCCTTGCCGCCGACAACTATCAAGGGGACAATATCTTAATAAGTGCCGCCTTTGACCATGAGGAAGTCGGTTCCCACACCGTAAATGGGGCGGCCGGCCCTCTGCTAGAGCAGGTGTTACAACGCTGCGCCCTAGCTGGGGGAGAAAAAGATAGTTATCAGCGTCTGCTGGCCACGTCCTCGTGCCTATCAGCTGACGTAGCCCACTCAGTAAATCCAAACTATCCCGAAAAACATGACCCGGATACCCGTCCCATAATGGGAAACGGGCCGGTACTAAAACTTAATGCCTCCCAGCATTACTCCACCGATGCTTACGGTTGGCATCTTTGGGAAGATGCAGCCCGGCGCAGCGGGGTAAATACTCAACGATTTGTATCAAAAAACACTGTTACCTGCGGCTCTACCATTGCCCCTATGATTAGCACCCGCTTGGGAATAACCACTATCGATGTAGGAGTTCCTATCTTATCGATGCATTCAGCCCGGGAAATGTGTTCTTTAAATGACCAGGTAGAGATGGCAAAAATAATGCGAGCCTACCTGGAGAAATAAACAAGTCTGGTGGGCCATACTGGTTTCGAACCAGTGACCTCTTCCGTGTGAAGGAAGCGCGCTACCCCTGCGCCAATGGCCCTAGACGTTGTTAAGACTATCTAAAGCCCCACCCAGAACCAAATCTAAAGATGTGGGATATATCTAGATACGGCTTTTTCGCTTGGAATACCAGATGGAAGCCAGCGCAGTGACCAGTAAAACTATTACGATATAGCCCATCGAGAAACCGATAGAAGGCTCGGGAATAGAATGCGCCCATTTATCAATCCCCCAGAAAGGAGCTTCATGGGCGGCATGGATAATCAGTTTCACCCCAATGAATCCCAGAATCAAGGCCAGCCCATAATGTAGGAATGCCAGGCGCTCCAATAACCCATCTACCAGGAAGAACAGTTGCCGTAGCCCCATAAGTGAAAATGCGGTAGCAGCAAAGACAATAAAGGGATGGCTAGTAAGACCAAAGATCGCGGGAATAGAATCAAAGGCGAACATTAAATCCGCTGACCCAATCGCTACGATAACCAAGAACATGGGGGTCACATAGGTTTTACCCCGATGACGGTACAGCAGTTTCGCTTCCCGAAATCCTTCAGAAACCGGCAGAACTCGGCGCACCAGCGAGGTGAAACGGTTTTCCTGATAACCTTGACCAGATTCTGCCTCGTCCTCTTTAGTGACCCCCTCACGCGCCTGACTAATCGCGGTGTAAATCAAGAACAAGCCAAACAGATAGAATATCCAGGCAAATTTACTGATTAGAGCAGCCCCAATCAAAATGAAGCCCAGGCGTAGCACCATAGAAATCACGATTCCCAGCATGATCACTTTTTGCTGGTAGAGACGGGGAACGTTGAAACCATTCAAAATAATGATAAATACAAACAAATTATCTAGCGATAGCGACCATTCAGTAATCCAGCCCGCCCAGTATTGAACCGCAAGATTCAAATCCCATTGCAGCCACACCACCAGCCCAAAGGCAGCCGCAATCGTCATATAGATACCTGACCAGATGGCGGCTTCTTTAATCGAGGGTTCGTGGGCTTTACGAACGTGTCCGCGAAAATCAATTATTAACAGTCCTAGAATAATAATCGCCAGTAGAACCCAGTTCCACCAGTGAATTACCTCGTGTCCAGAAATGGCATTAAGCGCAGGAGCAAGACCCATATAGTGTTCTCCAATTCCATGGTGTTATACCAAAAGGTCTTCTTCCGCCCTTTCAGGCCGAACCAGCCGGGCATTCCCGCCGTGATGACGACTGGCTTGTTAGTGGAAGTACTCCCCTCCCGTGATTACTAACCTAGTCTACCGTGATTTACTCGCAGCCTCTAACTGTAAAACTTTGCCCCGACCAATGTCTCCGCTCCCAGCGAATCCCGATAATCGCCAAAGATAGTAGGGAAATAGCGCTACAGAAGAGCACTACCAGCCACTGCGAGACGGATAATACTTGTAGGGCAAAAAAGTCCCTGACCACCGGAATCGTAATCGCGCTAACTACCAGGGCAATCATTACCCCCAGGAGGATTCCTCGCCAGCTGCGCAGCGGTTGTGACAAGATAGCCAGTAGACCCAAGGCTCCGTTCACTAACACCACGGTGGCTACCGAAGTTGCCTGTGGAGAGCTGCCTATCCATAAATAGGCTCCAATAGAGGTTAGAGCACAAATCAGGCCGGCTGGCAACGCTAACTGCCCCACGCGGCGTAAGAATCCGGGGCGGTATCTTCTCGCAGAGGGTGCGAGCGCCAAGAAAAACGCAGGAATCCCGATGGTGGTGGAAGAAATCAAAGTTAATTGCCGAGGCAAATAGGGATAACGTATCCCTAAAACCCCTATGACCAGGGCAAGTATCGCGGCATAAGTGGTTTTTGATAGGAAGAGGGTCGAGACTCGTTCCATATTTCCGAGGACGCGCCGCCCCTCCCCTAATACATGCGGAAGCGACGAGAAGCGCGAATCTATCAGCACTACTTTCGCTGCCGATTTAGTTGCCTGCGCGGCATTTCCCATCGCGATCCCTAAATCAGCATCTTTTAACGCCAGGGCATCATTTACCCCATCTCCGGTCATTGCCACGGTTCTGCCCCCAGATTGCAAGGCACGAACCAGGGAACGTTTTTGCTCCGGGGTAACCCTGCCAAAAACGCTGTGTTCTTTCAATACAGCACGCAGCTCGTCCTGGGTATCCGGCAGTTCTCTAGCATCAAAACCGCTATCATCTACCCCCACCCTCTTCGCCAAGGCAGCCACGGTAACCGGGTTATCACCCGAAATAATTAGGGTTTTTACGCCTTGAGTGCGGAAAAACTCTAGGGTTTTTTCCGCGTCCCCTCTTACCTGTTCCGCTAGAACAATCAGCGCACTAAGCTGTAGGGTTTTCGGCAAGGTGGGAGCGTGCAGGTCAAGAGTGGCGTTTTGGGTAGAGGCTAAAGCCAACACTCTCGCCCCTTGCCTTGCCCAGTTAGCGGTTTGTGTTTGCGTATCACTATCAGCTGCCAAAATAATTTCTGGTGCTCCTAGTACCCAGGTTTTTTCCTCACTAACCAGCGCTGACCATTTACGCGAAGAATCAAACGCTAGGATTTCAGCGTTTTCAATAATTCCAGTCTCCGCCGGTAAATCGCTTTGGAGACGATCATAGATTGCTGCCGAAGTGTCATTTTCCCGCGTTTTAGTCAAAGCAGCGAGTGCCTTTTGCGCATTTGGCGGTAATGCTGTCGCGCTAACCAAGGAGGAATCTGCCGGGATGCAAAATCCTCGAAGTCTTACCTGACCGGTAGTAAGCGTACCGGTTTTATCAAGACACAAGGTATCTACCCTGGCTAGAACCTCTACAGCGGGGAGTTCTTGAATCAATACCTCTTGACGTACCAGTTTAAGAGCCGCCGCCGCGAAGTTGATTGAAGTGAGCAGCACCAGTCCTTGCGGAATCATTCCCACAATACCGGCAACCACCGCAACCACCACTGGGCCAATATTTGCCCAGGTTACCTGACTAAATCCTCCTAAACTACGAATTTGTGAAACCGCCAATAGCGCAATAACTAACGGGAGGAAATAGGTGATAATTTTCAGGATTTTATTGATTCCCGCTTCTAGCTCTGAACGGGCCATTTTGAACTTTTTTACTTGGATAGCCATCTTGTTTGCCCATGATTGGCTACCTACGGCGCTGACTGCGATATATCCGTTACCGGCAACTACGGTGGCTCCCGATAAAACCGTCTCCCCTATTTGGCGAGCACAGGGCACTGATTCGCCGGTCAGGTTGGATTCATCAAGATACATTCCTTCACTGGCAAGTACCGTCCCATCAGCGGGAACTTGGTCTCCTCTGCGTAAATGCAGTAAATCCCCTTGTACAATCTGGCGGGGAGATATTTCTTGTTCCACTGCCTCACGCACGACCCAAACAGGGTTTTCTTGCAAAATACTGACCCGCTCTAGCACCTTTTTGGCGCGCAGTTCCGAGACAATGCCGGTTAGGGCATTAACTATCATCACTATGCCAAAGACGGCGTCCGCCCAATGCCCGAATATCAAAGTGACCACGATACAGATGCTGAGAATAGCGTTAAATAAAGTGAATATATTGGCACGTAGAATCTGGGGTACGGTGCGGGTAGCCCGCGGGGTGAACTGGTTAGTGAGTCCCGCTTGGGTAAGTTCGGCTACCTCCTGGCTGCTTAGCCCTTGCAAAGCTGGGTTTCCAGCGCCGCTAGCGTTATCTGCGGGCAGGTTGTTAGCGTTCTTGCTAGGTTTGACTTCCGCTTCCTTAATGAGGGTGCTATTTTCACTTGAGCCAGAGGACGAGCTGACTAAACCCGAGGACGGGCTGACCGCGTCCTCGGAATCTATATTTTTGGGTTTCAGGTACTTACTCAATTCGCCTCCCGCATTTGCCGCAGTTCTTTCTTTAAATCACGCACTTCATCGCGCAAGCGCGCAGCGACCTCGAACTGTAGTTGCTTTGCTGACTCGTGCATTTGCGCTGTTAGCTCTGCGATTAACTCCGCTAGGCTGGATTCGTTTTGATTGGCCAGTCGTTCACGCACGTCCTGGCCGCTTTCCCGGCGGGTGCGCGCATCTGGCCCGCTCCCTGCTCCCCGATAGCCGGTACCTAGCAAGGATTCGGTATCGATTTCTTCGCGAGCCAGCATATCGGTAACATCCGCGATTTTCTTGCGTAGCGGCTGGGGGTCTATCCCGTGCTCATGGTTATAGACCAGTTGCTTTTCCCGCCGCCGCTCGGTCTCCTCGATTGCCGCCCGCATCGAGTCGGTGACCTGGTCGGCATACATATGGACTTCTCCGGATACGTTACGGGCAGCGCGCCCTATGGTTTGAATCAGGGAGGTGGTCGAGCGCAGGAACCCTTCCTTGTCGGCGTCGAGAATCGAAACTAGCGACACTTCTGGCAGATCCAGGCCTTCGCGCAGCAAGTTAATCCCCACTAGCACATTGAACCGCCCCATCCGCAGTTCTCGCAATAGTTCCACGCGTCGCAGCGTATCCACATCGGAATGCAGATATTCGACTAGCACTCCCCGCTCCGCGAGGTATTCGGTGAGGTCTTCCGCCATTTTCTTAGTCAAGGTAGTGACCAGCACCCGCTCGTTCTTTTCACTGCGTACCAGGATTTCTTCCATCAAGTCATCGATTTGCCCATCGGTAGGTTTAACCACAATCTTGGGATCAACCAGTCCGGTGGGGCGAATAATCTGTTCTACTACCCCATCAGAGCGCTCTAATTCATAGGTTCCGGGGGTGGCAGACAGATAAACGGTTTGCCCAATGCGTTCTTGGAATTCTTCCCATTTCAAAGGACGGTTATCCATAGCTGAAGGCAGACGAAAACCGTAATCCACCAGGGTGCGTTTGCGGGACATATCTCCATGGAACATGGCTCCAATCTGCGGTACTGTCACATGGGATTCATCAATGATTAACAGAAAATCCTCGGGGAAATAATCCAGGAGAGTGTTCGGGGGGCTACCGGGCCCGCGCCCATCAATATGGCGGGAATAGTTTTCAATGCCGGCGCAGGTACCAATTTCGCGCATCATTTCCAGGTCATAGGTAGTCCGCATCTGCAGGCGCTGCTCTTCTAAAAGTTTGCCTTGTTCCCGGAAGTATTTCAGCCGCTCGCCTAGTTCGTCCTCGATACTGTCGAGGGCGCGTTGCATCCGCTCCGGACCGGCTACATAGTGAGAGGCCGGGAAAAGGAACACTGATTCTTCTTCCGAGATAACATCGCCGGTTATCGGGTGTAAGGTGGCCAGGGAATCAATCTCGTCACCGAACATTTCGATCCGGATTGCCATTTCCTCGTACATGGGAATGATGTCGATGGTGTCGCCGCGCACCCGAAAAGTCCCTCGGGTAAACGCCATATCGTTGCGCGTGTATTGCATGGTGATAAAGCGTTTAAGCAGTTCATTGCGGTCTATTTGCATTCCCACTTCTAGCGGAACCATCCGCGCCACGTATTCTTGGGGAGTACCCAGACCGTAGATGCAGGAAACCGAAGACACTACGATTACGTCCCGGCGAGTGAGCAAAGAGTTAGTGGCAGAGTGCCGCAGTCGCTCTACCTCGTCATTTATAGAGGAATCTTTTTCAATATAGGTATCGGACTGGGGTACGTAGGCTTCCGGCTGATAGTAGTCATAGTAGGAAACGAAGTATTCCACCGCATTATCGGGAAAAAGTTCGCGCAGCTCCGCCGCCATTTGGGCAGCCAGCGTTTTATTGGGCTCCATTATTAAGGTGGGGCGCTGCACCTGTTCTACCAGCCAGGCGGAGGTTGCGGATTTGCCGGTTCCGGTAGCCCCCAGGAGAACAATATCCTTTTCACCGTCGTTAATCCGCTGGGTGAGCTGTGCGATTGCCTGGGGTTGATCCCCGGAAGGCTCATAGGGTGCTTTCACTTTGAAAGGTTTTTTAGCGCGGCGCAGGTCTAGTTGCTCACTCACCTTTACAGTCTACTAGGTACGGAATCCGAGGGCGTTTTTAGGCTAGTTTTTTAACAGCTTGGTATTTTAAGCGTTAAGAATCACGTCTGGGTGATTTGCTGGGATAGCGGCGGGAAAGATAAGATTTTGGAGGTAACGGGCTGTGGCGCAGTTTGGTAGCGCACTTGACTGGGGGTCAAGGGGTCGCAGGTTCAAATCCTGTCAGCCCGACCATTTGTTTTCGCTGCTAGTTCCATTTTCTGGGCAGCTGGTTATGATAGATGCATGACTGAAATTTCTAAAATCATTAGCGGACGGTGGAGTCCGCGCGAATACGACCCGGACTTTTCGATTAGTAACGAGCAAATGAACCAGCTGTTAGAGGCAGCGCGTTGGGCTCCTAGCGCCATGAATGCTCAGGAATGGTGGTTTGTGCCGGGAATTCGCGGCGACAAAAACTACGAAGTGTTACGCCGGGCTGTAGCCGGTTTTTCCGATTGGGCACTTAATGCTTCCGGGCTGATTCTAAATATCCATCGGGAGTATCCCTCTCGTCACGGCCTGGATTTCGGTCCCTACGATTTGGGCAGCGCAGTACAAAATATGTTGCTCCAAGCTGAGGTCATGGGGCTGCATATGCGGCCTTTCGCCACTTTTGACCGGGAGCTAGTTAGCCGGCAGTTCCAGATTTCCGCTCCCTACACGGCGTTTACTATGTGCAGCGTAGGTAAAGAACCAGCTGGACTGACTAAAGAGCGGGAACGCAAACCCTTAGAACAGTTACTGTGGGAAAACCACCAGGATTAAGCCTTTAGAGCGCGGCCTCGCACTCATCAAATACCGAGTTGTAGTCCCGTCCCGCACCAGATAGGGACTGCAAATAGCTGCGCGCAAGTTTAGCATTCAGTTCATCTGCGGTCATTTCATCGGCAGTTTTAAAGTCTTCTGAAAGCTCCATACATAGAGTATTACCACGATTTACTTGGCGTTGCCGTATTCACCGGGAACATCTTTTAGAAATAGTTACGGGTTGGTCGGGGATTATTATCCCCGCCCAACCCGTTTGGATTAAGCAGTATTATTTATCCAGGAATTTGAAGGATAAATACTGCTATTTGGCGTACCGCCGCGCAACTAGACCTACGCCCGCCACGGTTACTAGCAGCGATAGCGCCGCCAAAGAACCGGCAACGCCACCAGTTACTGGCATTGGCTTAGCGGTTTGTTTTCCGCCAGTCTTAGATTTTGCGTTATCAGCAGGTGCTATCGGGCATCCTTTAGCATCTACTTTGACTCCAGCAGCCGTATTGGGACATTTATCCTTAGCATCAATAATGCCATCTTTATCGGAATCAGTCTGCGCAGGATTAGTTCCCGGCTTCATCGGCTTATCAGTACCTGGCTTCTCCGGATCAGGCTGCCCTGGATTGGGGTTACCTGGATCTGGTTGTCCCGGATCGGGAGTACCCGGATCAGGGTTACCCGGATCTTTAGCAGTCACCGTAATTTTCATATCCAAAGTCAAAGTAGACTGGTCTGGGAAAGTCACGGTTACCTGCGGATGGTATTCACCGGCGGGCACTGCCTCGTCGGGATTCAATTTCCATCCGCCGGGATTATCGGCATCTTCACTAATCCAGGGGAATTTGGTTTTACTATCTGCCGTCAGCTGGAAAGTAGTGTTCGGTGGTAGTTTACCTGCCTTTGCCGTAGGGGAAGCTACCTTACCGCTTTCCCCGGCCATAACCGCTGCATCAGCGTAAGCCAAGTCCTGGTAGGTTTCGTTATCTTTCGGGGTTACGACCGGTTTTTCGGCAATCTTTAGGGTCAGCTCAGCGCTGACCGTTTCTTCAGTTCCCTTGTCACTGGTGTACTTCAAGGTAACCGGAACGGTTTGATCACTGGCAGCTTTCGGAGTGCCAGAGACTATACAAGCGTTCTGGTCTTGGTTCAAAGCTAGCGACAAGCCTTCCGGCAAGGTGCCAGTGCATTCCATCAAGTTCAAATTACCTAAGTTCTCGATTGGTAAAGAAACCTCGTTAATCGCGGTATCAGCGGTTCCGGTAACCGTAGCATTTTCCATCCGGGGGGGAACTGCGCAGCCTTTATTATCGGTAGTTGCGCCTTGCGGACTCTGGGGACATTCATCCTTGGCATCTGGATAACCGTCACCGTCACTGTCTTTATCCGCGATATCGATAGTTGCTCTAGCGGTAACCGAAACAATAGCATTCTTGCCATCTGTGTAGCTTAGCTTAACGTCTACCTCGCTTTGTCCGGCTTTAGTAGGGGTACCACTAATCACGCAAGCATCATCATCAACCCCGAGTCCCACACTTAGACCAGCGCTTTTATCAGCATCAACAAAATCGCAAGCCTTTAAGGCTAGTTTGCCCTCGTTAGTAATTGTCATCTTGGTGTTGGTGATTTGCGTTCCCACCTTGCCAGTTACGGTTGCAGCTTTCAGCGTAGGCGGAACCGGGCAACCGTTAGTCTCATCAATTTTAACTCCCGCCGGAGTATTGGCGCACTGATCTTTAACAGCCCCGGTTTCGTCCCTGTCCGGAACTCCATCTTTATCGCTGTCTTGCAAAACCGTTATTTTACCAGCGTCGATAGTTTCAAAAGAGGGATTAGACTGCGCATGGTCGGGATAAATAACATCCAAACGTGGCGTGTACTCGGCTTTTCCATTAGTGAAAGCATGAGCAGTCTTAGTGGTATCAATAGTGATTTCGCCAGTGCTGGCATTAATGGGAGCCCAAAAATCTTTAAACCGTGGTACATATCTAAATGTCGTGCCTGCGGGGTAAGTCTTGCCAGCGCGTTCTGTTACCTTGGTTTTCGTAGTTTTACCCTCTACGATAACTACGCTAGGAACATGGGAGCTATATCCGGCATATTTTGCACTGGGGGCGGCATAAGCCAAGCTAGCAGCCGGAATTAGCGCCAGAGCTAAAGTCAAACCGAACAGGGCGCTAACGCCCCGCAGGAAGCCCGCTCCTGACCGGCTAATAAAACTATTTCGGGTCATGTCAACCTTTCTGACTAAGAAAACTCATCATAGTTTTGCGTAAACAGTTACCGCCCCATACTAGCAAATAGCATCTGGGCGATGACACTGAGTATTAGTAATAACACCTAAACGCCAAACCCTAGCGTGCCGAAACCGAAGTCTCTTAGCCCCTAAAAGAGCTAGGTAGGAAAGCAATGGGTAAATGCCCAATGCAATTAGGGATAAAGAAAAAGCAGGTTTCCCGCTAGGATAAATCCCTGGCGGGAAACCTTTTGCTAGAAATAGAGGGCAAGATATATCCTCGCCCGATAACCAGCAATGCTCTAGGCAGCCTGGTCAAGTTGCAAACCCAAATACTGGGCAGCACGCGGACGTAAAGCCTCATCTGCTAAACCTGCAATCGCTTCACGAACCTGGCAATCCTGGTAAACATCTGCAAACCAAGGACTGATGGCATCAGATATCGAATTCACCAGCAGATTATTTGCTTGACGACCAGTGCCAATCTCAACAATGTTAATTTTTTCCATTTTTGATACTCCATTCACTTCTTCTTCTCACGGGGTTGGCACATTGTTCGCACCGGTAACCCCGGGGTTAAAAACCCTATATTTCAGTTATCTGGATAATGCCGAAACACAGCCCAGAAACCCAGCTTTTAACAAACTGCAAAAAGCTGGACAAGTCCTAAACCCTATTACCGGGACTATAGACCTGTCAAGACCTAGTATAGCTGACTGTAGAAAAAACTAAACGCTGGGGGTAGTAGCTTGACGATAATCAGCCTCTAACCCTACCGTGTGAATCCGCATAAAGTTAGTAGACCCGGGTACCCCGGGAGGCATCCCGCCAATGATTATTACTTTATCTCCCCGCTCTGCAAGATTCTGAGCCTGTAATACCTGGTCAACCTGCCATACCATATCATCAGTATGGGAAACATTAGGCACTCGATAAGTGTTAATTCCCCAAGAAACAGCTAACTGGTTACGGGTGGATTCTAGAGGAGTAAAAGCCAACATGGGAATAGGAGAACGCAAACGCGACATAGTACGTGCAGTTTTTCCGTATTGCGTAAAAGCAATCATGAACTTCAAATCCAACATTTCAGCTGCTCTAGCCGCCGAAACCGATAACACCCCAGCGCGATCATGAGTATAGGTGCTAAGCGGTGCAATCCGGTCACCACCATTTTCTTCTACATTACAAATCACGGAAGCCATCAAACGAACAGCCTCAATCGGGTAAGCCCCCACTGAGGTTTCCCCCGAAAGCATAACCGCGTCTGCCCCATCAAGGATAGCGTTAGCGCAGTCAGAGGCCTCGGCGCGGGTAGGACGAGGATTGTGAATCATAGAGTCAAAAACCTGAGTGGCAACAATAACTGGCTTCGCGTAGCGCCGAGCCAGTTCAATCGCCCTTTTTTGAACCAGAGGTACTGCCTCGAGCGGCATTTCAACCCCCAAGTCACCGCGAGCAACCATAATGCCATCAAAAGCTTGAATAATTTCCACTAGATGCTCGACTGCTTGCGGTTTTTCAATCTTGGCGATAACCGGAATCTGGATACCTTCTTCGTCCATAATCCGCTTCACATCGGCAAAATCATCGGCGCTGCGCACAAAAGACAGGGCAATAATATCGGCTCCCTGTTTAAGAGCCCAGCGCAAATCATCTTCATCTTTAGGCGATAATGCCGGAACCGAAACCGCGACCCCTGGCAAGTTCAGTCCCTTGTGGTCAGAAACCACCCCCGGTACTTCTACCTGGGTAATTACGTCCGTCTCGGTTACTTCTTTAACCCGAACTTGCACATTTCCATCATCAATTAACAAGGTGTCACCAGGACTGCAATCGCCAGGTAAACCCTTGAAAGTGGTTCCCACTATTTCCTGATTACCCGGAACATCACGAGTGGTAATCGTGAAAGTATCGCCCTTTTCTAAAGTTTGCGGGCCAGCAGCGAAAGTCTCTAAACGAATTTTGGGACCTTGTAAATCAACCAAAACCGCGATAGCTTTCCCGCTTTGTAACGCCATCTGTCGAATATTGGAAATAGTTTCTTCCGCTTCCTCTTGAGAACCATGGGATCGGTTAATCCGAGCCACGTTCATACCGGCCTCAGCCAGTTTTTTGATTTGAGACGGAGAATTCGTCGCCGGTCCTAAAGTACAAACAATCTTCGCTCTGCGCATACCTCTATCCTATCTAGTTCCTGCGTCCTTTCCACCTAGAGCAGATAAAAATCTCAGTTAGCCAGTTAGTAGCGGGACAATCTGAGAGTTTTATAGCCCCGCACTCTCCGCGTTTTCGGTTTTACCTGCTCCAGTAAATCCCTTCCCTTCTTGCGAGGACGAGGGCTCTATACGATCAAAATTTTTCCGATTGCACCAGATGATAAGGAGAATCCCCAAACCAAACACCACTAGTGAAGTCCAGACGTTAAGACGTAAGCCTAAGAAGTGATTAGCCTGATCAATACGCAAGTTCTCTACCCAAAAGCGCCCAATACTGTAGGCACAAAGATAGAATCCCATCATCATTCCCCCACGAGGGTGAAAACGTCTCTCTATCCAGATAAGTGCCGCTATAGCTGCCAGATTCCACAACATTTCATATAGAAAAGTGGGGTGAAAAGTCGCGTATTGTTCAAAACCAAAAGGTCGATGCGATAAATCAATTTCTAAACCCCAGGGCAAAGTGGTGGGGCGACCAAAAAGCTCCTGGTTGAAATAGTTACCGATACGACCAAAAACCTGTCCCAACAAAATAGTTGGGGCAATCGCATCTGCCACCGGAGCAACCTTTAGACCCCGATAGCGAAGCACCAGGCAAGCAGTGAGGCTCCCAGCCAATACACCGCCCCAAATCCCCAGGCCTCCATGCCAAATCATAGGAATTTCACTGGGGTCACCGTGCGGACCAAAATAGTCCTGCCACTTGGTACAGACATGATAAATACGTGCCCCAACAATCCCAATTGGAATAACCCACAGCGCCAAATCTACAATCAAATCCGGATTTCCACCCCGTGCCTGATAGCGCCGAGAGGCCCAAAGACAAGCCAAAAAAATCCCCAACAAAATAGCCAAAGCATAGGCACGGATAGGGAGCGGACCTAAATACCAAACTCCCTGGGAGGGTGACGGAATAAAAAACGGATTCATTCCAAAACTTTCTAGTCGCGCTGATAATCCTTACTAACCCGCGATTTGCGAGAAATAGCCAAGGCCGGATGAGAACCGGCAGCCACCATTTCTGCCACCAAAGATTGCGGGTCATTCGACTTTACCAATGCCGAACCAATTAATACTGCATCTGCACCCTGCTGGGCATAATTAAACACGTCATGCGGCCTCGCCACCCCGGATTCTGCCACCGCCACCACCTCTTCGGGGATTACATCAACTATTTGAGCAAAATTCTCCATATTAAAATCAAGGGTTCTAAGATCTTGCGCATTAACCCCAATTACCCGAGCTCCCGCGTCAAGGGCGCGGAAAGCCTCTAAACGCGAATGCACCTCGACAATAGCGGTGAGTCCCAAAGAATGAGCCCGCTCTACCAGGGAAGTTACCACATTTTGTTCAGCTAAAGTTTGCAGAATCAAAACCAAATCAGCCCCCAGGGCGCGAGCCTCATGCACCTGATAGGGAGTTAGCACAAAATCCTTATAGAGTACCGGGACTTCAACTGCGCCCCGAACCTGTACTAAATCCTCGATAGAGCCACAAAAAAAGTTCTTTTCAGTCGAAACCGAGATTACGGAGGCTCCCCCCGCCTGATAGGCACGCGCCAGAGCTGCCACATCGGGCAATTCCCTAAGAAAACCCTCCCCTGGGGTAGCCCGTTTTATCTCTGCGATTACCGAAACTGCGCCCTCGGTACGTAACGCCCGCACCCCATCTTTGGGAGTAGGACGCTGAGCAGCCAGCTTTTTAATTTCAGTAAAACTGACCTCAGATTCACGTCGCGCAACCTCTTTGCGCACCCCCGCCAATAGGCGTTCCAGAGCGTTCATTAGAGCATCACCTCTAAGGTCATGGTACGTTTTTGCCTCCCGAAGCCAAAACCCTATCTAGTATCTGGGCGCTTGCCAATCCGTGCGGGCAAGCTCCCCCCGGATTCAAAGCAGCTCCGCTTACCGGTATGACAGGCAGCACCAACTTGTTCTACCTGCACTAGCAACGCATCCCCGTCACAATCAATCTGAACTCCTTTAACATACTGTGCGTGACCCGAGGTATCTCCTTTACGCCAATATTCACGGCGAGAACGCGACCAGAAAGTCACACGACCACTGGTGAGGGTGCGGCTTAACGCCTCATCATCCATATAACCCACCATCAAAACCTGCCCATTTTGATGGTCTTGAATCACCGCACACACGAGCCCTGCCTCATCACGTTTTAACCGAGCAGCCAGCTGGGGATCTAAACTCTGCCCATTCATCGAACCTCGTACCCCGCTTCCCTTAACGCCGATTTAACCTGCGCTATGGTTAAATGACCGAAATGGAAAACACTGGCCGCCAACACCGCGTCCGCCCCGGCATGCGCCGCTTCGACAAAATGTTCAACCTTGCCCGCACCCCCCGAAGCAATTAAAGGAACGGATACCCGCGAGCGCACCTGCCCCAACATTTCTAAATCAAACCCCGTCCTCACCCCATCAGCATCCATAGAGTTCAGCAGGATTTCTCCGGCTCCACGGGAGGTGACTTCGCTGCACCAGCGCAAAGCATCAATACCGGTAGAACGAGTTCCCCCATGAGTGGTAAGTTCAAATCCGCTAGCGGTTTCCACTCCGTCAGGGCAGCGCCGAGCATCAACGGAAATAACCAAGACTTGATTACCGAAACGCTTCGCAATCCTATCGACAAGATTCGGGTCGGCAATCGCGGCAGTATTAACCCCCACTTTGTCAGCCCCCGCACCCAGGAGCTGTTCCACATCTGCCACTGAACGCACTCCCCCGCCCACAGTCAGGGGCACAAAAACTTGCTCCGAGCAGCGTTGCACCGTCTGCACCATAGTTGCGCGTCCCTCTTTGGAAGCCGAAACATCTAGGAAAGTGATTTCGTCTGCGCCCTCGACAGTGTAATGCGCAGCGAGTTCCACCGGGTCGCCAGCGTCACGCAAATTTTGAAAGTTTACCCCTTTAACCACCCGAGATTGGTCTACATCCAGGCAGGGAATAACCCGAATCGCTACCGCCATTTTCCCTCCTTGCCGAGTCTATGTTTTCAGTGTAAAAAACTCTTACCTCAGGCAGCAAAAACCGTCTTATCTTGGACTTAAAACGCAATAGATGGCGAAGAAAAGCTGTTAAACAGTATCATTCCCCAGCTGCTAAAACATCCATCACCACAGCTAAAGCACTATCTCCCGTGGCCTGATCGGCAGGAATAATCGCCAAAATCCGCGAATTTACGCGCAAATCGGTGAGCTGCTCGGCAAGCGACTGGTAAATGCTGTCCCCCAAGATTTCCTGCGGGCCGGTCTTTCCCCAGGTGTAGACCCGATTCTTGCCCGAATCCAGTTCCCACACCCCGTATTGGGCTATCACCTTTTTCTTTGGATTTAGCTGCTCGGCGTTACCGGGAACCAATACGTAAGTAGCTGCTTCTTTAGGACGAGTTTGTGAGGCTGCCTCAAATTTGGGTAGCCCTTGTGGGAAGCTAAAACTGACCCCCGCAGGCTGCGGAATTTTGATGTCGGTAGCGTAAACCGCGGTAGGCAAAATATCGATAACATCAATTTCCATAGCTGTTTTCCCGTTGCTATTACTGGCTGGACGGCGCAGAACTAAGCGAGTTCCTTCGCGCTTATCTACTACCTCCGATAAAAGTCCTCCCGGCAGAGTTTGGGCATTAGCTTTACCAGCGTACAGATGCGGTTTCCCGTTCTTACAAGCAAACTTGCCGGTATCGCCTTCAAAGACACTGACCATTACTCGCACGTCGCTGTTTTGCTGCACCAGCGGACCGGTGCCAGTAATCACGGCGTGAGATTTCGGTAAGGTAAAAGGCAACTGTCCTTCCAGTTCAAGCACCGGTTGTTCCCCCAGGTTACCGCTGATTTTTAACTCGGTAGATACTCCGGTCGTAGCCTCTATGCGATATGCTTCCCACAGGTAAAACCCGGAAATTACCAGTGCAGCTACCACAGCTATCGCCACTAAAGCTGACCACCATTTCAAAATATGTAAGGACGCGGAGGGCTTTTTTGCGGATACCTCAGCTTTTCTGGAGGGAAAACGGCGATAGTTCACCTTAAGTGGGGAAAGGTGAGGACGTTTAGGCGGGGTAAGCGGGGTTGGTTGCGGAAGCGGGGAGCCAAAAATAGTTTCCGAGGTCTGGGGAGCTTTGGATTCGTCCTCGGGCAGGTACTCAGAATCCTTAACCGGCGGTTGATTGTCCATATTCATTCCTGCAGCTCCCCCAGCAGCTTATCTAAAACTTGCCCCTCACTGGCAAAAGGATCGCCCAAGGTAACAGTAGGAAGTTTAGATTCATTAATTCGTACGTGCAGCCAGTCCACAGAAACATCTTTGCGCTGTTTGGCTGCCGCCCGCAAAATCGCGCCCCGGATATTTGCCCTGGTAGTGGCGGGAGGATAGGTTTTTGCAGTCTCAATCTCTTTGAGTGGGATTAGCTGACGCATCAAACCGGCAGCTTCTAAGGCGGGCGATAAACCTTTAGAACCAATATCGTGATAGGCCAAATCCAGGCGGGAAATCACCGAAGAATTCATAGCTACTTGCAGGCGCTTAGCGTTTTGCTCCAAAAGATTCTTCTTTATAACCCAATCAAGCTCAGTATTTACCTGGCTGAAGTCTTGGGTTTCAAAACATTTGAGCGCCCTACCCCATAGTTCTAAAGGATCAAATCCCGCGACCGTTATTCGTTCACTGGTGGCTTCCAATTGCCCCGCATCACTTAAAGTATTCATCACTCGCTGATAGATGGAGTTTTGAATCTGAACTGCGCTTGCAGAACCGCCCTGTTTCAGCTGTAACACAGTCAGCCCCGATAAATCAGCGTTAATATCGCGAATCGCGTTCATCGGGTCTGCCACCGCCAAATCATTCAAGGTCAAGGAACAATCAAGCGCATCAAGTAAAGCAATAGTCATCCCCACTTTCAGGGCAGTGGTGGCTTGACAGATATTGGAGTCGCCAACGATTACGTGCATCCGGCGATACTGGTTCGAGTCCGCGAGCGGTTCATCTCTGGTGTTAATAATAGGGCGTGCCCTGGTGGTGGCAGCCGAAATCGGGTCATAGATTTGATCGGCGCGCTGTGAAAAATGATAGCCGCCGTTTTCGTCTACCATCCCGGCTCCCACCAGTATTTGCCGGGTTATAAAAAAGGTAATTAGTCCATCGGCCATGCCCATGAAATCAGCGGAGCGATGCAAAAGATAGTTTTCATGACATCCGCAGGAGTTCCCCTGGGAGTCAAGATTGTTTTTGAAAAGATGAATGCGCCCATCGATTCCCTCAGTTTTCAGTTCTTGGTTTATTTTCGCCAGTAAATCAGCAAAAAGTGCCTGACCGGCATTGTCTTGCGCCAAGAGATCGCGTAGATTATCGCATTCGGCAGTGGCATATTCGGGATGGGAACCTACATCCAGGTAGAGGCGACCTCCATTTCCTAAAAATACATTGGAGGAGCGGTGGCGATTAACTACCGGTTTAAAGAGGCGGCGGGCTGCCTGTTCCGCATCTAAAGGAGCGTGTCCTTTGGAGACAGCGCAGGTAATACCGTACTCGGTTTCAATCCCGAAAATTCTTCGCAAGGTTACTGTCCGCCCTTTTGTACAAAGCCCTCTACGAAGGCTTGCGCATCGGTTTGTAGTACCGTATCTATCTGCTCTAAGAGGGCGTCAATAGCGGGTACGTTTATCTGTGCTTGACCGTTTAGCGAATCTTGCTCGCTGTTTTCGCCCTTCCCGCCGGGGGCATTTATTTGTTCTTGAACCATTTTGTCCTCCTAATATGGGTTAAGCCTACGATTTTTCGGAGATTTTTTCCTATCAAGCCTTTTGACCGGCGGTTTTAACAAATGCCAGGGCATCGGCGCGGCGCAAGGCCTCTCTTTGCTCTTGGCTTGCTTCTCGGTCGGGGTCGCCTAAGGGAAAACGTAAAAGGTGTTCGCCCCCTAAATCTAGAAGCAGCGATTGCCAAGATCCTTTCTTTACCTGTGGAAGTTTCGCAACTGCCATACCACGCACCCAAGCTCTTCCTGCCTGGGGAGGCTCTAAAACCGCTTGCGATATTTCTTTGGCGCTAAACAGTTGCTCAACCATTCCGGCCGTACAAAGCTGTTCAAATATTCCCGGCCGCAGCGCTGCCCACTGCAAATCTAATGCCTGGATTTTAGGGTTATCCCACTCGCACCCTAAACGCTCACGCATACGGGAAAGCAACTGGTATTTTGCTACCCACTCTATTTGGCGGGCAGCTAGGTGGCGATCTGTTCCTAAGGATTTCAAGAGGGCGCGCCAGCTATTAAGAAGGGCACTGGTGTCCGCGTCAGCGCCGCCGGCTTGAGTAACCATCGTATCGACCGTCTCTAAAATGGCGTTTTGAATCTCTAAAGCGGTGAGCGGGCCAGAAGCGGTCTGGATACGGTGGGTTAGCGTCAAATCATGAGATACCGCCCAAGTTTCTTCCACCGGGTCGGAAACGATTCTTAGGTTCTCTAGGGCGCGTATTTGGGCAGTACCGGCGTTTTCGATTAACCAAAGAAAAGCAGCGGTAGTACCTAAACGGATATAAGCCGAATAGTGGAAACGGTTCGCGTCCCCGCCAATAATATGCAGCCGCCGCCACCGGCTCGCATCAGCGTGCGGTTCGTCCCGGGTATTAACAATCGGACGGTTAAACGTGGTTTCTAAACCAATATCGTTTTCTACATAGTCGGCGCGTTGAGAGATTTGAAAACCCGGGATTTGGGAACGCTGCCCGATACCGACTCTCCCTGCTCCGCAAATAATTGGACGGGTGACTAAGAACGGAATCAAAAACTGCGCTAGTTTATGAAAATCGAGGTCGCGGCGTACCAGATAGTTTTCGTGAGTACCGTAGGCTGCTCCTTTGCCATCAACATTGTTTTTATAAAGCTGAATGTTTTCGCCATTTTGGTCTGCCAGCTCCATCGCGCGACGAGCAATCTCGTCCCCGGCCGCATCATAGAGCGCGCCTTGGCGAGGATTTAGGGTTTCGGGCGAGGAATATTCTGGGTGCGCGTGATCAACGTAGAGGCGCGCGCCATTAGTAAGTACACAGGCGCTTGGCTTAGGCATTGCGGCTTCTTGCTGACTTGGACGCGCTACTGCCCTAAGTTCGCGACCGGAAGGCGCCAGCTGCTCGGGATTATTGGTCAGTTGCGAAGGATCCGCTTCCCGGGGACTAATCGAAAAACCCCGCATATCTTGCAGGGGATTTTCTCCGTCGTAATCCCAGCTAACGGCTTCGCCTGGACGCGAATGGTCACGGTAGGCACATACGATTTGGCTAGAAATCGCTACCGGATTGGCGTAAATGTTCCCTGCCTGGATAATCCCAAACTCGGTTTCGGTTCCCATCGGGCGTTTAACAGCACTAACTACCATCAGATTCTCCTATTGCAAGCTGCGTACATCAACGATTCGTCCTCCCCTAACCCCGAGGGTTCTAGCCCACTCTCCCGGGTCATTAGACGTGCCCAAAGCGGCGGTTTCTCGGATTTCCTCTAAGGCAGCCCATTCAACATGAGCCCAGCTCAAGCCGCTTACTGCCTTGCGTCCTTGCAAAGAGTCTTTAATAGCTGCTTTCTTTGCCCGTTCAACAATAGAGGCAATCATTGCCCCTGAAAGCAAGGAGGCAGCATAGATGATTTCGCGTCCCCCATCTTCATAGACGACCTCGTAAAGCTGAGTGTGACTAGATTCTTCTCCCAGCAGCGCCACCAGTTTCTCGCGAAGGCGCTGGCGGGTGCTGCTTGGCGAAGTTTCGTCACCGCTTTGCAGCGGAACCGAGTCCCCTAGATGGATATCAAAGATTTCTCCCGCCTGAAGAAGCTGGGGGCGGTCAATCCGTACCCGCACATCCAGTCGCCCCGGACGCAGCACCGCCGGGTCAATCATGTCCTCACGGTTGGAAGCCCCAATAACAATCACATTAGAGAGGGTGTCCACTCCGTCAATTTCTGCGAGTAGCTGCGGAACAATCATCGTTTCCACATCGGAAGAAATACCTGATCCCCGGGTGCGGAAAAGCGCCTCCATTTCGTCAAAGAAAATAACTACCGGATGCTCATTGCTGGCAAGCTGACGCGCCCTGGAAAAAATAGCGCGAATCTGCCGTTCAGTTTCTCCCACAAACTTAGAGAGCAACTCGGGCCCTTTAATCGACAAAAAATAGGAAGATTTTCCATTAGCGCTGTTCCCTAGGGAAGTGGCTACCGCTTTCGCGATTAGAGTTTTCCCACAACCAGGCGGTCCATACAGCAAAATACCTTTCGGGGCGCGAAGTCCATATTGGTGGTAAAGCTCCGGGTGGAGAAACGGCAATTCCACCGCGTCCCGGATAGTTTCAATCTGCTTGTCCAATCCCCCAATTTGGCGATAGGAAACATTGGGGATTTGGGGAGCTAAGAGCTGTTCAACTTCCCCTCTTTGAATCTTTTGGATGCCTATCCGGCTGCGAGGGGTAAGTAGAATTGAATCCCCCACTTCCAGCGCTCCCACTAGGGGGGCTGCCAGCCGCACCACCTCGGTATCAGTATTACCTAATTGCACCAAGGCACGCCCCTGAGGCAGGATCTCTCTTACCTGCGCCAAAGTGCCGCTAGTGGGGTAAGACAGGACTTTAGTGACCACCATTTCCGCATTTACGAGCACCTCTAAACCTACTTGCAGCTGGGCAGGGTTAATCTTCGGATGCAGCGGAAGCACCATCGGTTTACCACCCAGAAAAACCCTAACTTCGCCCTCAACAATCGGCGCTTGTGCCACTAGCGCCACAGTTGCTGGAGGTTTAGCTAAAAGCGACAATTGTTGATGCAGCTGCGCTACCTGATCGCGAGCCGCAGTCAAAGCTGAGGAAAGTCGCTGATTTTTCCCCTTAAGGGAAGTAACTTCCCTTTTCAGCGCCTGTATATCTTCAGCGCTATCCCTAGGCATTGTTTTCCTTTCCCCCAAAGCCTCTCCAGGCTATAAAAAACCCGTAAATCATCATAAATGCGCTGTTTAACACCTCAAGTTACGAGGGCGCGTGCGAACTAGAAGCCGGTTCCGGGGGTGGGCAATCGTCCTCACCCTGGTTTCCTCGCACCCAATAATCGGCGCGCCTAACCACATCGCGGCGCACCCGGCGGGTTTTACGTTCAGAAGGTCGGCGCTGCCCCAGCTCAACCTCTGACCAGTTAGCTTCCGCACCCCACTGCCCACCATTAATTTTGGCTTCTTTTGGGGTAGAACCAAGTTTCTTCGGACGTCTAGCCCCCGAAGATAAACTGCGGGTAGTAACTAAAAACCCGGTGTGACCAACCATGTTATGTTCCGGACGCAGCGCTAGACCCTCGGTGTGCCACAGACGTTGCATAGTTTCCTCGCTTTGAGTAAACCCGAAACCCCCATGTTCCCTTAAGGACTCTACCAGTGTAGACATCTGGGTTACGGTGGTTACATAACAGCAAAGCACCCCACCGGGAACCAATATTTGATGCAAAATATCCAGATATTGCCAAGGGTCCAACAAATCAATGACTGCCCGATCAAAATAGTGCTTTCCGTAAAGGCTCACTAAATCTAGCTGCCCGAGCCGGCCGCGCTGAAGCTGCCAAGCCGGGTGAGAGGTACCAAACCACAAATCCACATTTGCTTGGGCAATATCGGTAAAATCTTCCCGTGCCTCCAGCGAAACTAGCTGACCGCTATCTCCAATCATCTCCAGCAAAGAAATACTGAGAGCCCCCGAACCAGCTCCACATTCAAAAACTCGAGCACCAGCAAATATGTCCGCAGATTGGAGAATTTGAGCCGCGTCTTTCGGGTAGATAATCGCTGCCCCTCGCGGCATGGACAAGGTGTAATCCAAACGGCGAGGACGGAACGCTAAAAACTCGCGCCCCTCCCGGGAGCAGACCAGGCTCCCCTCTTCACGTCCTATTAACTGTGCCAGGGCAAATGAGGCTTTAGCGGTATTAAACCAACCTTTCTCGGTGATAGTGACCGTATATAGATCCCCCGCCGCTCCTTGCAGCTGCACCCGATCTCCGAGGCGGAAAACCCCTCGCGAACGGCTGCGCGCCGTCCCTTCAGCTACAGAACGAGGGATTTTGCCACCCTCTGCTGGTAGTTTAAAGCTCATTTTCCCTATTCTATCTGTTATTAACTATCCAGACCGCGCGCCAGAACGTCCTAGAATAGGGATATGAGTTCCGCTGACCACTCCGCCGCCCTCTCACCCTCCCGCATCGGGACTTTCCGCAACTGTCCCTTGCAGTTCCGATTCCAAGTGATAGATAAACTTCCCGCCAAAGAAAGCCCGGTGCGCCGGCGAGGAACCTTGGTTCATTCAGTTCTAGAAAATCTGTTTGATTTGCCCGCAAAGGAACGCAGATTTGAAAGCGCTGACCAGAAGATTTATGAAATCTGGGAGGACACTATAGATGAAAATCCCGAGCTATATGCCGAACTATTTAAGGGCGACAAAAGCGAAGAAAATCAATTCCTAGAATCTTGTCGCGAGCTGCTTGCCAACTATTTTTTGATGGAAAACCCCGATAGGTTGAACCCGGCTCACCGGGAAAAATACTTGCGGGTGACCAATAAAGACCATCTGAACCTGCATGGATATATCGACCGGGTAGATATATCCCCCACCGGGTTGGTACGGATTGTGGACTATAAAACCGGCAAAGCACCCGCCGAACGCTATATCGGTCCCTACCAGTTTCAAATCCGTTTTTACGCGCTAATCTGGTATTTAACCCAAGGAGAATTACCGGCTCGCCTCCAATTGTTATTCCTCAAAGACCGGCAGGTTTACACTTATACCCCCACAATTGCAGACATAGATGCCACCAACGCGGAAATATTGGCGGTTTGGGAACAGATTTCTTCCCAAGCCCGCTCCGGGGATTTTCCACCGCGCCGCTCGCCGCTTTGTAACTGGTGTGACTACCGGGCACACTGTCCTCTCCTGGGAGGAACCCCGCCCGAAATCTCTGAAGAGGGCGTCCAAAAACTATTATCTACGCAGGTAGACCAAGTATAGCTGGCATCTAAGGACGCGGGGCTGCTTTAAGCTAACAAGCGCTGCACATCGTTTAGCGTCATTTGACCTACCGAGCTAAAACGCGCCGCCTCAATTCCGCTAACTTCCCGCTGCCCTACCAAAGCCAGGCGCGCCCCCGCATCTTTTCCAGCTTTCAGTCCGGGAGTAGAATCCTCCACCACTAAACACTGCTCTATCGGCACTCCCAGACGTTTAGCTGCCAGCAGATAGGGATCTCCGAACGGTTTTTGCCGGATGCCCACTTCAGAACCAGTCACCATGACACTCAAGGCACCTTTCGGGGCGCTACGACACACATCCTGAACCAAAATGTCATAGGAAGCCGAAACCAAGGCAGTAGCGATATTTGCCGATGCCAACTCGCCTAATAACGACTTGGCTCCCTCAATCCAAGGTACCCCCTGAGTAACATAGAACTGGTGCATTGCCGAGACCATCATCTCAATCACCGCCTTGGGCGCTAACGGCAGATTCTTGCGTTGAATCATAATACAGGCACTATCAAACAGGGAGTTGCCAGTTAAAGCCTGCCCGTCCTCTACACTCCATTCCTGATTGAACCCCGCAACAATCTGTGCTTCCGCACGATGCCACAGCGGTTCGGAATCAATCAAGGTTCCGTCCATATCAAAAAGAACCGCGCCCATAGCTTAAAAATCCCCGTATTTGCTTACGCCAATGCCGATAAAGCGCCAGTAGCTAGCGCCACAGCAACCCCGATACCCAAAAGCAGACGATAAATAACGAAAGGAGTAAAGGTCTTGGTTTCCAAAAGACGCATAAACCAAACAATAACCGCATATCCCACCGCGAAAGCAACTACGGTAGCCAGAATGGTTGCGCCCCAACCGGCAGGATTATTCCCTACTGATTTAGCGGCCTCGAAAAACCCGGAAGCGAAAACCGCCGGCATTGCCAGCAGGAACGAATAGCGAGCCGCCGCCACCCGAGTAAAGCCCATCAGCCGACCAGCAGTAATAGTCCCACCGGAACGGGAGACTCCCGGGATTAAAGCTAGGGCTTGCGCGAAACCAAAAAGGATAGCTTGCAGCCACGACAGATGTTCTAAAGTTTTTTCTTTCTTACCGTAGCGATCCGCTGCCCCCAAAATTAAAGCAAATATGACCAGCATAGAAACCGTAATCCACATATTGCGAAGCTGGCTCTCAATAAAATCTTGCCCTAGCAATCCCAAAATGCCAATCGGAAGGGAGCCTACAATAATCATCCACCCCATGCGCACATCAGAATCAGCTTGAGTTACCCCGCTACGCTTTGGGGCGAACGCTTGAAACCATTTACAAACTATCCGGCTGATATCTTTCCAAAAATAGATAAGAACTGCGCTTTCAGTACCGATTTGTGTAATCGCGGTGAAGGCTGCGCCCGGATCATCACCAAACAATGCCCCTACAATCCTAAGATGCGCCGAGGAAGAAATCGGCAAAAACTCGGTTAAACCTTGAACTAGCCCCATAATTATGGCTTCAAAAATACCCACGTCCACCAAGCCTATAGCCTAGAGGTTAAATAGTGGCAGCCACAGTGGGTGTTTTCTCTCACCCCTGGCAGTTTTCGGCAAAAATCGGGGTATTTAGCAACATTGTTTGGGCAGCAAAATCCCTTAACCCACCGATTATCCCTATAAAAATCAGCTCGGTAGCTAACTGTTTTTAAGTTTAGTCGCCGTGCCTAAAACATCTAAGACTGATTCCCTTTAACCTGGGGATATGGAAAAGAGAAGACTAGGACGTACCGGACTGATGGTTTCCACCCTGGGGCTTGGCACCCTGACCTGGGGACGGGACACCGATTTTGAGCAAGCAAGTCAGCAGCTTCAAATGTTCCTAGATGCCGGGGGCAACCTGATTGATACCGCCGCCACCTATGGTGAGGGCGAGTCAGAAAAACTCATCGGCAATCTCCTTGAGGAGAAATTTTCCCGCGATGATTTGGTTATTTGTTCAAAGGCAGGGGTGCGACCAGGAGATCCTCCCAGTGTTGATGCCTCCCGCGCAAATTTATTGCGCGGACTAGATCAATCCTTAGAGCGTTTAGGAGTCTCTTATCTTGATGTTTGGTTTGTACACCACTATGACCCGTTTGTGCGGGTAGAGGAAACCCTTACCGCTCTGGAGATGGCACTGCGTTCTGGGCGGGCCCGCTACGTAGGGGTGTCTAACTATCCAGCCTGGGCGATGGCGGAACTGGCAGTATTGCTGGGGCAAGACCGCTACGAGGTTGCTGCTGTCCAAGGGGAATACTCTTTACTTAATCGTCAAGTTGAGGACGAGATTCTGCCGGCAAGCACTCATTTTGATTCTGGTTTTATCGCTTGGTCACCGTTAGGGCGAGGAGTATTGACCGGTAAATATCAAACCAGCGTTCCCCCCGATTCGCGGGCTGCGTCTCAGCATTTACAAGGCTTCGTTGCCCCCTACCTCTCAAAAGAGTACGAACCGATAACCCAAGCGGTATTAGCCGGGGCTGAGGGACTAGAATGGGAGCCCCTAAAATTGGCCTTAGCCTGGGTAAAGGACGCACCGGGAGTTACCAGCGCATTGACCGGAGCACGTAGCGCTGGGCAATTTGCGGCGGTACTTAAAGCAGCTGATGCCCATGTTCCTCACCAAATCCGGGTGGCACTCGATGAGGTTAGTGCCTAAGCCAAAGCAGATAACTGGCGAACTTGAAATAATAGCGGAAACTTCTAAAGCAAGAGCCAGGAAGGGTTAGCGGGAAGGCGCGGTAAGCTAAGCGCGGTAAAGCTAACTAATCTTCGTTTTCCTCGTCCTCTTCGTCAAAGTCGTAGTCTTCAAGGAGGGCTGCTTCAGCTTCATCTAGCTGTTTATCCGAGTCGTCTTCGTCCTCGTAGTCGTATTCTTCATCATCAAAATCTGAGTCATAGTCATCAGATTCTTCATCATCTAAAACTCGGTTAATATGTTCGAAAAGAGTGTCGGAATCAATATCTTCGTATTCAAACACATCTAGGGGAAGATCACAGCCAAGCTGCGAATAGAGCGCTTCATCATAGGTAGAAAAGGCTGATTCTAATGCCTGGCTCGCTTTAGCTACCTGTGGGTCAGAATCTGGGTCAGCTGCTCGCCGGGCAGCTTCTAAATGCGCTTGCAACGCTGCAACAAAACTATCAAAGGTCACCTGTAAATGGTCAGCCACGATAGACTACCCCCTTAGCTTCTATACAACCTTCCTGCTTAGGGTAGGTGAAGTTGCCCGCGAATCATGGTTACCATCAAATCGGTACCCTTGATTTCGGCGGTTTCTTCCGGTCCAACAATCCTAGTTGTACCGTCCGGATCAACCAGCTGTGAGGCCCCGCCATCAGGACCTAACGGCAAAATGACCCACTCCTTACCCGGAGCATAGGTTGTCGAAGGAGTACGCCCCGATAGCTGATCGCGAATATTCGCGATTACCACGCGGGCGTGAGCGCGGGCAGCATCTGCGCGCTTTGATTCTGGCACATCGGTGATGTCACCAACTGCATAGACATTCTCCATGTCTTTAACCCGCAGATGTTCATCTACCATAACGGTGCCATTAGCATGCATAACCTGGGAATAGGATCCGTGTAGGTAGCCGGAGGACGTTTGAGCGCCATAGCACAAGAACCACATATCGGCTTCTACGGATTGTCCCGCGAGGGTTTCCACCTGGAATGTGGAAAGCATACCCACATCGGTGGGAGGCATATAGGCCAAAGGCGCGCCGAGTACCAGTTCAATACCGCGTGCTTCTAGTTGCTTGGTCATGGTTTCGCGCAAAGAATCTAAATATCCAGGAGTGCCCAGGATATAGGGTTCTTTATCCACCATAATGATTTTCATATTGGGGTAGGTGGAGGTTAGCTCGCCCGCGAATTCTACGCCGACAGTACCCGCTCCGACCAGCATTACTCGTTTGGCACGCGCTAAGTTATCGCGCGTTTGATCAAGACGAGCCTTTGCAACCGAAGCTTGGGAAACCATGTGTTTTGCAGGGAATGGGTAGGTAGTTCCGGTTGCTAACACCAAAAAATCAGCTTCGATAGGGTCATGTCCAGCTACATAAACCGTGCGACCATCCACCCGCATACAGGTTCCGTGAACGACCCGCCCCCGTTCAAGTAGCCGGCTGTAGGGCATAAATACGGTGTGTCCCCACACGGAATCTACTGCCGCCCTGAGCGCGGCGGCGTGATGAACAAACTGGTCTTTCTGTTCGACCAACGTGACATCGGCTACGTCATCTAGCCCACCCGCTACGGTTATACCACCATAACCGCCGCCAATGACTACTACTTTAGCCACGTTACCTCCCTTTGCCCGCTTCAAGTATCCCCATGAAGCAGATGCGAGCCGGATTAGACCGTAACCTGTCAGATGCCACCCTACCGGCAGCGAGAGAAGAGGTTAGCAATCTAAAAATCGTTCCTTCGGTTTTAGTCTATCTTACGCTATCAAAAAGAAATATTCTTTTGGTCTTAATCCTACTAGGGAATCTGGTGTTTTAGCGCCTTTTTGATGTCCGGAGGAAAAAAATTCTCGCCCTTTAGAACTTTTCCGTCCTCACGGTAAATCGGTTTGCCCGCACCATCTAGCTTTGACAGGTTGGAAGCCTGCACTTCCCGAAGTACCGCTGGCAGTGAAATCCCACATTCAAGCGCCATTCCATAAATAACGTAGGTAAGGTCAGCCAGAGCATCCGCGGCCTCGATAGTGTCGCGAGTATTGTCATCAGGTAGGGAAGAAATAGCCTCCTCTAGGAGGGCGCGAGCCTTATCCCCATAGACAGCCCCGGTTAATTCACACACTTCCTCAAAAATGAGACGCATCCGCATATGAACCCGCTCGTGATTTATACTTGCCGGCCCGTGCTGAATCGGCAGTCCGTAAACCTCGTGGAATTGGCGCACCAAATCCTCGGGGCGGTGCGAATCAGGCAGGTTTAGCCCCAAGTTAGCCGCATTCGCTGAGGTTCGTTCTTCGTCCTCGTTAATCAAAATTATCCCTTTCTTTATTATTTCCCGAAAGCAAAATGTCCGTAAGCTCTTCCACAGACTTAACCCAGGTAGCTCCCGGGAACTCCGCGGCGGTTCCAGCGCCCCAAGAAACCCCGATTACCTCAATGCCGATATTCTTTGCAGCCCGATAATCGTCCTGGCGATCTCCAACCAGCACTGTCTTTTCCAGCTGGGAAGTATTGCCCAGCTGGGACAGGGCATAGCGAATAACCCCTTCTTTGCCGCGCCGAGTTAGCGGATTAGCAACATCACTAGGATTTTCAGCGCTAGTGCCGGGGGTTTCCCTGGTTCCGGCAATCACATCCAGGTAGGGACTTATCCCACTAGCGCGAGCTATCTCGATTACCAGTTCCTCAAGTTTAGAGGACGCAATCGCCGTTTTTAGACCTGCCGAGTGCAGTTGCGCAAGCATTTTTTTAATCCCCGCAAAGAGCGGAGTCTGCCTCATCCGAGGACGGTAAAAACGCCTGTATATTTCAACAGCTTCATCAAGTCGGTCTTCTTCTAAATCTAGATAGGTTTTAAATCCTAGACGCAGCGGCGGACCTACGAACCGTTTTAGCTGCTGAGGGCTTTGACTGGGAAGATTATAGTGGGAAATAACTTCTCTAATTCCCTGGGTAATAAGGGGAACCGAATCGGTCAAAGTACCGTCCATATCGAACACCACAGTGTCGAAAGTATGCTTTTCCATCCGCTTTTCCGTTTCTATCCCGAGGTAAATAGCTCTAGAACGTGACTCCCTGCCCTATTGTAGGCATTTTTGTGCTTACGCAATTCACAAAGGCTCAGTAAAGCGCTTTTCCGTATGGCGTCCCAGCTCGCATTTTAGGTTTCATTTTTCATGCAAGCTACAAGGTGTGCTAATCTCTCTGGTGTCCTTGAGCGCGGGTGGCGGAATCGGTAGACGCGCTAGCTTGAGGTGCTAGTGACCAACTTAACGGTCGTGAGGGTTCAAGTCCCTTCCCGCGCACTTTTGGGGTGACCCGAGACAGGTTTCGTTATCTATATCTATTGTGGATGTTTATAAATATCGGTTTTAGTTCAAAATCAGTATTTTCTATTGGTAAAAAATCTCTTAACTCACCTAGAGTAGTTTTATGCAGATTGCTAGCGGAGTGAATGCGTAATGTTTGGCATCAGTGGTAGCGAGTTCTTGGTACTGGCGGTGATTGCCGCTTTGGTTTTGGGACCGAAAAATGTTGCGCAAGCTCTGACAGGGCTGCGACATTTATTAGCTTCTATACAAGCCTGGTCAGCAAAAATGCGGCGGGAGTCTTCTGGAGACTTTAGCGCACTCACCCCTGAAGATTTAGAAAACCTAAAAATGCTGCGCAATATCAATTTTTCTCGCTACAACCCCAAGCAAATGATTCGTCAAACTATACAGGAAGAAATAGATGCCTGGGCACAAGCAGCTAGCGATTCCGGGCAGGCTCTAAAAAATAGCGTCTCCCCAAAACCAGGTGACACCGTTGAAGGAGCCGATTACTCTAAGTAAGCAAACCCGGTTTTAGGTCTTAAGTCTGCTTTAAGCATTACCCCACTCTAGCTAATCTTTAGAGCTAAACCACCTAAAAGAGGGTAGAGCAGATAAGATAGCCAGTAATAACCAGCCTTGGTGGGCGATACTGGACTCGAACCAGCGACCTCTTCCGTGTCAAGGAAACGCGCTAACCAGCTGCGCCAATCGCCCGAGGTGGGTACGGGATTCGAACCCGTGTACACGGCTTTGCAGGCCGCTGCCTAACCACTCGACCAACCCACCATAATCAAAGAGCGCCGCGCTTGGCGACGCCCTTTAAAACGAGCGGATGACGAGACTCGAACTCGCGACCCTCACCTTGGCAAGGTGATGCTCTACCAACTGAGCTACATCCGCGTTGCGTATGAAAGTATATCTATAAAGACCTTAGATTTGCCAAACTGGCTTTACGTGGGGCTGCTCACAGCCGCCCTTACCTTGGATTATTCACCTATTATCATTCAATACCGGCTGAGCCTGCGAGAAACTACCGTAGTGAAACTGCACGCGGGAAAAAGAACCTAGTTTGATATTCTGCAATTGTCCGTATGAAAACTCGTTTTAAAGGAGAACGCGCTTGTTCCAAACATTAAATGCAATCTTTGCTCAGAGCAGCACGCACACAATCATTATCGTCCTTGTTCTTCTCCTGCTAGTCTGCCTATTGTTCTCAGCTATTTTCATCGTTAAGCAACAAACCGAAGCCATAATCGAGCGGTTCGGAAAATTCAAACGAGTTTGCAGCCCTGGGCTTCATATCAAAATCCCAGTTATTGACCGAATCGCAAAGAAAGTAGAACGGAGAATCCAGCAACTTGATTTGGTGGTGGAAACCAAAACCAAAGACAACGTGTTTGTGTCTATTCCGGTATCAGTACAGTTCCAGGTGCAAGATTCGGCGGCCTCGTTCTATTCCTTATCCAACCCTAACCAACAGATTACTTCCTACGTTTTCGACCGGGTACGTTCCTCCCTCTCCCAGCTGAACTTAGATGAAGCATTTTCCTCTAAAGACACGATTGCCCAAGAGATTGAGATTTCTTTGGGAGAGCAGATGGCACGTTACGGATTCAAAATCGTAAACTCACTGGTTACCGACATAAATCCCGATCAACGGGTTCGGGAATCTATGAACTCTATCAACGCGGCACAGCGTGAACGGGAAGCGGCTATCCAACTAGCAGAAGCCGATAAAATCAAACTGGTTAAACAAGCAGAAGCGGACGCCGAATCGAAACGTCTCCAAGGTGAAGGAATCGCCCTACAAAGGCGCGCTATCGTAGAAGGCTTGGTTGAACAGTACGAATCCTTGCGCGATGCCGGCATTGGGGATCAGGCACAGCAAATCCTGTTAATGACGCAATACTTCGACACCTTGGCTGAGGTCGCAAAATACTCCAAGTCCCAAACCTTGATGTTGCCCTCCAATCCAAATGGAGTTACTAACACTATGGAAGAAATCCGTAACTCCCTAGTAGCAGGCATAAAAGCTGCTGGTCAAGGGGAATAATGCCGGATATTACCTAAAAAATTCACAGTTAGCGGGAGGTTTGGCTATAGACCTCCCGCTAGCTGCCAAGAACCCGCTAGCACTAAAACTACCGATATAAAAGCAAGGAAAGGACGCATCCACAGTTTCCAGGATTCTAGGGGTTCAGCAACTATTGCCACCTTATCGCCCCCGCCTATACCAGCTGCTTTACTGGATGCTTTCCCACTCGCTTTTGTTTTCAGGCGCTCCCAAGCAGGTTTAACTAGATAGGTTTCAGCGGCATTTACTGAACAGTCATCCTCCAAATTTGAAGAATCGGTAAAACCAAGTCCCACAACCGGTTTCTTTTTAGAACTTGCCGAAGCTATCGCCCCCGCTTCAGTTACTGCGACTTGGGGAGCAAACGAAGATGGTCGTTTACTACCCGCAGGAGACGCCCCGAAAAGTGAGGGCTTTTCCGTCTGAATGACCAGGGGATTACCCGCCCTATGCAATAGCGAATTTTTCCCCCTCAAAGCGCCAGGATTCCCCCTTGGGTCAGGAAGTGCTTTTTTAGCTTCAGAAAACGGGCTATTACTAGGTTTAGCGGGCACAAAGGAGAAAGTTTTGGGTATAGCAGCTGGCTCTAAAAGGTTTGCGGCATCTTTTTCAAGCGCACCCTGAGCGGGTAAATCCTGGAGATTCTCCCGTAATCTTGGCGAAGAACTATCACCCACCAAAACAGTAGAGTCTAAAACGTTAGCAGTGCTTTCTTTCCGAGCAGAACCCGATGCCAAAAACATAGACTTTTCTATCTCCCTGCCCTTGGAAGGAGGTTTCGCAATTGCGTCCTCGCCTCCTCCCTTTCCAGTTCTTAAAACTGGTCGCAGCAGCCAGTTCTTTCCTTGCGCGTCTTCTATGAGATGCGGACAGGGAAAATTCGGTTTTCCGCTCGGCACTATCTGTTGCAAAATCGATAAGGCATTAGTATCGACGGAAATGGCAAGCCATTGTCTGCCCGATTTATCCGTCCTAATTTCTTGTTCCCTAACTTTGGGGTTAGCGGCATTTTTGAGTATGCATCTAGTTTCCATACCCTCACCCCAGCAGATTCGATTCCTGCTGTCACCTTGTTTTCCACAGGCTCCAGTAGCGCTCACAGCAATCAGTGCCTGGGGATTACTTCGCTAATACCAGAATTCCCAATTTTTTCGATAGGCTTAGACCATCATGACTACACAAAATAACCCGCAGAAAAAGAAACACTGGTGGAATAACCTCGCGGACATTTACCGCGTAACTAAACGTTCCTATTCCTGGATTGGCTGGGCACTGCTCGCCATAATTGTGTCAGTACCCCTAATAGTGCTGGTAATCTGTCTAATCAGCTCACTAAGCGTCGGTCGCACCATTTTTTATATGGTTATCGCCCTGTCGCTGGGAATGCTGCTAGCTACTACCCTGCTCACCCGGCTAGCTAATAGCGCCATGTACAAACAGCTAGAGGGAGTAAAAGGCAACGTTTATGCGATTTTACGTTCCATTAAACGCGGCTGGATTGTAGAGGAAGAACCGGTAGCCTTTAACCGTAAACAAGACCTGGTATATCGATTAGTAGGCAGACCGGGTATCGTATTAATTTCGGAAGGCCCCTCCTCGCGTGCCAGTGAACTGCTAAATGAGCAAGAACGCAAATGCCACCGGGTAGCCCCCTCCGTACCGATTCATAAAGTCCAATCCGGCTCGGGCAAAAACCAAGTTCCTCTAGCTAAACTGCTAAAAACTATTAATCGCCTAAAGAAAGAAATCAGTAAGGACGAAGTGCCAGTCGTTGCCCAAAGGCTTCAATCCTTACAGAACAAGGCATATCGCCTACCTGGTGGGGTTGATCCGGCAAAAACTAAGATAAACCGGAGAATGCTGCGCGGAAAATAAGCTAAATAGGCTTTTCGCGCGAAATTAATAGTCGCATATCTGCCCGCTAAATCAAGAACTGAAAAACTGGGCAGCCCCAACTGGTCTTACCTATTTTCCAGGCGTTTTGGGGCTGCCCAGCAGTTTATCCAATAGTTCTTTTGAAGTTCGCAGCTGCGTAAGGTTCTCATCTACCTGCCACTGCTCTACCGGACGCGAAGACCAAATCCGAGCAGAAAAGCGCCCCGGCTCGCCCTCGAAAACAGATAAAGACGCATTAGAAACCGGTTTCGTAGCCGCAAGGGCAAAAGTAATCTCCGAGGTATTCATATAAGCCCAGTAACGAATAATAGCCCCGTGCGCAATAACTAGCGCACAGCCATCACTAGCTACCTGCTGCGCGACCTTAGCAATTACCCGATTAAATCGAGTCAAAGTTTGAACACCGGTTTGTGCCCCCTCCATTTGTAAATCGGTCTGCCCCTGCATCCAGGAGCCAATCGTGCGCACATATTTCTCAACCGATTCCATATCGGTAGCCATTTCCAAGTGCCCCGCCTGAATCTCGTTCGCATCTGCACTTTCCACGTGGACAAGACCGAAACGTTCTTCAAAGGGTAACGCACTTTGATGGGTGCGAATCAGATTAGAAGTCACAATAAGTTGAGGGTCTGGCAGACCGAGTTCTCCCCAAGTCTTTACTGCTGCTTGCACCTGCTTTTGTCCCGCCGCATTAAGTGGGAAACCTGGTTCGGCAGTATCAAGCGCACCAGTAATATTGGCGTTAGTTTGCCCATGACGCATTAACACCAGTTTCATAACCGCTCCTTTACGAGTTGTAAAACACTCTTTCCATTACCGCGCGAGCCCGGCGCGCCCGGCGTAAATAATCTTCCCGTAAATCATTTTCGGTTCCCGGACAATATCCGAGCAGCCGAGCCAAAGCATGAGCATATCCGGCTGCCGTAGGTAAATAATCAAGTTTATTGCCACTGATACGGTTAGTTACCAGCACATTACCGCAGCGAACTCGGCACGCCATCATCCAAGCATCCCGCAAATAAGAACCGGCAGACTCAGATATTAAACCTTGCGCCCTGGCTGCTTCTAGTGCCTGTAAAGTACCGGTTACCTGCAAGCTGGGACAAGAAGCTGCATTTTGTAACTGTAATAATTGGGCAATCCACTCCACATCACTAAGCCCTCCCGGACCGAGTTTCACATGCAAAGAAGCGTCTTGCCCTCCCGGAACCCGTTCATTTTCCATACGTGCCTTGAGTAGGCGAATCTGCCGAATGCCACCCTCGTCTATTGCCGTTCCGTAGCGAATCGGATTAATAATTTTGGTGAAACTATCCATTAAATCCCGATCCCCGCAAAATACCCGAGCTCGCAGCAAGGCTTGCAACTCCCAGGGCTCAGCCCAACGTTCATAATAGTCACGCAAAGCATCCAAAGAACGAGATAAAGCCCCATCAGCTCCCTCGGGGCGCAGCGAATAATCAACTTTTAAACTGGGAGAAGTAGATGAGCGATTCATCTCCTCTTGCAAACGGGTAGCAAACAAAGCGGCAATTCTAGCAGCCTCCGGAGCAGGAAGTTTAGCATTTGACCGCAAGACAGTGGGAGATTCCCCCGGGGTCAAAATAGGAGCCAAAGTAGAAGTCACCGCCCCCTGGCTACTCCAACGTGAATCAATCAGAGGGGAATGAACCACCAAAAGATCAGCATCTGAGGCATAGGCGCATTCGCGTCCTCCCCCGCGCCCCATCGCCACCAGGGCAATGCGAGGTAATAGCTTTTCTTTCTCCGCCAGCTCTCGCAAAATAACTTCACTAGCGCTAGCGATAGTGGCATCGTTAATGTCAGTAATCGCTGCCTGGGAAGAAATCGGATCTAGACAATCCACAACATCTCTAAGGGCGCAACGCAACAACTCCCGTCCCCGAGCTTGCCTAATCCGATCAATCGCCTCACCAGTAGTTTGGTGACGGCGCGAAAGCGCCTCCATCTCGGTGAAAAGCTGGCTAAAAGTGCGCGGAGTGAGCTTTTCATCATCGTCTAGCCACTGCACCGCTTCCGGAACATGTTCCAGACGCTCGGCAATATAAGGACTGAGCGACAAAATGATACACAAGCGGTGGGCAACCCGGGAAGAATCACGCAAAAGGCGCATATACCAGTGAGATTCCCCAATAGATTCCGAAAGACGGCGAAAACGTAGTAACCCGGCATCAGGAGAAGGACCTTCCGCCAACCAACCAAGTAACACCGGCAAAATGTGTCGTTGGATTTGGCTACGTCGCGAAACCCCACCGGTGAGCGCTCCAATATGCCCCAGAGCGCCCCGCGGATCTAGATAACCGGCAAGCCGTAGACGATCGGTGGCCGCTTGCGGATTCAAAGCAGCTTCCTCTTTAGATAAACCAGCAGTTGCCGGCAGCAAAGGGCGATAAAAAATATCTTGCTGCAAAGCACGTATTTGCGGTTTCAACTTTTCCCAATACTTGCTAAGTTGCCCCCGTTTACCGAAGCGATCTATTCCCAAAGACCTGCCTACCCGGCGTTCATCCTGGGGGTTTTGAGGAAATAAATGGGTACGGCTCATTCTCTGCATCTGCATTCGATGCTCTACAACCCGCAAGAAACGATAGGCATCTGCTAGCTTGCGCGCAGAATCCCTGCCGATATATCCCCCCTGCGCTAAAGCATCTAAGGCTTGCAAAGTGGGGCGAACCCGTAGGCTCTCATCAGTTCTCCCATGAACCATTTGCATCAGCTGCACCGAGAACTCGATATCTCGCAGCCCGCCAGGCCCTAATTTTATTTCCCGACCAGCAGTTTCGGCAGGAATAGAGTCTTCAACCCGCCGTCTCATAGCTCGAGTGTCGGTAAAAAAGCCCTCCCGTTCGACGGCACTCCACACCATTGGCCACACCGTGTCGATATAGGCTTTCCCCACTCTTTTATCCCCGGCGGCCGCTCTAGCTTTCAGTAGTGCCTGAAACTCCCAGGTCTTAGCCCATTTTTTATAGTATTTTTCGTGGGCAGCTACCGTGCGACAAGTAGCCCCATCCTGCCCCTCGGGACGCAACGCTAAATCGATTGGCCACAGTGGCATCTCGATTCCCGGGCCGCAACAGGCAGCCGAAATCCCAATCGCCATACGAGACGCAACCCTAAGCGCTTCATCCTCACCCAGATTGCTGCAAACAGCCGGTTCGGCAACATAAATCAGGTCAATATCACTGTGATAGTTAAGCTCCCCCGCCCCGGTTTTCCCCAGGGCAATCACCGCAAAATCTACCTCTCCTTGCGAATCATATTGGCTACGCGAAAGCGCCAGAGCCCCCTCTAAGGTAGCGTCAGTAAGAGCGGCAAGTTTAGCGGCAACCACTGAAAAGAAAGCTAACGGGTCAGGGTGTAGCGCGTCCTCGGCAACAATCTGTAATAGCTGAAAGCGATAAGCCCGCCGCAAATCATTAAGGTCGCCTTGCGTCGCCACCCAAGTATCTTCCCGGATTTCTCTAGCCCCAACCGCGCGCAAAATATATTCCCGGGCAGTCTCGCGGAACCGAGACACCATAGCAAGCTCTTGCTCTACCAGGTAACGTTCCCCGTCCCAGTAACTCTGCAAGGATTTGACTTGAAGTTTCTCCAGCAGCGAGGGGTGCGCAATCAGGTAGTCTGCGCAATACCTAGATAAACCACATAAAGCAATAATTAGGGAAAGCTGCTGAGGGTTATCACCCAAGAGACTTTTCGCTGAATCTACTGCCTCGAAAAGGTTCATTAAACAAAGTAATACCTGGTCAGGTTGCGCACAGGCAGCCAGGTCATGCCAGAAATCTTCGCGCTCGACTAGAGGAGCCAATCCGTCGCTAGCAAGCCACTTTTCAGCGCGTTCGACCTCGCTGACCCCGCTAGCTCGCAGCCTTGAGGCTAAAGTAACTTCCCTGACCATGCCTGCCCGCTTTACACCCGCAAGAACTTTGCCAACTCTCCGCGAGTTATCTGCGCCGAGTATTCACGCCATTCCCGCTCTTTATTTCGCAGTACATACGCGTAAACTTCCTCCCCCAGTACCTTCGCCATAAACTCAGATTGACGCAGTTCCCCGATGGCTTCCTCTAAAGTTAAAGGCAAAGCCGGGATTCCCTGGGCGCGTCGTTCCGCGTCCGAAAGCCGCCACACATCATCTTCTGCTTCTAAAGGAAGCTTCATCTCTTTTTCAATCCCGTCTAACCCGGCAGCTAGCAGACAGGCACAAGCCAAATAAGGGTTAGCGGCCGGATCGGTTGCGCGATACTCGATACGGGCATCACCAGCCTTTTCAGGTTTATATAGGGGCACGCGCACCAGGGCTGAACGGTTATTATGCCCCCAACAGATATAGGAGGGCGCCTCCGATCCTCCCCACAAACGCTTATAGGAATTAACGTGTTGATTCACTATCCCCGAGTACTCGCGAGCATGAGCAAGCAAACCGGCCGTAAAGGCTTGCCCAGTATCGGAAAGCTGATAAATATCGCTGCCCGCGTTATAAAAAGCGTTTTCTTCGCCCTCGAATAAAGACATATGGATATGCATTCCACTGCCCGCCTGACCAGCCATCGGCTTCGGCATAAAGGTGGCCAGCAGGTTTTCTTGCATCGCGATTTCTTCAATCAGAATCCTAAAAGTCATGATGTTATCGGAACCGGTGAGCGCATCACAGGCACGCAAGTCAATTTCGTTTTGTCCCGGACCGTTTTCATGATGGGAAAACTCGACCGAAATCCCCATTTCTTCCAGCATCGCCACTGCCCGCCGCCTAAACGAGTTATCCCCGCCGTTTGGTACATGATCAAAATAGGAGGCATTATCGATAGGACGCAGGGGCTCATCTAACGAAGTGAGCGGTTTAAACAGGTAAAACTCTATTTCCGGGTGAATGCGAAAGGTAAATCCCAAATCGGCGGCGCGCTCAAGTTGGCGTTCTAATACCCGGCGCGGATCTGAGCGAGCAGGGCGCAAATCAGGGGTATAAACATCGCAAAACATTCTTCCGACTTCACCATCGTCCCCGCGCCAAGGCAAGATTTGGAAGGTAGAGGCATCAGGGCGTAGCAACATATCAGATTCGTAAACCCGGGTAAATCCCTCGATAGCGGAACCATCGAACCCGATACCCTCTATAAAGGCATCCTCAAGTTCTGCCGGATCAATCGCTACCGATTTTAACGAGCCAGACACATCGGTAAACCACAGGCGTATGAACTTTACGCCAAGTTCAGCAATTTTTTGTAATACATCCTCTTGTGCTGAATCCATTATTTTTAACCTTTTCGTTTGCTATTTACTAGGTTTATTTCCGGCTGGATTTTTATATTTGACACTGTGATTATCTCTTCACCGAGCGTGCGCCCACCAGCGGTTATTATCTCCACGTCCACATTTTAAAGGCAAGGAGAATGCTTTAGAAAGCTGCTCACTGGTCAGCACCTCATCTATTGCACCCGAATCGATGATTCTTCCCGCTTTCATCAGGGCTGCCCGGTTAAAAGAAGCTGGGATTTCCTCTAAATGATGCGTGACCATCACAATTTGGGGAGATTTTGGATCGGAACTGAGTTCATCTAGGGCGCATAGCAAAAGCTCGCGAGCCTGTAAATCAACTCCAGCTACCGGTTCATCTAATATCAAGATTTCTGGGTCTGCCATCAAAGCCCGAGCAATCAAAACCCGCCCTCTTTCCCCATCAGAAAGAGTAGATAGACAGCGATCTTGGAGATTATCTACTCCAAATAGTTCCATCAGATTAGCGCGGCGCTGATAATCAATGTCCTCGAAATCGTGATTGCGTCCCCGGACTATAGTGCCGTAAGCAGCCGATAGAATCAGTGCCTTTACCGTTTGTTGTCCGGGAATCAGACGCAAAACATCAGAAGAGCAATACCCTACCCGTTCATGTAACTCTTGTACCGGCACGTTACCTAAGGGATGCCCCAAGATTTTTGCTGTCCCCCGCGAGGGATAGTTACGAGCTGCCAAAATAGAAACCAAAGAGGTTTTGCCCGCCCCATTAGGGCCTAGGATTACCCAGTTTTCGCCCTCTTCAGTCTGAAAGGAAACATCATCAAGTATCTGATTTCCCCCACGCATAAAATTCACGTGTTTTAATCGCAGCAGAGTATCCATAACCTAATCTTAACTATTGGAGGAGGTAATTCAGGGGCAAGGGCGAGCAGCTTCCCCAAAGGCTCGCCCTACTTAAAACCGTCCCGCAGCTGAAAACTACAAAAGCGAACGATAAAGCGCTACGGTTTTATCGGCTACCGATTGCCAAGAAAACTTCTGCTCTACTCGAAGCCGTCCCGCTTTACCCATTTGTTTTGCCCGATCTGGGTGCTCAATCAAATCTGTGATTCTCTCGGCCATATCTCGGTGGAACTTAGCGGGATTAGTGGGAGTACCGCTGCCATCAGTTAGCTGGTCAATAGGCACTAAATATCCGGTCTCGCCCTCGGCAATACAATCCGGAATCCCCCCGGTAGCGGTTCCCACTACCGGAAGTTCCATGGCGGCGGCCTCTAAATTGACAATCCCCATTGGCTCGTAAATCGAAGGGGTGACGAAAACATCCGCGGAGGACAAAATATGTACCAAATCATCGTGTGGCATCATGTTTTCAATCCACACTATCCCCGAACGTTGCCCACTAAGCTGGTCTACCAGCTGCCGCACCTCTTTTTCTATCTCTTTAGTATCCGGCGCACCCGCGCAAAGCACTACTTGGGTGCTAGCCGGAATCTGTTTCACTGCCTGTAAAAAGTGAGGTAGCCCCTTTTGTCTGGTTATCCGACCTACAAATACCACAGTAGGTAAATCCGGGTCGATGCCGTATTTAGTTAGGGTGTGGGAAACCAGCTGAGAATCACTCGGCAACTGCCAGTCCGCCAAATCCAGTCCATTATGGATTACATGCACCTTATCGGGGTCTATCTGCGGGTAGGAGCGCAAAATATCGTCCTTCATCCCATGAGAAACCCCGATTACCGCATCCGCCGCCAGATAGGCAGTCTTTTCTGCCCAGGAGGAGAGGTTATAGCCGCCCCCTAATTGTTCCCGTTTCCAAGGACGCAGCGGCTCTAAGGAATGAGCGGTCACCACATGCGGGATTTCATAGAGATTTTTTGCCCAATGACCAGCCATATTGGCATACCAGGTATGGGAATGCACCAGGTCAGCCTGGTCGCAATGCTGCGCCATCTGCAAATCAATCCCCAAGGTTCTAAGCGCCGGATTAGCGCCCTCTTGCTCGGAGCAATACTCGTATCCTTTAACTATTATTTTCTGCTCATCTGCCGGACGCGCTCCCTCAAAACAATGCACCCCCACTTCGATTCGTTCAGCTAGCACTTTCGCTAGCTCAGTAACGTGAACACCAGCCCCTCCATAGACATGAGGGGGATACTCGCGACTTAGCAAATCGACACGCATGGGAACGCCTTTCTAAAAAACGATTTAAGAGCTATTTACTAGACTAATAGAATCAACATTTACAGGGGCGGGAACGAAGTGTTGATTCCAAACCAGCCCCCAAAAGAAATAATGTGTCCTATCCTAAAAATATGCGTAAGAACAATGTACTGGTCATGATTCTAGCCGGTGGCGAAGGTAAAAGACTGATGCCACTAACCTTAGATCGCGCGAAACCCGCGGTTCCTTTTGGGGGAATCTATCGTCTCATCGATTTTGCCCTTTCCAATGTGGTCAATTCGGGGTATTTACGCTCGGTAGTCCTAACTCAATATAAATCCCATTCTTTAGACCGCCACTTGGCGACCACCTGGAGAATGTCGGATTTGCTCAGCAACTATATAGCCCCGGTTCCAGCCCAGCAAAGGCGGGGAAAACACTGGTATTTGGGCAGTGCAGACGCTGTTTATCAGTCTCTCAACATCGTTCGCGATGAAGATCCGAAATACCTGGTTATTATCGGTGCCGATAACATCTATCGGATGGATTTTTCCCAAATGGTAGATGATCATATTAAATCTGGTTTACCCTGCACGGTGGCTGGTATCCGTCAGCCAATCGAACTGTCAAGCAGTTTCGGGGTAATAGACCAGGACGGTGGCACGGTTAGGCGTTTCCTAGAAAAGCCAGATACCTGCGAAGGACTGCCGGATGACCCAACTAAGTTCTTGGCCTCTATGGGGAATTATGTTTTCACTACTAAAGATTTAGTAGCCGCGCTGCAAGCGGATGCGCAAAACGAAGAATCCAAACACGACATGGGTGGAGATATAGTTCCCTATTTCGTCGAGCATGGCGGGGTTAATTGCTATGACTTCATTAAGAACCAGGTTCCAGGTGCGACCGACCGCGACCGCGATTACTGGCGGGATGTGGGTACGATTGATGCCTTTTATGATGCTCACCAAGATTTACTCTCGGTGTCGCCAGTTTTTAACCTCTACAACTATGAATGGCCAACTTTTACCAAACTAGATGCCTGGTTACCTCCCGCTAAAAGCACTTTTAATGATGCGAGTCGGCGCGGTGAGGCTCTAGACTCTATTGTGTCCCCTGGGGTTATTATTTCGGGTGCTCTGGTGGAGCGTTCCATGCTTTCCCCGATGGTGCATTTACATTCCTACTCACATGTTGATGGTTCGGTACTAATGCATGGGGTAGATATTGAACGCTCCGCAGTGATTCACAATGCTATTTTAGATAAGAATGTCCGAGTCGGATCCGGGGTACAAATCGGTGTCGATCACGATAGAGACCGCGAGCGGGGCTTTATCGTTTCCGAGGGCGGAATCACGGTAGTCCCCAAGGGAACAGTGGTAAACGAATAGCCCATTTAACGCTAGCAATAGCTAATGGGTGGGGCAGATATGGTTTCATATCTGCCCCACCCATTTTTGATTGGTCTACCAGATTTTAGGGCTAATACCCAGGCTATTGCCCGTTTTCTTGCCAGATAGTTAGCCGATTTTTAGCTTAGATACCACTGCTCAAAGAGCCGATAATTGCAAAACTGAAAATATAGAAAGCTACGGTTAGAACCAGACCAGCGATAAAACCGTTACGGCATTGGGTTGCCGTCTTAGGCTTGGTATTTTTCCACACCAACCAAAGAACCAACCCTGCAATGGGAATAAAGAACCCCAGAACTGCCCAGCCGAAACTACCGGTGTCTTCGGCATTCGGACTTGCTACTCCCCCACTTTGATAACCCTGTATAGGAGCTTGTGGCAGGGGCTGCCCGTAGCTAGGTTGCTGCCCCACCTGAGGCTGCGTCGGCGAGCTTGGCGGGTAGGGATTAGAGCTATTATTTGGATTGGGATTGGGGTTAAATTGACTCATTATTATTCATCCTTTAGATAGAAAACTCAGAATTATTTTCCTGTAAAACCCGGACAACTAGCAAATTTTAGGCTTGACTGAATTTTGATACAGAAATTTATTCCAGTACTGAAGACGCTTCTTTCAAGTCCTCTGTACCGCTTTCAGCACCTCTAACTGCTAAATAATTTCTTCAATTCTCTAATACTTTCCAATTAAACCCAAGACTATTGGCGCAGCGGGGCGTGGAAAACCCCGGTTATCTGCCCGCTACCAGAGCCAAGATTATTAAAGGAGCGAACGTGAAATGCAATAGCGGTAGCGGTGGATACTCCATAGGGAACGCTGGCGTTGTCTGGGGTTAACAGTTGGGCAGTCATCGAGATAATCGGTTCATGTCCCACTACCAAAATGGTTTTACCGCCTGTCGGTCCATACTCTTCCACTAGGCGCAGCAGCCGCTCCGGGGAGCAATGGTACAGCTCGTCCTCTGCCAGTAGTTGAACGCCTTGGTAGAATTGTCCCAGCTGCCTCGCAGTTTGAGTGGCGCGAGTCGCCGTAGAATGCAATATCAGCTCGGCTTCAACGCCCTCTTTAACCAATAACGTCCCCAGCTCTCGCGCCTGCCGCACCCCAGCCGGGGTTAAAGGACGAGAGTGGTCGCCGTGGCCGTAACCAGCCTGCGCGTGTCGTACCAGGGTTAATTTGTAGCTCATACTTCCATCCTAGCTAAGCCTCTAGAATGAAAACTAAGGACAAGGAGGAACATGGCTTTAGCTAAAGGACCAGAAGACAATATCTGTTCAGCCCGCCGGTGCGAAAACCCGGCAACCAAAGCGGTATTGTGGCGCAACCCCAAGATTCCCCGCCCCGTACATAAAACCTGGCTGACTTGCGATGAACACGCTGATTTTTTGCGGCAATATCTGGCGTATCGCTCTTTTCCCACCAAGGTAGTTCCCTTTAGCGAGAGCGAGACGGCAACTTTGGATTAGTCCCCGAATTACCCACTAGCCCCAGCAAGATTACGAGTAAGGCCGGCTGCTAGCTAAGTCAGTTCCACCAGATCCAGGTAATCATCGCTCCATAAATCCTCGTCCCCATCAGGGAGCAGCAACACCCGCTGCGGATTTAGTGCCTCCACGGCCCCCGGATCGTGGGTGACCAGCACCACTGCCCCCTCGTATTGGTCGAGGGCGTGCAAGATTTCTTCTCGGGACGCCGGATCTAGGTTATTGGTAGGTTCATCAAGCAGCAGCACATTGGCGCCACTTACCACCAGGGTGGCTAAAGCTAGCCGGGTTTTTTCTCCCCCCGAAAGCACGCTGGCCGGTTTGAAAGCGTCCTCACCCGAAAATAAGAACTGTCCCAAAATGTTGCGCACATGGGTTTCATCCAGGTCGGGAGCCGCCGCAGTCATATTTTCATAAACCGTGCGGGCAGGATCCAAGGTTTCATGCTCCTGGGCATAGTAGCCCAGTTTTAGGCCGTGACCGGGGACAACTTCCCCCGAATCTAGTTCTTCAATCCCGTTTAATAGGCGCAGCAACGTGGTTTTACCGGCTCCGTTTTCCCCCAAAACCACCACTTTGCTGCCGCGATCGATTGATAAATCTAGACCGGAAAATACCTCTAGGCTGCCATAGGATTTCGCGAGGCTGCGCGCATTAAGCGGTACTTTGCCGCAAGCTAGTGGAGTAGGAAAACGTAGGCGGGCAACCTTTTCGGCCTTGGTTTCGCTTCCGGCCTCTTTAACCAGTTCCTCGGCTCGGCGCAGCATTTGCTGCGCTGCGACTGCCTTAGTGGCTTTAGCCCGCATTTTTTCACCTTGCTCACGCAATGCCTGCGCTTTCGCCAGGGCATTTTGGCGCTCCCGGCGCCGCCGCGCCTCATCTTGAGCGCGCTGCTTCAGGTAGGCGTCCCAGCCGAGTTTATATTGGTCGATAACCGCCCGGGAGGCATCCAAGTACCACACCTGGTTTACCGTGTCTTGTAGTAGCGCCGTAGAGTGGGTGACCATGACAAAGCCGCCGGCATAGGTGCGCAGAAAATCGCGGAGCCAAATAATGGAGTCATGATCTAAGTGGTTGGTGGGCTCATCTAAAAGCAGTACGTCCGGTTGGGAAAAAAGTACCCGCGCCAGTTCTACCCGGCGGCGCTGCCCTCCGGAAAGGGTCGCTAGTGGCTGCGTGAGCGCGCCTTGCTCTAGCCCCAGGTTATGGGCAATCTGCATAGCCTCAGAGCGGGCGGCATAACCTCCTAGGCGAGTAAATTCTTCATCCAGCCGGGCGTATCTTTCTATCGCCCTGGCCTGGGTTTCCCCGCTGGTGGTAGACATTTTTTCTTGAGCGTTCTCGATTGCCCGCAAAGTGCGATCCAAATCCCGCACCGCCATGATCCGGGAAATCCCGTCCTTTTGCTTTACCCCTACCGCCGGGTCCTGTGACAGATACCCTACTGACCCGGAGGAAGTAACTTTGCCTTGAAAATCGATATTGTCGATTAGTTCTTGAGCCTCGTCCTCGCTAAGAGAGCCGCTGGAGCGATGTTTACCGAGAGCAACTAGCGCCGCGATTAGGCGCATAGTAGTGGTTTTACCAGCGCCATTGCGCCCCACTAGACCGATCCGCATCCCTTTATCAATCCGCAAATTGGTGCGGGAGACCAAGAGCCGCTGCCCGATCCGCACTTCCATATCTTGCGCATTAATCACCCCGCGATTCTACCCAGGAGCTGGCCGTAGTTAAAACCGATACGGCTATTGCTTGGTCCGCTACTATCCCGTATTTTCGAGGATAGGAGTAGGTCGAAGCAGATACCGAACCTCAGATATGAAATAGCTAGATTACAGATTTAACAGACCAGAAATAGATGTCTTTGCCCGTTAAAATAAGGATATGAGCGATATTAGTGAATTGCGTAAACCCAAAGCCTGGATGACCGATATGGATGGAGTGCTGGTGCACGAATCCGTGGCGCTACCAGGAGCATGCGAGTTTATTGAAACCCTGAAAAAGAAAAATATCCCGTTCCTGGTACTAACTAATAACTCTATCTTTACTAACCGTGATTTAGCTGCACGATTAAAAACCTCGGGATTAGAGGTTCCCGAAGACCGCATCTGGACTTCGGCTAACGCTACTGCCGAATTCTTAAATAGCCAGTCCCCTAACTCGACCGCGTTCGTCATTGGAGAAGCGGGACTTACCACCGCAATCCATGAAACCGGTTATATTATGACTGAAACCAATCCGGAATATGTGGTTCTAGGTGAAACTCGCTTCTACGATTTCGTCAATATTACCAAAGCGATTCGACTAATCGAAAAGGGCGCGAAGTTCATTTGCACCAACCCGGACACTACCGGTCCTTCCGAGGACGGAACCCTGCCCGCGGTGGGGTCAGTAGCCGCGATGATTACCAAGGCTACCGGGCGGAGGCCCTATTTCGTGGGTAAACCGAATCCGGTAATGTTCCGGGCGGGACTCAATAAGCTGGGCGCCCACTCCGAGGACGCGGCCATGGTCGGCGACCGCATGGACACTGATATTCACGCCGGGGTAGAAAGCGGTATGGATTCCTACCTAGTGTTATCAGGTTCAACTTCCCGCGAGGACATCCAGAAGTTCCCCTACCGCCCCAAGGCAGTGTTCAACGGAATCGGGGATCTACTACCCCTACTTGGATAGTCTGGTTAGTACACTTAGCTGACTGTTAAATCATTAGGGGAGGCGCCCGGTCACTGGCCGGGCGCCTCCCCTTTCAGTACCTGATTATTCTAGTCAGTTAGCGTCCCCAAAGTAGCTACCATCACGGCTTTAATGGTGTGCATCCGGTTTTCTGCTTGGTCAAACACTACTGAGCGTTCCCCACAGAACACCTCATCGGTAACTTCTAAGGCATCGAGACCAGTTTTTTGGTAAATATCCTCCCCCACGGTGGTCGCGCGGTCATGGAACGCCGGTAGGCAGTGCAAAAACTTTGCTTGCTGTCCGGCTTCCGCCATTAGCTGGGCATTAACCTGGTAGGGCAAGAGCAGCTTAATCCGCTCATCCCAGACTTCTTTCGGCTCCCCCATCGAAACCCATACATCGGTATACAAGAAATCCGCACCCTTAACCCCAGCAGCCGGATCATCAGTGTGGGTGATTCTCGCGCCGGTTAGAGCCGCAATTTCATGGGCTTTATCAATCCAGCATTGTTCATTCCACAGCTGCTTTGGCCCGATAATTCGCACATCCATGCCCATCATTGCCCCGGAAATCAGCAGCGAATTCGACATATTATTGCGGGCATCACCCAGATAGGCAAAGGAAATATCCTGCAAGTCGCGTCCGGAATGTTCCATCATAGTTAGCTGGTCACAAAGCATTTGCGTGGGATGCCACTCATCGGTCAGACCATTCCAAACCGGCACCCCCGATAGGCGCGCTAAAGTCTCTACGTCCTCTTGACGCCGTCCTCGAAACTCAATGCCATCATAGAAGCGCCCCAATACTTGCGCCGTGTCCGCCATAGATTCCTTATGCCCAATCTGTGAGGCCACCGGGTCGAGAAAAGTTACATGGGCATCCTGGTCGTAGGCAGCTACTTCAAAAGAGCAGCGCGTGCGGGTAGAAGTTTTTTCAAAAATCAGGGCGATATTTTTACCTTTCAAATAAGGCTGTTCACTTCCCGCCCGTTTGGCTGCTTTTAGCTGCGCCGCCAAATCCAGCAGATACCGCCATTCCTCGGCGGTGAAATCGAGTTCTTTTAGAAAATGGCGACCAGATAGTAATGCCACAGTTTAACCTTTCTATTTTTTTCTTACTATTGAGCTAAATCTGTTTCCCCGATTCAGACCCCGCTATTTATTCAACAGCTGCTCGCGATAACGGACAGGTCATACAGCGCGGCCCTCCGCGCCCACGCCCCAGCTCTGCACTGGGAACTTCTAAAACTTTTACCCCTTGGGAGCGCAAGTAGTCGATGGTTTGCCAGTTGCGGTCATAGGAAGTCACCACGTTTTCACGAAGTGCCAGCAGGTTACAGGCATCATTCCATTGCCCGCGTTCGGCGCCACTATCAGATTGCGGGGTTTGCAGAATATTAACCGCGCTCACTCCGGCCGCCTGAGCAAGAATCTCATGCATTTCGGCTTCCGGATGCATCTGCCAACAGATTTGACCGTCTGCGCCCCGGCGAGCAGTAACGCTCTCCAACATCCCCAAATTTTTGTATTTATAGAAAGTATCCCGGTTAATCATCGTCAGAACCGTATCTAAATGCATTTGGGCTCGCTCCATCGGCATCAACAACCCGGTAACCATATTTATTGCTGAGGACGAGTCTAGGAGTAAGCGGGAAGCAAGGCGCTCGAAACCTGCCGGGCTGGTACGTTCCGAAATCCCTACCAGTACCGAGTGTTCCGAGAGTATTTCTACATCCCCTCCCTCGGTGGAGGCGGGGCTGTCAGCTACGCCTGCGCCAAACTGGGTAAGATTATCGCTAAAATCTGGATGGAACCGGTAGATAGCCTGCAAGTTTAAGGTTTCACGGCGACGGGCAGTCTTTTTCATGGCCGAGAGCATAACTCCCCCGCCAATCCAAGCAGAAGTATCGCGGGTAAATAAATGGTTAGGTAATGCCCCCAAAACCAAATCCTCAACACTAACCCGGGCTAAAACCACTGAGGAAACTTTTCCCAGCTGTTCCTCAATTTCTTGGCGCGTAAGTCCACAGAGCAAAATCTGTGCTAAACGTGAGCTTTCTTGCGTATCCAAATACTGGCGTAACCCTTTGCTAAGCGAAACTCCGAAATGACGTTCATTAATTGTTTCCGCCAGCAACCATTTACGCGCTGCCTCTATATCTAAAGTTTCCGCCAATAAATCCGCTAAGTAAACCACCTCGGCATTTTCGGCGCTAAGAATAGCGGTGAAAGTATCGTGATCTTCACGCGCCTTTTCTAGCCATAAAATATCGTCGAACAGCAGTTCGTCTCGATTAGAGGGGGTGAGGCGATTGAGCTCTTTACCTGGGCGATGTACTAAAACTCTCTGCAATCTACCAACTTCAGACCAGACCCCAAGTGTCATAGACTTCCCCCTGCTAGATTTCTCTAACAGCCTATGTTACCTCATTAAACGTTAAAGCCGAGAGCCCGCAGCTGTTCACGTCCGTCCTCGCTAATGCGATCTGGTCCCCAAGGTGGCATCCACACCCAGTTGATTTGAACCCGAGACGCCATCGCCGAAAGCACCCACTGAGTTTGCTCTTCCAACACATCGGTGAGTGGACAGGCGGCTGAGGTAAGTGTCATTTCGAGAACCACTGTCCCATCTTCTTGCAGCTCAACCCCATAAATCAGCCCTAAATCCACGATATTAATCCCCAGTTCGGGGTCAATAACATCTTTCAGTGCTTCCAGTATTTCCTCTTTGGTAGGGAGCGCATTTTGCGGGGTGAGCGGGGAAGGCTCGGCAAACTCTTGTGGGGAATGCTGAGGGGCTGCTCCGGACCTTGTCGCTCTGCCCGATTTATCGGTATCTAAGTGTCCGTTTTCGCTATCATGCCCATGGACATGGGTTTTCGAGGGGAGATAGGGACCGGCATTTTCATTACCGGCAGCCACTTCCTGAAAGCGCTGGGGCACTTCCGAGGTATTTTCCCAAGGACGTTCTTCACTCATGTTCTTGCCTCGCTTGCGTTTTGGCGATTGATTCTCTCAGCGCCATCCACCCTAAGAGGGCGCATTTAACTCGGTTGGGGAACTTGGAGGTTCCCTGCAGGCTAGCTGCATCTTCTAGGGAATCTAGCACTTCGTCAGGAAGTTCCAGTCCCCGCGAATGCATCATTTGGTCAAAATCATTCCAAAGCTGTTCCACTTGTGCCAAAGACTTTCCCGCTACCAAGTCATTCATCATTGATAGTGATGCCTGAGAAATGGAACAGCCCTGCCCCTGCCAGGCAAGACCGGTCAGAGTATCTCCCTCTAAAGTAACTGCTAAAGTAACCTCATCCCCGCAGGTAGGATTAACTTGATAGGACGAGGTATCTGAAGGCGTTACTGGAGAGCTGCCGTGTTTTTCCGCGGCATGATCCATAATCACCTGCTGATATAGCTGATCAAGAGCCGAAACCATTATTCCCCCCTTTTAAAGAAACTACGTACGGTTTCTAAACCATCAATTAGGCGATTAATATCTTCACGCGAAGAAGTAAGCGAAAGAGATGCCCGACAAGAGGAACGTAAGCCATAGTGGGCGTGTAGTGGGAGGGCGCAGTGATGCCCTACCCGAATCGCCACGTCCTCGGCATCTAACACCTGACCCACGTCATGGGGATGGATCCCCGCGAAATCAAAGGCCGCGAGTCCTACCCGTTCGCGGTAATCTGTAGGTCCTAGCAGCCGCAGACCTTTAACGCTCGCTAAGCCCTCCAATAGATACTGAGTTAGGAACAGTTCATGCTGACGTATCCGTTCCATTCCCACTTTCTGTAAATAATCAAGTGCCACCGCCCAAGCGTGAATCTGGGCTACCGCTTGCGAGCCGGCCTCGAATCGCTCGGGGACAGGTTGGAAAGTGGTTTTGTCCATGTTTACATCGGCAATCATGGAGCCACCTGCCAGGAAAGGCGGCAATTGCTCTAGCAATTCCCCCCGGCCATATAGCGCCCCAATACCGGTGGGACCTGCCATTTTATGCCCGGAAAAGCAAGCAAAATCCGCGCCCAGGGTTTTAATATCTAAGGGCATATGAGCGCTGGATTGGCAGGTATCTAACACTACCCAAGCCCCCACCGCGTGAGCCGCCTGGATAATAGGCGCTATATCAGTAATCGCCCCCGACACATTAGAGGCATGAGTTACGGCCACTACCTTGGTGTTCGCGGTGATAACGTTCAAGGTTTCCAGGTCAATCCGACCTTCATCATCCAAATCCAGATAGGCGAACTCGCAGCCGGTGCGCTGGCTAAGTAACTGCCACGGTACCAAGTTGGCGTGATGCTCTGCCCGCGTAGTAACCACCCGATCACCCTTGCCTATGAGGGGAGCCCCGCCATCAATCCCGGGGTTAGACAGGCCATAGGCCACCAGATTTAGCGCCTCGGTGGCATTCTTTGTCCAGACAATTTCGCTGGGATTTGCTCCGATAAAGGAGGAGAGGACGCAACGCGCATCCTCGAAATACTGGCTAGATTCATCAGCTAGCAGGTGAGTACCCCGATGCACCGCTCCATTAGAGTTTTCGTAAAAACTACTTTCGGCTTGCATCACTGAACGCGGTTTTTGAGAGGTGGCGGCCGCATCCAAATAGACAATCGGTTTCCCTCCCCGTCCGGTGCGGGAAAGAATCGGAAAATCGGCGCGCAAACGCGTCAGTTCCGAATCGGAAAATGGCGATTGCACTGGCAGCATCCTCTCAATAACTAATGAAACAGGGCTTTATGGTCGGAGATTGTTTACAGATAGGAGTCGTATCCGCTGGTCTCCAGCTTGTCAGCCAGCTCGCTCCCCCCAGAGTCCACAATCCGCCCTTTGGCAAATACGTGCACAAAGTCCGGCTTAATGTAGTTCAAAATCCGCGAATAGTGCGTGATTACCAGCAGCCCGCAACCAAGATTCTCGTGAGCATGATTTACCCCCGCCGATACGGTGCGCAAAGCGTCAATATCTAGACCAGAGTCAGTTTCGTCAAGAATAGCGAACTTGGGGTGAAGGATTTGCATCTGCAAAATCTCTAGGCGTTTCTTTTCCCCACCAGAAAAACCGGCATTGAGGTCGCGACTAGCGAACTTTGGATCTACTTTTAAATCCTCCATGGCGGCTTTTAGTTCCTTTACCCAAGTACGTACCGGCGGAGCTTGCCCATCAACCGCAGTCCGGGCGGTACGCAAGAAGTTAGACACCGTGACTCCGGGAACCTCCACCGGGTACTGCATTGCCAGGAATAAGCCGGCACGTGCCCTTTCATCTGGGGAAGATTCCAGGATATTAACCCCATCTAGGAGCACTTCCCCGCCCTCGATATGGTAACCGGGGTGACCGGCAATCGAATAGGCCAAAGTAGATTTACCCGAACCATTCGGTCCCATAATCGCATGCTTTTCCCCGGAATTCACCGTTAGGGAGGTACCTTTCAAAATCTGCTTTATCCCGTCGGGAGTTTCTACCGAAACCTGTAGGTCTTTAACTTCTAGTTTCCCCATTTATTCATTTCCTTTACTGCGGCTACAGGCAGAAACATAAACCGCCTGTCCTTTGATTTCAAGCTGATAACACTTAACTGGCTGGGTAGCAGGCAAGGTAGGCTGCCCGGTATTCAAATCGAACTGGGCACCATGTCCCCAGCACTCAATTGCGCATCCTTCTACCTCGCCCTCATCTAAAGCTATGTCCCCGTGAGTACACAGGGCATCTATCGCGTGCCAGCCGCCTTCCTCGTCACGCACAACGGCGATTGGAATCCTTTTACCCTTTTCATCGGTTATTTCTGCGCGTAGTGCTTGTCCGGCTTCTAGCGCGTCCACTTCACAGACTTTTTCTAGGCTCATAGCGCACCCGAGCCTTGTTCTAACCGCGCGTCAATCACCTGTAATAGGCGTTCTTCAATCTCGTTGATTCCAATCTGGCGGATAAGTTCAGCAAAAAATCCATGTACCACCATTTTTCGGGCGGTAGCTTCCGGAATACCGCGCGACAACAAATAGAAGAGCTGTTCGTCATCAAAACGCCCGGTGGCAGAAGCATGTCCAGCTCCCGCGATTTCTCCGTTTTCAATCTCTAGGTTAGGTACCGAATCAGCTTTTGCTCCCGGGTTTAACACCAGGTTACGGTTTTGCTCATAGGAATCGGTATTGAAAGCCTGTTTGCCAATCAGCACATCCCCAATCCAGACCGCATGTGCCTGCGTTCCTTGCAGCGCTCCTTTATAGTGCACATCGGAACGGCAATTTTCAGCAATGTGATTGACGAAAAGGCGGTGTTCTTGATGCTGGTCAGTGTCGGTAAAGTAGACACCTAACATTTCGACTTCCCCGCCCGGTTTATCTAAATCGATATCAGGGCAGATTCGTACCAAATCGCCCCCCAGGGTGACTACGATATGTTTCAGCTTTGCGTCTTTTTCCACGTTCATGCGGTGATTAGCCGCGTGTACTGCCGAGCGTTCCCATTGCTGAATCGAAACTATTTCTAGCTCGGCTCCGCTTTCAACATTTATCTCAACCCCCTGGTTGAGTTGGGCATCACCGCTGTGTTCCAAAATTAGCAGGGCTTTAGCCTGTGGTTTCACATCTATGCAGATATGTTGGGCAGCCGGAGTCGGGTTTTCCCCAATTATTTTGATTCGCAACGCTTCGGGAAACTGGTCAGCAATAACTAGGTTTACTATTTCCTGGTGGTTATTCCATTCGACAACGCTCGCCCGATCTCCGGGAGCCCCGATTTTACCGTGAATATCGCTGTCGGTAGCTATTTCGATATACGAGGACGCGCCCAGATTTAGGCGTTTACCTGAGTTTAAAACCTGCCCCTCAACCTCAACTGTAGGAGAACTTCCCTCTAAAGTCTCTGTAAGCAGCATCTTTATCCGCTCTAGCGGGGTAAAGCGCCAATCTTCTTCCCGCCCGGTCGGCATAGGAATATCAGCAAGATTAAAAGAGGTGGGACGGTCAGCTCGGGAAGAAGCTGCGACTACTTTATGGTCTGCCTGTTTTAGCATCTTTGCCATTACCCCACCGATCCTTCCATTTGCAGTTCGATTAGGCGATTAAGCTCCAGGGCGTACTCCATGGGTAGTTCTCGCGCGATTGGTTCAATAAAGCCACGCACAATCATCGCCATTGCTTCAGTCTCGCTAAGTCCCCGACTCATCAGATAAAATAGCTGGTCGGCACTAACTTTAGACACCGTAGCCTCGTGTCCCATCTCGACATCATCGGTTTGAATATCCACATAAGGATAGGTGTCAGTACGCGAAATTTGGTCTACCAGCAGCGCATCACAAACCACTGATGCTTTGGAATGTTTAGCCTGCGGAGCAACGTGTACCAGCCCCCGATAAGACGAACGCCCCCCGTTACGGGAAATAGATTTCGAGACAATTGAAGAGGACGTATTGGGCGCTAGATGCAACATTTTTGCACCGGTATCCTGGTTTTGCCCTTCGCCCGAGAATGCCACTGATAGCGCCTCTCCGCGCGCATTTTTCCCGTTCAAATAGACCGAGGGGTACTTCATATTAGTTTTTGACCCCATATTTCCGTCTACCCATTCCATAGTGGCGCCCTCTTCGCAGATGGCGCGCTGGGTTACCAGGTTATAGACGTTGGTAGACCAGTTTTGAATGGTGGTGTAGCGTACCCGAGCATCTTTGAGACAGAAAATTTCTACAATCGCAGAGTGTAGCGAATCCGATTTATAAATCGGGGCGGTACACCCTTCCACGTAGTGAACGTAAGAGCCCTCGTCAGCAATGATTAGGGTGCGCTCGAACTGCCCCATATTTTCGGTGTTGATCCGGAAATAGGCCTGCAGGGGGATTTCGACCTGTACTCCCTTGGGAACATAGATAAAAGATCCCCCCGACCATACCGCGGTATTTAGAGCCGCAAACTTGTTATCACCAGCAGGAACAGCTTTCCCGAAGAAGCGTTTGAACAGGTCTTCGTGTTCGCGCAGTGCGGTGTCGGTATCTAGGAAGATAACTCCTTGTTCTTCCAAATCGCCGCGAATCTGGTTGTAGACCACTTCGGATTCATATTGAGCCGCCACCCCAGAAACCAGGCTTTCGCGTTCTGCTTCCGGAATCCCTAGCCGGTCATAGGTTTTCTTGATGTCCTCGGGCAAATCTTCCCAGGAGCTGGCTACCTTGTCGGTCGAGCGCACGAAATATTTAATCTGATCCATTTGCAAATCAGATAAATCAGGTCCCCAGGTAGGCATCGGCTTACGTTCAAAAACTTTGAGGGCTTTTAGTCGGCGTTTAAGCATCCATTCGGGTTCGTCTTTCTCGGCAGAGATGAAACGTACTACTTCCTCGTCAAGACCACGCCTAGCGCTTTGACCAGCTGCATCGGAGTCGTGCCATCCGTACTCGTATTGAGTGCCAATCGAGTCTATAACCTGCTGGTCAGCAGCTTCTTTTTGTTCTTTAGTGGCAATCACCGGTGGTGATGATGTCATTTGTGTGTCAATCCCTCTTTTGTTGTTTCCTTGTGCTCTACTGTGTCATGTTTAGCGGTTAATAGGGAATTTAGGAGTGGGCAGAGCTATTGGCACCGAGGTGGTACATACATGCTCCCCATCCGCCAAAGTCGCCAAGCGTTGCACATGTACGTCCAAAAGACGGGAAAACGCTTGAGTTTCCGCCTCACATAGTTGCGGAAACTCACCCGCAACTTCTTGCACCGGGCAGTTTCCTTGGCAAAGCTGTACTGCAAAACCGCCATTGCCTACCTCGCGCACCGTAGCGGCATACCCATCGGCGGTTAAGGCATCGGCGAGGGCGCGGGCACGCGACCTCGGGTCTGTACCAGCTTCTTTTATCAAAGGCGCGTAACGACGTTCAATATCGCGCGAATGAGCAGCAGCGAAACTGTCTATTCCATCCGGACCGGCGACTTGCTCAATAAATCCCAGAGCCCGACTTGCAAGTTTTGAGTAATCCTCGCTAAGACCTTCCCGTCCTTTACCGGTAGCGATGTAGTGACGCGCCGGCCGACCACGCCCCCGTTTGGTCTGTTGTCCACTTTCGTATACTGCAATCATCTGGGCGGATTCCAGAGCAGTAATGTGGCGACGAATAGCCGCGGTAGTAAGCCGGAGGATTTTCGCCAGGTGGGCGGCGGTAACGGGGCCTTTTTCGACTATCAAATCTAGAACTGTTTGCCGAGTCGGTTCCGTGTCGCTCACGTTTGCCCCTCCTTAAAAAATAGACCTTAGCTATTTTAACGCATTTTAGAAACAGGTTACTTGCAAAAATGTCTACTAAAGGGAAGTGTGGCGGGTACAACACACAAATGAAGTCGAAATCGCCCTCAACAAACCGGTTGGTTTAACAAAAACCCTAATGGAGACGGCTAGCTGACGCGCGTTTTAGCGCTCAAGCAGAAGCGGATCAGCTATGAAGGGCGCAGAGGGGCTACGCAAAGAACGCCAACCATTTCTCAAGGACTCAATACTCGCTAATACCGCAGCCAGAGCCGATGGATTATGTAGACTGCCGCTGAGTAGGGCATCTCTTGCTTGGTCTAGAGGAAACCAGGCAAGGCACATATCTCGTTCTTCTTCACGCCTATCGAAAGGCTGACCGCTCACAGCAGAGATTCCGCGCGCTAAAAATATCCGTAAATGTTCACTGCTACCTCCGGGAGAAGTGAAGAAATCTACCAGCACTTTCCAATTTGCTGCCTGAAGATTAGCTTCCTCCCAAAGCTCTCGGCGGGCAGCGCTCAAACGATCCTCGCCCGGTTTATCCAATAAACCCGCCGGAATCTCCCACAGGAAAGCACGCACCGGATGACGATATTGACGGAGCAAAAGAATCTCCCAATCAGCAAGTTCCTTTGAAGATTCATCAGCTCCCTGAACCGGACGCACCGCTGCAATCGCGACTGCTCCGGGGTGAGAAAGATAATCTCGACGCACCACAGGCTCATCTTTATGCAGACGCACTTGGTCACTTTGAAAATCAAACACCTGTCCGTGGTAAATCAGCTCTTGTTTTTCTACCGGATACTCACAGGTTTCATCACGCAGTTGCATAGTTTCACTTTCAGTTTCTATCAAGCTATTCGATTACTGTTCAGATTTATCATCTAGGTAGGGTTCGACCATTACCGCGCCCACTTCCTAACCTATCCCCCCTTGGTTATTTCTGCACCTAGCTGCCTATTTATTGCCGGAAGTAGATAAATCATTTTTACGCTCGCGCAACTGGCGCACTAGCAGCGGGCTCATAATCGCCACGGTCACAATCCCCGCAAGGGCGGCCGCAAAAAAAGTACCAAATATATTCACCCATAACTCCATCAAATAACCAGAAATAAACCAACCAGACACCCCTGCCCCTAACGCTAGAAAAAAGCCATAACCAGCAGCCGGGGCAACGCCCCTTAAGGCTGGTTTTCCCGCAATCTGCCACAGACCGATTAGCAGTCCCAGCGCCCCCACGCTCATACCTACCGATTGCGCCAACCCCAAGGCAAGCAAAATAGCATTAGCGCGATTAGCGCAAATACTAGATAAACAGGCACTCAACCCCCAGGAAAGAGCCGCTACCGTCAGCCACCCAGCAGAGGCTGCTATCACCGCCTGTTTCGCTCCTCCTAAAGCGTAGAGAACCCGTGAAAGATGATAGACCAATCCGTAGCCCACCACGGCAGGTGCCATTGCCACCAGTGCCCATAACATTCCTGGAACGGGATTAATTCGCGCAAAAATATCAGTTACCGGACGAGCCACCGACACCAGCAGCGCCGACCCGAAAAGACCGATTCCGGTTACAAATCGCGTTGAAGATGCACATTCCAGGTTGAATGCCCCCTTATCGCCTCGATGGATAAGCCAAGATAACCTGGGAAACATCGCAGTAGCAATCGGAACCGCCAATACCGCATAGGGCAACATATATACCGATTGCGAGTACTGGTAGATAGGCAAAGAGCCTTCCACGCCATAGCTGCGGGTAACCAAAATGATTACCAGCACTGAGAACTGTTGCGCAATTAGAGACCCCACCCCTGCCCCCGCTAGCTGCATAGCTTTCCGTCCTCGCCCTTGTCCCAAACGTAAAGTGGGACGCCAACGAATCCCCAGACGGTAAATCGGAATAAATAGCGGTAGACTCATGGCCGCTACCCCAGCGGTAGTCCCCCAGCCCAAAATCAAAATAGCGTTATGAGCCACCTGCTCAGGATCAGAAACCGAGGGAGTAAGGTAACCAAAAATCGCGTAAGTGCTGATTACCACCAGGGAGTTAAGCAATGGACCTAAAGCGGGCAGTAAAAATTTTTCATGGGCTTGCAAAATACCGGTGCCGACTACACACAATCCATAAAGGGGCACTTGCAGCGCAAACATTTGCAAAAAGACGCTAATTAAATGGGCTTGCAGCTGCGGGTCAGCCCCTTGGGGACAAGGCATTACCTGACCTATCCAAGGTGCTAGAAAATAAACCATCACCCCTATCGGCGTGAGCAGTAACAACGCCCAGGAAATGAGAGCCGAAGATATACGTTGCACCTCGGCTCTTAACTCATCGGCAATCGGACCGGCAAGAATCGGAATAGTTACTCCCGCGAGCGCTCCCCCGGCGACCACCTCAAATAGAACTGTTGGCAGCTGATTAGCGGTAGCATAGGCGTTCGCGAAGGCTCCCGTGCCTACCCAAGCAGATTGGGTCAGCCAACGCCCAAAACCAAAAAATCTCGAGAGTAAAGTGAGGACAGAAATTAGCCCGACAGCTGACGCTAATGCGGGCAGCCGGTTGCCTAATCCCGGTTTTTTCAACACCTGCGCCCTAGGTTATCTATAGCCCGCAATACCGCATTACCCGAGATTACCTGGGAAAAGGATATTTTCTCGCTGGCGGCGTTTAAGGTAACTACCGCCAGGACAGCCAATAGTTTCCCAGGTAGCTTAGTTTTTTGCGCTAACGCTACCCCCAGTAGCGCCCCGAGGGCGTTAGCACCGGTATCCCCCAGCATTTCCTTTTCTCCTAGGTCTTTAGGTAGTTCTAGGAGGCAAACCGTCAGCGCCCCGCTTCCTAAGATTTTGGCAGCACCTTTATTGCCCCTAAGTAGCAGGCTAATCAGAGTCCCTAGTTTTAAGCAACGCCCTGGACGCAGGTCAAATAGGTTAGCCAGATTCGCACTACCGGCAATTAGCGCTGTATCTAGCGCCCAGGAGGGCAAACCGCTACCTCGGGAACGACCAATTCCAACCGCGCCTATACCGGCTCCGATTCCGATACCGGCAATCTTCAAAGCACCGGTAGTAACTTTTCCCTGAGCTAAGGCTCGCAAATGCCCGTGAAATCCCTTCGCAGCAGTATTAACGCCAGTTTTCTGTCCCGGATTAGCCTCAGCGTTATTGATGGTTACTTCTTGGGAATCAGCGTTTTCTGGTCGCGTATCAAAAGGCGTTTGCGCCTGGGTGTCATCAATATATCCCAGGGCTGCTCCTGCTGCCACCGGCACTATTGCCCCAAATTTTGCGGCCATATTGCCAGAAAGTGCCAGGGCGCTGGTCAAACAGCCAGTTGCAACTTTGATTCCCCCGCTAAGGTTTACGGTTTTGCCATGAAAATTCTGGCGTTCATAGCGGCGAAGTTGTTCGGGAGAAAGGTGCTGCACCAGATACTTCCTGGCTAGGAAAAACCCGGCACTTGCCAGTAATACCCCCTGGGCTGCCCGTGTCATTTATTTTCCTCCTTTTCTGCATCGGGAAAGGGCGGAATAAGCTGGCTAGCATAATGCTCATTGCCATAGGCTTGGTTATTTCCAGATTCATCTGCTAAAAGCGCAAAGGGAATCGAAGTATTGCTCATAACCGAACCGATAGCATCTACGGTGGTAACTTCTAGTTTTTCTGCGCGAATCTTCGTTAAATAATCTGTCTCATTCTTAGCGCTCCCAACAATCACTGTTCCTTTGGGAAGGGCTCCATCAATACCTTTAACGAAGTCTAAATCGATTTGACTGCCCCCAGCCTTTGTATCCTTTTCGCTGGAAATGGGGCTTAACACTAAAATCATCTGCGCCGGGTCAGTTAGCGTTTCCTTAGAAATCAAAGGAGTATCTCCAGCCGAAAGGTTACTTACTAGCGCTTGTATCTCTTTGTCGGCGCTAGTTAGCCCCATACCCAAAGCAGTTGCCAATACCTGCTGGCTAGAAACTTTAGCATCAACTTTATCTGCGAGTTTACCGGCTAAAGTTGAGGCTAAAGTGTCCCGATAAGATAGCAATTCTTCGCTGAACCAACTGTCTTTTATGGTCACAGAGTTCACAATCGTTCCGGCAGCTATTTTCAATTGCTCATTTATTCCATTAAATGCTTCGTCACTTACCCCCGGCATTCTCACTACTGCGATTTTCTTGCCCGTCAGCTGACCGGGAGTAACTTTACGTCCTAATACCCCAATATATTCGCTAGCGCTATTTGCCTGTTTCACCAAATCTTCATTGACCTGACGCAGTTCAGCTTGCTGCTTTGAAAGCGCTTCCACCCGCCCCGACAAGGTATCGGATATTTTACCTTGTAAGGGTCCGGCTCCCAGTACCACCCCCATAGTAAGGGCTACCAGCACAGCCATAAGTGACACTAAGTGATAGCGAAAATCAATCATTATTCTCCTACCTTGGTTAGCCCTTTAGTGAGGGAGCAAGTCCGAAAAGCTGACGGAAAAAGTCAATCAAATCATTAAAATAGATACCGACAATGCCGTAAAAAGTCTGTCCTACCGGAGTAACTGCCAAAGAAATTGCCACAGCCCCCACTCCTACTAGGGCGAGTAGCAAAGTTTGCCAAGTAGACACCCGCGGTTGATATAACTGAGATACTCCCTTGGCATCGACCAGTTTTGACTCCACCCGAAGGCGCGTTAGGAAGGTAGATGCCATTCCGGAACGTCCCTTATCCAGGAACTCTACCAAGCTCGCATGGGTTCCCAACGCCACAATCATTTCCGCATCTTTATCATCGGCAAGCAGCATAGCTACGTCCTCGGAAGTTCCGGTAGCCGGAAAAACCACATGGGGGATTCCTTCTCTTTTTAACCGTTCCGTACCGGGAGCTTTACCATTCCGGTAGGCATGCACCACGATTTCTGCGCCGCAACGTAGCGCCTGGTCAGATACAGAATCCATATCGCCAATAATCATATCGGGGGTGTATCCCTGTTCCAAGATGGCATCGGCTCCCCCATCTACCCCCACAAGCACCGGTTTATATTCACGAATATAGGGTCGCAAAGAACGCAAATCTTCTTGATAATGGTATCCCCGCACTACGATTAGGGCGTGTTTACCGGCAAACTTGGTTTTTACCTCGGGAACCCCCACCCCGTCTAGTAGTAAATCTCGTTCTCGGCGTAGATATTCCATCGTATTAGCTGCGAATGCCTCTATCTGAGTGGATACTCCTTTTCGAGCTTCTTCTAAATCGGCGGCAATAGTGCCGGGAGTTTGTTGAACCCCCTCGGCAACTAACTGTCCGTTTTGGAATACCGAATTGCCCTCGATAGTTACCTTGGTTCCTTCCTTAAGATTCATAATTCTGGAACCTAAATCATCAATTAGGGTTATTCCGGCATCAACGATGATGGAAGGACCCATATTGGGGTAGCGCCCAGTAGTGGACTTGGCAGCATTAAGCACTGCACTAGGAGCCGCTGCTACCAGGGTTTCCGCAGCTATCCGGTCAATATCCGCATGGTCAATAACCGCGATTTCACCGGCTTGGAGTCGCTGAGTTAGATGCTTTGTTTTCTTATCAACTCGCACCCGCGAACTAGAGGCTAATGTTGCCTCTCGCAATTTGCGTCGCTTAAAAATACCCACGCAATAACACTACCCCAGGCGACAGCTAGTAATCAGTTCCCGTGCATGGTCAAGGGCAGATTTAGACTGAGCTTTCCCAGCAAGCATCCTCGCAATTTCTGCTTCCCGTTCCTCGCCGGTTACTTCCCTCACCCCAGCCTGGTTGCCTGTTTTCGTAACTACCAGCTGTTTATCAGCCCAAGCTGCCACTTGCGGCAGATGAGTTACCACTATTACCTGGGTATGCTGCGCTAGACGAGCCAGGCGTTCTCCAACAGCCAGCGCGGTTTGCCCTCCGATACCGGCATCGACCTCATCAAAAATAAAAGTTGGAGTATCTTGGGATAGACAACGCGTAGCTAAACTTACTTCTAAGGCAAGCATAATTCGCGATAGCTCTCCCCCGGAAGCTCCTTGGGATACCGGTCTAACCGGCGCTCCTTTAGCTTGTCGAAGCCCAAATATCACCTGGTCATAGCCATTTATGCTGGGATTTGGAGAGCTTTCAACCAGGATTTCAAAACCGGCATTTTGCATTTGCAATCCGCCCAGTTCCGTTGCAACTTTCTTTTGTAGCTCTTTTGCCAGGCTCTGGCGATTTCTGGTAAGTTCACTGCCTAATGTTTGCAGCTCGCTGCCAGTTTTTTCCAACTCTTCTCGCAAACGCGTGCCCTGATTATTTGGACCTGACAATTCAGTAAGTTTCTGACGCGCCATTTCAGCCCAGCTAAGCCAACTATCTAAATCTTTAGCGTAAGGACGATAGGCATTACGCAACTGAGAGAGTCGAGATTGGGAGTTATCTAACTCGCCAGGATCTGCCTCTAAATCACTCAGATACGCACCTAACTCGGCAGATATATCCATAATAATGGCGGAAGCATCGCGAATTCCTTGCGCCAACTGTAAAAGTTCTTCATCGCTTTGACCGCCGCGCTCTAGAGCCTGCACTGCCGCCCCTACCAGGCTGGCAGCATCTTTCCCATCGCCATCAGAGCCAGAAAGATAGCTATAGGCACGACTGGCAGCTTCTCGCAAATCCTCTATATTGCCTAGCCGTTCAATTTTTCGTAACAGTTCATCTTCTTCACCAAGATAGGGTTGCAGCTTTTCTTGCAGACCAAGCCCCTCTCGCAGCCTAGACACTTCCATTTCTCGTGCCTGCTGCTGATTTTCCCACTGCTCAAGGTCTGCTTTCAGTTGCTGCCATGAGTGATACTTTTCCCGGAACTGTTTTAACAGTTCCCGATGATCATCTTGACCATAAGAGTCCAGCAGAGCTAATTGCCTAGAGCCTGTCCGTAAGTTGAGCTGCTCGGCTTGCCCATGGATAGTAACCAGCTCTGCTCCAATTTTGCTCAGTATTGCGCTGGGAACCGTGCGCCCTCCTGCGTGAGAGCGAGAACGCCCTTTAGCTCGCACCGTACGCGCCAAAATAATCTCGCCCTCTTCAACGATTCCGCCCGCCTCAATTACCGTTTGTGCCGGTGTAGACGCTAGGGCTGAGGTAAAAATCCCCTCTACCGCTAACTCGGTTTCCCCATAGCGAACCAAGTTAGGGTTAGATTTTTGCCCCAACAATAATTCAATTGAGGAAAGTACCATAGTCTTCCCCGCCCCTGTTTCTCCGGTTAGCGCCGTAAAACCAGGTGAAAACCGTAACTCGGCCTGGGATATTACCCCTAAATTAGTGATAGATAGCTGGTCAATCATGGCTTACCCCAGTGAACGCCAGCCTTTAACTGGAAGTTGGAATTTATGCACCAAACGCCCGGAAAATGGGGTATCAAGAATCCGGGCTAACAACACCGGAGCTTTGCCTTTAGTGGCGTGCACTATTGAAGCAGGAGGTACTTTGTGACAGTGGAGACCATCTAGCCACAGCTCCATGGAACTGCGCTGATCGGGTAGTACCGATATTTCCAGAGTGGAATCAGGAGAAACCACTAAAGGACGAGTAAATAGACCGTGCGCCCCCAAGGGAGAAACCACCATCGCATCTACATCAGGCCAGACAATGGGACCGCCAGCAGAAAAGTTATAGGCGGTTGAACCGGTAGGGGTGGCGACAATGAGACCATCAGCCCCATAGGTGGTTATACCGCGCTGATCAATTCCTAATCCTAAGTGCGAAGGATGGGCACGGTCAGTAGACATAATCGCAGCTTCATTAAGCGCCCAATCACTGATTTTACTGCCGTCAGGAAGAGTTACGGTTACCTCTACTGTCATCCGTGGTTGCACCGTGTAGGAGCCGGCAACTATATGGTTAATGACTTCTGAGATTTTATCCGGTTCTACTTCGGTTAAAAACCCGGTATGCCCAAGATTAATTCCAATTAGGGGTACTGCTTGCGTGCGGGCGGGGCGGGCAGCTCCCAGCAAAGTACCATCTCCGCCGAGGGCAATAACAATTTCAACGGAGCCATCATAGTCTTCATCTACCGGAGTAATCCCATGGTTGCGAAGCTCGGCTGCCACTTTATCAGCAGTTTCAGCCAACTCAGGTCGTGAAAGATGCCGAATCACCATTACGTGGCGTTCACTCATTGGTTTCCTCCTTTACCTGTTCATCTAGATTATTGCCTGGTTTACCAGCTGGGCCCGCGGCAATCGCAGTCTTTACCATGTCTTTAATCTGTAGATTACTAGGCATAGGCACCCCGCGCCCTAAATATATAAAGTATTCAACATTCCCAGATGGACCAGGCAATGGTGAGGCAGCCACCCTTTTCAACCCTAACCCGTTTTCTGACGCTGAGAGGATTACCCCCATAACAGTCCTAAAATGATCTTCCAGGTCACGCACTACGCCCCCGGCTCCTAGTTTCTCGCGCCCTACCTCAAACTGCGGTTTTACCATCAGCAAGTATTCTGCATCAAGGGTAGAGGCACTTACCAGAGCGGGTATAACCAGTTTCAAGGAAATAAACGACAAATCCCCTACTATTAACTGGGCGGGTTCCCCAATTTCTTGCGGATCTAGGTAACGAATATTGGTACGATCATGGACTTCTACTCGCCGGTCTTGTTGCAGCTCCCAACGTAATTGACCATAGCCAACATCCACCGCCACTACCGAACTTGCACCCCGGCGCAATAAGACATCGGTAAAACCCCCGGTAGATGCCCCCGCATCGAGGCAACGTTTACCCGCTATCTCCGGGGCGTCCTTGCCTAATATATCGAGGACGCCCGCCAGCTTATAGCCGCCTCGGGAAGCATATTCCACCTGCGAGCTTTTAACCACTGTTATAGCCTGAGCCGGATCAATTTGCGAAGCCGGTTTAGAGATTACCCTACCGTCCACACTGACTCTACCAGCAGTAATAATCTGGCTAGCGTGAGAGCGGGAAGTAGCCAAATGTCGGCGCACTAACTCTCTATCTAGCCGCCGCAATCTACCCACTGCTATTTCCTTTCTATCTGCGCACTCAGGGAATCTAAGGTGGCAGATAGTTTTGCAGCTGTTTGCTCCAAGTCGCTTAAAGTAATCTGGGGATAGATACTGTCAGGGTCTTTCGGCCAGTCAGCCATCTGCTTATCGATATCTGTTTTTCGAGCCTCCAGCTCTAAATCTTCCGATGAATCAGAAAAACTATTGATCGCACTCATCATCAGTCTCATCTGCGAGTTTTACATCTTCCGAAGAAAAAGAATCCTCTAAATCCTCTTTATCCTCGCAAGCCTGCGAATCTTGCATTTTGGCTGACTGGGCGTTTTCTTCTACCTCATCAGATAGCTCCTGATTGGAGTTGTCAGTTTCCCGCACGACCTCAAGATCTGGAAGGTGCACAAATACCCCCTGGTCACGAGCTTCCCAAACCGCTGCCACTAGCGCACGGTAATCTTCAAGACTGAGCACCGCCCCATTATCAACCGGTTGCCCATCACGCAGCACCCGTCCATCTTCAGCCACCATAAAGCCAGCAGATTCTCCGCTAGTCCACGCTCCGGTAGGTTGATGAACCGGGCCAGGGTGTGGTCGCATCAGGTCAGTTAAATCAAGCCCCAGATAGGAGGGACGCCTATCCGGGTGAGCGAGAGCCACAGCTTTTGCATCAGAAACACCGGTAAGCACATGCAAACTGAGCATATCGGCGGCTACTGCTCCCGCAATATCGGTATCGAGCCGGTCACCTACCGCGAGCGGTTTGGTAGCTTGCGCTCTACCGGCAGCTTTGCGATAGATTCCGGCAAAAGGCTTGCCAGCGGCGAAAGGTTTTTGCCCGGTCGCGTGCTCTACGGCTGCCACTAGAGAACCGTTTCCTAGGGCGAAGCCTTGCTCGGTAGGCAAAGTGGCATCTAGATTAGTGGCAATAAAGAGTGCACCATTATTTATTGCATAGGCAGCCTGCGACATTTGTTCCCAGCCCACATTCGGGCCATAACCTTGAATAACTGCTACTGGCTGCTCGCTAGCCTCGGTTACTACCGTAAATCCTGCCTCGGCAACCGTGTCTGCTAACGCCTGAGTGCCGACTACCAACACTTTTGATTCCGGATCGATTTTGTGGCTAAGAATATCGACCGCATCCATCGCGGCAGTCATCACTTCACTCTCTTCAGCAACAATTTGATGAGAGCGCAATTTATCCGCAACTTGTTGTGGGGTTCGCGAAGCGTTATTGGTTAGGAACTGCACTTTAAGACCGATTTTCCGCACCATCGCTAAGCCTTCGGCTGCTTTGGGAACGTCTCGACTTCCGGTGTAGCAAACTCCATCCAAATCCACTAGGAGCACATCCGCAGTCTCTACTAAAGGCTTGCGACTGCCATGTAAATCCGAAGGCACGTAGGGGTTATCCGCTTCTAAAACTTCCTCTAAATCAACAATTGCAACTGTGTCGGGTACTTCAGGAGTCTCTGCTTCTACCTGCTCGGCTTCGTCCTCGCGTCCTATTTCCCGTAATAAATCAGCTTTATAGGAAAGAATCCTAGCCAGAAGAACTGGCTCGTCAGGCTGGTATTTATCCAAGAAATTATTTAACAACACTAGCGCGGCATCAGATTCACCTAAATCGTGGCGCGCACCTGCCTGCACAATCACGAGTTCTACCAAATCAGAAAGGTTGAATGAGGACGTGTCGGTTTCGGCAATTATCTCTAAGGCTTTCTCAGGTTTACCTAGCCCACGTTCGCAGTCAGCTTCGATAGCCCGCAGACTGTCGGTTCCATTTAGACGCCGAGCCGCCCGTACCTCCCGGAGAGCTTCGCTATATTTACCACATCCGTAGGCTGCGAGGGCGGCTGCTTCTCTCACTGTCCCTATCCGTCCAGCTCGGCTAACCGCAGCGCGCGCATGAAGATAGGCTTCTTCGGCATCTACATCTAGTAGTGAACCAGCCATTACCAAATGGCGAGCCACTTTTTCCGCATTGTCGGGGTCTAGAGAAGATAAAGCTACTCTAGATTCACGATCTAAGTCAGAGGCTTTAACTGCCGGAGGAATTTTAGGTTCATTTTCATGACGCCATTCTTTAGCGCGGTAACGAGAATCACGCACTCCATAAGAATGCTTACCGGTTCGCGAATCTTGCCCCTCACGTTCGCGACGTTCGTCACGACCTCCGTCAAAACGTCGCCCACCGCGCCGGTTTCCTTGTTCAAAGCCGCGAGCATTATTCTTACCTGCCCCCCAGGAGCGACCGGAGCGTTGTCCCCGATGTCCTCTCTCACCGCGTTCATCCTCACGCCCTGAGCGGTAACGACCGGAGCGATCGTTACGATCATAGCGGGATTTTCCACCCCGCGAATCATTCCATTTACCGTTGCCACGAGCGTTTTGACGATAGTCACCTTCGGATTGTCGGCTGCCACTATAGCCGCGCGAATCGGAATGAGCTTGCCCTGAGTCCGAGCGCCGGGGGGAGGAATCATGCCCTGCCGATTGAGAGCGACGCTTGCGCCATTGAGGTTCGCGCCTAGAGCCATATTGATTGAAGTTTCCCAACTCTAATTCCTTTTCGCCATTTATCTGTTTCATCTATTTATTAGTTTCTATTCTAAACGCAAGCCCTGGGTAAGAGCGCCTTCAAAAAGTTGTCTATCCTCACTATTTCGTGGCTTTTATCTCCGATACATTCCGGTAGAACCTGGCAAATACTAGCGTTCAATACCGCAACTTAGGCGAGGATTTGTTCTAGCTCATTCAGAATGGTTTCCGGGGTAAGTTTGGAACTTTCAAGCAAGTTATCGCGAGAATCGGTGGGTAAGAATGCCCTAGGAATTCCAAATGATTTAATCGGGGTGAAACAGTTATCTTGAGCCAAGGTCGAACGCAGCAGCGCCCCTACCCCGTTGGTTACTTCCCCGTCCTCGATAGTCACCACGAAATCAGCCAGTTTTACCTGCTCGCAAAGCGTAGCAGAAATTGGAATTACCCAACCGGGATCAACGCATTTTACCGAGTGTCCCCCTTGGGTAAGACCTTGGGAGACCTCCAGGGCGGTAGTAGCCATAGCTCCGACGGCTAGCACCAATATCTGTTTCCCCTCACCTGAGTGCTGATACAACACGTCTAGGTCACCGATATGAGCCTTTGCCGGTATCTGCGGAGGTATTGAACCTTTTGGATAACGCACGATTGTGGGAGCGTCCTCTATCGAGACCGCCTGACCTAATAACTTTCGCACAGTAGCCGCATCTCTGGGAGCAGCTACACGGATTCCGGGAACCATAGCGGCGATTGCCAAATCCCACATTCCGTTATGGCTAGCCCCATCAGCTCCGGTGATGCCCGCGCGGTCTAGAACCACAGTTATCCCCTGTTTATGTAGGGCAGCATCCATCAAGAGCTGGTCAAAGGCGCGGTTAAGGAAGGTCGCATAGAGGGCGATAACCGGGTGACAACCGGCAAAAGACAGTCCGGCTGCCAGAGTCATAGCGTGTTGCTCAGCGATTCCCACATCAAAAACTCGGTTAGGGAACTGGGTACGGAATGGTTTCAAACCTACGGGTTCCATCATGGCAGCTGAGATACCCACAATTTTAGTATTACGCCGCGCCAAACGAACAATCTCTTCCGCAAATACCGCCGTCCAGCCAAAACGTTCTTTCTTTACCGGCAAGCCGGTTTCTGGATGAATCGGACCAACTGTATGGAAATGATCTGCATCATTTTTTTCGGCAGGAGTGTAGCCACGCCCTTTTTCTGTAATCGCGTGCACGATTATCGGACCGGAGAACTCTTTTGCACGTGCCAAAACAAACTCGGTGGCAACAATATCGTGTCCATTAACCGGACCGGTGTATTTAATACCTAAATCATTAAAAACAACCTTGGGGGGAGTAATTAAATCCGCCATTCCACGTTTAATCCCATGCAGCGCATCATAGGTGAGTTCTCCAGGTTTTCCCCGCGACTTTAGATGCTGTTTTCCCCAGCGTAACGCCCGCTCATAGGCGGGTGAAGTCCGCAAAGCATCCAGGTGATGAGCCAGTCCCCCAATGGTGGGCTCGTAGGAACGACCATTGTCATTTACTACAATGATTAGGCGCAGATTGGGATGTTCAGCGATATTATTGAGCGCCTCCCACGCCATACCTCCGGTCATAGCGCCGTCACCAATCACTGCCACTGTATAGGAGTCGTCTCCTTTTAGGGCTTTAGCTTCCGCGATACCTTGCGCCCAGGAAAGCGCAGTCGAGGCGTGTGAGTTTTCTACCACATCATGCGGGGATTCAGCCCGGCTGGGATACCCAGAAAGTCCCGTAGCGGTACGCAGGTCAGTAAAATCTTTCCGTCCAGTGAGGATTTTATGTACGTAACACTGATGCCCGGTATCAAAAATAATGGTGTCAGTGGGAGAAGAAAACATTCTATGTAGGGCAATAGTAAGCTCCACTACCCCCAGATTTGGCCCCATGTGACCACCGGTTTTTGCCACATTCTCCACTAGGAATGACCGGATTTCCCCAGCCAGATTAGTTAGCTCTAGGCTGGAGAGTTTTTTTAAGTCTGCCGGGTTGTTTATCCGATCAAGAATTCTTGCCACCCAGCTAGTTTAGTCATATTTTGGATTTTTGAGGGTGCAGATTGCTTTGAATGCCACTTTTGCGCCCCGCTTTTCCATGTTTTGCCCTTTTGGTTCTGGGTATTTTTCAAAAATAAACGGTTCCGATTGCTTAATCAGTTTCGATTGCTGCCGATAGAAAATATCTATTTCACTACTTGCGTTTATTGAAGCTAGCGCGTCACACTAAAACTATGGCTCCAGAGCGCTACCGGTTTTCAAGTTTTATTGCGACTTCGCTAGCTGGTCTCACTGTGCTTTCAATTGTTTTAGGTATAGCAGTGGGACTGGTTTCAGTGGCGTTTCATTATCTAATTAACGGCTGGTCTTATCTGATGACTGGCTTTAGCGATTACCCTGCTCACGCGGGGGATGCCCACGGATTTTTAGGGCTGTCACCGGTTTTTATCATTGCGGTTCCAGTAATTTCAGCGCTGCTTTATGCTCCGGTGGTAGAGCGTTTTACGCCCGGTTCACGCGGTCATGCCGTCCCAGAAGTAATGTTTTTCGTCCGCCGCAAAGGCGGGAGAATTCCTGGACGCAACGCCCTAGTCAAGTTATTTGCGGCTTCTTTGACTTTGGGAGGAGGGGGAAATGCCGGGCGGGAAGGGCCGATTGTAATGATTGGGGCGGCTATTTCTTCTTGGGTAGGCACCCGGCTGGCCCTTAGCAAACAACGCCTGATGTTCCTGTGTGCCTGTGGGGCGGCTGCGGGGATTGCCGCTACTTTTAATGCCCCCCTGGCTGGTGCTTGTTTCTCCGTGGAACTAATTTTGGGGGTGCTTAGCGCCGAATATTTTGCTTTCATTGTTTTTTCTTCGGTGTCGGCTTCACTGGTTGCGCAACAGTTTTTCCCTAATCAAGCCAGTATTCCTTTAGGTCAGTCTTTGGATCTTTTTTCCCATAGCGACTATATTTTGGTGGCTGTAGGGGCAGTGGTTGCTGCTTTAGCCGGGATTGCTTTTAGCAAACTGTTATACCTGGTTTGGGACGGCATCAACTTGCTTTATCACGGGAAAGACTGGTTTCGTCCGGTCGTTTGTTCTTTACTGCTCGGCATTTTCCTTTATTTTTTCCCGCTTCTTTACGGCACAGGTGAGAGTGTCCAGTTGCGAGTATTATCTGGCGATTTCCCAGTCTGGATGGTTTTGGCTCTACTGGGAGGACGGGCTTTGGGGGCTTCGTTCACGATTAGTATGGGAGGTGCTGGCGGGGTATTTGGCCCTACCCTGTTTGTGGGGGCGTGTGCGGGAGCAGCTTTCGGACAGGTGGTTCAACCTTGGTCGGCTTCTTCGACTGCCATTTATGGAGTAGTTGGGATGGGTGCAGCTTTCGCGGCTGCTTCCCGTGCACCCCTAACCGCGGTGTTCATTATTATCGAGATGACCAGGCAGTATTCTCTAATTTTACCGATGATGCTGGCGGTAGGGATTGCCACCGGGATTTCTCTTTTTATGACCCGTTCGACTATCTACACTCAAAAACTGCACCGCCGTGGCGACCGCTTATCAGACCCGGTGTCGGATACTTTATTAGGGCGTAGCTGCGCATTTGAGCTTATGCATTGCCCTCCCCTACTGTTAAGCCAGGATATTTCGCTTAAGGACGCGGAAAGAGCCCTGGAAAATAGCGGAGAAACCTCTTTGGCGGTGGTAGATTCGGCGGGAGTATTCCAAGGCTCAGTTAGTGCCTTGTTACTGCGTGAAGAAATCACCAAACGCGGCGAAGATATTCCCTTGTCGGAAATCACTTTGGCCGCAGCGTTCTGCACCCCCACTGAGCTTCCTAGTCAAATCCTCAAAGAGCTAACAGAGTCCTCACTTTCGAACCTGCCAGTAGTGGGAGGCTCCCACGAAGTATTGGGCTATGTGCGAGGACGGGATTTGATTGAGCGAATCTATCGACAGCAAACACGGGCACTTAACCAACGTGAGCTAGGCGACTCCCTGGGGTGTCGCATTCGTAAGCGCTGGAGGAATCATCGCCACCACCGCTAACGATGCAACTCTCAGAAATAACTCGCACAACCAAAATCCAGGGTGGCAAAAGATGCGAGAGGGGGCTTGATTCGAGCGAAGCAAGAATCACCGGGGTCCCCCGAGCGCTTTTACCACCCCGGATACTACGCGAGCGACCTAGATTCCTAGCGATTTACAAGTTGTTCGCTTTGACCAAATCCGCTATAGCAGCAAAACTCTGGGCACGGTAAAAGATGCGACAGACCGGCGACATTGCTGAACCCCAGATCAGCTACCGGGATTCTTTGAATCTGCGTCGAATCCCTTCTCCTCCTACCCCCTATTACATATGCTTATAGTCGGTAACGTGCTATTTCTACACTCTACGAAAACGGTATACAGCAAAAATCCGGGGTGGCAAAAGATGCGAGAGGGGGCTTGAGCCGAGCGAAGCAAGGCTCACCGGGGTCCCCCGAGCGCTTTTGCCGCCCCGGATACTATGGGCAGGTCACCAAGTTTCTAGCGATTGGCTAGGCAACTAGGTTGCGCAGTACGTATTGCAGGATGCCTCCGTTGCGGTAGTACTGGGCTTCACCGGGAGTATCGATTCGCACGGTGGCGTCAAACTCTACGACGGAACCATCAGTATTAGTCGCGGTCACTTTCATTACCTGCGGAGTTACCCCTTCATTGAGTTGGGTAATCCCGCTAATATCGAAGGTTTCAGTCCCGTCTAGGCCTAGGGAATCTGCGCTTTCGCCCTCGGGGAATTGCAGTGGCAGGATTCCCATGCCAATCAGGTTGGAGCGGTGAATACGTTCAAAAGAGCTAGCAATTACGGCTTTTACCCCCAGCAACAGTGTCCCTTTGGCGGCCCAGTCACGAGACGAACCAGTACCGTATTCTTTGCCGCCGAGCACTACCAAGGGCACGCCGACCTGGGCATAGGACACCGAAGCATCATAGACCGGTACTACCGGAGCATCGGCTTTGGTGAAGTCCTTGGTGAAACCGCCCTCGACACCATCGAGGAGCTGGTTACGGATGCGGATATTAGCGAAAGTGCCGCGCATCATTACTTCGTGGTTACCGCGCCGCGAACCATAGGAGTTAAATTCGCGCCGTTCCACTCCGTGGGAGCTTAGGTATTGACCAGCCGGAGTCTTGGACGCAAAAGCACCTGCGGGAGAAATATGGTCGGTAGTTACCGAATCTCCTAGTTTCAGCAGCACCTTAGCTCCGGAAATATCTTGTACCGGATCCGGGGTTTCCGGCATTCCTTCAAAGAAAGGCGCCCGGCGTACATAGGTGGAATCATTGTCCCAGGCAAAAGTGGGTGAATCGGGCACCTCCAGCGATTGCCAACGGTGATCCCCCTCGAATACGCTTCGGTAATCTTGCAGATACATATCGCGATCGATAGCTTGACCAATCGCTTCTTCCACTTCTTCGGCAGCGGGCCAAATATCACGCAGGTAGACGGGATTCCCGCGGTTGTCCGCTCCCAGCGCCTCGGTTTCGAAATCAAAATCCATCGTTCCCGCCAGGGCGTAGGAAATCACCAGGGGCGGAGATGCTAAGTAGTTCATTTTCACATCGGGGTTAATCCGCCCCTCAAAGTTACGGTTACCAGAGAGCACCGACACCACGGTCAGGTCGGCGTCCGCTACTGTGTTGTGTACTTCCTCGGGTAGCGGCCCGGAGTTACCGATACAGGTGGTGCAACCGTAACCGACAATATCGAATCCCAGCTGTGACAGATAGGGCATCAGACCAGCTTTTTCGTAGTAGTCGCGCACTACTTGAGAGCCGGGAGCCAGCGAGGTTTTCACCCACGGCTTAGGCGTTAGTCCCCTTTCAGCGGCGTTCTTGGCGAGCAAACCGGCCGCCATCATCACCGACGGATTTGAGGTATTAGTGCAGGAAGTGATGGAGGCAATCACCACGTTGCCATGATCCATTGCTATTTCTTCCCCACTACCCAGTTTCACCTGGGTGGGGCGGGTAGGACGCATCAAAACCGGATCAATGGTGTTATCGCCCGCAACATAGTCGGGCAGAATCTTCTTGAAGGAATCTTTGGCCATTGCCAGTTCAATGCGGTCTTGGGGACGCTTCGGACCGGCGATAGAGGGCACTACCGTGGATAAATCTAGTTCCAGATATTCACTGTAACGTGCCTCGCGTGAGGGGTCCTGCCACAGTCCTTGCCGCTTTGCGTATTCGCGCACGAGGGCGCAGGATTCTTCACTGCGACCGGTCAGGTGCAGATAGTCAATAGTGACTTCATCAATGGGGAAGATAGCGGCAGTAGAACCGAACTCGGGAGACATATTGCCGATAGTGGCGCGGTTAGCTAGCGGAACCGCCCCTACGCCCTCGCCATAGAACTCTACGAACTTGCCGACTACCCCATGGTCACGCAGCATTTGAGTGATGGTGAGCACCACATCGGTGGCGGTAGCGCCAGGCGCGATTTCGCCGGTCAGTTTAAAGCCCACTACCCGCGGAATCAGCATTGACACTGGTTGGCCGAGCATGGCGGCCTCGGCCTCTATCCCGCCAACACCCCAGCCGAGGACGCCCAGACCATTAACCATAGTGGTGTGGGAGTCGGTACCTACCAAAGTATCGGGGTAAGCCAGCGCGCCGTCCTCGTCCTTATCGGCGAATACTACCCGCGCCAGGTATTCGATATTTACCTGGTGCACAATCCCGGTTCCCGGAGGTACTACCCGGAAGTTTTCAAACGCGCCCTGTCCCCAGCGCAGAAATTGGTAGCGTTCCTGGTTGCGTTGATATTCGATGTCCATGTTTTTTTCCACGGCATCTTTAGAGCCGAATACATCGATTTGCACCGAATGGTCAATTACCATTTCTGCTGGTACTTGCGGGTTAATCAGGTCAGGATCTTTACCTAGTTTCACGACTGCATCCCGCATTGTTGCCAAATCGACAACGCAGGGAACGCCGGTGAAGTCTTGCATTAAGACGCGCGCCGGGCTGTACTGGATTTCTTGACTGGGCTGGGCATCTGGATTCCAGTTTGCAATCTGCGCGATCTGCTCTTTGGTGATATTTTCCCCGTCCTCGTTACGCAGTAGGTTCTCTGCCAGGATTTTTAGGGAGTAGGGTAGTTTTTCAATGCCGGACACCGCTTTTAGGTCATAGATTTTATAGCTCTTATCACCGGCTTTTAGCTGGGTTGCCGCGCCAAAGCTATTTAAACTCATTACTTCCTCCCGCCCGGAATCAAAATATTTTCTCTTGACATCAAGATACTTTGCGCAGCTATCGAAAGCTAGTGCGCCCTACAACAAGCACCGTCCTTGAGAACCAATGAGGGACGCCCTTTGACCGTCACCCCACTTTAAAGTGCAAGAACATGAACGGGGGTCGGGCAATAGCTACCGCCATTACCCGACCCCCGTCCTGGTAATCATTCCCCAAAAGTAAGGGATTTATAAAAGAAAATACTTATCTAATTTTTACCGCCTTTGTAGTAGGCAGAGCCAAAATCTCTCTTTTAGGATTCAATATCGGCAGCGCTCCCCCACCCGTTTTCTCCCTTGGGACGAGCCTCAGGGTGCATAATCAAATACTTCAAGGTAGCAACCACCTGCCGGGCGCTATACCCATGGAACATATTGTCTTTACCACCTTTGGCGAACTGAATAATCGTATCCAAAGTCATGTAGTGGTAGTGATCGTAATGAGGAATCACAAACCGCTGTTTCTCATGGTCATACCGGGTGGCATGGGTGACGTTTCCGTAAGTAATGTACTTTAAGGGCACAATCAGTTTCGCTTCTACCTCGTCATATGTGAAACGTTCATCTTCCTCAATCGGCGAAGTATCTTTCGGTTTTTCTTCCTGATATTCCGTAATTTTAATATCGGGATATAGCGCGGAGGGATCTGTATAACTAATCCCCTCGTGCCCATCGGCGAAGTGCAGATGCCAATGGTCACCGTGGCGTTCAATTCTTACTACCCGTTCCGGATCATTGGGGTCTTGTTTTCCACTTCCCGGTTTAGGCTTTGGCTTTGGGGTCTGCTCCTTATCGGGCTTGCTTGCATTTGCGCTACCGGAGTGCGATCCGCTGTATTGCCCAATCTTGATTCGCGGGAACACCTTGGCGGGATTATCGTAAGTAATATATTCCTGCCCGTCCTTAGTGTAGGCATGATAGTGATCTCCATGTTGCAAAATCTTCACGATTGGCAGTTTCGCCAGCTGCTGCAAGGAAACGACCGACACAAAAGGCAGTTTTCCTCCCGGAGCCGGTTTAGTATGGCTACCGGTCGTTCCTTTGTTTCCTTTTGAGCTAACTGCTGGATTAAAGGGGGAGGACGGGCCTGCTGGACGCGGTGACCAGACGCTAGGTACGGTTACTCTCCCGCTCCCATGGCTGCCGTTATAAGTTCCGACTGCAACCCCAGGATATAAAGAGCGCGGATCACTATAGGTAATGAACTCTCTACCATCAGCAGTGTAAACATGGTAGTGATCGCCGTGTTTCAATATCTTTACTACCGCATTTGACGCGAGAGAGGACAGTTGAGAAGTGGAAACTACTTTGGCAGCTCCTTTTAACTGACCAGCATTCTTTGCTTTTGAAGGGTCAGTGTAGGTAATGATTTCCCGGCCGTCCTTAGTGTAGACGTGCCAGTGATCTCCATGCTTCCTGACTCTTACGATCTCATTGTTAGCAACTTCCGCATCTACTAACACTTCCGTGGTTTCATCTTGCTTATATTTGGGCTCTTTTGGTTGCGCAGTCGTTCTTCCCGCAGCAGAGATAGCGCTCCCTCGGGATTGAAGTTCATTGCCACCTCTAAAAGCCAGCCCCAGCGCAAATGCGCTTGAGGTAAGCACCAGGGTTAATGCCACTGCAACCCCAATTATTACTTTATTAATTTTCATTTTTCTCCTTACTTTTTGCGAAACACCAAGGCTGCTAACAGCCCGAATACGGATATGAGGACGATTACCGCGCCGGGGCGCAGGTTTTGGTAGTACGAGATAATTAGCCCCGCGTACACGAACACGAGGGAGGCTCCTATCGAAACTAGGAGCGTACCGCGATAGGTTTTAGCCAATTGCATGGCGCAAATTGAGGGGATGACCAGGATAGAGGAGACTATTAGCGAGCCAATGGTTTTGGCAGCTACCGAGACTGACAGTGCCACCAGCAGGGAGAACACAAAGTTCAGCTTTCGAGAGTTAATCCCCAGCAATCTGGCAACTTCAGTATCAAATAGCGTGAGATAAAGGTGGCGGTACAGGAGTTTGTAAATAACTAAAACTACCACTCCCACCCCCAGTACCAGATATAACTCGAGGTCACCGAGGGTTACTATCGACCCAAATAGATAGGTGGTGATAGCGCTAGAGCCACCGGAGAAACTGGTGAAAATCCCCGCCAGACCGATTGAGGCAGCCAAAATAATGACGGTAGATATTTCTTGATAGGCACGCAAACGAGCCCTAAGCGCCTCCACCCCTAAAGCAGCAATTACGCAGGCTACAACCGATCCTACTAGGGGATTAAATCCGAAGGCTAACCCAGCGGCCACTCCCGCGAGGGAGGAATGAGAGAGCGTATCGCCCATCATTGACAGGCGTTTGAGCACAATCGGTAATCCGATTAGGGGTAAAAGTACTGCCAGGATGGTTCCTACCAGAAAAGCGCGCTGCATGAAGTCATAGGCAAGCAGATTCACCGGCACTCCTTTTATATTCTTCCAGCTGGAGGCGAGTTAGGACTCCTCTTTCAAGGCGGTAGGCTTCATCTAGGAAAGAGACGGCTTCCGTTAGATGATGGGTAATCATTAGGACGGAGTTGCCGGCTAGGCATTGCCGGCGCAATATCTGATACAACTCTAGGGAGAACTGCTGGTCTACCCCACCGGTTGGCTCGTCAAGAAGAATTAGGCGCGCCTGTTTCAGCAGTGCCACTAGCAGACCTACCCGCTGCAATTGCCCGCCAGATAGTTCACTTAGCCGATGATTTTGCACCGCCGTTAGCCCCACGTTTTCCAGTAATGCTTCCGGGGCTGTTTTCTGTTTGAGCTGCGCTAAATACATCTTGAGTAGTTCTTTAACCGTGGTGGGAAAATTTCGGTATCTGCTGACAGCTTCTTGGGATAGGTAGGCGAGGTCGCGATAGTGATTATCGGCGCTGAGCGAATCTTCAAACAGCCGGATTTGTCCTGTTTCTGCTTTGAGTTTTCCGAGGATTAGGTTCATCAAGGTGGTTTTTCCGGCGCCGTTTCCCCCTACTATCGCTGCAAATTTTCCGGCTGCCAGCGAGAGATTAACTCCTTGTAAGAGCGGATATTCTCCGTAGGTAAAGTGGAGTTTTTCTATTTCCAGTACGTTACTCATCGGAAGGATTCCATCAGGTTAGTGAGGTTTTTTTGCATTAGCCCGAGGTATCCCAGGTTTTCTTCCTCTTTAGTTAGGTGCTCCATGGTGTAGAGGGTTCCGGTTTTCGCTCCGGTAGTGCGCGCTAGAGTTTCTGCGACTTTCGGAGTGGCTTTCCCTTCAAAGAAAATGGTGCTGATTTGATGCTTTTTAACGAATTCAGCAATCGTAGCCAATTGGTTAGCTGAGGGTTCGTCCTCGGGAGAGATTCCGGTGACCGCTACCTGTTTTAGTCCATAGTCGTCCGCCAGATAGTTAAAGGCGGCATGGGAGGCAACAAAGTAGCGTTTTTCGGCAGGGATTTTAGCTATTTCCTGTTGGAACTTTTTATCTAGCGCCTGGAACTTTTCTTGAGCTTTCTTTAGATTATCCCGGTAGTAGCGGGCATTGTCCGGGTCGATAGCACTTACTTTTTCGCAAATAGTTTGCAACTCGATTTGCGCATTTTTTACGCTCAGCCAAGTATGAGGGTTGATTGCGGTGTTGTCAGTGCGCGCGGCATCTTTGTTTTTTAGCAGCGTTAGCCCTTGCGATAAATCAAGGAATTTTTCGTCTTTCCCTATCGCTTCGCGTAAATCTGAAATAAAGCTTTCCATGCCGGCTCCGTTGTAAACAATCAAGTCGGCTTTAGATAGTTCTGCCCGCTGGGCAGTTTGCAGTTCAAAATCGTGAGGTTCCTGAGAACCCGAAATCACGGATTTTACCTCCATTTTGTCACCCACGATTTGTTTACTCAGGTCGGCCACTGGGAAAAACGTGGCATACAGGAGGGGTTTTTTCGACTCAGATTTGTTGCCCACATTCGCGCTTTGAGAGTTGGTTGCACATCCGGCCGTAGACAGCAGAAAAACGGCGGCAATGACGGAAGACACCAGCGCCTTTAGTCTATTTTTTTGCACGATATTCCTAACGGTTCTCTAGTTTGATTTTCACTGACTTTTACTTACCCACAAATCTTAACGGTAATGAGAACGGTTATCAATTTAGGAGAGTTGAGGATACTCACAAACCAGAGAGCAAGATTACGTTACTACCCTACTGCCGCCAATCGTCGGAACAGATTAGCGACAATCATCGGAACACACTGGTAAAGACCACAATTTCGGAGGGCTTGAAAATAGAAATAAGCTAGTTACCCATTCCGACATTAACCACTCACCCTGGAGACACTGAGCCCTAAACCTAACACTACAACTAGAAAATAACTTCTAGATTTGTGTTGCAACTGTTTTACACACTTAGTAGCATTTAAGCATCAGGAGGCATAGAACCATGACTAAAACTGCAAACATCAATATCCGCATCGAACCAGACGTAAAACATAATGCGGAAGATTTATTTGGCAGCTTTGGTATTTCTATTACTGATGCCATCAATATTTTCTTACGCACCTCCATTATGGAAGGCGGTTTTCCTTTCGCCATTAAGCAGCCAAAATACAATATTGAAACCCTCGCTGCTTTAGCAGAAGCTCGCGATATTTTATCCGGCAAGGTTCAAACCAAAACCTACAACTCAGCTGAAGAACTGTTTGAAGACCTAAATGCCTAGGATTAAGTTTTATGCTTAAACTGCAGACAACATCCAGGTTTCGTAAGGACTTTAAGCATATTAAGAAACGCGGACGGGACGTTTCTTTACTCCGGGAGGTGCTCGAAAAACTCTGTGCAAAAGAATCCTTAGAGACACGATACAAAGATCATGCACTCATAGGATCCTATATTGCTTTTAGAGAATGCCATATCCAACCAGATTGGCTTTTAATCTACGCTGTAAACGACGATGAACTCACCCTTGTTGCATCACGCACAGGAAGTCATGCAGACTTATTCAATAAGTAAAAATAACAAACTATTTCACTTTCAAAATACCTGACCGTATTGAAGCCTGCCCCAACATGCACGACTCAGGTAGATGACAACGTGTTTGATCGACTCATTTGTATTAGCCGGAATCACTCTCACATTTCCAGGCATAAACCCCTCTCGTTTCTGAAATAGTCTAATTATAATTCGATATATCTTTGAATGATTATTAGCTTATTTCTACTTTCACTTTTCCATAAATCAGAAGTAAACACTTCTGTATAATCGACTCAATCTCAATATTTCTGTCTATCCAACTATAAAAACATCAAGGTTTTATGCTCTTTTCCTGGCATATTTCGCAGTCTAATTTTCAGTTCTAAAAATCTCAGAAATCCCCTTATTTCATGCCTTTTTCACACTTTTACTTGTGTACTTTAGTCAACAGAACTACACTCTCCACGTGGTGGGTGTGGGGGAAGAGGTCGTAGGACTGTAAGGACGTAATCTGGTAGCCGTGGGATACGGCAACTTTTAGGTCGCGGGCTAGCGCTGCCGGGTCGCAGGCTACGTAAATAATCCGCTCGGGCTGCAAGCGCGCCAGCGCTGCCATCACTTTTTGCCCCGCACCGCTGCGCGGCGGATCCATTACCACTAGGGGCGGCGTCTTTATCTTGTCGCCATAGTCTGCGAGTGCCTTGACATCTACCCTTCCGGCACGAATCTGCAGGCGTCCAGGCGCTCCAGAAAGGTTCTTGCGTGCCATTTTCACTGCCGGCTTTGAACCCTCCAAAGTTGAAAGCTGTCCTCCCCTGTCCAGGATTTTAGCCAGAGGACGCGAAAACAGCCCCGCACCCGAATACAGTTCCAGGATTTCTTTCCACTGCCGGTTTCCGGGCGTCAGCAGACGCTCACTATTCTCGTTCGCCGCGGCGCTCCTGCTCTCCAGGGTGGTGCCGGCACGCTCGCCGCTTACCGCATTTCCTATCCCCTCTCCTGGAGCAGAAAGCGCCGCGCTACCTGGCTCGCAGTCACTACTAGCCGCCGCGATTACCTGTTCACACAAAACCCGTGCTGCTTCGCGGTGTGCTTGCCAAAACCCATCTGGAGCAAGCTGATATTCCCCAAAGCCAGAAACTGTTAAACGGATACTTTTCTCATTAAGGGCGCACCCGTCCTCGTCAAATAAAGTATGCCCATCCCATACCCGCAGCCCTCTGGCGCTCGCCCAAGCCCGGATACGCCCGGAGGGCATAAACACTTTGCTCCATACAGCCGGGTTTCTAAATAGGGACGAGTCGCTAATAACTGAATCGGCAAGCGGGAAACTGTCGATCTCTATCAGTTCTTCCCCGCGGAATTTAGTCATCGCCACCCGCCCGGCAGCACTAACCTCGAAATCGGCGCGTAAACGATACCCCAAACCGTCTTCGCTGCTAGCGTTATCCACTCTCTCACCGCCCGCGGCTCCCGCTACTGAATCGCCATCCTGAGTACCCGCGCCCACGCAGCCACTACTCACGCCTTGGCAGCTCAGCTCTCCCCCATTAGCGGCTACGGCCTGGGCTAAAACTTCCTCTCCCCCTAAGCGCCGCAAGCAATCCGCCAGCACCTCAGCCTTCCAGGTGCGTTGGTAAGACAGTTTTACGTGACATAAATCTGCCCCTCCAACCCCGCCAGGGCCTGCCGATGCCCAAATAGGTTCACGGCGGTGCGGGGAACTTTCCAGTACCGCGCCCACCTCAGCAAAAATAACTTTGCCTTTTTTAGCGACCGGAACGGCTTTTACCTGCTCGCCCGGCAATCCGAAACGTACCATATAGGTTTGACCGTCCTGGTGTGCAAGACAGTAACCGCCATGCACGGGGCGTAATAACCGCAGAGTAAGTTCATTCATAGTTAAAGCTCAGCAGAAAAATCGGGTTGAGTGTTCTGGTGATAGCGATCTTTTCGGTCATTGCGGCTCTGTTCTATCCCCCAGCCGCCGTGGACACTATCTAGCCAGGGCAAATGCCCATCGTCGCCCATGAAAGCTCCTTTAGTTAAATCTTGCGGACGACCTCTATACACCGGGGATGAGTGACGGTATTCTTCGGGAGGACGCAAAGGCTCAACTCCAGCACGCAGCGCTGCCCGTTCTAAGCTATCAGACAGGTTCCAAGGAACCAGCACCACCAACACCCCTGGTATATCCCGTAGCTGGCGGCGAATATGCTTGGCAGAGCGATTATGTAAATACTTTTGCCAAGGATATTTCACCAAGTAGAAGGGGATATAAACCGTCACTAGGTCGCGCGGACAGCGCCGACGCAGCGATCGGACATGTTGCACTAAAGGACCATTTATGTCGCGGAAAGGCGAGGCCAAAACAGTAAGCGGGACTTCCAGCCCACTGGCAAGCCAGTTTTCTTTAAGGTTATTGAACTCTGCGGAATCAATATCTACGTGTACTAACGATAATGAGGACGGGTGTGCGGCACGGGCATACGCAATCGCACGCATCGTAGGTTTATCCAGTTTAGAAACCAGTACCAGGCTTTGAACCCGCGAGGGCATCGCCCGACCAGCTTCATAATCAGTAACGGTTATTTGCTTACCGGAGTACCGATAGTAGCTACCAATCGACCATAACAGCAAAAACACCACTGCCATCAGCGCTAACGCCACCCAGGAGCCGTAGGTAAAACGGGAAAGCGTTACCACCGCAAGTACGGTTGCGGTGCAGATAAATCCAATTGCGTTTACTATCCAACGGCGACGCAAAACTTTTCTACTCTCCTTAAAGGTGCGAATCCTGAGTTTAACTTTCCAATATCTAAGCATTCCCAGCTGCGAAACAGTCAAAGAAATAAACACACCCACTATATACATGTGGATTAACTTGGTGGCGTGGGCATTGGTTACACAAATCAATACTGCTGCCAACAGGGCAGGTAGGAAAACCGAAAGCGAGATAGAACGCCTATCTCCCCGTCGAAAAAACTGCGGAGGCAAGAATCGGTCGCGTGAAAGTACCTGAGTCAGCTGGGAGAACCAGTTAAAAGCGCTGTGAGCCGCAAATACTAATATCAAGGCGGTAGTGGCAGTAACCAAAAAAGCGATGAGCGGGACAGAAGTAAACACCGTGACGGCTAACTGTGAAATTACCGGGGGAATCTCCCTGGTAGTTAGGTGATTATCAGGGGGAAGAATCTGAGAATCAAAAGCAGGAACCTTAACTCCCGTAACTTTCGCTAGGTGCAGGACGCAAAGCATCATAGCGGCACTAATCAGCCCGAACAGCACCAGGGTGATTCGCGCGTTTTTAGGACGCGGTCGATTAAAAGCCGGAACTGCGTTACTAATCCCTTCAACTCCGCTCAAGGCAACGCACCCTCCGGAAAATGCGCGCAGGAACAGCAGCACTCCTCCTAATCCCGTAAGTCCTACCTGATAAGGCTCAAGTGGCATAATCTTTAGTGACGCGCTGGCAGCTTGCCCTAGCGTTCCTATCCCCTCTTGCACTAGCCCGAAAACCGCGAGCAGACCGATAGCCCCCATAAACAGATAGGCGGGGATAGCGAATAGCCGCCCAGACTCGCGCACCCCTAACAGGTTAAGTACGCTCAATAGCGCGACAATGCTTAAAGCTACCTCTATTTGATAGTCGCTAAACGCGGGAATCAACGCCGAAAGATAGTGCGCACCTACCGTAGTTGAAACCGCGATAGTTAAACAGTAATCAACGAGCAAGGCACTAACCGTGACCAGGGCAGCTGAAAGTCCCAAATTTTCCCGCGATACTTCATAGTCCCCTCCGCCGCGAGGGTAGGCACGTACCACCTGCCGATAAGAAATAATTATTATCGCCATCACCGCAAATACCGCTAACCCCACCCATAGGGAAATACCGGATGCAAAGATTCCTCCCAACCCTAAGGTGAGAAGAATCTGGTCGGGAGCATAGGAGACAGAAGAAAGCGCGTTAGTAGTGAAAACTGGCAGCGCATAGCGTTTTGGTAATCCGCTATCAGCAACGGACTGCCCAGTATCTGCCTGAGATTTGAAACGGTTTTGCATACCTTTCACCTCCCGATCATCGCACTATCTACAGAAATCTTACAGTTGCTAACCAGGTGGAAGCTGAAAATACTGGAAAAAAGGTTTACGCTACTTCCATGCACTTCGTTGTTTTAGGTTCGGGCAGAGTAGGAGCCCGGGTTGCACAGACTCTGGACGAACAGGGGCACTCGGTAGCTATCATTGATTCCAACCCCGAGGCTTTCCGTAAACTCCCCACCGATTTTTCGGGTCAAAAAGTTAGCGGAATCGGTTTCGATCGGGAAGTGCTAGAAAGAGCCAATATCGAGGAAGCCTACGCTTTTGCGGCTATCTCGAACGGGGACAACACCAATATTTTGGCAGCCCGTATTGCCCGTGAGACCTTTGGGATAGACCGCGTGGTTGCCCGGATTTACGATATTCGCCGCGCCGAGATTTATCGCAAACTTGGAATCAACACTACTTCTCCGGTGTCGTGGACAGCCTCGGAAATGCTGCGGCAAATGCTGCCCGATGATTCCCAAGTTGTCTATTGCGACTCGGTTTACCAGGTGAAAATCCTGCGAGTTATCCCCAGTGACCACTGGCTAGGGCTTAGTTTGCAGCAAATCCAGAAACTACTAGATATTAAAATCGCCTATATAGGGCGAGACGGCGAAGCCTATTTCAACCTATCTACCCTGGTTGTTCAACAAGGTGACGAACTGATTTGTACCGTCCCCGCCGAAAGAGCAGCCGAAATCGAGCGGGCTTTCAAACGTCCCCCACAGCAGGAGGATTAAAATGCGGATTGTGATTGCCGGAGCCGGCTCTGTGGGACGTTCCATAGCTAGAGAACTGGTAGCTAACGGCTATGAAGTTACTATGTTGGACAACCATCCTTCCCGGATGGAGGTTGCCTCAATTCCGCAAGCGGATTGGGTTTTAGGGGACGCCTGCTCCCTGGATGCTCTCTCGAAAGCCGAAATCAGGCAAGCCGATGTAGTGGTGTGCGCTACCGGGAACGACAAAGTGAATCTGGTTGCCTGTCTGCTAGCTAAAACCGAGTTTGGGGTGCCGAAAACGGTGGCGCGGGTAAACAACCCGAAAAACGAGTGGCTTTTTGATGACGCCTGGGGCGTAGATGTTGCCGTCTCCACCCCGCGAGTTATGACTTCCCTGGTAGAGGAAGTGGTGTCGGTGGGGATTCCGGTACATTTGTTCCGTTTCCACACTTCCGACACGAATATGTATTCATTGACGGTTCCGGAAGATTCACCGTTAATCGGCAGTCCTCTATCTACCTTAGATTTACCTCCCTCGGTGGTGTTAGCAGCGGTTTTGCGGGATTCTCGTCCTCTGTCACCTCGCCCGGATACTTTGCTGCAAGGTCTAGATGAGTTGTTGATTCTTTTCAGTTCCGAAACCGAAGCTGATTTAGAGCAGATTAGTACCCTATTTGCTCCCCCTCCCGAAGAAATCACCGACCCCGCACAAGAGGATTAAGTTTCTAAGTTAGCTAATCGCTAGCCCGTAATTTAGCGGTTTCCTCGCGCAGTAGGGTCCAGTTGAAATAACCTACCAGGGCGAATGCGGGCAGACCTAGAATAAGGCGGGCTACTCCCAGCGGAACCAACAAATTCGCGTAATACAGGGGTAGTTCTACCGCTAATCTCACCGTGAACAGTGCCACCCACATCCAGGTGCAAGTCCGGGCAAGGTTATAGAACCTACGGGAACTGTGTTTACGCCAACTGCTCAGTTTTCCGCTTATCCCCGCAACTAGCCACCCAATAGCTGGTCGCCGACAAAGAATAGTGACGACTAATACCGCTGCGTAAACCCCGTTTATCCAAAAACCGAAAGCGAAAAAATTCTCGACTTGCCCGCTACGCCAGGCCCAAAACACACTGATTAAAGTGCCGGCAAGACCGGCTAAAACTTGCCTTAAGCTTTGACGGCGTAGCAGACGAATAGACGCAAAAATAAACGTGGCAGCCAGCGCTAAGATTACCGGCAGACGTAGGGAATGTACGAAAGGATAGACCGCTACCACCAAGAGGGTGGGCAGGGTGGCTTCTAAAGCTCCCCAAGGACCTCCGATTGCTGCACTCACCGAGAACTGTTTAGACCCCAGTTGCGCCCCAATCCCGCCTATCTGTCCCCTGAGCGGTTTTTCCATGGCTTCTTTTCGTAAAGAGGACGAATCAAGGGAATTTTCCTCCTGTCCTCTAAACCTGGAGGATTGTTCATTGGCTTTAGCGTTCATTGTCTACCATTGGGGATATTTGGAAACTGGGGTTTATTACGCATAACCCGCTAGCGCGAGAAATCACCATTCCCTGTACGGCCAGTCGAATGCCCGGTTTGATTCCCGGAACATTTTTTCGACCAAGCCAAACCACTTCTATCGAACCGGTACCGTCAAACAAGGTGGCTGCAAAAGAGCCGGATGCGGCAGAGGGCGGGTAGGTAACTGACCGCAGCACTCCATAAAGGCAAGCTTGTTGGCGTTCGCGAACATCACTAACTTTAGAGGAGACCTCCCAGTCAGCGTTTTCCCGCGCGTTTTGTATTTCCTCCGCGCTCACTGCTGCTCTGCCTCCTCACCGGCATTTAACTGGTCAGCTACTTCCGGAGGGAGTTCAATTGGCAACAGTTCGCCGGGGACTTTGGCCTGATCTCCCCTTACTACTTCCATGCCGTGCAGGACTTCAAGTAGCCCTGCACGAGCATTTTCGTCCTCTGCCGCCTGACCGCGCACAATCACCCGCAAAAACCAGCGGTCGCCCTCAATCCCCCACAGCAGCAGCGGGAATGCGCCCTCGCCGCTAGATTTTCCACCCGGGATTGGACGAGCCAATATCGCTTCCCCGAAAGGACCGGGCAGCGGAAAAATCTGGTATTCCTGCGCTTTCAGCTGCTCGGCAAGCTCTTCGCGAATCTCATCCCAAAGACCCCCGGAGCGTTGCATCGCGAAAGGAGAAAGCTGCATTTGGGCGGTCGCGGACACTATCTCTATCGCCAAGATATTGCCGTGTGCATCTTGCACCGGAAACACTTGCAATCCCGTAATTAGCGGAATTCTGAGAGCTCCCAAGTCTAGGAACTGGCTTCCTTTGGGAGATTCACCGTCAGAATAAGGACCTAAAGCCTGGGTAGCCTCCGGCGTTAAGTCGCCGGACGTTTCTAAGCTAGGAGCCCCTCCCTCAGCTGCGAGAGTTTCCGGCAACTGTTCCTCAGCTATCGTCTGATTGGCGCTGTCTATGGTAGCAGCGCCCTCAGTACCCTCAGTTTCCTGAGTGACCCGCTGGCGGCGAGAAGAAAAGAATCTCATCAGCACAGTTTATTCGGCGCAGTCACGGCAAACCGGTTTGCCATCTTCAGCCCCCGCCAGGCGGGAACGGTGCTGAACTAGGAAGCAGACCGAGCAGGTGAACTCGTCATCTTGGGCCGGAATAACCTGAACAGATAACTCTTCACCAGACAAATCTGCGCCGGGCAGCTCAAAATCTTCTGCCGCCGCATTTTCGTCCTCATCAACCTCAGAAGAACCAGAGGCTTCCGCGCGGCGAGCCTTCAGTTCTTCCAGGGAATCTTGTTCCTCTTCTTCTTCATTTTTACGGGGGGCGTCATAATCTGTTGCCATGGCTCTTCCCTTCTAAAAGCAGTATTTAAATCTAGAGTTAAGAAAACAATAGACGCGGGGATATTAACACTTCAAATCATAAAATGCTAGATACGACAGACACACCGCGTGTAATAGGCAATTTTTCCCGCATACATGGCAATCTCTAAGCAGGGGAATGGGAGGAACATGAAAGACCTAGAGCTGCTCGGGCTACACCCAGACGGGAACCAGCTAATTCTTAATGATGGTGACGGTGAGCGTTATGCCATTGCGATTACCCAACAGCTACGTGACGCGGTACGAATCACCAGACCCAATTTAGAGGCGGTGCCCCAAAACCCACAAAAAGCGGTTTCACCTCGAAAAATCCAGTCTTTAATCCGGGCGGGAAGCACCATTAACGAAGTAGCAGGCAAGTTTGATATTCCCGAAGAAAAAGTTCGTCGCTACGCCACCGCGATTTTAGCTGAGCGTTCTCACGCGGCGAGCCTGGCTCGCTCCTGTCAGGTAGGTGGGGAATCAGATTCCCCACAGCTAGGAGAACTGGTGATTGATCGCCTAGCTGCCCGCGGGGTAGCGGCAGACTCTTTACGCTGGGACGCGGTACGGGACGGGAAAGGACCTTGGGAAATTATTTTAACTTTCACCCAAGAGGCAAAAGAGCTGTCTGCACGTTGGCATATGGAAGCTGGCTCTTCTAGCGTTAATGCTATCGACCAGGAAGCAATTTGGCTCACTGAGACCTCCCGACCGGCATCGAAAGTTTCCAGTTTTGAAGAATTCTTCCCGGTTTCATCCCCCCAACCCACTCCCCCTAGCGAACCTGACACCGGCACAGACGCCCTCTTAGATGCGCTTTCAGCCGCGCGAGGAAAACGAGACGCTTCCCCTAACCTCCCGATAGAGGACGAGGACGATTTTGAAGATGTTTCTATCCCAGAACAAACCGGGACAGATGGTAGCTCCGACCCTGAAGGAGCCGCAGAAATAGTCTCCTTACATGGAATACGACCTGGCAGCGGGCAAATCGACAAGCAGAATCCTCGAATAGATACAAACAGCTCCCGCAGCATTTTCAGCCCGCCAGATTCTTCGGAATCAGCCCCAGAGCCACTAAAAGGGCAAGGCTCCCCTGCCTCTACCCCCAACCCTAAAGACCGCAGTGAACAGGTATGGGATCGAGAAGAACCAACCTTTGTAGGCACGCTTTCAGAAACAGAAGCTTTGAACCTGGATTTGACCAGACGTAGCCCGGCAGGTTTATCCGGAGGCGAAACCGGCACGCCCTCCCGCCCGGCTCCCCCTCCCCCCAGCCCCGGAGAGGTCGCTCCGGTTTTGCCCGGAATGGAAAATGTAGAGGAAAACGACAAAACTATCCTTGCCAGCACCGAAAAAAGCGCTAAAAGCAAAAGTAAACATCGGCGCTCTCATCGAAAGTCTATCCCCAGCTGGGACGACATAGTTTTTGGTACGAAACCACATTAAAGACCGATTCGCTTTTCAGGCAGCTCTGATTGCACAATCTTTTACCTAAGCTGCTCAAGTAGGGCAAACTAGGCGATAATCAGGGGAATCTCCATTTCTTGTGGGGTGAGCGCCCCATGTACCCCCACCATTTGTAATACTGACGGATTATGGAAACGGGTATCTACAAATTGATAGTTTCCCTTGGCGAAAATAGTAAAGTCCCCAATCCGCTCCGGAAGCAAAATATCGCCATAAACGGGTCGATAGTCACTTACAACTTGACCGCGCTTGCCCACATATTCCTGCCACTTAGCGGTTACCGATGTTCTAGGGGCGCTGCGAGTATGATTGCCTTTGGTTTGAGCCTCTAGATATTCTTCTCTAAGGCGAATATGGAGGGCGCGTGGCTCCCCCGAAACTGCCTCCACCTGGGAAGCAAGTCCAGATTCCGCTATATCCACCGTGGTATCTGCACTAACATTTACCATGCCGTGATCTGCGGTGACCACTAGGGCAACATCACTGGGTAAGCAAGAATACAAATCGGACAAAAATCGGTCAATGCTCTCGAGTTCTTGAATCCATCTAGGATGTGACCACCCCAAATTATGTCCCCAATGATCTAATCCTGACCAGTACAAATAAACATAATCAACCCCTTGTTTAAACGCCTGAAGCGCATCGCTAGCCCGCTTTGAAAGCTCGGTCGAGACCTTAAAATCTGCGTCCCGCAAAGTAATTTCACTCAAAGTTGAGCCCACAAAATCGGGGGGAACTAACGCCCGCGATTGCAGCCCAGCTTCGGTGGCGTAAGTGAAAAAAGTAGGGTAATCACACCAAGATTGAGCGGGGCGCTTAAAGCCTTCAAAAGTAATCAGATTCAGGACACGCCCAGCGTCCTCGTCCCAACACTGATACCCCAACATACCGGTTTTTGCTGGTGAAAGCCCGGTATGCAAGCTGGTTAGCGCCGCCACGGTAGTTGAAGGTACACAGGTTTTTAACGCTTGCCCCAGCACCTCGGGAAGTTGAGAAAGATAGGGACGCATAAAGGGGATATGTCCGCGCCGAGCTGAAAGTAGCTGCTGCCCCATACCATCTATTACCACTAAACATAGGCGACGTTTACCCATCCCTAACAACTGTTTTAACGCAGGAGAATAGCAAGTTTCCTCTCGCCAGTTAAACGCCCCAAAAAGGCCGGGTAATATATCCCATATTCGCATTCCAACTGACTTTTCCTCACGGTGACCCATACCTCTTATGCTCTCATATCCGCGAGCCTAAGCTGACTACTAAGCAGTTTTTTGCTTTGATAGAACGGTGAGTGAAAAGTCGAATGATTCCCTTCAGCCTGACCTGTTTTCTGCAGCCATGTCTGGGAGCAGTTCTCTCGACCGATCCTCCCCTCAGCCAGAAAAACCGGCAGCGCCCGCTGCCCCGGCGGTAACCAGCAAGCCAAAAAGCCAAACTAATAAAAAACCCAGCTCGCCCTCCCTAACTGAAACCTCTGAGGAACACATCACCCATATTGACGTCTCCGAGGAAATGCGCACTTCTTTCCTGGAATACGCCTATTCGGTGATTTATGCGCGCGCCCTGCCAGATGCCCGAGACGGTCTAAAACCGGTGCAGCGGCGTATCGTCTATATGCTTAGCGAAATGGGGCTCGGGCCCAGTAAAGGGCACGTGAAGAGCTCGCGCGTAGTAGGCGAAGTAATGGGTAAGCTCCACCCGCATGGTGACAGCGCTATCTATGATGCCCTGGTACGTCTGGCGCAAGATTTTAACCTGCGGATGCCGCTAGTGGATGGGCACGGAAACTTTGGCTCTTTAGATGATGGCCCGGCGGCGGCGCGCTATACGGAAGTTCGGATGGCTCCCGCTACGCAAGATATGGTAGCCAATCTCGACGAGGATGTCGTCGATTTTGTACCCAACTACGATAATCAGTTCCTGCAACCAGCGGTTTTGCCCGCAGCATTCCCGAATTTATTAGTTAATGGGGCTAACGGAATTGCGGTGGGGATGGCCACCTATATTCCTCCTCATAACTTGGGGGAAACCGTGGCAGGAGCGATTCATCTGCTAGAAAATCCCGATGCCTCCACCGAAGATTTGATGCGTTTTATTCCCGGCCCCGATTTGCCAGGCGGGGGCATTATTGTGGGGCTGGACGGGATTCGCCAAGCCTATGAAACCGGCAGGGGGATTTTCCGCACCCGCGCCAAGACCACTATTGAGCGGGTTAGCGCCCGAAAGATGGGAATAGTGGTGAGCGAACTACCCTATATGATTGGCCCGGAAAAAGTAATTGAAAAAATCAAAGATGGGGTACAAAAAGGCAGGATAAAAGGGATTTCAGCGGTTACTAACCTAACTGATCGCGAACACGATATGCGGTTGGTAATAGAGGTTAAATCCGGTTTTAACCCCGAGGCAGTGCGCGCTAGCCTATTCAAACACACCCCTATGGAGGATTCTTTCGGGGTAAATGCGGTGGCTCTGGTAGATGGACAACCGCGCACCCTGGGGCTAAAAGAAATGCTACAGGTGTTCTTAAATCACCGTATGGAAATCGTGATGCGTCGCTGCCAGTATCGCCTGCGTAAACGGCAAGAGCGCCTACATTTGGTACGCGGGTTGTTAATTGCCGTCCTCGACATTGATGATGTTATCCAGATTATTCGCGCCTCCGAGGACTCTGCCCAGGCAAAAACCCGTTTGATGGAGGCATTTGATTTAGATGAGGTGCAGTCGGAACATATTTTATCCCTGCAACTGCGCCGTTTAACTAAGTTTTCTCGCTTGGAACTAGAGGCGGAACGTGACCGCTTAACCACCGAAATCGCCGAGCTAGAAGCGCTTATTGCTTCGCGGGAGAAACGCCAGGAACTGGTGGCCAGCGAGCTGCGGGAAGTGGCGGAAAAACGCGCAGATCCCAGGCGTACGGTCTTACTAGCCGAAGAGGGCGCAGCGCAGCTAGAAGCAGAAAAAGATACCCCCTTAGAGATTCCCGATGAACCCGCCACGGTAGTGTTGGGAGCTGGGGGAATGGTGGCACGTTTCCCCGGTCATGAAGCTTTATCCAATGCTGAGGGACGCGAACCTTGGGACGCGATTATTTCCGCGGCAAAAACTACTGCCCGCGGTCAGGTGGGGGCAATTACTTCCCGCGGGATTTTATATAAGCTCGCGGCGCTGGAAGTTCCGGCATTGGTACGCTCGGCCACGGCTCCCTCTCTGCGGGGCACTCCCCCAATCTCTAGGCTGTTGAACCTAGAGGACGGCGAGAAAGTAGTGGGGTTGGTTCCCCTCGATGAGGACGGACCTATCTGGTGGGCTGCCACCAGTGGCGGCACTATTAAACGGATACGTCCCGAAGTGCTATCTACTCAGGATTCTTATTCGGTAATTGGTCTTGATGATGCCGATCAGGTGGTAGCTGCTGGTTTTGGGGGCGACGATGGTACTTTCATACTAATTTCTTCGGCTGCGCAATTGCTGCGCACCCCAGCCGATAAAGTGCGTCCTCAGGGACGCTTAGGTCAAGGTATTTGCGGTATGAAACTTGGGGACGATGACCGAGTAATATCCGCCGCTTTAATCAGTGCCGATGCCCTAGAGTCTTCCCTGGTGGTAACGGTAGCGGGGATTGCTACTTCTACGCCTGGTAGCGGACAAACCAGCGCTAAAGTCACTGCCTTATTGCAGTATCCCCAAAAAGGACGCGCCGGACAAGGGGTACGCTGTCAGCGTTTCCTAAAGGGAGAGAGTCGCTTGTCGCTGGCAGCGGTTACCGCTACCCCGCCACGCGCCCTCACAAAAGATGGTTCCCCCGTACCTTTGCCAGAAGCAACTGAAAAACGAGACGCTTCCGGTAGCGCCTTAAAACGCCAAATCTATTACCTCGGGTAAATAGAAAGGCAATAATCACTGATGCCCTAACCTGAGTAGCAGGGAAAACAATCTCGGCAGGTTAAAGGGTTAAGAATCGCTAGTGGCGGCAGTATCAATTGCATATTGGGTTGAAGTTCCGACAGTCCTAAAACCAGCCTCTACAAAAAGCTTCCGGGTTAATGCATCAACGGTAGCCGGTAACAGCGCCCCCGCAGTGGCGAATCCGCGTTCCCTAAATGCTTGGAGTACGCCAGCGATTAAAGCCCGCAAAATCGCTGCATTTTCCCAGCCCGGTAGCAAACCCAGCAAATCAATATATCCTTGACGATTCCCAACCGCCGTCCAATCTTGGCGATAAACAGAAGAAAGCGCGAATCCTGCAATCTGGGAACGGTCAGTAGTTTTATCAAGTGCCACAAAAGAACAATCGGGAGTAAAAGCAGCCCGCCGGGTAGCCCAATCTTCAGCGCTATAACCAGATTCAGGATTATTATCATTCAAAACCCGGTTCAAAGCGTGACGCAGCATTTCATCAAGTTCCTCATCCCAGGGAACTACCTCGAAAGGATAAGGAACTGGCGCTGACTTAATCGGATTCGTCAAGTCCCGGCAGACATCCACGAAAGAATCGGTTTCTAGATAGCCGGCATCTAACAGCAATCTAGACAAATCGGGGGAAACGTCTTCTACATAGAAAAGGACACGACCGGGTCGAGAAGCATCTAAGAGGATACTTGCCTGGTCACGTTGCCAAGTAATCGCGGCTCTGCCCAAACCTTGACCGCGGTAGCGCGGATCTACTCCCCCATCACAAACCACTTCATTTACCAATAAACGCGGACGTACCTGTGCATAGGCAACCAGGTTATTATCTGCACCGAAAGCCCCAATCGTGCGCCATTTAGTAGGGGCTGAAAAGAATGCTTCTATCTCGCAGACAGCGGTGCGGAAAGGAGGGTTGTCAAAATCTTCAATTCGACGAATCAGATTACCCATTTCTGGCACATTTTTAGGACCTAAACGACGCCAACAGTATTTATCTTCCCCTTCGGGCAGCTGCCATTCTTGCTGATCCATTACAGTTCCACCGTGTAAATCATGCGTGCTCCGGCAAGCTGAAAACCACAGGCAGCACACACCCGGGACAAATCACCAAGGGTTGGATAGTTATCTTCAGCGAACACCTGTTTATACCCTAAGCGCTGACAGGCGGTTAGAACCTGACTAAGCACCTGTTTTAGCACCGAAAAATCTGTGCCATGACTATCGGCATTTTGGCGGTCATCACCGAAAATATCGACCGCCACGGTCGGAATAATTTGTTCAGATGTACCCTCGCTGTCCAGGCAGCTACTTTGGCAAATATCGCGATAAACCACCAGGCAATAGGCAAGCACTCGCCCCGAATTCATTGATACAGCCGCAAATGACAAATCGGGAGCGAGATTACCTAAAACCCGACCCCACCAGCGAGAAGCATCTCCTTTATCGGCATACAGGCGGGCAGAGTTAGTTACGTGGAGAGCTTTGATTTCTTCCCACTGATCAGGCGAGAGACGGCGGGCAGAGACTATCCGTACATCTTTAGTAGGGAATTGTCCCGATAAATCAGCGAGAACGTCTGGAGCTAGATGGTGGGAAAAAACTTTAATCGTGCGTTGGGCTGAAAAACCGGCAGCCGCATAGAGCATCCGTCTGTCCCCGGCTCGTTCATCTACTACGTTACGGATTTGCGCGGGACGGTCATAGTCGCTTCCGTAATATCCCAGCATTAGTTCCCGGGCGCGCACATCTTGCCAAGCCAGCAGGGCTTTACCTATTCCGCGTCCTCGCCAATGCTCGGCAGTGACCGCGAATAAATCGGCGCGAGCGTAACTTTTTTCATCTGGCTGCAAGGTGACTGACCCAAAAGCCGCCAGGTTACCGCGCGAATCCAGACCAATCAGGCAGTCTTGCAGTTCCGGGTGGGTTAGAGCTCGGGTTAGGCGCGAGATTTCCCCCTCGGAAGTTGGGCGCGCCGGATTAGAGTTCTGTTCCGTCAAATGGATTAATTCCCGGATTCGCCAAGAATCGGTCTCACGCGAAGGACGCCAATATAGCCCCAGGTGTGCGGGAGGTACTGGGGCTGAGGGGAGGCAACCTAACCTTTCGCGCAGACTTAGTGACATACCTCTATTCTATGTGGGGTGGACGAGCAAACTAAAAAAGCCTTTAAGCATCAATCTGTTCTGCCGCTAACTGGTCTGCTCCAGCCACAATGAACTCCTGCCGGGGAGCTACCGTGGAGCCCATGAGTAGTTCAAAAATATTTTCTGCCTCTGCCAGGGCTGCCTCGTCTGCGAAAGTTATTTGTCTCAAGGTTCGTTTTTCGCGCTGCATCGTAGTTTCCGCTAGCTGGGAAGCATCCATCTCGCCCAGACCTTTATAGCGCTGGATAGGTTCTTTATATTTGCGTCCGCTCTTGGCGAGGGCGCGCAGCCGCTGATGCAGCTCGTCCTCGGAATAGGTGTAGATAATTTCTTTCTTTTTCCGCCCTTGAGCTGGGATTTCAATCCGGTGCAAGGGAGGGACTGCCGCATAGACCCTCCCAGCGGCAATCAGAGGGCGCATATAACGGAAGAACAGGGTAAGCAAGAGGGTGCGAATATGCGCGCCATCCACATCGGCATCGGTCATCATAATGACTTTGCCGTATCTGGCCGAGTCCAGGTCGAAACTACGTCCCAAACCCGCCCCGATTACCTGGATAATCGCTGCACATTCCGCATTGGAAAGCATATCGGAGGTAGAGGCTTTTTGCGTATTGAGAATTTTTCCACGTATGGGCAGCAATGCTTGAAAATCGGAGGAGCGCGCCTGTTTCGCAGTTCCTAGCGCCGAGTCGCCCTCCACAATAAACAGTTCGCAATCTTCCACTTTATTAGAGCGACAATCCGCGAGTTTTGCGGGCAGAGAGGAAGTTTCCAGAGCATTTTTACGCCGGGAAATCTCTTTTTGATGCCGCGCGCTCACTCGCGCCCGCATCTCCCCCACTACCTTTTCCATCAGGGAAAATACTTGCTGTTTATCGTCGCGCTTTGAGGAAGTAAACTTCTTTTCCAGCCAGGAACTAACCGCACTTAAGACCGCCTGGCGCACCTGGGGAGTACCGAGGACTTCCTTGGTTTGCCCCTCGAACTGGGGTTCGGGTAGCCGCACGGTCACCACCGCAGTCAGCCCCGCCATCACGTCCTCTTTTTCGATTCGGATCTTGGCTTCTTTTTGGGTCAGTTTCAGGCGTTTCGATTTCTTATTTTTCTCAATCTGGCTACGAAGTACCCGCAACAGGGCGTTTTCAAATCCCATCACATGAGTGCCCCCCATGGGGGTGGCTACGATATTTACAAAGGAGCGCTCTACCGTGTCATAGCCGTTTCCCCAGCGCAGGGCAATATCAATATCGCAGGTGCGTTCTACTTCTACCGGGCGTAAATGCCCACTTTCTTGGTCTAACTGTTGCACAGTTTCGCTGTATTTACGCTGGTCGCGAATACACCAGGTGTCTACAATCGCCTGATCGGGGGCTAGAAATTCAACAAAATCTTTGGTTCCCCCCTCGGCTTTGAAAGATTCTTCTAAGGGTTCTTCCGGGCGTTCATCTCGACAGTTAATAGTTAGTCCCGGCACTAAAAACGCGGTTTGTCGCGCCCTCTCTAACAGGTGTTCCCAGGAGAAACCGGTGGAGGCGCTTTTCGGGAAGATTTGGAAATCTGCCCAGAAACGTACCCGGGTTCCAGTCTTTTTCTTGGGGGTTTTCCCTACTATTTTCAGTTTAGATTCGTCGGTAAAGGCTTTGAACGGCGAGGTAGGCGTGCGGGATTTAGTGTCATCGAACTCTCCGGGTTCTCCGCGCAGGAAAGACATTTGATAGGTTTTCCCGTCCCTATCTACCTGCACATCTAGGCGAGCCGAGAGGGCGTTTACAACTGATGCCCCTACCCCGTGCAGACCGCCGGCTGCCCCATAAGAGCCGGTTCCGAACTTTCCGCCGGCATGTAGCTTGGTATAGACCACCTCTACCCCGGATAGTCCCACCCCCGGCACTTCATCTACCGGGATGCCGCGGCCATTGTCTGAAACCGAAACTGAATGATCATCGCCGATAGTCACGTCAATCTGCGTACAGTAGCCTTCCAGGGCTTCGTCTACCGAGTTGTCGATGATTTCCCAAAGGCAATGCATTAGCCCGCGGTGATCGGTGGAGCCGATATACATACCGGGACGCTTGCGAACTGCGTCCAGTCCTTCTAGTACCGACAGGTGCCGGGCGGTGTAATCCGATTTCGTATTGAGTGCCACCCCCCTAGTTTAAGGGTTGGCGCTTTTAGGATGGCGATTGGCTTTCCGAGGACGAGTGATTGTGAGACACTCCCTGCCGGATTCAGCGAGGTTGATTGCATTATTGGCACTATCAACAATCTGAAACCGAATTTTAGGTGTACGTTCATATTTGCGACCGGACGCAATAAAACGGATTTATGGAAGACATATGAATACTACCGAGATTTTAGCTATAAAACCTGCTGATACCAGATGAGAGGAATTATAATCGGGGATAATTCTTCTCTGAATCCAGCTCTGTACTTATGGTAAGGAATCCTGATGAAACGCATCAATGCTGTCCAACGGTTACCTCGGGTTTTATTTGGTATTACGCTAGCTAGCCTGGTAGCGCTTTCCTGGTTAGTTTTGCCGGTCTCTTCGGCTCAAGCAGCAACTAGATACCATTTTGATTGGTCATTGTCCGAAAATTTACATTTTAATAACACAAGCTACCAAGGTGAAAACTAGAACTCACCAAGAAATATAACACTGAGGATTCCCAGGAGATTTGCGAAGCACTGACAGCTGAGCGAAAACAGGAAATTAAAAATCTGCACCCCGAGGAGGACGGCTATAACTTACAACTGGATGGCTGCCACTTTGAGGGAAATCGGTTCTTCCTCAGACATAGCGGTTATTACGATGAAGAAACCCTAAAGCAATCCAGCTCCGATAAGTCTTTAAAACTAACCGGAGACGATACATTAGTCTTAACTATTGACAATCCGACCTGGGACTCTCACAACTTAGACACCTCGTTAGGGATTGCCCACTACACTTTTCCCAGGAAAATAAAAAGCGTTACCCCAGATATTGGGGAAATATCCGGAAACACCTGGATCTTAGAAAAACCTTTAACCGCTGACCAGAAAAAACAAATAAAAGATAACAAAGGAGTGGTTTTCACCGCTGCTCGCCATCCCTTAGAACCGGGAGTAAGTCTGGGATTCGCGATTCCGGCAGTGCTGTTTATTGTGGCATCAGTCGGGATACTCGTATTGGCGACTGCCCCCAAGAAGAAACTGCAGAATCCCGGAAACTATCTGCCTGGCTATGGCGGGTACTACCCGCAAGCAGCTATGCCTGGGTATTTCCCGCAAACCCCGTCGGGAGGCTATATGTCACCAAGCCCCTACTCGCCCTATAGCCCCCAACAGGTATATCCCGTCCCCAATGCAACCCAATCAGTATTCCCCTTAAATGGAGGCAACCCGCAAATGGGACAGCAATTCGGCGGTTTTACCTCCCCGCAAGCACCCTCATTACCTCAAATCAATAATGGGCAGCCTTTGGGATACGCTTTCCCTAATACTCAACCGAGCTTCAACTCTGCCCCCGCCGAGGTCGAATCCGATTTCTCCCCTAGCGCACCCTCGTCTCAAGAACCTAGGTAGCTATGAACAACAATAATAGGCAAAAAAGAAAAAATAGCCGAAATAGGAAACCATAAAGCAGTTCCCTAATCCCGGGAGCTTAAAACTGGAAATAGACCAGATACTACCAACAGATACCGAGCATAATAGCACGATATCCTCATGCTAATAGCTTCCCCGTTTTGGTGGGTTACCTTAGCCCAATTACCTAGATAATTATTAAATCTGTTTTCCTAAAACTGCCGATACCGGGTTTTCCGGGCGTTAGTCTAACTTTTCAGAATAGCAGTTCCAGTCCCCACGAAACGAAAATATGAGTTAATAAAGGCAAATAAACTGCCGATAATAATTAGGGAAGAGGAATCGCTTTGAAACGCCTATCAATGATACTTCTTGGCACCGCATTAACTGTTTTTAGTTTACTTGTACCCGTCGCACCGGCGAACGCTGAAAGCGGCAATATCCATATCACCATAGATGAAGATCTAAGAGTAGAGGCATCTATTAGAATTGCTTTTCCTCTTGAAGATGGAATACCTTCGGCAAGTTTAACCTGTGGAATGGTGGCATCAAATAATTATCTTCCTGAAATACTCACAAGTCTTAGTGACTTCAAAATAGAAAGCTGTAGTCCAGTTGTTGTAGATTACCTCGAGATCGACGTATCTGGTCAGCTTAAAGAGGATTACCGCAGTGCTAGTGGCTGGTTAGTCACCGAAAACGAAATAATCTTGAACATTTCCCCTAGCATAGCTCAGACACTTTACGCAGCTGGTCTTGGCAGGGATAACAATAACGATAGCGATACTGGTCTCGATTACGATAGCGATAGCGATACTGAATCTGACCCCGATATGGACACTGCCACTAATGAAGGTACTGAAAGCGTCGGTGGGCTGCGAGTTACTTTCCCAGGAAATATTCAAACTGTAGAGTCAGCTGAATCAGCAGAATCCGAAGACTCGGAAGGATCCACTATTGGGGAGAGCTCAGGAGATACTTGGTCGGTAAACAGCGTTAATGAAATAGACAGAACGGTTACCATTACTGCTCAACGTAATCACCATAAGCCTCGTAGTTTTTTCGCACTTCTAGGAACTATCATCCTGATTGGGTTGATTGCTACTGCAGTTATCGTGGCGGTAGCAGCAGTGGTAGGCAAGCTAAAGAATAGACCGAGAAAATCCCGTCAATCTGCAGCTAACAACTACTATCCTTACCCCTATCCGTATCCGCCGAACAATCTGCAAAATCCAACCGGCGGGTGCTACCCCCCGAAAAAGCAAGGATATGGTTTCCCCACCCCAGGATTCCCAGTGTCGGAAGCCTTCCCCCAGCCACAACCCGCAACCGAACCCGATTCTAAAGTAAAGGCAACGCAAACTTCGGGTCTTGATTCTTCCCCTAGCGCGCCCTCGTCTCAAGAGCCTATGACCGGCATGAGTAGCGATAATAGCCAGGGATTAGATAAAAACTCCAGTCAGCAAGAAGGTCAAGAAGAAAGACCGGGAAACTAAAGTCAGGAGAATACAGTTAGTCTGCCCCTAGCGGGTGCGAGATAGTGAGGTTAGCGGGGCGTTTTCGGCTTCCTCTAAATGCAGCTGCGCGATGTTATCAATAATTTCCGCTCCCGCCTGACGCAATGCGGGAACTAGAATATTTGCGTGATGAGCACAGAAAAACAGGTTGCCGCTGTTTAGACTGGCAAGTACCCAAGCCTGCGCTCCGCAGGTGTCGCAACGGTCAGCACTGGTAAAAACATAGTTCTTCTGGCTCATGTTTTCTATCTTTACTTGAGGGCGTGCTGAAGTCACGCTCACTTGCCTTGCTTTCGCGTCCGGCAAAAATTAACTCGGCGTCCTAGCTTTTCGCTAGGACGCCGAAACGATAAAAGCGTGGTGATACGCTAGTCTAGATAGTCGCGCAGCACTTGACTGCGGGAGGGATGTCGCAGCTTAGACATGGTTTTCGACTCAATCTGGCGGATGCGTTCGCGAGTTACCCCGTAAACTTTGCCAATCTCATCCAAAGTCTTTGCCTGTCCATCACCTAAACCGAAACGCATCGACACTACCCCAGCTTCGCGCTCGGAAAGCGTGTCCAGGACGTGTCGCAGCTGCTCCTGTAACAAGGTGAAGCTGACTGCATCGGCAGGTACTACTGCCTCGGAGTCCTCAATCAAATCCCCGAATTCGCTGTCGCCGTCCTCGCCCAGCGGAGTATGCAAAGAAATTGGTTCGCGACCATACTTTTGCACCTCTACCACTTTTTCAGGAGTCATATCTAGCTCTTTAGCCAGTTCCTCCGGAGTAGGTTCGCGCCCTAAATCCTGCAACATTTGTCGCTGCACCCTGGCCAACTTGTTGATAACTTCCACCATGTGAACAGGAATACGAATAGTGCGCGCCTGGTCAGCCATAGCGCGAGTAATCGCCTGCCGAATCCACCAAGTAGCGTAGGTAGAAAACTTATATCCCTTGGTGTAATCGAACTTTTCTACTGCTCGAATCAGACCCAGATTACCCTCTTGGATTAGATCCAAGAACAACATTCCCCGACCGGTGTAACGTTTCGCCAGCGAAACCACCAGCCGCAGATTAGCTTCTAACAGATGATTCTTGGCGTGTTGCCCATCTATTGACAAGGAATGCAAATCGCGACGCATCTTGGAAGTCAGGTTATCTGATTCCGTCTCTAGCTTGTGGTCAGCGTAAAGACCGGCTTCAATCCGGCGAGCCAAATCGACTTCTTCGGCAGCGTTAAGCAAGGCTACTTTGCCAATCTGTTTTAGGTAGTCCTTGACCGGATCGGCGGTAGCCCCCGCCACCGTGACCCGCTGTGCCGGTTCATCGGTTTCATCAGAATCAGAAACCGTGAACGAATTGCCTTTCTTTTGCCCCTTGGCATTAGCTTTTGCCTGGGCAATCGCCTTGTTCAATCCGTCGAGAGCATTGCCGGGAGCAGTGTCGGCTTCTTCTTCCTCGTCGTCCTCCGGTTCGCGATCTTCACCGTGCAGGTCATCATCATCGTCATTATCGTCCTCATCGAGGTCGAATTCGACATCAATGTCAATGTCCTCGTCTTCTTCAGCGGTTAAATCGTGTTCTTCAGGTTCACCCGCCCCCTCGTCCTCAGCGAGTGGCGCTTCTAGCAGCTCTTTTTCTTCCTCGGCTGGCAAGACCGCTGCTTCTTTTTTCTTGGCACTGGTTTGCTTGCTATTGGTTTTCTTTGAAGCTGCCTTCTTCGTTACCGGTTTCTTCGCAGTTGTTTTCTTCGCTGAGGTAGTTTTTTTGGAAGTAGTTTTCTTTTGCGACTTGGCTGTGGTTTCTTTCCCCTCGGCTTTTTCTACCTGTGCACTGGCGGAGCTGGCTTTCTTAGCGGTAGTTTTCTTGGAGGCAGTTTTCTTTGCAGCTGTGGAACTCTTAGAAGCGCTTGCCGTAGTCTTAGCAGTACTTTTAGCAGCTGTTTTTTTCGGCGCAGTAGTTTTCTTCCCCGAACTTGCTTTCTTTGCGGCTGGCTTTACAGCAGTAGACTTAGCTTTAGTCTTGCTGGCGGCTACAGAGGCAGAGGTAGCTTTTGTCTTTGCCGCTGCCTTAGTGCCAGTTGCTTTTTTCTTAGTAGCAGTTTTACTGGCTGTTTTTGTAGACTTGTCTGCCGATTTTGCTGCACTTTTAGCGCTCTTTGCAGCAGTAGTTTTCTTGGTAGCGCCCTTGGTAGCGTTCGCTTTAGCGGAACTATTAGCGCTAGATTCAGATTGAGCAGGTTTAGGAGTCACAGCGACCTTTCCTGATTTCTAAACGATTTCACAGAGAATGCTCAATAATTATAATTCAATACCACACTTTCTAGCACAAATCTAGAGATTATTTCGCGGCTAGAGGAGAGAAAAACGGGAACGGAGTAGCAACTAATGCCAAACAACCAGGATTTTTCCACCCAGATAGAGGAATTATTGCCCAAAGCCTGGAAAGAAGGAATCCAGCCTTGGCGTAACTTAGAGGGAATAGAAGAACTATTCGAAGTGGGTCTAGCCTCTCTTCGTGGCGGAAAACGTACCCGCGCGCGACTCGCCCAAACTGGATTCGCTGCTATCAGCGGCGGTCAAGCCACTCCCCCTAGGGGGGTCTACGACCTGGCGATAGCGTTAGAAATTTACCAGGCTAGCGCCCTCGTACATGACGACATTATTGACAATGCGCCACTCAGGCGGGGAAAAGACGCTACCCATATTAGTTTCACTAAAAATCACCAGGCGGGAAACCGGCAGGGAAACAGCACAGAATACGGAAAAATGGCAGGAATTCTCCTCGGGGATGTACTGCTAGCAGTAGCCGATTACTACGCTTTTAACGTAGCGAGCACCCTGGAAACCGGATATGAATTCTTCACAAACTGGACCGAAATGACCCGGGAAGTTGGGGTCGGTCAATACCTAGATTTACGCCTAGAAACCGATAACCTTGACCCCGCCACCGCGCTAGAGCAGATTCTAACCGTTATTCGTCACAAATCAGGGCGCTACTCGGTGGCTCACCCTTTAACCTTGGGGGCTCGCCTAGCAAATGCCAGCGATAGCCAGTTGAAAACCCTATTTGCAATTGGAGAATACTGGGGCATTGCTTTCCAACTATGTGACGATGAACTGGGAGTATTCGGCAACCCCAGACAAACAGGTAAACCGGCAGGGGGCGATTTAACCGAGGGGAAGAAAACCGTTCTGTGGTCACTAGCTAGACAGATGCTATCTGAAAACGCCCTCGAAAAACTCCAACAAGTCTTTGCCAATCGCGCCGCCACTAGCGAACAGATTCAAGAACTCACCCAAGCCTTAAACGAACAGGGGGTACGTGATAAGCATCGTGAGTTGATTAATGAATATGCGATGCGCGGAAATGCTCTGGTAGAAAACGGAAATTTCAATCAGAGCGGACGCGAGGCGCTATTAGAACTTGGACGTTTGCTGGTAGAACGCAAATCTTAGCCCTATAGAGCCTGCATGGCTGCTACTGCGTTCACGGTGCTGTGAGTGCCGACCCGCAATAAATCAAGCGGTCGCTGCCCATCTAACAATGGCTGCGGTGACAGTACCCACTCGGTTGCCTCTTGGGTAGAAAAACCTCCATCCAGCAAGGTGAGCATAGTTCCCGGTAAACGCTCCACTAAGGTCCACCCCTCGGGAGTATCCAGTAAACAATCAGCTACGATTTGCAGTTTCCCCTGCGAATCGGGCAAAGCTAATAGGCGATGCTCATTTAATAGGCGATGGGCACGAGTAACCTTTATGCCCAGCCGCTCAGCTGCTTCCTTAAAACTAATCATATCCATACTCCCACCCTATCTGAGGGGGCAAGCCGCGTCCTATCCGCGCCGTTTACCGCCAATCCTCTTTTCTCCCTTTAAGATGAAAATATGAGAATCGAAACGGACGATACCGGGCACTCTCGCTCCAACCCGCAGGATTCGCATAGCGCAAATATGCCGTCAAAAAGTACAGATAATGCCGCTCAAGCGAATCCTCGGGTTTTACCGCCCGCCCCCAAGCAAACTGAGCTGGGACAGATTCCTTCTGAAAACCAAAGCGCCCCAGATAACGACCAAATGCTAAAACGGCTGATTGATGGAAGATACCGGATAGTAAAAGTTATCGACACCGGGGGCATGGCCAGTGTTTACCGTGCTCACGATGAACGTTTAGGGCGGGACGTGGCGTTAAAAATAATGCACCCTCACCTGGCTAACACCACTTCCCTAGTTGAACGTTTCGAGGCAGAAGCGCGCTCAGCTGCCCGCCTAATGCACCCAGAAATTGTGCAAATTTTTGATCAGGGGATTTGGCGACGACGCCCCTACCTAGTGATGGAATTTGTAAACGGCCCTAACTTGCGGCAGGTGCTCACGCGGGAAGGAACATTATCTTTAGGACGAGATTTAGAGATTACCGCCCAAGTTCTGGCAGCGTTGCAAGCCGCCCACAGTATGCAGATTATTCACCGGGACATTAAACCCGAAAACATTCTGCTTACCCCTAGCGGGCAGGTCAAGGTGGCAGACTTTGGTTTAGCACACGCCGTTAATCAAGCAACTGGCAACACTACCGGCTCGGTTATGGGGACTGTGAACTATCTGGCTCCCGAACTGATTTCACAAACCAGTTCCGATGCGCGCTGTGACGTATATTCTGCTGGAATTATGCTTTATGAGCTCATCAGCGGGATAGCTCCTTTTCAAAGTGATACCGCGATTCGGACTGCTTGGCGGCATGTAAGCGAGGACGTACCGGCTCTTTCCGATTTACTTCCCTGGATTCCTAGCGAAGTAGATGACCTAATCGCGGCGCTTACCGCCCGAAATGTCAGCGAACGTCCCGCCGATGCCTCACTCGCCTTAGAGCTGGTGCAAGCAGTATCTAGCTGCCTTAGCCCTACGCTCAAAGAACGCAAAGCAAAGCGTCCTCAAAACCCGAGCCCAGAGAGCGAAACAGAACACACTCCCCTAGGAAAGGGCGGAACCGCGGTTCTCCCGGTTTTCCATCTGGCAGAGCCCGAAATACCCGCCGCCCCTACCCGTCCTTCTAGCCCTGCCTCTAACTGGGAAACCGGTTCTTCCGCGCAGCCGGTTCAACCGACATCACGACCAGCTAAGTCAAGCGGGAACCGTAACCCCGCCCAGGCTATTACTAAAGCAAAGGCGAACGGACAGAGTTTTAATAAAGCCGCTACCACAGAGCAACCGCGCCGCTCTAAAGGTAAAAAGCGCTGGATATGGGCACTGGTTATCTCCCTACTTTTAGTGAGCAGTGGGGCAATAGCTGGATGGTATTTCACTTTCGGACCGGGCGGAACAGTAACCGTACCTAACATACAGGACAAAACCGCTACTCAAGCCGAATCGCTGCTAACTAAGGCGCAGTTAAAAGTAAAAACCGTGCGCGAATATTCCGATACCGTAAACCAGGATAAGGCAATCCGAACTACCCCCAAAGCGGGAAGTAAAGCCCGGAAGAACTCGCTGGTAACTCTATATATTTCTCGCGGGATTGAATATGTAAAAGTTCCTGAACTGGTAGGTAAAGACCATGAACAGGCGGTAGCCTTACTGAAAGAAGCGAAGTTAAAGCTAGCAGAAAAGGTTGAAGAATACTCGGACGAGGTAGAAAAAGGGAAAATAATTTCGACCGACCCCACTGCTGGCACTTCCTTACGCCACGATTCACCGGTGAAACTGACAATTTCAAAAGGTAAAGAACCAATCAAATTGCCGGATTTAGCGGGTAAGAACGAGGCGGAGGCCGCCAAGATTCTCGCTGATTTGAAAGTACAGATGGAAAAGAGCACCGAGTATTCCGATTCTGTGGCGCGAGGAAAGGTTATCGCCCAAGAACCGGCAGCAGAAAGCACCGTTTACCATGGGGATAAAGTCAAAGTACGGATTTCTTTAGGACCAGAAATGGTGACAGTACCTAATGTGTCGTCACTGAGCATGAGTGAAGCGAAACAAAAGCTAGAATCACTAGGTTTCCAGGTAAAGATCCGAAAGGAACTGTTAGGGATATCCCCTAATCGCGTCTATTCCCAATCCCCATCCGGGGGAACGAAACTAAAATCAGGCTCTACAGTTACTTTAACTTACGTATAGCCACGATTATTTTAGAGGACGCAAAACGACTAGGGACGCAGCTTAGCTTGCGCGATAGCGCTTATTTTGGGAAACCCAACTGGGGGTGGCGAGTAGTCTAAGGCGAATCCCTTAGACTGAATATCCCCACGGCTCTAGCGGTCGGCGTAAAGGATTACCTAAAGTGTCGTGGCGTTCCTGCAACATTTCCGCCACTTGGAAAGCCAATTCCAGGGACTGCTGATGGTTAAGCCGAGGATCTACCCGGGTCTCGTATCGGGTTTTCAAAGATTCCTCAGTTACCTGTTCACTGCCCCCAATTACCTCGGTAACATCATCCCCGGTCAGCTCGACGTGTATGCCTCCCGGGATAGTGTTAGCCTCCGCATGAGCAGCAAAAAAGCTCGCGACCTCCTCTAATATGCGTTCAAAACTGCGGGTCTTGTACCCGGAAGATGATTGCATAGTATTGCCATGCATCGGGTCACACATCCAGGTTACCGGACGTCCGTCCCGTTTCTGTGCCTCTAATAGCGCCGGTAGAGAGGTTTGAAGTTCGCGCGCCCCCATGCGGGTAATGAAAGATAAACGCCCCGGCTCCGCTTTAGGGTTAAGCTTGTCTTGCAGGCGCGCCAAATCATCTGGGTTGGCATCTGGACCGACTTTCACCCCCAAAGGATTGGAAACCTGCGATAGTTGTTCAACGTGAGCCCCATCTAACTGGCGGGTACGCTCCCCTATCCAAAGGAAATGTGCCGATGTATCGTATAGATTCCCTGTACGGGAATCTACCCTGGTCATTGCTTGTTCATATTCGAGAAGTAGCGACTCGTGGGCACTGTAAAAATCTACGGTACGTAGCTCCGCTGAGCTGACTCCCGCCGCGTCCATAAAAGAAATCGCGCGGTCAATATCGCAGGCTAAAGCATCGAAACGTTTATAGGCGGGGTTGGAAGTAAAACCTCGATTCCATTCGTGCACTCGATGTAAATCGGCATAACCACCTTGGGTAAAGGCACGGATCAGGTTCAGGGTTGTCCCTGAACGAGTGTAGGTATCTAGCAGTCGAGATGGATTGGGGGTGCGGGATTCCAAAGTAAACTCAAAAGAATTAACTGCATCTCCCCGGTAAGAAGGCAAAGTTACCCCATCGCGGGTTTCGGTATCGCTAGAGCGAGGCTTAGCGTATTGACCAGCCATTCTGCCCATTTTTATAATCGGTAGGGACGCTCCGTAGGTTAGGACAATCGCCATCTGCAAAATGGTTTGGATTTTGAGCCGCACCCGATTGGCAGTTGATTCCGCGAAAGTTTCCGCACAGTCCCCGCCGGTCAAAGCAAAGGCTCGTCCTTGGCTAGCTTCCCCTAACAGTTTTTTTAGGGAGTCCACTTCCCCGGCGAATACTAAGGGAGGACGAGTACGTAAATCTGCCAGCTTATCTTGCAGTTCTCCCTGTTCAGGATAAGTGGGCTGTTGTTGCGCCGGGCATTTACGCCAAGAATTTAAGGCTTTAAGGGTTTTATCGTCCACAAAACCAACCATACTGAGTTTTATTTCTAAGGACGGAAAAGTCCGCCGAATGAAATGCGCAGCAAGGAGCTATACATCATCCCATTTTATAAATCTGCTGATAAATGCGAATATCCCTGATTGAGGGGCGCTAAAAAGTTTTTGGGGCTCGCCGCTGTTGCGGCGAGCCCCAAAATAGCAATGCCTCCTAACTTATGCCGGACGAACTTCCTGTCCGATTTCGACCATCATTTCTTTGAACCAGTCGGTTTCAATATCAAAGGCTTTTCCACCTTTAACCCGAGCAAAATCAATAGAGGACAGCAAATCCCCATTTTCTTCATCATGCCCAATCAAACCGGCTTTACCGGCAAAAGCACATTCCACTGCATAATCGGTCATAGATTTAATCAAACGCAAATCTTCTTCCCCAGCGGCGGAAGCCCGAGAGAAGTATCCAGACTTTTGTACCATAACTTTCTCGGCACCAATACGTGCCGCAAACTGTTTGGCAAACCACTGTCCGGGGTTGATTTTATCTAGCTGCACATGACCAAAGGGATCACGTGGAACTGTTTCTCCAGCTTCCTCCAGTTGCTCTACAATCTCGCTAACCCCAGCTCCTTCGGAGAGGAAAATATTAACATTACCCACCTCATCCATAACTTTCTTGAGCCGGTCAGCTTCGGCCTCGATATCAATATGTGCCTCAGGAACAAAAATCGCGTGAATCTCACGGGATTCGCGAGACAACCCCAAAGAAGGAACCCATTGTTTTTGATCAAGCAGTTTCCGGTAAGAACGAGCGGTAGCAGCCGTTAAATAACCACAGTTACGTCCCATAACCTCATGGATAATCAGTTCCCGAGGATTAGACTGGCATTCGCCAATTACGTGTTCAGCATAAAGAGCGCCACTATCGGCCGCGGTCCATGCCCCCAGAGATTGACGAACCGGAACAATATCATTATCAATAGTCTTCGGCAGCCCAACTACAGTTAGCTCATAGTCGTGTTCATGCAGGTAATGGGCAAGATCAGCGGCAGTAGTGTTAGTGTCATCTCCACCGATAGTGTGCAGGACATCAACCCCGTCCTCTACCAGGCGATTAGCAGCAACCTGTAGCGGATCATCTGATTCTTTAACTAATCCCCTTGCGACCAAATCCTTTTTATTAGTTAGTTTCACCCGCGAGTTACCAATCGAGGATCCGCCAAATTTATGCAGCAAACCAGCATTTTCACGTGCCTGTTGATCTACAACGTAATAGTTCTTTGACAATAGCCCGTGATAACCATGCTTGTAGGCAATGATTTCAACTTCAGGAGCCAGTTCGGTATAACGTTCAATCAACCCGCCAACCGCAGATGATAGACAGGGCGCAAATCCGCCAGCAGTAAGCAGTGCCACACGTTTAATGGTCATAAGTCCTCCAAAAGAATTGTTTGGCCAGTTTTGGCCCCGACGAGTATTAGTCTAGTCGATAAGGCGCAGCTGACTCCACGAAGCTAAAATCCGTCCTTATAGAGAAAGAACGATAAGCCCATTATCAGTGGTACTCCCAGTTTCGCCCCAGAAATCACAGTCAAAGATTTACTACCTAGGTGACCAACTCGCTAGATTTTCTCGAAGATTCTTCCGAGACAAACAGCTAGATTCGCAAATTCTTCGCTCTAGTCATCTACCTGTGTATTTTCGGGATTTTCTTTAGGCTCGCTTTCAGCAGCGCTCTCTGCTGGAGGTTCGGGAATCTCTACTTCCGGGGCTTTTCGCCCTCCGGGAGCCACTACTTTCCTTTCGGAAGTCGCGGCTGCGTCCTCGTCCGTACCCTCTTTGCTAGCCAGTGCTTTTTTCACGTCAGCCGCATACAAATCCACATATTCTTGCCCCGACAGGCTCATTAAGGAATACATGATTTCGTCGGTTATTGCCCGCAAAACATAGCGGTCATCTTCCATCCCCTGATAGCGAGAAAAATCCAAGGGATCGCCAATAACCACCCCAATGCGGTGCAGACGCGGAATCTTGGTTCCTATCGGCTGAGCAATGTTCGTACCAATCATCGCCACTGGAATAACTGGCGCTCCGGAGCGGAGCGCTAAACGCGCCACCCCGGTCTTACCACGGTATAGCCGCCCGTCTGGGCTGCGAGTTCCCTCGGGGTAGATACCGAACAGTTCTCCCGATTGCAGACGCGCTAGACCTTTTTGCAAAGCTGCCTGGGATTTCTTCCCCCCAGAACGATCAATCGGAATCGTGCCCACGCGGGTCATAAACCATTTCACAAAAGCACCTTTAAAGCCTTTTCCGGTGAAATAGTCGGCTTTCCCTACGAAAACAACTTCCCGCTCTATCATCAGCGGTAAGAAGAATGAGTCAATCACCGCTAGATGATTGGAAGCTAAAATCGCCGGTCCAGTACCGGGAATCTTTTCCGCCCCCTTAATCCAAGGACGATAAAGGACTTTCAGGACTGGCCCTAAGAATATTTTCAGCATCCGATATAACACGTAAGCTTCCTTCCCGACCAGGTTATGACCAATCAAAAAGACCGGCTAAACTAGCGACTATGAAACTCCCCAAGAAGTGGGGGGCGCATCGCCGCCGCAACCCAAGTCAACGTCGCGTAGATGATGAATTTTTGGATATTACCTCTAGATTAGATGATAGCGATATTTTCGCGCTCGGGCCGCGAGATTACGAATTAGCGGAGCCAAATGATGGTTTTGAACCCCCTATTCTTCCCCCTAATCCCCGTCCACGCATTGCGTTGCGGTCTCTGGTTATCACAATAGCCCTGCTTATCGCCTGGATTGCCACCTATATCGCCGGTTTTAATCTGCCCGGCTGGGTACACGTCCTAGGTTTTGTTGATTTGATGCTTTTTTGTGGCTTATTGCTTTTTCTGCGACCTAGAGGACGCAGCGCCCTTACCAATAAATGGAGCGATGACGATGGAGCGCGGGTTTAGTCAGCACAGCGAGATTTCAGTAAGGTGTTATTCTCGCTGAGTTCTTTACTGACTATGGTCTTTGCTGACTATCGCAGCAGTTCGTAGAGGGCGGTTTGTAGTTTTATCGGAGTCAGAGGGCGCTCCACAGCTTTAGCGGCTCCCGACCAGCCAACTAGCCACTCATCTTGGGGGCGAGCAGTGAGGATTATGATGGGGGGAAGATTTTCTTCTTCTCTGGTTAGAGATTTTGCCAGGGAAGTACCGGAAATTTTTGTGGCTTCCCCATCTAGAATCAGCAGGTCATAGTGATGATGATGTACTTTATCTTGCGTGATAGTGGCAGTGGCAGCCTCATCCCAGGTTATTTCCGGCATATCTGATGCCACTTTGATTCCGACCGAGTTGATTACCTGCTGCCGTATTTCCCGATCATCACTGTAAATCAGGATTTCTAAGCTCTTTTCGTCTTCCGCCATTTTCTTCCTCAGCTCATTTTTTCAAGGACTTTTGGCTCTCATTGTAACTGACTATTGTCTACATTCGATGTCTGCAAGCTAGTTTTTTAATCTTCTTAGGAAGTTGTTAGTTTTATTCTCACAGCAAATACACCTCTACCTGCCTTGATAGCCTTTTATCCTGCGAGAGTGGGACTTTTCGCCTACAGTAGATAGAAAGCGCCTCTACCTTGAGGGAGGTTCAGGCGATTGAAACCACTATTGGAGGATATTTAGATGCAAAAGTACAAGCTCCCAGAACTGCCCTATGATTACAGCGCGCTAGAGCCGCATATTTCAGGCAAAATCATGGAGCTTCACCACGATAAGCACCATAACACCTACGTTAATGGCGCAAATACTGCTCTAGAAAAACTAGCGGCGGCTCGGGAAGCTGAGGATTTGGCAGCCATCAACCAGTTCTCGAAGGATTTGGCGTTTAATCTTGGCGGACACACTAACCACTCGGTTTTCTGGACCAATATGGGACCTGATGGTGGCGGGGAGCCAGAGGGCGAATTGGCAGTGGCTATAGCCGAAAACTTTGGTTCGTTTGCGGCGTTTAAGAAGCATTTCTCTGCCGCCGCCACCGGACTTCAAGGTTCGGGTTGGGCGGTTCTGGCTTGGGATTCTATTTCTTCACGCCTAGTTATTTTCCAGCTCTTCGACCAGCAAGGTAATGTTCCGGTAGGGGTTACTCCACTGTTAATGCTGGATATGTGGGAGCACGCTTTCTACTTGGACTACCAGAATGTGAAAGCTGATTACGTGAAGGCGTGGTGGAATGTGGTTAATTGGCAAAATGTTGCTGCCCGGTTCGACAACGCGGAAAAGAACTTCAATTCCCTAATCAATCTGCCCTAACAGCCGTTTCACTAACTAATAAAAGACACGCCTGACTGAGCGTGTGGACGAATTTTACCTCGCGCCCCGAAATCCGGAAAATGCTCTGGCATTTTCACGGATTTAGTGCCTTAAGAATTACAGATTTTTAGATTTGTTACCGGGTATCCGATTTTAGGGAGTCTTGGTGGCTAGGGTGTCTACCCTTCGGCATAAATTCGTCCACACGCTCTATCTGTATTGTTGCACCTTTCTAGCAAGCGTGAGGGAGCGATTTCCCCTCCCACCCAAGAATTCGGGAAGCGCGAGGGCGCTTCCCGAATTTTTATGCCTACCACACCCACTCGGGAAAAACCGCTCCCCCAGGTATTTATCCGTTCCCCAACCAGGGTAAAGCGGGGAAACGACAGGTATATTTTCTAAGTCGTTAAACAGCTCTTAGAACATTACTTCCATGCAATAGTCTGTGCAAATAACTTGGAGGGAAATGAAATTAGCTGAACATCAAATTTTAAGGAAGGTTCGATTCTAGAGCTAGCATTATGCAAGCGCATAGATATTTCCCACCCCTCATCACAAACAACATGAATGGTATTGTTTGATTCTTTACCATTAGTTTCCTTAAATCCTATATGGTAAAAGCGTTTCGGTAACTTCAAAACCGGAACTCTGGTAATCGGTTTCTGTTCTTTTGAAGCCTTATTTAAAGTTCCTGCTATATTGATAGCCTCAACGCGGGTTACTCGCCGTGGGTCATCGGTGATTACCTTATAAAAGTCATGACGACCGATAAGATACCTGATGAGCATTTCCGGCACGTCACTATGCGACTTGTTCAACCTGGAAAGTTCATCCATAAAGGACTGCAAGATAGGTCGGTAATAATCTCCGGCTTTATCTGGAAGATTAGCCCATTTGGCAGGAGTGCCTGTTTCCTTACCGCTGTCACGCATTTCTCTAAGCTCTTGAAACTTAGGCGTAACCTCTGAGAAATATATTTGCGAACACGGATGATTGAACCATTCAGAACCGAAATCAATACTATCTGACAGGCGGCTGTGTTTAACGGCATGATGATTATGCTTGCAGGACAGCCCAAACTGCCAAGAACTTCCTCGCCGAATACACATTACATCCCGTACATCCCCCGCAACACCGGCAGCATCCGATTGTAATGACAACACAAGTGGACTATCTCCATCTGGGTACTGCAAGCGTGGTTCCAAGGCTTCGATTGTCCTAATAGCCGCTTGTGCGGCCTCCATCAGATTGCTTTGTTTAGCAACTGAAACTTCAAAACAGTGCTGAGCTGTATGCAATTGTGGTGTTATCTCTAAAACAACGTCCTGCAAATCATCGTACTTGTCGTAAAGCGCTTTAATACAGGCATATTCAAAGGCTTTACCTAGCCGAGTCTGACTGCCTTCTTTTACCATTTTTCCCCTTTTAGATAACCATTTCCAGGGAGTTACGAACTTGGATTGCAACCTGTTCAGCAAGATTGCAGGGAACCGCGTTGCCAATCTGTTTGTATATGCTTGTCAGGTTGCCGCTAAAGACCATGTCCCGTGGAAAAGTTTGAATCGCTGCCGCTTCTTGCCAGCTCAGTCTCCGCGTTAGTCCTTCACCGAACCGCCAGCTGTCCTTGCCTACCTTAACCATGTCAGGAGACCCCGGCCACAGCGTCACTTGCTTCGCCATTGCCGGAATCGTGTAACTGACCTCATCCCATCCTCGTTTGCGATTACGGGACATATAGCGACTGGAATACGGAGCTTGGCATACGTCCTCGTCTTCGGGCAAGGGGATTGGGGCTAAAGCTTCCCGCAGCGTTACGATATTTGATTGCGGGGCTGGGAAACTAAAATCATCAATTCCCAGGTCTTTGCGAAAACCGACGATAATAACTCGTTCTCTGTCCTCTGGAACCGAGTAGTGCTTTGCGTTCAACAATTGATAGTGAACGTCATAACCGCATTCAGAAAACTCCTGCACTATTGCGTCAATCACCTGTCCCCCAGCCATCGTGAGCAGACCTTTCACATTCTCTCCAACAAACGCCAGGGGACGTTTTGCTTTAACAATGCGAACATAATGCTTATATAAAGAGTTTCGAGAATCATCTAGCTTACGCGGTCCGGAAAGAGAAAAACCCTGGCATGGAAATCCGCCTAAAATTATGTCGGTGTCAGGAACGGACTTTTCAGAAATCGTACCTATATCCCCACAAACTACCTCACTTGCGCTCCAACGTCGAAAAGTCTCGCACGCATCCGAATTAAAATCATTTGCCCAAATAGTTTTGAAACCGACACGCTCGAATCCGATATCCAATCCGCCTGCACCGCAGAACAGACTCGCCTGTGTCATTTGTTTCGCCATTTTACCTCCTCACCAACCTCAGCAGTAGATACACCTATCAACATTACATCTTTCAGGTATGCAACCAGCCAATCACGCCCACCAGGGCAACATTTCCACCTTCCCGATTTCAGGCATGCGCGCCGTTTTCACCCTCCGCAGACAAAACACCCTCCCAATACCGGCAAAACACCCCAATTACGACCACAATTCCCATCTCGGGAGGGCGCAACCGCACCGGGAGGGTCAAAACGTCACCAAAAAGGGACGCGCTCGATGAGAGAAGTGGAAGCACTAACAAGAAAAGCGGGAACGGTTTCATGTCGAGGGGTAGGATTTCAGAACATCAAGGGGCACGGCGGGTAAATATGAGGAAGTAATGACAGGAAAAGCAGGAGGAAAGTTTCATCCAGGCAGATGCGGTGTGCGGCCGGCGAGAGAAACGGAAGCACTGACAAGAAGAGCGGGGGAAAGTTTAATCCGAGTAGGTGCGGTGGGCATAAGAATTTGGAAAACGCCGCCACGTTTTCCAAATTACTTGGGCAGGAGGACAAATTTTCCCCCGCACCCACAGTTTTCAGACACGTAACCAGGCAACCACGCCCGCCTGAGGAGCGCTTTGACCCTCCCAAGACAAAACCACCCTCCCAATCCGGGCAAAATGACAAATAAATAGGCTCTACCGCCCAATCGGGAGGGTCATAACGTCTCTGGAGGGTGATTTTGCCAAACTCCACCAGCAGTTTTAATCAATCTCCCAACCATTCCACCCTCCACAGGCAAAATCACCCTCCCGATTGCAGCAGTACGCGCCGTTTCCGCCCTCCCGAGACAAAACCACCCTCCCAATCCCGGCAAAACACCCCAATTACGACCACAATTCCCATCTTCGGAGGGCGCAACCGCACCGGGAGGGTCAAAACGTCAGCAAAAAGGGCGCGGCGGGTAAATATGCGGAAGTAATGACAGGAAAAGCAGGGGGAAAGTTTCGTCCAGGCAGATGCGAGGGGCGGTTTTATGCCGAGGGACAGGATTTCGGAACATCAAGGGTCGCAGCCGGTAAAAGATATGAGAGGGACACGCTATTTAGGGAGAGCGGAGAGGAGGATTTATGCCGATTAGGCTAGGCGGGCGTAAGACTTAGAAAAGACTCTAGTCTTTTCTAAGTCTTTGGGCAGGAGGCGAAAACCACCTCACCGCATCGCCCCTACAAAGCCGGTCACGGATCCCCGGACTGCTTTTACCAAGCAACCCCGGATTTTACAATCAGTATAAAACGGTCACCCGAGGCGGGTGCTGGTCTGCTTAGCACCAATGTCGTAGATAGCAATCCGTGCCGGATGGGCTTTTGCTCCTTGGCGCTCACCCTCAGCCGGTTCTAGCATCACTATCCGGGAACCAACTGGTACCCCTAAAAACTGTGGAGTTACCTGCACGGTAGAGGGGGTGGACACCATTTTTCCACTGGACCAAGAACTAGATACCGACGACCATTTACCGTTTTCATAGGTAGCTGCGGTCAAATGTACCCCAGGGAAATCATCAGGCTCTAGGTTTTCCCCTTTACCTTGATATAGCATTATTACCTGTTTTGCCTTGGGCACTGGCATATTCGCATCTATACTGACTTGCGGCTTAGTACCGGGTTCTCCGGTAATTTTTAGCCCTTTAGGCAGCTTTTGGAAAGATTTTTCTATTTTCTTAGCTTGTTTCAGGGCGGAAACATCACTCAAGTCCATTGCGCTGACCAGGTCAATCACGAAAACCATAGTGGAGTTCGCAGGAATCCTTTTTGCGGCTTCTCCTTGAAAACCGAGATTGGGAGGAACGGTGAGCTGCACTCTTGATCCTAGTTTTTTCCCGATAAGTCCCTGTTTCCAACCGGCAATCACTTCACTCATTGCATAGCCTTGGGCAGAGTCCCCGATTCGGAAGGTACTCATCACGGTTTTCCCGTCCCACAGGTTCCCCAAGGTATCCATTAGCACCTGGTCTTTTTCGGTTACTTTTCGTCCCTCGCCCTCGTGTAGCACCCGCACCTGCAAATCGGAGGGAGGTTGTCCGACTCCGGCTTCCATTTGGGGAGCTGACCCTAGTCCCCCAGATACTGCCGGGAATTTTCCTTCAACTGCCGCAGCTGAAGTATCGGCAGAACCGGAGGAGCACCCGGATAGCATAAGCAGACTGATAATAGTGCTAAATGCGAGGACAACTGTCTTTACCCTAAGGGATAGTGTTCCCTCGCGGCGATTAGCTAAGCAAATATTCATAGGAGTTAAGGCAATTAGTTGTCTAAAGGGTTCCTACAATATCCATTACGAACGCTACCGCTTGCCCATTTTGCTGGGTACTTAAAGCTAAACGCGAACCGATAGTTTTACCAGCTAACTCTTTATCTAACCCCAGTTGGGCAAGAGTTTTTTCGCCTTGTAGGGGCATCGGGGTTTGGCTGTCCCAGGTGGAGACAGTTTTTCCTGATTGATCAAGCCAGCTTTGATGCACTACCACCACGTCATCAGCTTTGAGAGCTGCCCCGGTCCCCTGTGCTAGGGCGGTCACCGTACGGTCTTTAGGTAATTTGTCGGTGCTTACCTTTAAGGTGGGTTTTGCCCCCAGGTTGCCGCTTACTTCCAGTCCTGGCAAAGTCTGGGAGGTAGCCTTCGCTTTTGCTAGGTCTTGTTCACCTTGCTTCATTTGGGAGGCAGATAGACATTTCAGGGTATCAACCACAAATACTAGGGTGGACCCGGCGGGAATATCTCCGGTTGCCTGGTTACCGTACCCAAGGTCGGGGGGAATCACTAACAGGGTACGCGACCCTGGTTTGGCATCTTTAAGCCCTTGTCCCCAACCAGCAACCACCTGTTTCAGGGAAAATACTGCCGGGGTTCCCCGATCGAAACTAGAATCAAACTTTTTACCATTCCATAGTTGCCCATGATAATTAACTTGCAGCACCGCTCCGGAGCCACAGGAAGCGCCCTTACCTTCTTTTAAGGTCGCAACTTTGAGTTCTTTAGGGGCGTCCCCTTTACCGGCGCTTACCGTGGGGGTTTTGCCATATTCGCCTTCTACTTTCACCCCGAATTGTGAGTTGTCACTGCTACAGGCAGTAAGGGAAGCGCACAGCAGTCCTCCCATCAGACAAAGGGAGGCAAGCGAGGAAGATAGTCTATGTTTCACGGTTAAGTCCTGACTGTTTGAGGGGGATGATTCTAGTGGAATGATTGACCGCAGGCGCAAGAACCTACCGCATTTGGATTCTCAATAGTGAAGCCTTGCCGCTCAATTGTGTCCGCATAATCGATTGATGCGCCCTCTAGATAGGGATTCGACATTTTATCGACGACTACCTCTACCCCGGGAGCAAATTCTTCAACTGCGTCACCGTCAAGGAGGCGTTCATCAAAATAAAGCTGATAGATTAGCCCCGAACAGCCGCCCGGTTGTACCGCAATCCTCAGGCGCAGGTCGTCACGACCTTCTTGTTCTAACAAGGATTGCACTTTTTTAGTGGCCGCTTCGGTGAGGGTAACTTTGTGGGAAGCTGTTTTTTCAGCTTGTTCTTCGCTCATGACTCTCCCTAATAGCTCGTTTAGTATGTTTAAGTCTTTCCTTAGCCTAGTCCAACCTTACCCCTGCTGGCTATCGCGACCAGGTACGCGCTAAGCGAAGTCCTGCCTGTTTCATTCCCGCAATATCGGCGGGAAATTGATATATCCCGTCAATTCCCATCTCGGCTGACTCTCCCCTACTAAGATTATTTTCGCTGGTAACTACCACTATGGGAATTCCGCTAGGGGCAGATAAGTGGCATAGGTGTTCCAGCGGGGAGCCGGAAAGATTCCAGGGGGAAAGCTCTGCGGTATTCGCCACTAGCAAATCTGCGCTCGCTAAAAACTGGGGTAGGCGGGTGTGAGCATCCAGGAAATCGGCTACAAAATCGATTCTGGCTCCCAGGCTAGCTAGTAGCTCTCCTACGCCCCATCCAGCTCCGCCTCCGCTCAGGTGACCGCGCCGCTTTTGCCGGGTATTCTTTGCACCCTGGGTGGGGTTAGTGAGCTTTAAATAACGGCTTGCCCCAAATACCTCTGTTTTTCCTAAAACCTTTTCCCAGTTTTCCTTGGTTTTCTGGGCTGTTTCGGGGTCGGTTTTTGCGATTTCCGATAGCACTCCGGAACTGGAAAACAAGGGTTTTCGGCTTGCGCAGACTACTGAAGCATTCCTGAGGACGTGCACCAAGTTTTCCCAGGTTTGCGCGCTTGGTTGCTCCTCACCGTAGGCTCTGGCAATCCCGGAAATAAACAGGTCGGGAAAACCTGACAATTTCCGATGCGCCGGTGGGGTGAGAGCGCTATTGGGCAGATATTCGCTTTGCAGACCGGCTGTTGTTTGGCACGCGGGCAAATAAATTGGGCATTTTTTCTCTAGTAGTGCCGGCAACTGGCTTCCCACCTGGAAAGGGTCAGTGGTATTTGCAAATAAATCCCCAACTTGGCAGCTTGCACTGACTTCGGAAAAATCGTAGGAGTACGGGACTACCTGCAAGTTGTCGCCTGAGCGATGCCCATGCCACCCAGCCTTAAATGCTTCCCCTAAATGTTTTCCGCTCGCATTTTTGGTTGCGGAGGTGGCAACAATTACCTGCACTTAAAGATGCCCACCTAGACGGGACAGGAATAATGCCTCGGCACAAATCGCGTTTTGTAAATCCCCCAAGTCTTGGGATTCATTTTCCGAATGGGCGTTAGTGGCAGGATCTTCCACCCCGGTGATTAAAATATCGGCCTGCGGGAAGACTTGCGCCAGGTCAGCGGTCATGGGGATTGCTCCCCCACACCCAATATCGACTGCCTCTTTATCCCAGGCAGCAGATAGAGCCCATTTCATATTCTTTTCTGCCGGTGACACTTGGGCTTGATAAGACGGACCGCACTCTAAGATTTCGGTTTCTATTTGTGCACCAAAAGGTACGTTTTCTTGCAAGAAACTGGCTAATGCCTGGGCACACTGCTCACTATCGGTACCGGGAGCGGTTCTTAGTGATAGTCGCAAGCAGGTTTCCGGCATGAGGGCGTTTGCGCTTTCTGCCCGCGAACGCTGATCCCAACCGATAACGCATAGGGCGGGCTGATTCCACAGACGAGCCGCAACGTCGCCTTTTCCGGCTAACTGGTAGCTAGCAACTAACCCGGCATCACTCTTAAATAGCTGTTCTGGATAGTGAACATCAGTGCTGGTAGAGCCTCCTAAACCGGGGATACCCAGGGATCCGTCCTCGTTATAGCATTTTGCTAGTAGCAAACTGGCGACTGTAACGGCATCCAGAATCGGACCGCCGAACGCCCCCGAATGCAGGGCAGAATCCATTACTTTTATTTTCACATCTAGGCTGGCAACCCCCCGCAGGCTGGCAGTAAGCGCTGGTTCGCCTACTCTCCAGTTATCGGAGTCGCACACAATAATTACGTCTGCCGCTAACTCTTCTCGATATTTTTCAATAAAGTTCCTAAACGAGGGCGAACCTATCTCTTCCTCTCCTTCAATGAAACAAGTTACATTGACGGGACAATCTTGTCCTAGAGCAGCCAGAGCCCCATAGTGAACCATCACCCCAGCTCCGTCATCAGAAGTGCCCCGCCCATAGAGGCGACCGTCCTTTTCGGTGGCAACAAACGGGTCAGTGTTCCAGCGTTCTAGCGGACCGGCCGGTTGTACATCGTGGTGGGCGTAAAGCAGCACGGTTTTAGCTTCCGGGCTAACTATTTTGCGGGCAATAACTGCTGGCATTCCTTCTTCCCCACTGCCGGTGGGGGCGGTCTTTATTTGGGTTTCCATTCCCAAAGAGCCAAATAATTCCGCTACCTGGCGGGCTGATTTTTCGACTTGCTCACGCGAGGTTGAGGAAACTGACGGGATAGCCACCAAGTTTGCTAACTGGGTTTTTACATCATCAAAAACGCTTTGGGAAGCTGCTTTCATTTTCAAAATATCGCTCATAGTTGCCAGGTTACCCTGTTATTCCCGGCTTTAGTAAAGAACGCTCGCACATAGGGCGAACAGATACCTGATACAGATTTCCTATGCCCGCTCTGGCTAGATAACCTGGATGGGTGAAACTTTTTGGAAAAGAAAAAGTCGAAGATAGCCCAGCACTAGCTGAAAAGGGTGACGGCAAGGGACACCCCACCCCTAAGCGCAAAGTTGCGGAAGCTAAAAATCGGCGCCCCTTAGTGGTTGATAAGAAAGAAGCCCGTAAGCGTCGTCGTGAGCAGCGCGACCGAATCTATAAGAAACAGCAAGCCGCCCTGGATGGTACCGGTGATGAGCGTTATCTGCCCTATAACGATCAGGGACCAATTCGCCGCTATATCCGTGATTTTGTGGATGCCCGTTTTGCTATCGGAGAGCTGTTTATGCCGGTAGTCTTGGCTTTCTTGATTTTGTCGATTGCTTTTTCACGTAACCAACAGCTAAATGCGATTTTACTGTTCAGCATGTGGGGTTTGCTGCTACTGGCGATTATTGAAGCCGTGGTGAACACTGTGATTATCAATCGGGCGCTCCTTGGAGTTACCGAGGGCGATAAACGGGTAAAGAAAGGAAACGGGCGTTATATTCTGATGCGCCTGGCAAGTCCGCGCAGAATGCGCCGACCGCGTCCCTCTGGACCGCGCGGTCAGCGCCCCGATATTAGCGAGTACGCCAGCGATATTCGCGCCTATATGCTCTCGCGAGCCTAAGTGGTTTCACGCTTTGCCAGCCCTGCGTAACGGTAGGGCTGGCAAATCTGCACTGAGCTGCTTATTAATCCGACCGGCGAAACTTGGACCTTGATAAATCATGGCGGTAAAGGCTTCTAGCAAGTCGGCTCCAGCGTCCAGGAACTCACGAGCGCTAGCCACATCTTCGATTCCGCCACATCCGATAATCAAATAGTCCTCACCTATTTGGGCACGTAACAGGCGAACTACTTGCAAAGCCCGTTCCTTTAAGGGGGCTCCCGATAGCCCGCCCTCACCAAAATCATGGTTAATGGTGGTGTTGGTGGCGATTACTCCGGCAAGTCCCACTTCTTTAACCAGGTCAGCTAGCTCTATCAGTTGCGCATCTTCCAGGTCGGGAGCCAGTTTGACCAGTACCGGAACTTCCCGGTTAGCGCTTTTACGTGCGCTAGTGATTACTGCCTGCGCGATTTGCCGTAACTGCTGCGTGGATTGCAAGCTGCGCAGCCCCGGCGTATTGGGGGAAGAAACATTAATTACCAGGTAGTCAGCGTATTTAGCCAACAAACGAGCCGAGATACGGTAATCTTCTACCGCATCGTTAAGGTCCGTAGTCTTATTTTTTCCCAGATTCACCCCTAAAACTAGGCTACGACCTGCCCGGCTGCTACGTAGTTTACGTAAACGCCGCGCCATTTCTTCGGCTCCTCGATTATTGAACCCCATCCGGTTTCGGACTGCCCGCAAAGGCAATATCCGCCATAGCCGGGGTTTATCGTTTCCGGGTTGAGGACGAGGAGTTACTGTCCCTACCTCGACAAATGCAAAACCAAACGCAGCGAACTGGGCAGGAGCTAACGCATCCTTATCCATTCCCGCAGCTAGCCCTAAGTATCCGGGAACTGGTCTAGCTAAGCCTTTCAGTCCCCCAGCATTACCTACCCAGCCACCGCTAAGAGAGCCAACTGAACCGGAGAAAACTACTCTCAGCAGAGAGGTTAGTCCTGGAACCTGCGAGATTAAATGCAGGGCTTTCATAGTGGCGTTGTGGCATTTTTCGGCATCAAGCCGTGAAATCCAGTGATTAAATACGAAACGGTATAGCACGTCCTCAATTCTACTTAATAGCAGCCCCAGGTGCTTAAATCCGGGCAACAATATCGCTCACCTCAAATCCCAGATTGGTTTTAGCCCCTAATCCCACCACAGACACCAGCCCGCCGAAGCCCAACGCGGATCTGCGCTGTAGAGTTCATCTGGCGCTAAGGCTTGCCCGAGCGAGAGTTTACTCTGGTAGGTACGCCAGATTTGTCGAGCCTTAGCCGGGGTGGGCTCTGGAGCACCTTCGGCTGATGGTTCCACAATAAACATGGTGTCTACGCTGACCCGTTCGTCCCAACGCGAAGAACCGATAAGATAACCCGATAAATAGACCCTGCCAGGATTAGCAATACAGGCGTTAAGGAAGGCTAACAAGGTTGGGGCATCATTTTGCCGGTCTGCCAGGGCTATTCTGGGAAGAGCATCCAATAGTTTTCGCGCCCCTGTGGCCTGTAATCCATGAAATCGTTGATAGTCACCGATGCTCTGCCCAGTTGCCAAATAGTCCTTTAGGATTAACGGAATTTTTGCTTGCGCAACCCAGCCGAGTGGCCCGTATAGACCAGAGGGCAGTTCGGGGTCATCTTGCAGCATTTTTAGAAGAGTTTTATCGCCTTGTGATCCTAAAAACTCCGGAGTGGATAGGGAAAACAGTTCACTTCCGTTAAGACGCTTCCCCACAGCGCAACTTGCGGATTTACGGACAGGCGAAGAGGTAGTTGCCATAGCTGCTCCTTTAAGTGTTAATCGTTTCCTGCCACTTTCGCGCATCTTTTTTTAAGAGGAAAGCGTTAGATAAACCGGTAAGGATAAAGAGAAAAAGTAAAAAGTGTGGAAAACTCTTTGCCAACGTAAAGCCTTAGGATAGATGGGTGTTGATTTCTATAACCGATTTATCTGATCCGCGAATCCGGGATTTTACCCAGCTAAAAGACGTGAACTTGCGTAAAAGTTTCGAGGCTAAAAACGGGCTTTATTTAGCGGAAAGCTTTTCGGTAATTGAAAGAGCACTAGCGGCCGGTCACCGACCTCGCTCAGTTTTGACTAACCGGCATTGGATAGGACGTTTACACGATATTTTAGGTGTTGATGCCGCAAACCTTCCGATTTTTGTAGCTGATGAGCAACTGCTGACTGAGCTAACCGGGTTTCGAATGCATCGGGGGGCTATCGCAGCTATGGAACGACCTGACCTGCCTTCTTGGCAGAAGGTGTTAAAAGGTTCGCGCGCGGTGTTGATATTAGAGGATTTGGTTGATCACACCAATGTGGGAGCGGCTATCCGCTCAGCGGCCGCTATGGGCTTTGATTCCGTTCTTACCAGCCCGAATTGTGCAGACCCGCTTTACCGCCGGGCAGTTAGGGTGTCGATGGGGACGGTGTTTTCGCTGCCTTGGACCCGCATTGATCAATGGTCTGATACTTCTGCTCTGAAAGAGCACGGTTTTACTGTCGCGGGACTAGCGCTGTCTGACCAGGCGATTTCCCTGCCAGATTTTTGCGCGTCTTTAAGCACCAAAGTTCAAGCGGGTGAGAATCCTAAAGTGGCGCTAGTGTTAGGCACGGAAGGATCGGGGATGACAAAAAGAGCTTTGAGTAGTTGCGACCTGCTAGTTAAGATTCCGCTCAGTCACGGGGTGGATTCCTTAAATGTGGCAGCTGCGGGAGCAGTCGCCTGTTACGGAGTTATCCAAGCACTAAAAGGCACTCCTGCCCGGCAATAACCTGGTAAGGCAACTGCGGGTGATAAAAGATATGGCGCGCAAGAAACTCTTGCGCGCCATATCGAGTGAGCTACCTAGCTCTAAGCTAGCCTTTTCTGGCTTTAACTGTTTCCTCGCCCTCTTGAACTTGCTTTTCCACAAAGTCAGCTTCCGTTAATCCGGGGTGAGGGTTAAAGTCGGTTGTGGAATAGTCTTCACCTTTTTGATAGGGCGGATTCACCCGTCGCAGCGCCACTACCGACCCCACCAGGCCGCCCCAAATCACTAGGATGGCGACCAGCATCATCAATATAGCTTCACCAGTCATAGCTAGTCTTCCTCCTTGTTCCAGTCCACGTTTTCTAAGTTGAACGAGGGCGATATTTCCGCGCTCTTATGCCACTTTAAGCGGGGCATAACCAGCGAGAATACCAAGAGAATCCCCAACATTGCCCAACCGAAGGTATTAGTCCACCAACGCGGATAGTCTCCGTAACCGTTAGAAATTAAGTCCACCAGGTTCGGTACCAGCATGAACACTAGGAGCACCGGGATTACAAACCCGATGAGTCCCTCCCACCATTTACCGGCTTTCACGGAGGAAGTTACGTTCAAATGAACCCGCAGGGAACGTAGGGAGGGAGTAACCACCGTTACGATTACGCACAGTGAAAGCGCCGCTCCTACTACCCCGATAGTGTTGATGTAGTTATCGACTGTGTCTAGGGCAGCGAGCCCCATGGTAGTTCCAAAGAAGAACACCGAGACCACCGCTAACACTATCCCGAGAATCACCGAGGCTTGTTTGGAAGTCCAACCAATCTTGTCTTGGAAAGCCCCAGCTACCACCTGTACTAGGGACACCATTGAGGTAATCCCGGCCAGCACTAGCGAGGCAAAGAAAAGCGCGCCAAAAATCCCGCCTCCAGGCATTTCGTTGATGATTTGCGGGAAAGTAATAAAAGAGAGTGACACGCCGGAAATATTTTCCAGTTTGTCTACTGAAGTTCCCTGTAGGTGTGCCATATATCCCAAGGTGGCGAAGACTCCGATTCCGGCTAGCACCTCGAAAGAGGAGTTAGCAAAACCGGCAACTAGACCGGTACCGGTCAGATTAGACCGTTTCTTAAGGTAGGAAGCGTAAGTCATCATGATTCCGAACCCTACCGACAGAGAATAGAAGATTTGGGCAACTGCTGCTATCCAAACTTTCCCATTCCACAGGACGCTCCAATCGGGGGTAAAGAACTTATTTAACCCATCGGTTGCGCCCGGCAAGGTTAATGCCTTGATTACCATAGCTATAAACAGCACCACCAGCAGCGGAATACAGATTTTAGTAATCCACTCGATACCGCGGGAAACTCCGAGGGCGATTAACACAATGGTAACTACCCAAACCAAAATCAAAGGGAGAGCTATCCCCCAAACGGGAGTAATCGAAATAGAGGTCGTGTCGCGAGCCTGCAAGAACTTGTCGGAAAAGAATCCGGCAGGGTCATTTCCCCAAGCGCGAGTGAAAGAAAAAACTGTATAGCGCAGCGCCCAGGCGATAATCGCCGCATAGTAAACGACAATAAAGAAGCACACGCCGACCTGCCACCAGCCCACGGCTTCAGTTCGCCTATTTACCCTGGCTAGTGCCAGTGGAGGAGAACCGCGAAACTTGTGACCAATCGCGTAGTCCAGCATTAGCATCGGCAGCCCAATAGCTAGTAGCGCAATCAGGTAGGGAACAATGAACGCACCGCCACCGTTTTGATAGGCGACACCGGGGAAACGCCAAATATTTCCCAAACCGATTGCAGAGCCAATCGCCGCAATCAGAAATCCATATTGTGTCCCCCACGACTGTCGGCTGGTCTTATCGGACGCATTAGACTGCGAAACCTTTTCAGACATTTCAACTCGTTATTGATGGGACAAGCAATCACCTGAGCGCAATTACTTAGAGCCAAAGTAATCCCATCCGCCACCTATCGGACGAAAACATTCACATTATGAGATTTTGAAGTTATCTGCTGCCTGAAAATGTTTCTCCCGCCGCCCTAAAAGGCGGCGGGAGAAACGTATATCCTTATCCAAACCCTAGCCGGTTACAGCGGCATGACGCCGAGGCTCCTGCCCCCCTGAGTCTGTATCCGTTTCGTTTTTCTTTTCCCAGGTAGGAGCACCTGCCCCCAATTGCTCTAAGCTAATAGCTTTAGCGGCGCCCGCACTTTGAATAGTCATCACCGCTGCCTGGGAAGAAGGGGTAACTGTCCCAGAGGTAGCTGCTGCCCGCGCCTGCCCTCTTAAGCCGCGCTCGACCTTTTTAGATTCCGGTTTCGCTACTGCCGGCTGTTCAGATACTTCCGTTTGCTGCTCAACCGATGCAACCTGCACGGCAACACCCTTATCATCCTCTTTAGATGCCTTGTTCAAATTAAAGCCAGCTTTAGCAGCGTTATTATCCTGAGGTTGGGCGGGGTTATCGCCCTTTACCGTCTCTGCCGGAGAGTCTTGTTCACCGGTTTCTAACTCTAACTGCCCGTCATGAGCCTTACTGGCCGCCGCGGCTACCTTTGCCATAGAGGCGCGATTCTTTGAATCGGTTTGCGAACGCTTTTCCTCTTTAGCTTCCCGTTTTTGATTTACCGAACCCAAATTCTCGTCACTATTAGAACCGTTTTCCACCGGCTGACTATGGACAATAAACCCGCGACCTTCACAATGCACACAGGGAGTTGAAAACGCCTCTACCAGCCCTTCACCTACCCGCTTACGGGTCATCTGTACCAAGCCTAGGGAGGTAACCTCCGTAACCTGATGCCGGGTGCGGTCACGTCCTAAACATTCCACCAAACGCCGTAAAACCAAGTCACGGTTAGATTCGAGCACCATATCGACAAAGTCGATAACAATAATTCCGCCAATATCGCGAAGTCGCAGCTGACGAACGATTTCTTCGGCAGACTCTAGATTATTGCGGGTAACAGTTTCCTCTAAAGTACCGCCCGCACCCGTATATTTACCGGTATTCACATCAATCACGGTCATAGCTTCAGTGCGGTCGATAATCAGATAACCCCCCGAGGGCAACCAGACTTTACGATCCATCCCCTTAGCCAGCTGTTCATCAACTCGATGAGCGGCGAAAATATCATCGACCCCCACCCACTGCTCTACCCGCTCTTGCAGGTCAGGAGCATATTCCTTGACATAGGAATCGACTTGGCTAAAAGTATCCCTGCCTTGCACCACCAGCTTTTGGAAATCCTCATTAAACACGTCCCGAACTACCCGCAAAGCTAGTTCTGGCTCTCCGTGCAGCAAATAGGGCGCAGATTTAGAGGAAGCAGCATTCTTTTCTATTTTCTCCCACTGCTTTTGTAAGCGCTGCACATCTTGACGAAGCTGTTCCTCGCTGGCTCCCTCAGCTGCCGTCCTAATAATCACCCCGAAATCCTTAGGGACAATTACCTTAAGGAGCTTCTTCAAACGTCGCCGCTCGCCCTCGGGAAGTTTGCGAGAAATCCCGGTCATAGATCCGCCCGGAACCAGCACCAGAAAACGTCCCGGCAAAGTAATTTGAGAAGTCAGACGCGCACCCTTGTGACCAATCGGATCTTTTGTTACCTGAACGGTAACCGAATCCCCCGGTTTTAATGCCTCTTCAATGCGGCGAGGACGACCTTTCATTCCCGCGACGTCCCAATTGACTTCCCCTGCATAAAGAACCGCGTTACGTCCGCGCCCTAAATCGACGAAAGCCGCCTCCATAGAGGGAAGGACGTTTTGTACCTTTCCGCGATAAACCGAGCCCACCATCGTAGTTTGAGTATGACGGGAAACATAGTGTTCAACCAGGACATTATCTTCTAGAACAGCTATCTGATTGAGCCCGCCCTTAGAACGGATTAGCATAGTGCGCTCAACCGCTTCCCGACGCGCCAAATACTCGGATTCGGTAATAACTTTCGGACGCCGCCCCTCTTTACGACCCTCTCGGCGACGCTGTTTCTTTGCCTCTAGACGGGTAGAGCCTTTAACTTGCTCAATTTCGTCACTAGCGTCAGCACTAGCGCGCGTGCGCCTTCTACGCCGACGGTGACTGCCAGCCGCTTCCAAGTCACCAGCTTGTTCACCAGCACTAACCGCCTTACCCTCTTGAGGGTCCGCTTTGGAGTCCCCGCGCGCTGAACGAGCGTCCTCACTGGCGCTATCTGCCTCGCTGACTGTCTCTGCCTCGTCTGATTTGCGAGATTTCTTGGAGGTACGGCTTTTCTTTTCTGCCTTACCTTTTGAAATTTTAGAGGTCGCCTCAGAGCCGTCCTCGCCCTTTTTCTTCCCCTTGCGTTTGCCCCCTGAAGCTTTCTCATTTTTAGAGGGCGTCTCCTCGCCATTATCCGCAGCCGGAGCAGGAGCAGCCGCAAACATCGGAGCCCCAAAAGTTGGAGCCGCAGTTAGCAGCGGGGGAACTTTGGGAGCCGAATCCGGTTTCTCTGAAGCAGAAAAAGTCGGTCCAGAAAATAGAATCCCACTATTTTGATTAAAAACTGTTTCGTTATTATTAGGGTTTTTCACCACTTGTCTCACCTGGACACGCCCGCACCGGCGAGTCCCCTATATTACGCCGCCCTCTAGGACGGAAGCCTTAGTCTACGCGGAAACATTTACCCGCGCCAGAGAGTTTTCCTAGGAAAATAGTCCCTCTGGAGTGGTTTTCCCCGTGATGCGACGACAAAAACCAACCATCATCATTATTCCATAATTCTTAATTCTGTCGTAAAACCGAGGTTTTTCTTAGAGAATCCTGAGAAATCCTTAGCGACCGGCTTAAAAACGCGCTAACCTAAGTGACAACGCTGTCACTATGGACTGCGCGTAAGCAAGCTCATAAACTACAGCGACTTCTAAACCGACTAGAAACGGAAAGGCGAGCAGAATGACTATTGCTTCAACAGCATTAGATGCCACCATGTTGGCGCGATGGCAGTTCGGTATTACTACCGTCTACCATTTCATCCTGGTTCCGTTCACCATCGGCATGTCCCTCCTAGTTGCCATTATGCAAACCAAATGGCACAAAACCGGTGAGGAATATTGGCTGAAGGCGACACGGTTCTTTGGGAAACTGTTCCTAATTAACTTTGCACTCGGTGTAGCTACCGGTATCGTGCAAGAATTCCAGTTTGGTATGAACTGGTCTGAGTACTCCCGCTTCGTGGGCGACATCTTTGGCGCGCCGCTAGCTTGTGAGGCTCTTATTTCTTTCTTCATGGAGTCCACCTTCCTGGGACTTTGGATTTTCGGCTGGGGTCGTTTATCCAAGAAAGCTCACCTCACCTGCGCTTGGCTAGTGTTCGTTGGGGTAAACACTTCTGCTCTATGGATTATTGGGGCAAACTCCTGGATGCAGCATCCGGTAGGCGCAACTTTCGATCCGGAAACCGGTCGTGCGCAACTGGATGGCCTATCCGGATTCTTCCAGGTACTGCTTAACCCGGTACTCTGGGCGGCCTACACTCACGTATTGTCTACCTCCTGGTTGTTGGTCGGCACCTTCGTTGCCGGCATTGCTATCTGGTGGATGGTTCGCTCGGCCAATGCCGGCGCTGAAACCGAGGCTCGCGATATCTGGCGTCCGATTGCCCGCTTTGGCATGTTGGTTATGATTGTTGGCGGTCTGCTAACCGCCGTTACCGGACACGTTCAAGGTCAGCTAGTAGCCAAGGATCAGCCTGCAAAGATGGCTGCCGCCGAAGCGCTATGTCAGACGCCAAACGCCGGTGAAGGCGCACCCTTTACCATTGCAGCTTTTGGTCCTTTGAACGCAAAATGCGATGAAATCACCAAGATTGGCGAAGTTCCCGGAGTCTACTCCTTCATGGCTACCAACTCCTTCACCGGCAAGGTAGAAGGTCTGGACACTTTGAACCAAAAGTACGGTTCACTGTTCTCTGAAATTCTCAGCCAACGCGGATACAATATGCAGTCACAAACGGTCGATTTCAGCCCGAACATCATGTTCAGCTTCTGGAGCTTCCGCTTGATGATGATTTTCGGTATCTTCTCGGCGATTCTAGCTATTTGGGGTCTAATCGCCACCAAGGGTGGAAAGATTTCCAAGTCGAGCGGGCTGGCCAAGTTCGCTATCTGGTGTTTGCCGATGCCCTATTTAGCCACCACTTTCGGCTGGCTATTTACCGAATGGGGACGTCAGCCTTTCATCGTCCATCCGGTACAGATGGATGTCGATGCGTCCTCGGTCTTTATGCTCACTGAGCATGGACTTTCATTTGCGGTTCCCGCCTGGCAAGTACTGGTTACCCTGCTAGGCTTCACGCTAATCTATCTGGCACTCGGCGTTGTCTGGTTCCTGTTGATTAAGCGTTATGTAAAGGAAGGTATTCACGTCAGTGCCAATGAAAAGGCAGTACATGGCGAGGATGCCGGCAAGAACCTAAGCTTTGCTTACTAAGTCAGATAGGAGATCAAAGAGATGACTATTCTTCAAGTTATTTGGTTCATCCTGATCGCCGTCCTGTGGACTGGCTATCTGGTACTAGAAGGATTCGGTGTCGGTGCTGGAATGGTAATGCCGATGGTTGCCAAGACTGACCGCGAACGCACTCAGGTACAAAAAACCTTCGGTCCAGTTTGGGACGGTAACGAGGTATGGTTACTGACCGCCGGGGGCGCAACTTTCGCTGCTTTCCCAGAATGGTACGCCACCATGTTCTCGGGAATGTATCTGGCACTGTTCTTGATTCTGTTCTGCTTAATCATTCGCATCTGCGCGATTGAGTGGCGCACCAAGGTTTCCTCTGCCGCCTGGCGCGGCCGCTGGGACACCTGGCAGACCATTGTCGCCTGGTTGGTTCCGGTTCTATTCGGAGTAGCTTTCGCCAACCTGGTACAGGGCATGAACATCGCGGTTACCCAGTACAATACCCCTGGTGAAGCCATTGCGGGAGCTACTGACCTCAGCAAGCACGTCCACAACTTCACTTCCCAAGGCGCTCCCCTAGGCAGCGTATTCCTCTCGCTACTAACCCCCTACACCATTGCTGGTGGGGTAATGCTAGCGTTGGTATTCGCTACGCAAGGCTTGGCTTTCTTAGCGCTGCGCACCACCGGTGAGGTTCAGAACCGTGCAAAGAACCTGCTCGGCAAGTTCGCGATTGCAGACACCGTGCTAGTTGCAGTCGCCGCTTTGTGGGGACAGTTCCTATACGCCACCCAGGTAATGGCTTGGATTCCGCTAATCATTGCGGCCTTGGCATTTGTCGCCACCGTCTTGATGGCTCTTCGTGGCTCCGCATGGGGTGCATTGCTCGCTCACTCTGTCGGGATTGCGGGTGCAGTAGCGTGGATCTTTACCGCAATGGCTCCCAACGCTATGAAGTCCTCCCTAGATCCGAAGTTCTCGCTGACGATTTGGGATGCTTCTTCATCGCAGTCCACTTTAGCGATTATGCTAGTGATTGCGCTGGTAGTAGTACCTATCGTATTGGGTTACACCTACTGGAGCTACACTCGTATGCCCCTGAAAGTCACCCTTGAAGAACTAGATGAAAACCCCGGATTACCGTGGGAAAAGATTCGTCAGGGTGCTTCTTTCCTCGCGGAAAGCTAGGCAAATAATCGGCACTTGCCAGATAACTTTCTGCTAACTGTCGATTAATCAAAACTGAATAAATAGTGCTGGTCTTGGCTATTTAGCCAAGACCAGCACTATTTTTATTACCTGACTTAAACCGCTACCCCAAGCGCCGGGGCGGATTTTGTCTCGCGCCCCGAAATCCGGAAAATGCTCTGGCATTTTCCGGATTTAATGCCCGAAGCCTACCCCTCGACATAAATCCGCCCTGGCGCTAGCTACCGACATCTCAGACCTGGAATAAATGTGGAGACAGCTGCTTGCTTCGGATAACCGGTCTGGGTGGAACAAGCGCTCGGAACGAGGGTGTGGGGGCTAGGTTTTTCCTCCCGCCCAAGAATTCAGAAAACGTAGCGACGTTTTCCGATTTCTTATGCCCACCGCACCCACTCGGATAAAACCTAGCCCCCACACCCGGGGTAACCGGGCTGGGGTAGAAAATGATGCGAGAGGGGGCTTGAGCCGAGCGAAGCAAGGCTCACTGGGGTCCCCCGAGTACTTTTTCTACCCCAGCCCGCACGCACTATCGGCATAGGTTGGGACGCGTTTAGAGTTTTCTACTTCCTGTGGGAAAATAGTCCTATTATTTGCATGGAGGACACTCGTTTTGAAACCACTTGATCCGAAACTGCTGAAATATGCTCGCTCAGCACGCCTATCGATTGCGATAACTGCAATAACCGGCATTATGCAAGCAGGGTTAGTTATCGCCCAATGTTTACTGATAGCTGCGTTGATTTCTCCGGTTATATCTTTACGGCAAACCTGGGGGCAAGTAGCTCACTTTGCATTCTGGTTAGCAATCGTTTCCATGGCGCGAGTGGGTCTAACCTATTTTCGTGCAAACCATCAACATAAATCAGCCAAGAAAGCGATTCGAGAATTGCGCGCCCAAGTGCTGGCACATTGTTTGAAACTGGGACCGCGCTGGTTAGCACGTAAAGGTACCGACACAGTTACCTTAGCTACTAGGGGGCTAGAAAAACTCGGTCCTTACTTCGTTGATTATATTCCGCAACTGATTTTAGCGGTTACCGTCACTCCCCTGGTCTTAGTGGTCATGGCGGTAATGGACTTTTGGTCGGCGCTAGTAGCCATTATTACTATTCCCTTGATTCCTATCTTTATGGTGATTATTGGGAAGATGACTCAAAGCGCCTCTGATCGCCGTCTGGCTACGATGCAACACTTGGGACGGCAACTACTAGATTTAATTGCCGGTCTTGCCACTTTGAAGAGCCTGGGCAGACACCGCGGCCCGGAAAAACAAATCTCCTCGATTGGTAAAACCTATACCCAAACCACGATGGCTACTTTACGTATCGCCTTTCTATCGGGAGCGGTATTGGAGTTTATTTCTATTCTTTCGGTAGCAATCGTGGCAGTCACGGTAGGACTGCGAATGGTAAGTGGTGGTCTTGACCTTTACACTGGTCTAATCGCGATTATGCTTGCACCAGAGGTGTACACGCCGGTACGTCAAGTAGGCAAGTTCTTCCATGCTTCCGCTGATGGGGTCGCTGCTTCCCAATCTGCTTTTGAAATCCTAGAAACTTCCCCAGCTACTGGCGGTGACCAGCCGGCTCCCAATTTGACCGACACCACCATTACTCTTAGCGGCCTCACTATGGCTTCACGCGGAGCTTGGGCTCCAAATAACGTGAATCTAACTATTAAGCCCGCCACTATCACCGCTTTAGTAGGTAAATCTGGGGAAGGTAAAACCACCACAGTCATGGCACTGTTAAAACAGTTAGCTTGCGACCGGGGCGAAATCACTCTTTGTGATAGCACCGGGAATACCATTTCCCTAGATGACATCTCCCCGGAGTCGTGGTGGCAGCAAACTTCTTGGCTACCCCAAATACCAATACTTCTACCTGGAACTTTGGCTCAAAACATTGCAGAGTCACACCCGCATCTACAAGAGCTTTTCCCACAGGGACTCCCCGGAAAAGAAGTTCGGAAAGCCTCTCGCCTAGCAGGATTTGAAGAGGTAGTGGCAAAACTTCCCGAAGGCTGGAACACTTTCCTGCGGGCAGGAGGAGAAGGTCTATCTGTAGGACAGCGTCAGCGTCTCGCCCTAGTGCGGGCTTTGCTCTCCACGAAACAACTCATCGTCCTAGATGAGCCTTCCGCACATCTAGATGCCCATTTGGTGGCACAGGTGGCGCAAGTTGTTCAACATCTAAAAGATTCTGGTAAAACTGTAGTCTTGATTGCCCACCGCCAAGAGCTAGCGCAACTAGCTGACCAGGTAGTGCGGATATCCTCGGTTCCCTTCACCGCTGAAGAAGCGGAACGTTATCACGATACTCAGCCCCAGGCAGCCCGAGCCAGTGAGGCGGAGATTCCCGAATTTCTAGGCTCGACACGGGGGTTGCAATAGTTATGAAAACGTGGTTCATTACCACCGAAGAACGCCAGGCACTTAAACGGGCTATAAAGCTCTTAGAACTAAAACCAGCCACCTTGTTTTTGGCTTGTTTCTTGGGGGCAGCCGGATTGGGTGCAACCATTGCCCTAGGCGCTACCGCAGCCTGGCTAATTGCCCGTGCCTCCCAAATGCCGCCCGTCCTCTACCTGGAGGTAGCGGTTGTTTCTGTGCGTTTTTTCGGGATTTCCAAAGCGGTGTTCCGTTACCTGGAACGGTTAGCCTCCCACAAGTTAGGGGTGTCCGGAATGACTACCCTGCGCACCAATCTTTACAGAAGTCTTTCCTATTCCGACACCGCCCGGATTGCCAGCTTGCGGCGGGGAGATATTCTAGATCGGATGGGAACCGATGTAGACAATATCGGTGATTTCGTGGTAAAAAGCCTGTTACCAGCCATGGTTGCCGCTATTGCGGGGATAATAACCGTGGTCGGTATCAGCCTAGTGGATTGGAGAGCCGGTCTTTTCTTGGCACTAGGTCTACTGCTATCTGGCCTGGTCGGTCCGCTTTTCACTATCCGTGCTACCCGAATTTCCCAGCAGCGTGAAACTCAAAGTCGCGCCCAGATTTCCGAAGTGGCAATGACTATGGTTGATGGCGCTGCCCAAATCACGGTGGATGGTCAAACTCAACAGGTACTTTCTGGCCTGTCGAAGCTGGAAGATCAGCTCTATGAGGCAAAGGATTCCTCCGCAAAACCAGCTGCCTTGGCAGAGGCTATCGACGTGTTCGGAATGTTAATGGCGGTAATCATGGCTGCCTATTTCGGGATTTCGGCGGTAAATCACCAATCTATCCCCGAGGTAATGCTGGCAGTGCTGGCACTTACTCCCCTCTCTGCTTTCGAGGGAACCGCACAGCTCGGACCGGCCGCTCAACAGCTAGTAATATCGGCTACTTCAGCGGTTCGGATAATGAATATGCTTCCGGCGCAGGAACAGGTAAAAACGACTGAAGAGGACGAACAGCCAAGTACCCCCCGCAACCGGAACACTTCCAGTATTCTGGAAGCTAAGGATTTAGCTATTGGCTGGCCAGGGGGTCCGGTAGTAGCCGAGGGGATTAATTTACGTCTAGAACCAGGCAATCACCTGGCGATTGTCGGGCAATCCGGTATCGGGAAAACCACCCTGCTCTACACCCTGGCTGGACTGCTAAAACCAGTTTCTGGGAGCGTAAAAATTGATGGGGTAGATATTTTCTCCTTACCGCGTATTCGGGCTGCGGCCAGCTTCGTAATTACTCCCGAGGATGCCCATATTTTTGAAACCACTATTTTAGAAAACCTGCGAGTAGCTAATGGTCAGCTTTCAGCTAAAGAGGGGGAAGAACTACTTAAAGAGGCTGGTTTGGGGCAATGGATATCTTCACTGCCAGATGGTTTAGAAACCGAGCTAGGTTCGGGCGCAACCACTATTTCTGGTGGTGAACGTCGCCGGATTCTTTTGGCACGCGCTATGGCAGCGAAAGCACCGCTATTAGCGCTTGATGAGCCCGGAGAACACTTGGACGCCGAAACCGCTGACGCTCTGCTGCGAGATTTATTAAATTCCGGCAGTAAAGAACAAAAACGGGGAGTCATCCTGGTAACCCATCGTTTAACCCCCCTCGACCAGGCAGATAAAGTATTTATTATGGATAAGCCCCACGGCAATCCCAACGAGCCAGCAACCTTTGTCGCTTCAGGCACTCATAAAGAACTCTTAGAAACCCACCAAGGCTATGCCTGGAGTATCCGCCAGGAGCAGGTTGATGTCTTTTGATAACGTTCCATTACCAAGTTTCCCCGGCTTATCAAGTTCCGACAACCCGGATTTACCCGACCCAATTGCCGCTTCTCGCCCTTTAGATAGCAGTTTAGATAACCATTCGTCGCTATCAGAAGATAGTTCGCGCCTGTTATCCTCTGTGCTACGCCTGATGGGAAACCTAGAGCAAGACAAAGTTTTGCAGGCATTCGTAGATCAGGCGTGCGCCATGACTTCCTCGCCCTATGGAGCCTTAGCTATCTTGGACTCTCGCGGGGAGACCAGCGCTTTTTATACTCACGGGGTGAGCGAAAAACAGCGTGCATCAATGGGACATCCCCCGGTAGGACGCGGAATTATCGGAGATGTTCCGGTAAATAACGGCGTTATCTCTAATGATTTGGCTTCCGATCCGCGTTTTACCGGCTATCCGCCCTCACACCCGGAAATGCACTCGTTTTTAGGGGTACCGCTGCGTATCCATGAACAAGTCTATGGTCGCCTCTACCTGTGTAATCGTCCCGGAGGATACAGTGAACACGACTTGGCATACGTATCAGGACTTGCAGTTCTAGCCGCAGTAGCGATAGAAAACTCTCGTCTTTACGAGGTTTCGCGCTCACGCGAACGCTGGACCCAGGTGTCCCAGCAGCTCACCACGATTCTATTAGAGGGTACGGATGAAGAGGACGCCCTGCAGTTTATTGCGAAATCGGTACGGGAAGTAGCGCAAGCCGATACTGCTTTACTGGTTTTACCCTCGGTCGGTGATTCTTGGGTTTGCGAGATTGCTTCCGGATATGGTGCGAGCGAACTGATTGGGGTGGCTTTTCCTCCACAAGGACGGGCCCGCACGGTACTTGCAGAAGGTCAAGGTTTAATCGTTGATTCCTTGGCGCGAGCGACCACTTTACGGGTACAAGAACTGTCCAAGTTCGGTGCCGCTCTCTACGTCCCCCTATTAGCCAGATCGCACGCTATCGGGGTATTACTGCTTTTACGTCTACCAGGTAAACCAGAGTTCAACCCTGAGGTTTTAGCTATGGCGGAACAGGTTGCTACCCAAGCGGCTCTCGCCCTCGAAATCGCTGATGCTAAACATGCAGCCGATATTGCAACTTTGCTAGATGAGCGCGCCAAAATTGGGGAAGATTTGCATGACCTCGCAATCCAACAGCTTTTCGCTACCGGTATGCAGTTAGAACGGATTCGAGCAACTTTTGCCAGTGAAACTAATCTGGATTTCTCTCAGGCGGAGTCCCTGATGGAAAAGGCTTTGGCCAGTGTAGATGACTCGGTTAAACAGATTAGAGCGATTGTCCACAATTTGCGAGAACCAGATGCGGCGGTAGATTTAGTTGAACGGCTGCGCCGAGAAGCTTCCCTGGCTCGGCGGTTACTGGGATTCGCGCCCTCTTTCGTTTTAGAGATAGATGGAGAAACCCTCTCGGCTTCAAACCCGGCTAGGGAAGAAATCTTGATTGAAGAAGCCGATCAGCGGGTCGGACACGATATTTGTGATGACGTAGTGGCGGTAGTACGTGAAGCCCTGTCTAATACGGCACGCCATGCGGGGGCATCCTCGGCACAGGTGGTGGTAAAAATTAGCGGTATGGGCTGTAACGGATCTATCCAGGTGGAAGTAACCGATGATGGGCATGGCCTAGATCCTAGCGTTACCCGCCGGTCTGGTCTTGATAATCTGAAGAGCCGCGCCCGCCGCCACGGCGGTATTTGCCTCGTTAAGGCAGCTAAACCTAACGGGTTAGCCTTAAGCTGGGAAGTTCCCCTATCTTAAGACCACCCATCAGCCAAATAGCTAGTTATGTCCGCTAACGAAGCTTAGGTTATAGCCCCACCGATTTAGCAACCTCGGACAGTTTTTCTGCGCTGCGAGTAAGAGCATCCCGCTCATTTAGGGTAATCGGCGGATCTAGTACGCGCCCTACCCCGGAGCGACCCACCAGAGTTGGGGCTGCCATACATACCCCGGAGATACCATTCCAGTTGTCAAGTAGGGACGAAACGGTTAGAACCCGATCCTCATCGCGCATTACTGCGGAGATAATGTTGGTTACTGCCAGCCCGATCGCGAAATTAGTTACCCCTTTTCCGTCAATAATCCGGTAGGCTGATTCCACTACGTCTTTCGCTATCCGTTTTTGCAGCTTATCATCAAAAATTCCTCCCCCGACGGTGGCTCCCCACCGCGAGAGCGGCACGTTACCAATCTCGGCACTGGACCAGAGCGGAACCTCGGAGTCACCGTGTTCACCGGCAATATAGGCGTGAATATTTTGGACTGCAACCCCGGTTTCTTGCGAAATTAGGTAACGCATCCGGGAAGTATCAAGTACCGTTCCGGAACCAAAAACCTGGTGCGAGGGCAAACCGCTCATCTTTAGAGCCATATAGGTAGCGATATCTACCGGGTTAGAGACCAAGATATAAATGGCATCGGGGGCAACGTTTAGCACTTTCGGCAAAATAGAGTTCATGATGTTTACCATCGCCTGCACCATATCTAGGCGTGACTGTCCCGGTTTTTGCTGGGGACCGGCGGTAATCACGATAACGTCCGAGTCACGTAACACCTCAACATCGTCTGAACCGGATATTGAAGCGGCAGGGGTGAACTGAATCCCGTGTGCAAGGTCGAGAGCCTCTGCTTCGACCTTAGCTTTATTTATATCGAATAGAGCTATTTCGCGAGCTGCCCCTTTAATCTGGCACGCATAGGCGAGAGCAGTACCAACGAAACCGGCACCGACAATCCCCACTTTCGAGCGACGAGTCAGCGCCGAGGGGTAGAGAGAATTTGCACGCTCTTTCGACATAGTTTCTCCTTTAGGGATAGAAGTTTTCTTCTAAATCCAAATTACCCTGCCAGAATTGATAATGCCGATGAAAAACGACCTAGTTTCAGGGTGATTTTATAGTCTTTCTCGTCTTTTAGCTGTCCTGGGCAGATTCTTGTTGTTTCGATAGACGCTTTAAAGCGCCCAGCACAGTATCCCGATTGGTGGTTTTCCAAAAAGGGGGTAAGGATTTAAGCAGGTAGTTAGCATACCGGGCAGTAGTTAGTCTCTGATCTAAGATTGCAACTACTCCCCGGTCATTGGCAGTTCTAATCAGTCTCCCTACCCCCTGAGCCAATAATAGCGCCGCATGAGTGAGGGAAACCTCGGCAAAGCCGCTTCCCCCTGCGACCTCAACAGCGCGGGTGCGGGCAGAAATATAAGGGTCATTAGGACGAGGGAAAGGTATTCGGTCAATCAACACTAGGCGACAGGTATCTCCCGGCAAATCCACTCCTTGCCAAAGTGAAAGCGTGCCAAATAAACAAAAATCACGATTAGCTGAAAACTCATCTATCAGCTGATTTATAGGTCGTTCTCCCTGTAACAGTACCTTGAAGTCACAGTTATCGGCAAAATATTGGGCTGCCTGTTCAGCCGCCTTAAAGGAAGAAAATAGCCCTAACACTCCCCCGCCAGCTGCCTCAGATAGCTCTAAGGCTCTTTCCAGAACCGATTGATCTAGCCCTGATTGCCCCGGACGTGGCAAATCAGAAGCCACATACAGGATTCCTTGCTTAGCGTAATCAAAAGGACTACCTAAATCACTACCTTGCCAAGTGTGCGAACCGCGCAGCCCCAGGCAGGAAGCAATTGGATTAAAAGATCCTCCCAGCTGCATAGTGGCAGAAGTCAGCACGCAAGAACGTCCCTTAAACAGGTTCGCATACAGTTTATTTCCCACGTCGAGAGGCCCCGAATAAAGGCAACGTTCCCCAGATTTTTCTTCCTCAATCCAGGCAGCCGATTTGGTCGGGTCAAAGCAGCTAATTAGTTCAGCGGCCTCTAAAGACTCTTCAATCTGAGCCAGGGTCACTTTTTGTTTACCTTTATTTTCGTCCTCTTTATTAGCGCTACTAACCTGCCCAGAGATATCAGATAGTTCGATTTGCAGCGCAGTTAAAGTCTCTTGCAAAGCTCCCTGGATAGAGTTCAATTCCCCCTCGGGCAAGTCATTTAAGGTTTTTGATAAACGTTCGGATACCTCAAAAAGGTTGCTGACCGGTAAATCAAAATGCTTTCTAACGCTGCGGGCAATCCTTTCTATTGCCGCACCTGAAAGGTTCACGCAGGCTTGCGAGCGCGCCCGGGAAGGAAGCTCGTGCGCCTCATCAACGATTAATACTTCAAAATCTGGCAGCAGCTCGGCGCTAGTGAGTGCCGAAATCGCTAATAGCGCGTGATTAGTGACAATAATATCGGCATCTTGGGCTTTGAGCCGGGCATCTCTAGGAAAACAGTCAGTAAAATAGCGACAGGTTTTCCCCTGACATTGATTAGCAGCGATTGAGGCTTGCCGCCAGGCGGATAACGTGACTGCCCGCTCTAGGTCGTCACGATCCCCGCTATCGCTCTCTTGCGCCCATTCCCGCAGCCGCGCCAATTGTTTGCCCACCAAAGTGGGGGAAGCCGCAGTCACCTCATAGGCGGGAAAGAGAGCTTCACTTTCTTCGGGAGCGGCCAGTTTCCAGCGACAAATATAGTTTGACCACCCTTTTAGCACCGCCACGTTTGGAAGAGGATACCCGAGCTGCCGGCACGCCCCCACTACCGTGGGAATATCACAGCTGAGGAGCTGACGCTGCAACGCCAAAGTAGCAGTCGAGATTACAACCCGTTTCCCATGGTCTATGACCTGCTGGAAAGCAGCCGCCAGATAGGCAAGAGATTTGCCCGTACCGGTTCCTGCCCCCACCAATTGCGCGCCCTCTAAAGAAAATGAGCGGCTCGCCAGATTACACATTTGAACCTGTTCCTCGCGTTTACTTCCCCCAATACGCTCAATACAGGTTTGCAGAATTTCGCACGCTGCTCTCGCATCTTTACCGCCACTGCCTTTACCCTTATCGGCAGTGGCAACTAGCGGAGAAACCGAAGAATCCATCTAGTTCGCCACTTCCAATATGGCTTGCGCCAAGGCCGGTCCAGCTCGCCCTATAACATGAGTGCCCTGTTCTAGATACTCCACGGTATCGACGATACCCTCCTGGTGGAGTCGGGCTACCAGAGCAGAATGACTATAGGGAATTACGTAATCTATGGGTTTAGCGGGCGCAGGTAGCGCTTTGCCGATTGCTTCGCGGAGCTGGCTAAGACCTTGCCCGCTGCGGGTCGAGAGCGCTATCGCCCCAGGTATTAACGATTGCAGTGCGCGGATATGGAATGCATCTACCAAATCTGCTTTGTTGAGGACGATAATTTGGGGGATCGCAGAAATGTTGGTTAGCTCCCCCAACACTTCCTTAACGGTTTCTACCTGATGGGAGGGGTTCTGGTGGCTGGCATCTACTACGTGCACGATTACATCGGAGTATTCAACTTCCTCTAGGGTGGAGCGGAAAGCTTCTACCAGCTCGTGCGGAAGTTCATCAATAAAACCTACCGTGTCGGTTAGGGTGTAGCTGCGCCCATCGGGGGTTTGCGCCTGGCGCACGGTGGGATCTAGAGTAGCAAACAGGGCATCTTGCACCATCACATCCGCGTCTACCAGGACATTTAGTAGAGAGGATTTTCCGGCGTTGGTGTAGCCCACGATTACCACTGAGGGCAGGGCGCTTTGCAGACGGCTTTCCCGTTTAGTGTCCCGTCCTTTTTTCATTTGTTGAATCTCGCGGCGCAGTTTCGCGATTCGCTTGGTAATCCGACGACGGTCGGTTTCCAGTTTGGTTTCGCCCGGGCCGCGCGCGCCGATTCCGGCTCCTCCCGACACGCGTCCTCCTGCCTGGCGAGACATTGATTGCCCCCAGCCCCGAAGGCGGGGCAGCAGGTATTGTAGCTGCGCTAGTTCCACTTGGGCTTTCCCCTCGCGCGAGGAGGCGTGTTGGGCGAAAATATCCAGGATTACGGCGGTGCGGTCGATAACTTTCACTTGAACTATGTCTTCCAGTCCTCGCCGCTGGGAGGGCTGGAGCTGGGCATTTACGACTACGGTGTCGGCGTTCAGCGCCGCTATCTGCTCGGCTAACTCTTTAGCTTTACCTCGCCCTACGAAAGTTGCCGCATCCGGGGTGCTGCGTCGCTGCAAAGCCGCGCTTACCAGTTCGGCACCTGCGGTTTGGGCAAGCGCCGCGAGTTCCGATAGGGACTGCTGCGCATGAGAGCGGTCATGGTCATATATGCCCACAAGGAATACTTTTTCTAACTGAACCCGGCGATACTCGACCTCTGAAATATCCAGGTCAGAGGCGTTCGTACGTTGAAATTCTTCTCGCAATTGCCGCGAGAAATCTCCACCGTGCGAACTTTGTCTAGATAGCGCGGTACTCGTCCAATCCAGTAGTTCTAGCCCTTTTTGTTCCGCGGGCGGATAGTTATCGGATTGGTTTTGATTTGCGATAGCTGGGGCGGCGTCTGTTACGTGTGGGTTTGGGTGGCGTGCGCGTACACGGCGAACCAGGTCATAGGCTCGTTCTAGGTCTTGTTTGCTGACCCGTGATTCTTCTAGGATTTGCGCCGCCCCCTTTCCACTAATCGCTTCTCCTGATTTTCCCATGCTCTCCCCCAGGGCTGCAATAGGGCGCGCGGGCAGGAGGGCGCGTCATTTTATTCTCTACCGCCAGATTTGTTGGTATTGGCACGGGTTTTATGAGTTCGATTCATATCACACTCTGTCAAGTTTGTTTCTCTGTCGAGATTGGGTATTCTTTAACAGGTCTAGGGCCTATAGCTCAGTTGGCTAGAGCGCCACGTTTACACCGTGGATGTCGGGGGTTCGAGTCCCTCTGGGCCCACCGTGACGAACTCGAACAGCAAGCTTGCTTGCTAGTGAGAGTGAGGAAACCGTGCGTAATCCCGTTAGGGATTACTGGCACAGGAGGAGCCCGAACGGTACGAAAATCGTTCGGGTTTTCGCAATAGTGAGGGCGACGAAATTGGGGTTAATACCCAAATGGGCATTAGTGCGCCAGTGGAGGGTTTGATTCCCCACTGAGCGAGTTTGTCGTTATAGGTAATACTCGTGTACTGAGATTCGTTACTTAAGTGGTGAACCAATCCAGACAGGTGCTCTTTAGCATTCATGGGGCTAAGTAACATTTTGTGTGTCTTTTTCCGGGCGTGTTGGGGTGGTTTAGTGGTCTGCCCAGCCTTTGCGGATGTGAAGAGAGCCGTCTTGATAGGCGGGGTTGTAGTTGATGGCGTTGTCGTAGATGGCCGGGCCGATCGGGTCGTTGGTGGCTGGATGCGGCTGTTGTTGGCTGGTGTTGTGGCGATTTTTGGCGAGCCAGGTGGTAGGGATTGCCGGATCGATAGATTTGTGGTTTAACCCCCATTCGACCGCTGTTTTCATGTGGGGTTCGGATAGGCCGCGATGGGTGTTAAGTAGGCGACGGATCGCGGCGTTAACCCCGCCTTCAAGGCTGCTGGTAGTGCGCTCAATATCAAGCCCAGTGAATTTCGGGTCGAGCCAGGTAAACAAGTAACCGGATCGGGCTAGGCGTTCAAGGCGTTTATAGGATTTTCGGACTGGCTTGTGTGTCCACCACCATTTCCTTGATCTTGGTTCAAGACCGTAGGTTTTCTCGTTAATGTAATCGCGATATACCTGATACCAGTGTTGTGACAGGCTAAGCCACTGGCCGGCTTCTTCGGGGGTTTTGATGGTTAATAACTGGTTGGTAAGAGCTAGTAGCGCTTTTCCGGCGACAGTTTTGGGTTTGCGGGTTAGATCAGTGATGGTGTTAGCCCGAATATGGAAAAGACAGTGCTGGATACGGCTTTCAGGCCAGGTCAAACATAGTGCTTTGGCGACGCCTGCCCCGCCATCGGTTACCACTACCATCGGGGCGGGTAGCCGGTTCATTAATGCCTGATAGGCGGGCGCGTTTTCTCTTTGACACCATTGCCAGTCAATTACCTGTTTGCCGTTAGTAGCGGTGATTAAGCACCAGCCGTAGGAAAGATAGATCCCATCAAGTAGCACCTGATTGTAGACCTCGCCAGTGACCGAGGGCTTAGGCACCTGGACTTGCCAACACCAGGCGCTTTTAGTAGCAAAAGAGGTTTTAGCTAGACCGAGTTGGTTAACCGAATAGCCTTCTAACAGCCATTTTATAAACAAGTCTGCTTGGGATTTAGCGCTAATATCAGGACGTGATTTAACTGTCGAAGCCCCGCAGGACAGGCAACGCCACCGGGTTCGCCCAGAGCTAGTCTTACCGTTCTTTACAAGCCTTTGTCCGCATACACCACAAACCGGTCGATTACAAGCACTCTTCACACAATATGCTCTCAAAGCATATTCAAACCATCATAACCCCTGATAAAACCCCAAAAAACAACGAATTTATACACACAATTCAGGTATTAACACATATTGCCGCCACCTGTCCAGCAAGGAAGTAATCGCGGGGGCAACCGTCAATTATAAGGAAGAAGTGTTGTTTCAGGTGAATTACCGCACCGACCTGACCACGGCAAATGTTATCCGGTATAACGGCAGACTGTACAACATCACCCGGATTGACACTTTTTGAGGGGTACAAGCAGGACTTGACACTGTACTGCACATTGAAAAAATGAAATCACGAAAACGTGACATAATATTGAAAAAATAGCCCTGCTGTACCATACTTTTTAATGGTTATTTGTAGCCATGCACAGGGGGGCTTTTTTATGATTTACAACTATAACAGGCTTTGGAAACTGTTGATAGATAAAGGTATGACCAAAACGCAAATGCGCAAAGCGGCAGGTATCAGCACAAATATTCTTGCCAAGATGGGCAAGGGCGAACCTATGGCTATGGACAGCCTTGCAAAGATAGCAACAGCCTTGAATTGTGGCCTTGACGATATTGTAGAAGTTATAGGGGATATACACCCTGATTTTTCAGAAGTCATGCAATATGGTGTCTCTGATGCTACTGCAAGAAACTGGGAGAAACTTAATACAAAATCTGATGGACGTTTAACAACTCGCGCTAATAAAAGAAAGTCAAAAAAACGTCTCCTTCCACTAGAGTATATCAACAATAAAAACAATGTTTCGTTTGTGCAGAAAACGCTTGACTATATAGACGATAATAGACTCGATATTATGTCTTCTATATTCTCTTTAGGGATTAGCCTGTTAAAAAGGGAAAGATTATACAAAAAGCAGCACGTTGCTACCGTTTTAAGTGAGTATGCAGATATTAGTATTATTGATGAATTAGTAGCGGTAAATTTGCCAAATGACGAATTTGACATTTTGGGATTACTTTATCAATCCTTTCTGCAAGAGGGAAAGAAAAATACTATAGGTTCGTACTATACGCCGCAAAAAATAGCCTATAATATGACAAAGAATTTTACCTTTTCCAATGGCGAACTGTTTTTTGACCCATGTTGCGGGAGCGGCGCTTTTTTATTGAGCGTTGCCGCAAAAAATCCCAATCAGATATATGGTGTTGATAACGATAAAGTAGCTGTCTTAATTTCTAAAATCAATTTGTTGCTCAAATACAAGGATGTTGATTTTATCCCGCAGATTTATTGTTTTGATTATTTGATGGGCTATTCAGCCATACAACAACACCCAGTATTTGAAAGAACATTTGATTATATTGCAACTAATCCCCCGTGGGGTGCAATGGATAATAATTACAGCTACATATACACCATAACGTCAAAAGAAACCTTTTCATACTTCTTTGTAAAAGCATATGAACAGTTAAAAGAAAACGGTACCATAAGGTTCCTTTTCCCCGAGGCAATTTTGAATGTTAAAGTTCACAAAGATATAAGAAAATTTATTCTTAATACAGCCGGACTTGTTGGTATTACGATATATGACGATATGTTTTCGGGAGTAACCACAAAATATATTGATATTGAATGTGGCAAAGGTGTTGCCAAAGATATCTTCTATGTATATGCGGGTGGAAAGAAAAGAGCTGTAGATATCAAAACTATTTATGAAACCGAAAACCTGATATTTAATCTTTTATCTGACGATGATCTTTCTATTGTTCGGATTGTCAAAAGCATGGGGAAGTTTTCTCTTCAAAATAGCATTTGGGCGTTAGGTATTGTTACAGGCGACAATAAAGGAAAGTTGTTCCGCGAATGCCTTGCAGGGATGGAAAAAATATATACAGGAAAAGAAATACAGCCATATGTTTTACATCCTGCTCAAAATTTCATTCTGTATGATAGAGCTAATTTGCAACAAGTCGCAAAAGAAGAAATATATCGGTCACCTGAAAAGTTGGTGTATAAGTTCATATCAAATAAACTCGTTTTTGCCTATGATGATAGCTCAAGTCTATTTTTGAATAGCGCAAATATATTGATTCCCGCTACGCCATCAATGAGCACAAAAGCGGTAATGGCATTCCTAAATTCGTCATTATATCAATTTTTATATATCAAACTGTTTGGTGAAGTAAAGATATTAAAAGGGAACTTAATGGAATTGCCATTCCCAGAAATAACGAGAGAAGAAAACGACGAACTAACGGCATTAGTTGATCAAGTTTTGAGTGGTGACAATTCAAAGCAGGAAGTCATCGAAGACTATATTTTTTCTATATATGGATTGACAACCGACCAAATAGCATATGTAAGGAGAACAGTACATGGAAAAGCTGATTAAGGAACTGAAAACCCAGATTACTGCTATGAACAAGTCAAACGGAAGTAAGTATAACCTTAGTGACGAGGTATTGGACAGTCTGTATTTTGTTTACCCGTTCAACAAATTTGAATACATCATAAGTCACTTGATAGGCACAGACACAATCACTCTTCAGCAATACCTTGATATTCGCAACAGATACTTAGAACGCAACAAGTACCTGTATGTTTTTGAAATCACCGCGCCGCGTACTTTTGGGGAGACATGGGCACAACGGCACCTCAATGAAGTAGTGCCTGAATTGCAGCGTCCGTCAACCTCTTATGACCCCGATTATTCGGGACAATATGACTTTTGGTATGATGGCATAAGAATTGAGGTGAAAGCGTCAAGAGCCGTTCGGCGCAAGAGCGGGGATTCTTTGATAATTAAGGCGCTGTCAAGTGATTCAAAATATGGATTTGACATGAATTTTCAACAGATAAAACCCGCTTGCTGTGATGTGTTCGTTTGGATTGCTGTGTGGCGTGATGTAATACGTTATTGGGTGCTTTCCAGCGATGAGGTCAAAAACAACCGCTACTATTCATCTGGACAACACAGAGGAAATGTTGGCGAAGGACAGTTGTGGTTGAAAGACACAAACATTGAAGATTTTAATGAATACGAAGTTGGTGTACGGGACATACTATCAAAAATAGTGGAGAAAAGCGGACGCAAATAATCCCATAGCATACATCATCGATAATTATCTGCTTGCAGATTTAAGCGACAAATAAGCGATAAGATACAATATACAGTTTCAGGATACCCGGAAAAACCACAACATATTGAACAATATGCAAAGAATAGCCCTGTATTTGGTGTAAAAATCAAATACAGGGCTATTTCGATATAATCTTTTTCGAAAAATACGGGCTAAGTAACATTTTGTGTGTCTTTTTCCGGGCGTGTCGGGGTGGTTTAGTGTCCTGCCCAGCCTTTGCGGATGTGTAGGGATCCGTCTTGGTATTTGGGGTCGTAATCGATTGCTCTGTCCCATAGTTTCGGGCCTGATTTTGGTTGTTTGGCTCCTGGTTTGGGGTCGGGTTTTAGGTGGTGGGGTTGGATTAGTTGGTGGGGTTTGAGCGGGTATTCGCTGCGAGGTAGCACCTGAAGCGTACTGAGTTTTGTTCCGCTTCTTATACGGGGGTCAGCTTGGCTGACCGGGTTTGATTGTATCTTGTGATGACTTCCTCGGGGGTGGTGTAGTCGAGTGATTCGTGGAGCCGTTCAGTGTTCCACCAATGGACCCAGTTCAATGTGGCCCATTCGACCTCGGTACATGAACTCCAGGACTGGGAGTAAATCAACTCGCTCTTGTACAGGCCGTTGACTGTCTCAGCTAGCGCGTTATCGTAAGAGTCACCAACCGAACCGGTCGAAGACTTAATCCCGTAGTCAGCGAGCTTATCGCTGTAGGCAATCGATGTGTATTGCGAGCCGTGATCAGCATGATGAACCAGACCATCAAGACCCTCTTTCGCGCCCATGATGGCCTGCTCAAGTGCCTCCAATGGAAGAGCCTCGGTGGTCATGGTCGATCTGGTGGACCATCCCACAATCTTCCTGGAGTACACGTCGGTGACAAAGGCTGTGTAGACGAACCCTGACAAGATGCGAACGTAGGTGATATCAGCTACCCATAGCTCGTTGGGCCTGCTGGCCTTGAACTCCCGGCTCACTAGATCCGGGCGAGTATCTGGGACTGGTGCTGGCCGGGTGGTCACCGGCACCCGGCCGCGGCGAACACCGCTAATACCGGCGATCTTCATAAGCCTGGCGACCTGGTCACGACCGATATTCCACCCGGCACGCCTGGCAGCGTGCCACATCTTGCATACCCCATACACGCCATAATTGCGAGCATGGATCTTCTTTAGCTCGTCGATCAGCATCCGGTCTCGTATGCTCCTAGCGCTGGCAGGCCGACTTTTAGCTAGCCGGTAGCCACGGGAGGTGATAAACCTGCCAATCGTATGCTCGCCTAGTACCCGGCAGATGAACTCGACCGAGAAACGCGCGCGATATTCGTCAATGAACGCGATCATTTGCTCCCGGGGTGGTCGAGTTCTCGTGCGAAAAAAGCTGACGCGAGTTTCAAAATCTCGTTCGCCCGCCGTAATTCCGCGTTCTCGCGTTTTAACCGTTTGATCTCTTCGTGTTCTTCACGCGTTATTCCGCCTTTCTTACCCGAATCAATCAGGTGCTGGTCATACCAGCGCCGCAATGACTCATTCGATACCCCAAGCTTCGGGGCGATCCTTTGAATCGCCTGACACTGCGTCACGCTCGGATCATCGCCTAGACGATCCGCAACCATCCGCACCGCGCGATCCTTAAACTCTGGTGAATACCTCTTCGCCATGTTCCTAATCCTCTCAAAAACAGATAGGAACAAAACCCAGTACGCTTCACTCTTACCTTGGGTCTGTTTGGAAGGTTTGGTCAGTTGCAGATTATTCTAGTCAGCGACTCTGCCTGTAAACTTTGCTACAGTACTCAGGTCAATCTAAAGAGGCGAACCGGCTACTGTGGCGCCCCGTGTTGCCAAAGCATCAACCGTACCCCTCACTTAGCATGCCCTAAGCCCGTGGCCCACCTCTGATTCAGCTCAGCGCGAGAAATATTAAAATATCGCCACAAAATGTCTTGGAGCGCGAAGCGCCACAAACGCGATTCAATAAGAGGAGCCAAATGTAAAAGTCGTTCCAGTTCTGCGTCTTCTAATAGGTTCTCCTGCGTATGTTTCTGTGTGTGCCGTGCGTATGCCTTGTGCAGCAGAGCCTTAACCTCGTTGAGAAGATTACCGTTGTAGCAAGTTTCCTCTATTGCCTTATCATATTCTCCAGCGTCTATTTGCGCGATATTAAGATAGTTTTTTTCTCCGGTTATCGTCACTGTGCTCTTGATTTTTTCTCGACGCTCACCCTGTTCACTTGTATCCGACCTGGCCAAGTAACGTTCTACGCCTGTGTAAGTCGTATAGTTTCCAACTTCCCGAGCCTGCTGCTGAAGTTGCAACAGTCTGAGTTCAATGACCTCAACTTTGCGCTGCGAGGTATTCTGTGGTAAAAACCGCAGATGCAAAGCTATTTCTCGCAGGAATGATTCCTGAATCGTAACAATGTTATTTTGGTAATCTTTCACCGGTAGCCGCACAAAACAGCTGTTTAGCTCCCGGAATAAATAGGCAACTAGACAATTACAAAAACGTATGACGAACCTTAGCGAAACCGGGAGAGGGAAACCGAGATTATGCGGAATCGCCATTTGCAACGCTGAAACCTGCTCACGGCGAGCACGCAAAACTAGTGGATTGGTGGGAGGTCGGTCTTGCCCAGTCAAAATATCCGTAGCACGCTGATAGTACTGGTGAAAAGAAGCTAACTCGCGGGCATTATGCATTCGTATCTCGTCCAGGATGTCTTTCTCGTGTGGTTCCAACTCCGAGCACTGTGACGCTCCTTCAGCAAAAAAGTTTTTAAGCCGAACGGACACTTCCCGATTCCTACCGATTGAGTCATACACATGCAACCAAAATAGATGGGGATTCACAAGCTTCTTACAGGTGTTCGCAGCGCTTAAGTGCTGAAAAAAGCGAGCTTTTGCTTGACTGGTGGGCCGGTTGAAACTAGCGTTGTAATCCCGAAGCACCCGTGACATAGCCGAGCCTAAAGATTCATCCTCTAGCAATCCATCCTCTAAGCAGTGCTGAACTGCCGGTAGCGGCCAAATAGTTATTAACGAACTTTTCAGCCCCTGCGCGTTAGCTAGAGTTTCATCGTTCTGCTTGGCTTTGGGTCCTATGAACCAGAACGTCTGCCGGTTGGAACTCGCAGCACGCTTGATTTCTGGATAGAAATCAGTGTCTCGCCCACTGTAGCCCACTAGGCACAAATGTTCATTTTTTGCCTGATTGTATACGAACTGGGCCCAACTGTACTCATATTTGCAAATCGAACTCAGTGTGGTTTTAATACTGTCAGCGCTGATGCTCCCTGTACCTCCGGCAACATCGCCGTGGAGTTTGCAAATATAGAGGTGTCTAGTGGTATCTTGTGTATCTATATTTGGTGGCTGCTCCTTAAAGTTCAACACTTTCACTGGTGCGGAACCTGCATTTTTCGGATGTATTCTGTTCCATAGCAGCGTAAAAGCATCTTCAAACATGCTGTCAAAATTCATGCTTAAAATCGGAACACCTGCCAAGTATGAATACGCCACGATAAACATATGAACCGGACTTGGTCGAGGATAATAATCGCGGTTCCAGCTGTCTTTCCTCAGTGACTTCCATCCGTTTAAGCACTCCTGATTCATGTCACTGCATTGCAGAAGCAAGGAATATATCAATTCCGGCTGTACGTTATCTAACAAAAACTGGAACTGTTCTCGGAACCCAAAGGGGGTACCCTGAGAGCTTTGCAGCTTTTCCTCCGCGTCCGAATACAACCCCAAACTCGTAAATGTGGTTAGCAGTACATCTTCGACCACGGCTAGATTCGAATCAAAACCCAGCCCTGCGCCTGCCAAAAATACCACCCGATTCTTGGTCTCCCCTATACTCGCCTTAAGGAGCCGGCAAAATTCCTGAACCTCATTGCTTAGCTCTTGCCCGTTAGCCACGGTATTTGGCGAGCCAGAATGATGTGATGGGCGAGAATTATTTAAGGACACACACTTATTCTAAGTGCTTAGAAAGCACAAAGCAGGTTGAACAGACCTAAAAGATATCCTGCTTCGAACCTACAGGTTTAATCATTACAAAGCATATGATATTCCATAGAACAAACACACCACCGCCTGATTGAGTGCCTGCAACGGTAGGGATTTCGTACGCATCGAATCCGATAGCGCCCAACCAACAACCTTGCGGGAAAACACGTCAATTACGAACGCTGCATACACAAATCCCTTGACTATGCGAACATAGGCGATATCTGCTACCCACAAACGATTCGGGGCTGGCGCTCTAAAGTCACGCTTTACCAAATCAGGACGGGTATCTTCCCTATTTGCTTTGCGGGTAGTTATCGGGCATTGCCCTTCATTCTCCCTCTCAAACCTACTAGACGCATCAATCGAGCTGTTTACTCCAGGTCAATACTGATACCCTCACGGCGAAGATCATGCCATCGTAACGCAGGCTGAACCCAATATCGAGCGTGCTCGTAGTGGTGAAGCCAAGGAAACGGTAGGGAAATCCATAGTATTTCCAACTACATCTTACGTATCCCATAAACACTGTAATTACCCCGGTGTATCTGTTTGACTCGCTCAATAACAACCACATCACACACAGCGCGAGCACTTACCCCACGAGATTTGGATTGCCGAGGCCACGAGAGGTAATGAAACCACCCTCACGATGAGCATTCAACGTCGCGCAACTGAACACAGACCGAAAAACGATCCCTGTACCGGTCAATGAAAGCGTTCATTTCCGACGTTGCGGGTCGAGTTCTGACGCGAAAAAAGCCGATGTCGCTTTGAGTAACTCGTTCGTATCACGCAGCTGCTGATTCTCACGCTGCAACCTAGCATTCTCAACAATCAGGTCTTGCTGTAGCCGGTGAACACGATCCTCACGACCAGAGCGCTAAACCCACTGGCAAGCAGTATGCTAGGAAACACCAAGCCTTGGCGCAACCACCTGACGCGCTTTTTGCAAGGACAAATTCTCCGCAACAACCCGATCCTCAACAAGTCAAACCACACTATCCTTCGCATCCTGATCAAATCTCTTAGGCATAATCCAGATTTTCCCATCTACTCAAACGAAACAAAACCTGGGACAGTTCTGTACTGAACCCCAATTCTTGGACAGTGTGATTCTATCCGATGAGGGTTAGCGCGTGTTGCCGGTATTCGTTTGGGGTCATCCCTCCGAGCCGTTCTTGCATACGCTCAGTGTTGTACCACTGTATGTACTCGTCAATCGCTGCGCGCAGCTCGCTGATGGAAACGAATGAGTCATTGTTGAATATTTCTTCTTTCAAGTGAGAAAAGAAGTTCTCCATCACGGAGTTATCGTAACAATTGCCCTTACGGCTCATAGATCGAACGCACTGATGCTCAACTAGCTGACTGATCCATGACTGGTGCTGATAGTGATAACCCTGATCAGTATGAACAAGAACACCTTTTCAGGATCACCCGCTACACGAAAAGCCTTTTTCAGGCTCAACGCGGACACTTTCGTTGTAGGAGACACCGAAAGAGTGTGAGCTAGAATCGAATGATCACACAAATCCATCACCGGAGACAAATACAGCTTCTGTCCCGAGATCTGGAACTGGGTAATATCGGAGACCCATTGTTGATTCGGCTTTTCCGTGGCAAACCGCCGATCTAAATGATTATCAGCCCGACGTGACGTTGTACCGCGGTAAGAGTTGTAACACTTACGCTTCCTCGTTTTAGAGCGTAAACCGAGCTGCCTCATCAACTTAGCAACAAGCTTGCGCGACACATACCACCCATCACGCAGCAGCTGGAACCTAACCCGCCGATAACCATAACGCTGATGGCTTTTATCGAAAATCTTCCGAATCGCCTGTTTCAACTTCACATGCCGGTCCTGAGCCTGCATCTGCCCCAGCTGATAATAGAACGTCGATCGCGCCAGATTAGCTACCTGTAACAGTATCGGCAACGGGTATTCAGATCTGAGAGTGGCAACCACACGAGTCTTTTAGCCTTGCCCCTAATCCCTCAGATCTCGTAATTTTTTCAAATACACTACCTCTGCTTTTAACCTCGTATTCTCCTCAATTAACGCAGCATCCGGAACCATCGCGCTCCTCTCGGGATCAGGGCTAGCGATCAACGTTTTCGGCTTCCTGCCACGCCTTTTCGGGCGTAAGCCCTCATCGCCAGCTAAACGCCACACCCGCACCCAGGAATACACGATATCAACCGAAGAAAAATTGAACTCTGCCGCCAACTGCGTCGCACTCTCGCCAGCAAGAAAACGAGCAACAATCGAGCGCTTGAACTCCCACGAGTAAACAGCTTTCGTGTCACGTGCCACAAGCGCCATTCTCCCATGGAGAGCCCACCTGTCATAAAGAAGATTCACCGACCGAAACGGCAACCCAAGTTTTCTCGCTGTGGCTCGAGAAACATACCCCGCCTCAAACGAATCAACAGCCGCCGCTCGCTGCTCCACCGACAACGAACTATCAGGATGCATAACACCCCCAACCCTAAAACTGAACAAATAACCGTCCAACTTTCAGGGTTCAGTACAGTTTTTGTTCCTACTTGTTTTTGAGTGGATTGGGGCATGGTTAAGGGGTATTCTCAGGGGTTTAAGGATCGTACGGTGCGTATGCTCGTGGATCGCTTAGCTGCTGATGGTTCGTGTTCGTAGTGGAGGGCGGTTAATGAGATTGCTGCGAAGCTGGGGGCCGGGAATGAGTGATTGTGCCGTTGGTATGAGCAGTATTTGGTTGTTACGGGTGAGCGGCGGGGGTCTCACGTGAAGAGCATGAGGAAGTCAAACGGCTCAAACGCGAGAATGCGCAGCTGCGTTGGGCGAATGAGATTTTGAAAACTGCCTCGGCTTTTTTCGCAGCGCAGCTAACCGTCCGACCCGATGATGATTGCTTATATTGACGAATATAAGGATCGTTTCGAGGCCTGGCCGATTTGCCGGGTACTGGGGGCGAGTCTGGAAGGAGGGTTTATTACCTCTCGCGGCTACCGGTTAGCGAAGAGCAGACCAGCAAGCGCCAGAAGCATTCGTGATCGAATACTTGCTAGGGAGTTGGCAACTATTCACGCTCATATTTTCGGTGTCTATGCTATTCGCAAGATGTGGCACGCAGTCAGGTGCCGGGCTGGGATATTGGTCGTGACCAGGTTACTAGGATCATGAGGATCGCTGGGATTGCTGGGATTTCTGGTGTTCGCCGAGGACGCACAGCAATAACAACCAGACCCGCTCAAGTACCAGATTCTCGCCCGGATTTGGTGAATCGGCAGTTCACGGCCAATAGCCCCAACGAACTATGGGTTGCTGATTTCACGTATGTTCGAACCCTATCCGGGTTCGTGTATACAGCGTTCGTAACCGATGTTTATAGCCGAAAGATTGTAGGCCGGACGAGGCGATCGTCAATGAAAACCGGGTCTCTACCGCTGGAAGCGTTAGAGCAAGCCATCCAGGCAGCAAAAGAAACTCTCGTGATTCTTACGCATCACTTAGATCATGGCTCGCAGTACACGAGTATTGCCTATAACGAGAAACTGGCTGATTACGGGATCAATCCCTCCACAGGGACCGTGGGTAATTCCTACGATAACGCGCTAGCCGAAGCGGTCAACGGACTATACCCCCGCTACTTAAACAGTTAGGGGTCAAGAAACCTCAATCATACACTGCGATTATCACTGGTTTTGCTGGATTACCCGATGAAATCCAAGACGAGATACGGGCAAACCTGCTCATCCAGGCTCCTTTCGCGACCATAAATGACTCCGATAATCCGCAGATTAGACAATTACGAGCACAGGCAGTTGCGCGGCAGCTTTTAGCAATAATCATCTCGGGTATATTACTGGTGACGTTATCTTCTACATTGGTATCTGACCAGCGAATTGAACGGCGTCTTATCGAACTGACCGGAGGAGGAAAGAAGAGTCAATTTAGACTGTTGAAATCCTTACTGGTTACATACACGATTTCAGTTTTTTCCGCTGTAGTTTTAGGACGCCTAGCCACTATGGATAGGATTCCTTTTTCTCGCCCCAACTCAGTCGTTACCCATGACTATGGCTTGGTGTGGACAATGGGATTATCAGCACTGTTGTTCCTGATTCCTGCCCTAATTATCGCAATCCGGAAATATCGGCACGCGCCCTAATAACGGTTTACCGAGCCCTGAAATGCTATTAAAGCCAACGGCACGAAAACCGTTCCAAGCTATCCCCAGCCACCTTTTTCAGAGGGTTGGGGCGGGAAAACTAGCGGCCGCGGGAAACGATTTGTGTACCCGCCCACTGGGGAGAAACCACTTCCGAGGTGGTGGGATTCATTCCCGCCGTTTTCGCGGCCTCTTCGATTAGGCGTGGATCAACAGCCTGCGGATCAGAGGCGATTGGGCTGAGCACCCAAATTCGTCCTCCTTCATCCATATTGCCCATTGCGTCCATCAGCAAATCTGAAAGATCATCGGCGTTCCCGTCATCATCACGCCACCAAATCAGGGCACCATCACTCATGCCGGTGAAATCTTCATCTGCTAAATCGTCATCAATCTGATCCATGATGGCTTGACGAAGATTTTCATCAACATCTTCATCCCAACCAAATTCTTGAATGACTTGCTCTTCTTTAAACCCCATTTCCGAAACGGATAGGGAAGTTTCATGCCTTTCGCCTGTGGTTTCCACGTTCTCTAAAATACATGATTGAGCCGATTGGGAAAAACACTAGCGCCGAGTTTCAGCTAATCTTTGTCCATATTTCACCCTTTTCTGAAATAACTTCACAGTATTACCAGCTATAAGACCTGGTAAACTTGATTATCCTCAGCAATATCGCAATCTTAAATCACTTTTGAGCGTAACCGGTTTACCAAAACTTCCCTCACTTTCATTAGTCAGCTAAAGAGCAGTAGCGAAAGCACCAAAAATAGATAAGAATTAGATTTATATGGTCTTTGGTTGAAGGAGCAGCAATACCTATGAGTGATATGTCTGAGAATAAAGCATCCCTGGATTCTATACACCAATTAGCCAAGGCAATACCAGACCCTGACCCGGAAGAAACCCGTGAATGGTTGGATTCCTTGGATGATCTGATTAAAGAACGCGGCCCGAAGCGTACTCGCGATATTTTGTTGCGGATGCTTTCTCAAGCCGGCGAACAAAACGTGGCGGTGCCTGCCAATTTAAATACGCCTTTCACGAACACGATTAAGCCGCATGATGAACCGACTTTCCCCGGGGATGAACGCATCGAGCGGGATTATCGTCGCTGGATGCGCTGGAATGCCGCCGTGCAGGTTACCCGCGCGCAACGCCAAGGGGTGCATGTGGGGGGTCATATTTCCTCCTATGCTTCTATCTCTACTCTTTACGAGGTGGGCTTTAACCATTTCTTCCGCGGCAAGTCCCATCCGAGCGGCGGGGATCACGTGTTTTTCCAAGGGCACGCCTCCCCCGGTATTTACGCGCGGGCTTTCCTAGAGGGGAGGCTATCTGAGGAGGATATGGATGGTTTCCGTCAGGAACTATCTCAAGCCCCTCACGGTTTGCCTTCTTACCCGCATCCGCGACACCTGCCCGAGTTTTGGGAATACCCCACCGTGTCTATGGGGCTGGGGCCGGCCGAGGCGATTACCCAGGCCTGGTTTGATACCTATTTGACTAACCGGGGAATCAAGGACTGTTCTGACCAGCACACTTGGGCTTTCCTGGGTGATGGGGAAATGGATGAACCGGAATCGCGGGGAATGTTGCAGCTAGCGGGACAGCAAAAACTCGACAACCTAACGTTTGTCGTGAACTGCAACTTGCAGCGCCTGGATGGTCCAGTGCGCGGTAACGGACAGATTATTCAGGAACTTGAGGCATTTTTCCGAGGCGCCGGCTGGAACGTTATCAAGGTGATTTGGGGTCGCGGCTGGGATCGCTTGTTAGCCAAGGATCATGACCATGCGCTGCTGAAGGTGATGACCGAATGTCTGGATGGCGACTACCAGACGTTCAAGGCTAATGATGGCGCTTACGTGCGTGAACACTTCTTTGGGCGGGATCCGCGCACCGCAAAAATGGTGGAGGACTGGACCGACGAGGAGATTTGGGATTTGCGGCGGGGCGGTCATGATTACCGCAAGGTTTACGCGGCCTATCATGCGGCAATGGCGCATAGGGGACAGCCGACTGTTATCTTGGCGCACACTATTAAGGGATATGTGCTGGGTGAGACTTTCGCGGGACGCAACTCCACTCACCAGATGAAGAAGCTGAACTTGAAAGATTTGAAGGCGCTGCGCGACCGGCTACATATTCCGATTACTGATGAACAGCTGGAGAAAGATCCGCAGCTGCCTCCCTATTACCGCCCCTCGGAGGATCATCCATCCTTGCAATATATGTTTGAGCGTCGGGAAAAGTTAGGGGGATTTTTACCTTCGCGTCCTAAAGAACGCAACCAGATGCAGATTTCTTTACCCGACGATTCCGTGTATGACGTCCTCAAAGGAGGTTCCGGCAAGCAGAAAGTTGCCACCACCATGGCGCTGGTGCGTCTAATGAAAGAGTTTTTAAAGGATGAAGAGTTTGGCAAGCGGATTGTGCCGATTGTGCCGGATGAGGCGCGGACTTTCGGGATGGACTCCATGTTCCCCTCCGCGAAAATCTATAACACTCTGGGCATGAATTACACGGCAGTCGATGAAGATTTGATGCTGCATTATTCCGAGGGTAAAGATGGCCAGATTCTGCACCCCGGGATTAATGAGGCGGGAGCAGCTGCCGCTTTCCAGGTGGCCGGCACTTCCTATATGTCTAATGGGGCACCCACTATCCCGTTCTACCTGTTCTATTCGATGTTTGGTTTCCAGAGGACGGGTGACCAGTTCTGGGCGGCCGGAGACCAGTTGGCACGAGGTTTCGTGATTGGCGGAACCGCGGGACGTACTACTTTGACTGGGGAGGGTCTGCAACACGCTGACGGTCACTCCCCGATTATTGCCGCCACTAACCCGGCGTTCGTACAGTACGATCCGGCCTATGCTTACGAGTTGCGCCATATTATTCGTGACGGTTTGCAGCGGATGTATGGGGATGGCTCCGATGGACGCGACCAGAACGTCATGTACTATTTGACGGTTTACAATGAGGCGATTCAACAGCCCGCAGAACCTGAAGGAGTCGACGTTGAGGGGATTTTGCGGGGCATGTATGCCTTGACCGGCCACTATGAAAATGGCGGGCCGAAGGTAGAACTGCTAGCTTCAGGGATTTCGGTTCCTTGGGCGCTGCAGGCGCAAAAGCTTTTGATGCAGGATTGGGGGGTGGACGCGGCTGTCTGGTCGGTGACCAGTTGGCATGAGCTGCGCCGGGACGGTATGGAGAGCGATCGTCATAATCTGCTTCATGCGGATGAAGAATATCGCTTGCCCTATGTTACTCAGCGGCTCCGTAACGCCACTGGACCGGTGATTGCGACTTCGGATTATGACCATCTGGTTCCCGATATGATTCGCCCCTGGGTGCCGGAACGCTACAAGGTGCTGGGCGCTTCCGATTTCGGGTATTCCGATACCCGTGCCGCCGCACGCCGCCACTTCTTGATTGATGCAGAGTCCCTGGTGGTTCAGGCTTTGGAGGCTTTGAATGAGGACGGGATTCTTCCAGATCGCTCGGTGGTAACTCAGGCCTTAAATCGCTATGACCTGCTAAATCCGAACGCCGGTTCTTCTGGCGAACAGTAAAGTCTGACACTAATACCATCAGGGGGGCGCCCATTTCCCAATGGCCGCCCCCCTCTTACTTTCTGGAGCTGCCCCCACCCCAAAAAATGCGCCCCCAATTAAGTCTGGAGTTACTATTTACCCTGCTAAAGGGCACTAGCTCGCATTAACCCGCTTATTGCGAACCCGGATAACCCTGGTCTTATTTCTCGGGGTTTACCAAGAGTTGCGTCGCTACCGCTAGCGATAGATTTATTTGCGATGCCCGATTGCTAAGACCTGAATATAGAAGTGGTCATCCTCAATTTCGCAGATGAGGCGATAGTTTCCGATGCGGTAACGCCACTGCCCCGCATAGTTTCCGCGCAGCGCTTTACCGTTACTGCGGGGATCTGGGGTTCCCACCAGCTTTTTATCAATCCAGTTGCTAATCATGCGCTGGGTATAGCGATCGAGCTTGCGAAACTGTCTTTCGAACCTGGCGGTTACCCGAAACTGATAGTTCACAGGTTGAGCTCTTTCTTGAACTCATCCCACGAGTAGGATTTCTTTGCGTCCTCTTCCCATTCGCGGTGAGCCTCATCGGCTACTGCCAGGTCGAACTCGTCCTCTATCTTTTCAAAGAGTGCCTGCCTGAAGGCTTCTGCCAAGGTAATCGAGTGTAGGTTCGCATAGCTGGTGGCTAGCTCTTTTTCTTCTGCACTCATCCGGATGGAAAACGCCATCTCTCCCCCCTCCCTTTTGTAGTACAAGGTACTACACGCCTGGGTGCTGGTCAATAGCTTGCGACAAGTTATAGCCCTAGCTGCCACTGGATTAGGTTCTGAATACAGAACAATCGCAGGTGCGCCCTCCAGAAATATCTTGAGATAAGCGGCTGCGGGTGAGGTGTGGGAGGATAACGCTATGGGAAAAGCTGAAGTTTCTGCGGAGCAAATTGAGCGGGTATTGCAAATGGAGGCAGCGCTAGTGCGCCTCAATGACGCGATTGCAACTGTCGAGGGCGCCCTCGATACCTACGAGCAGATGTGGGACGATTACCGCACTTTGGATAGCTACTATTCCGGAAAAGCCTGGTGGGAAGATTTAGATGCCGATAACCAGGGGCTTTTACCGGAAGATTTGCCGCGCGGAGTTCTTTCCGAGGACGCAGCCTACGACGCCCTCGGCAATGCCGAAGCCCTGCGTGAGCGACTAAAAGAAATCGCCCAAGGCGAATAGCAACACCAGGCGTTTCGTAACCTCAATGCGCGTACCCACACAAACCACTCCATCATTCATGCCAACAATCTATTTCGCGCTCAATATATGTAAGGTACGCCATAGTCTTGATAAATCAGGTGAAATCGCTTAGGCTGGATGCAACATGACCGGTACCGCTTCAGCACCCTTGAGGAGCTAAGCCCAGGGCCGGTCCTATTTTTTAAAAAAGGATTCCACGATTGCCCACTAAGCAAGATAAAGTATTTCTCACTTATGGTCAGCAAGTAGATTTAGGGTTAATACCTAAAATGTGTGTATTTTTCGGGCGTGTCGGGGTGGGTTAGTGTCCTGTCCAGCCTTTGCGGATGTGTAGGGATCCGTCTTGGTATTTGGGGTTGTAGTCGATGGCGTTGTCGTATTGGGGCGGGTTGGTCGGGTGTGGCATTGGTTGAGCCAGTTTTTCTTGGTCTAGGTGTTTGTGCTGGTTGGTGAGATATTTTATAGGGTTGGCTGGGTCTATGGATTTTTGGTTGAGCAGCCATTGGATGGCTTTTTTCATGTGTGGCTCGGATATGCCGCGGTGGGTGTTGAGCAGGCGGCGGATGGGGGCGTTGATTCCTCCTTCTAGCTGGTTGGTTGTGTGGTCAATGTTTTTGTTAGCGAATTCGGGCTCTAGATAGGTGAATAGGTGCTCGGATCGGGAAAGGCGCTCGAGTCGTTTGTAGGCTCTCCTTAAACGTTCGTGTGTCCACCACCAGCGGGTTTTAGTGTTGGGGCCTGTGCTGTAGGTTTTCTCGTTGATGAGGTCTTGGTAGAGCTGGTGCCACTGGTGTAGCAATCTAATCCAGTTGGCGGCCTCTTGAGGGGTTTTGATGGTTAATAACTGGTTGGTAAGAGCTAGTAGCGCTTTTCCGGCGACAGTTTTGGGTTTGCGGGTTAGATCAGTGATGGTGTTAGCCCGAATATGGAAAAGACAGTGCTGGATACGGCTTTCAGGCCAGGTCAAACATAGTGCTTTGGCGACGCCTGCCCCGCCATCGGTTACCACTACCATCGGGGCGGGTAGCCGGTTCATTAATGCCTGATAGGCGGGTCCGTTTTCTCTTTGACACCATTGCCAGTCAATTACCTGTTTGCCGTTAGTAGCGGTGATTAAGCACCAGCCGTAGGAAAGATAGATCCCATCAAGTAGCACCTGATTGTAGACCTCGCCAGTGACCGAGGGCTTAGGCACCTGGACTTGCCAACACCAGGCGCTTTTAGTAGCAAAAGAGGTTTTAGCTAGACCGAGTTGGTTAACCGAATAGCCTTCTAACAGCCATTTTATAAACAAGTCTGCTTGGGATTTAGCGCTAATATCAGGACGTGATTTAACTGTCGAAGCCCCGCAGGACAGGCAACGCCACCGGGTTCGCCCAGAGCTAGTCTTACCGTTCTTTACAAGCCTTTGTCCGCATACACCACAAACCGGTCGATTACAAGCACTCTTCACACAATATGCTCTCAAAGCATATTCAAACCATCATAACCCCTGATAAAACCCCAAAAAACAACGAATTTATACACACAATTCAGGTATTAACCCTAGATTTACTTGTTTCAAGGGGGATGCTTATCGCTGATAGAGAGCACTGCCAACACGTCTTGTCAACGCTTAACTACTATCGCCTGAGTGGTTATTGGTTTCCTCTTTTCGACCAAAAGACCGGTCAGTTCAAGGACGGAACTCGGTTCACTGATATCGTTGCCTATTACGAGTTTGACGAACAATTAAGAAGTTGGTTATTTGCGGGCTTATCCAAAATTGAGACTTCTATACGCGCTCTACTCGGCTATGAACTTGGAAAAATTCATCCACACATCCATCTAAGCGTCAATCACTTAAATCCTCGCGCTAGTCAAGTAGCTAGGAGTCGTAAAAACACGAAGCGATTTACGAATTACGAAATCTGGTATACCCGCTATTTGAACGCGATTAAGTCTTCACACGAGGTCTTCGTGCAACACCACCTCGAGCATTATAAAGGTAAGCTTCCGATTTGGGTGGCAGTTGAAATCATGGACTGGGGTTTGCTTTCACATCTTCACGCCATATGCCCGGAAAAGACACGTAAAACAATAGCCAACCGATTAAACCTTACTAGCCCTCAACTAGAATCTTGGCTAAAAAGCCTCAACATTGTTCGGAACATTGTTGCTCACCATGCTCGAGTTTATAACCGGGTGTTCGAGATTAAACCTAAATTTCCCAAAGACGGGTTATGGTCGGCTGCTCAAATAAAGCCCCATAAACTTTTCGCGATAATTGTCATGGTTTACTACCTACATACCAAACTTAAGCTGCCGGATTTTGAACCAATAGATGACCTATTTGAACGCTTTCCCAAATCAGCAGCAGAAATGGAAGTATTCATGGGAGTCCCCAAGAACTGGAAGACCCTACTTTCCCAAATCAAATAGCAAATCCCTGCTTAATATCGTGCATGGTTTTTACCGGCGGCGGAGGATCCAGCGTAAAAGTCTCACTAGCTACCCTGTCGGGGGTGTCTACCGCCTTAGCCATAGCCTTTTGGCGAGCCACCTTAATGTCATACCAATACTTGCCCGCGGCCCAGCTAGTCCAACCAAAATCCTTAGGGGTAAAAGTCGGACTATTAGCGGTGCCGATACTACTAATATCCATAGTCTTGGTTACCGCCTTGGCTTTAGAGCCATAGTAACCATCCCAATTGAGGACCACCGAGGCTTTAAGGGATTCTTTCACAGATGTGCCCTTAGCCGAGGTACGAATCTGGTCATGAACCGCCTGAGTACCGCCAGCAACGCCGGGACTCCCCTGCGCTGCGGTAGCAACCTCAAGCTCATAACCAGCAGGCTCAAGCTCATTCAGGGCGATACAGATAGCCCGAGAACCAGAAGGATACTTGGCTGCGGTAGCATTCACCTGCTGAGCGCCAGCGTCATATATTTCCTGAACCTGCTTAGCGCTGTAACCGGGAAAATCGTTCTTAGCGCTGGAAGCATCCCACATTTTCGGCCAGTTCTTCTTAAAACTGCCCCCGTTGGCTCCCCAGGTGACCCATTTACCATTTTTACCTTTACCCAGTGCCATATAGATACCAACTACGCGGGCCCGCTTAGCCTGACCATTAGAGCGAGCAATAGCCTTATCTAAAGCCCCACCGCACGCCTTATCAAGAGCCTCATGAATATTTTTCTGCGATATATCACCAGAAGTTTCCCTATCAATCTGATTAACCCAAAAATCGATAGAAGCCTGCCCCCAACCCTGGAACGGATTAGTTCTCCTAGCAAAGTCGTCTCCGGTGACCAGAATGAAGGCTGAAGCATCAAGGCCAGAGCCACCCGTACCGCCGCCGTAATCATCAGTACCAATATACGCACTAGCCGGACTAGCGCCCGCTAAGGCACCAAGCCCCACAGCAGCAGCCACGCCGCCAGCCATTAAAGCCCTTACAGCTCTTTTCTTTGTCATATTTCATCTCCTCAGAAATGTAAAAGTTGCGGAGAAAGTCTCTCCACTTACGGGTAATGCGTAAACACCCCCAAATGGACAAATCCAGGAGAGAACCTCTCTCCCACAAATGGCTATGCGTAAACAAAAAACGGGCCCAGCCAACAAAGGCCAGACCCGCTTTTTAGAGGAGAGCTAATTATCTGCGTATTTAATTACACCCGAGCACTTTACCGCCCAACATGGTGCAAGTACCCGGCTTATCGGGAGGAGTGGTGGCTCGGTTTCGCTCAATGTCTTGCTGCACCGTTCCTTTGCTCGGGTCCCAGCCGAGGTCGCCTCCGCCTCCGCTGCGGCGGGTATTAGACCTTGGCTTGTTAGATTTGACTGTTTTAGAGCGAGTCTTAGCTTTAGGTTTCGCCTGGCTCTTAGGCTTAGACTTAACCGAAACCTTATCCTTAGAAGAACCCTTAGCCTTAGCTTCTTTTTCTGCCTTAGCCTTGGTTTCTGCCTCAGCTTTAGCTTTGGCATCAGCTTCTGCCTTAGCCTTGGCTTCTGCTTCCTGTTTTTGCTTATCAAGCTGAGAAACAGACACGTCCTTCGCTCCATCTCCCGCTTTCTTACCATCAGCACTGCCCGCGCACCCTGCAAGCCCTAGAGCAAGTCCCGCACTTGCAAGGAGAGCCAACAGTTTCGAGTGAGTATTCATCTTCTCTAACCTCCATATACGTTAATGAACTTTTCACCTACCCCATAGGGCGCGACCGTCAAAAAGCCAGGCGAAAGGCACATACACTCATTATATATTTTTAAGAATATAGAAACTAGCAAACCCGGTTAGCCCCCTGAAAGGACAAAAGCTAAAAACGGTACTGAAAGTGAAGGAAAAGGTCAGACCATAGAGGTTATTGTAACTGCAAAGCTAGCTCAGATTATTAAGCTTAAGTCTCCGACACACCCATATGACGTGATTTATTCATCGTTAAAACCGACCGAATCTCCTGGGAAAATAAGTCTCTTTCCTTGGATTTCATTCCTTGTTGCATATACGCAACTCAGGTAGTTTTGTTGCATTTATGCAACTACTAATGTGGTAACTGCCAGCAAATCACCCCTAAATCGCTGCTTAACCTCAAGATATGAATCGCTTCAGCCATTACCCCCTAGTTTGATATTTATTGATCTTTATATAGGAGCGCCAGCTCCCCTAGGGTTTCGCATTCTACGATTTGAGCATCGGAGCGTTTTTCCTTTAGTTCCGCCTCTAGCTGCGCCACTACCGCATATAACGACAGGTCATCGAAATCAAGATCGTCTATCAGATTTGTCTGCGGTAACAGCGATTCTTGTTTCTCACCAGTTTCAGCAGATACCGCCGCTAACAGCGCGGCTACAACTTCTAAATCACTTGGAAAGCTTTCCCAGGCAGGAGGGAGATTTCCTGAGGGCGCATCCGAGGCAGTAGCGCTGGTTTCCTCGGCAAGTATCCCAGTTTCTGAGACTTGAAGAAAAGACTCGCCCTCTTTTTCATCTTCAACCTCCGCGCCACCAGGTAGACCCTTACCGAAATTGGCAAGCACCGCTAAGGCATCAGCATCTAGCGCCATCTCAACCTACTCGGTGCAGCCAGCGCACTGGAGCTCCCGCCCCGGCATAGCGGAAAGGTTCCAGCTCTTCATCCCATGCGGTTCCCAACGCCAAGTCCAATAGATGTCGCAGTTCCTCTTGACTGCCTTGAGCAAGGGCGATTCGCACCCGATCCTCTGGGATTACCACATTGCCTACCACATCAGTTTGGGCATGAAATATCCCCAGTTCAGGGGTGTATGACCAGCGCCCTCCGTTGTTATTTACGGAGGCATCTTCGGTTACCTCGAAACGTAAATGCTCCCATCCGCGCAGCGCAGAGGCAAGTTTAGCGCCAGTACCTATTTGCCCTACCCAGGACAGTTCCGAGCGGAACATTCCCGGTTGAGCAGGTTGTTCTGTCCATTCTAAGTTGATGCGCTGATCTAGAACTGCACCAACCGCCCATTCCACATGACTCGAAAGTGCACGCGGGCATGAATGTACAAAAAGTACACCGCGGGTGTAATCCTTGTTCATCGCTTCTCCTTTAGTGATTGTCAGGTTCGTCTTCCCCTACGACCTGTAAGCACTACAGAATGATGACACGCGGTGTCTCAACTTCTATTTTGCCCTCGATAGTCGTTTAGGACAACCCCAAAAGCCTCCGACCGGCAATTATGTTACCAATGAGGCTAATGTGACACCTGTGGTTCATTACTCGGGGAAAGATGCGAGAGGGACTTAAGCAGATACGCGGGACTAGAGCATAAGCGTGGAGGCGGATTTATGCCGAGGGGAAGGCTGCTGGCGTTAAATCCGTGAAAATGCCAAAGCATTTTCCGGATTTCGGGGCGCGAGGCAAAATCCGCCCCCCACGCCAAAATTGTCAGGCATATTTCCAGGCAACCGCGACCCCAACTGCAACATTTCCACCCTCCCGAGACAAAACCACCCTCCCAATACCGGCAAAACGCCTCAATAACGACCACAATTCCCATCTCGGGAGGGCGCAACTGCACCGGGAGGGTCAAAACGTCACCAAAAAAGGGGCGCGACCGGAAAAAGATGTAGGAGTAAAGACAGGAAAAGCAGGGGGAAAGTTTCATCCAGGCAGATGCGGGGGGCGGTTTTATGCCGAAGAGTAGGACTTCGGAACATCAAGGACGCGGCGGGTAAATATGCGGAAGTAAAGACAGAAATGCGGGGGAAAATATGAACCGCGTAGGTGCGGTGGGCATAAGAATTTGGAAAACGCCGCCACGTTTTCCAAATTCTTGGGCAGGAGGACAAACTTTCCCCCTGCATCCACAACTTCCAAACACGCAAGGGGCGCGGCCGGTAAAAGATACGAACGGGGCTTGACCGGCTAAGCCGGTCACGGGGTCCCCGGAGTGCTTTTACCGAGCCAGCCCCACACCATGACATCTTTCAGACAATCACGCCCACCGGAGCAACATTTCTACCCTCCTGATTCCAGGCATACGCGCCATTTTCACCCTCCGCAGACAAAACCACCCTCCCAATACCGGCAAACCACCCCAATAACGACCACAATTCCCATCTCGGGAGGGCGCAACCGCACCGGGAGGGTCAAAACGTCAGCAAAAGGAGCGCGGTCGGTAAATATGTGTAAGTAATGACAGAAGGGCGGGGAAAAAGTTTCGTTCAAGCAGATGCGGGGAACGGTTTTATGCCGAAGGGCAGGATTTCGGAACATCAAGGGGCGCGGTCAGTAATAAATGTGGGAGTAAAGACAGGAAAAACAGGAGGAAAGTTTGATCCGAGTAGGTGCGGTGGGCATAAGAATTCGGAAAACGCCGCCACGTTTTCCAAATTCTTGGGCAGGAGGACAAACCCAGATTCCCCGCTAACTCACAACCATCAGGCTCATAGCACGGGTCGAGTTCGGGGAAAGATGCGAGAGGGACTTGGGTAGACGCGCGAGGACTGGGTTTGTCCTCGCGCGCCCAGGCTCAGCTACAGACCTTTTTCGCGAATAACTTTAAAGGCTTTCCGACGGGTGAGTCGATCCAGGCGATCAAGATAGAGATGACCATCCAAGTGGTCACATTCATGCTGGATACAACGTCCCATTAGTTCTTCCCCCTCGACCACTTTCGGCTTGCCATCAAGGTCAATTCCTTCGGCGCGGGCATACCAGGCACGCTGGCAGGGGAAAAATAGGCCGGGAACCGACAGACAACCCTCGTCGCCGTCTTGATATTCGTCCTTTGAAACCTCCACGAGACGGGGATTAAGAATATAGTCCACATCCCCATCGATGTTCCAGGAAAAAGCGCGCAACCCTACCCCAATTTGGTTAGCCGCTAGACCGGCACGCCCATCGGCATCAACAGTCTCTAATAAATCTTCTACCAGCTGCTTAACTCGTTCATCTATTTCAGTTATCGGCTCACAAGGGGTACGCAAAACCGGGTCACCGATAACCCTAATGTCTCGAAATGCCACGATTTATTCCTCCTGGTTTCCACTGTTTGCAAGGCTGCCAGTTGCCGCGAGCGAAGCGGGCACTACTTTTTCTGCCCGCGCAAATGCGTCCTCTAAATCGGAGCGCACTTTAGCACCCACAAACTCTACTGCCTGATCTAGCGGGATTTCTTCTCGACTACCATCGGCGCGGCAACGCACTTCCACCTTCCCGGATTTTAACCCTCGTCCTACCACTATTAGCCAGGGCATTCCTAGTAGTTCCGCATCTTTGAACTTTACCCCGGCAGAAACCCGCTTGCGGTCATCAATTAAAGTATCAATACCGGCTGCCGTGAGCTCATCTCCTAGGGTTTTTGCGGCGACAAATAGTTCTTCGTCTTTGCCGGTAACCAAAACATGGGCTTGGAAAGGAGCCACATTGGTTGGCCATTTCAGCCCGACCTCGTCATGGTATTCTTCCGCGATAGCGGCCATTACGCGGGAAACCCCAATACCGTAGGAACCCATCGTAACTACCTGGGATTTCCCATTTTCATCTAGCACGTTCAGTCCTAGGGCTTTCGCATATTTGGTTCCTAGAGCAAAGATATGCCCGATTTCAATCCCACGCGCAGTTTGTAACTGCCCTGAGCCGTCAGGAGCTAAATCTCCATCACGCACTTCAGCTGCCTCGACAAACCCGTCAGCGCGGAAGTCTCTACCGGCTACCAAATGATAAATATGGGTATTCTCTTTCCCAGCGCCCGCAATCCATTCGGTTCCTTCAACGATTCTCGGATCTAGCAGGCAGCGGGGACTGCCAGAGATATTTCCGTCCTCGTCAATTTTTCGGTCTGGATGGTCTGGACCGGCGCAGGTAGGACCGGTAAATCCGGGAACAATGCTCGGATAGGGCGCCAAATCTGCTTCGCTGGCCATCTCGACTTCTGCCCCTAGGGAAGCCTCTAGCCGTTTCATATCGATTTCACGATCACCAGGTACTGCGAGCAGTAGAACTTCCCGTTTAGCATCGGGATAAGTAGCGGTCACCATGAAGGCTTTCAAAGTATCTGCTTTAGTCCACTCCCTGCCATCTTCGCGCGGGAAATGCTGATTTGAATAGGCAACTATTTCCTCTATGGTGTGCGCACCCGGAGTTTCACGCTCAATCGCGGCGGGCACCTGCGAATAATCTTTCGGCTCCGGGGGAATTGTGGTTACTGCCTCCACATTGGCTGCATAGCCGCCCTCGGAGCGTACGAAAGTATCTTCCCCAATGGCACAGGGGAAGATGAACTCTTCGGAGCGCGAGCCTCCCATAGCCCCCGCCATTGCGGAGCAAATAACGTATTGCAACCCGAGACGAGAATAAATACGCTGATAGGCATGGCGTTGAGCCTGGTAGGATTCTTCTAATCCCTCGGCGGTGAGGTCGAATGAATAGGCGTCTTTCATAATGAATTCGCGCCCGCGGATTAGTCCTGCCCGAGGACGTGCTTCGTCTCGGTATTTTTCTTTTATCTGGTAGAGGACGACTGGCAGGTCTTTATAGGAAGAATAAAAGTCTTTGACCAGCAGGGTGAACATTTCTTCATGAGTGGGAGCTAACAGATAGTCGCCACCTTTACGATCTTGCAGCTTGAATAAGGACGAGCCGAACTCTTCCCAGCGGTTAGTTGCTTCATAGGGTTCGCGCGGTAATAAACCGGGGAAAGACACTTCGAGTGCGCCAATCCGATCCATTTCTTCGCGTACTACCTGCTCTACGCGCCGAATGGTGCGTAGCCCTAGCGGGGTCCAGGTGTAAATCCCGGGTGCGGCGCGGCGAATATAACCGGCGCGTACCAGTAGTTTATGGGAATCCACTTCGGCATCGACCGGGTCTTCCCGCAGAGTTCTAACAAAATATTTAGACATATTGTAAGCCACGTTCGCCAGTTTAGTAGATGATGCATAGGAACCTAAACCGCGCCCGCCTCGCAGGAATCTTGTAAATGTTCTCTGAGATAAGTCCGCGCGAGAGAGAAGTTTTTCCTCCTGCCCAAAAACTCGCAACTGCCCACGGGCAGTTGCGAGTTTTACGCCCGCCTAGCCGACTCGGATAAAACTTCTCTCTCGCGCTCGGGGTTACGGCCAAAGCCAGCGCCATGACGACCATTTTTTGCGTCGAAGAAGGGTTTGGAATGCCCATACCTTCCTGCAAGAAGTGTCGCGGAAGAACAATATAAAAGGCAACCGGGTTAACCGCGATAAACGTAGCTACACTTTTGGACTTTTGGGGCAGGAATGGGAAAATGCGAGCTTCGATTGGACTTAAGCGGGGAGGATTGGTTTTATCCGAGCAGGCGCGGTGGGCATAAGAATTCGGGAAACGTCGCTACGTTTCCCGAATTCTTGGGCAGGAGGAAAAACCAATCCTCCCCGCGGGAAAAGCCGCTACATTTTCCCACTCCTGCCCTAAGCCTAGACGGTTACCTCAACTTCGCCGAAGCCTTCTTCTAGGCCTAGCAGCTCGGCTTGACGATGCGCCTCTGCAATCAAGGTGGGCACGATTTCCTCTTCGGGAACCGTCTTAATCACTTCACCTTTAATAAAGATTTTTCCTTTGCCATTACCGCTGGCTACCCCCAGGTCGGCTTCCCGCGCCTCACCGGGGCCATTCACGATACACCCCATAACCGCAACTCGCAGCGGCACTTTAATCTCGTCCTTGAGCGCATCGGTGACTGCGTTTGCCAGGGTATAAACATCGACTTGGGCACGTCCGCAGGAAGGACAGGAAACAATCTCCAGGGTGCGTTCTTTTAGCCCCATAGATTGCAGGATTTCGATCCCGACTTTTATTTCCTCTACCGGGTCTGCCGACAGAGAAACCCGGATTGTGTCCCCGATTCCTTGACGCAGCAGCGCCCCGAAAGCAGTCGCTGATTTAATCGTGCCTTGAAATTGGGGACCTGCCTCGGTTACCCCCAGGTGCAGCGGCCAATCCCCCATTTCACTAAGCAATTCGTAGGCGCGAATCATAGTCACCGGGTCATGGTGCTTCACCGAGATTGCAAAGTCATGAAAATCGTATTGCTCGAACAGGCGTGCCTCATTAACCGCGGATTCTGCCAAAGCCTCCGGGGTGGCTTTCCCGTGGCGCGCCATTACTCGTGGATCGAGGGAACCGGCGTTTATCCCAATCCGCAGGGCGGTGCCGTGTTTACGGGCGCATTTGGTGATTTCTTCTACCTGGTCATCGAATTTACGGATATTTCCGGGATTAACCCGTACCCCAGCGCACCCGCCTTCAATCGCGGCGAACACATATTTGGGCTGGAAATGAATGTCGGCGACTACTGGAATCGTAGATTTTTGGGCGATTACCGGCAGAGCCTCTGCGTCATCGGCGCTGGGGCAGGCTACCCGCACAATATCGCACCCGGCTGCGGTTAGAGCCGCTATTTGCTGCAAGGTGGCACCAATATCGGTGGTTTTGGTGGTGCACATGGACTGTACGCTAATCGGGGCATCTCCCCCAATTTCTACGTTTCCGCAACGAATCTTGCGAGTTTTTTTTCGCGGGAAACCCGCGGGCTTTACTTCCGGCATTCCTAGTTCAACACTCACGTTTCTATTATTACGCGCTAGGGGCGTAAACCCTAGTTCTAAACCAGTCGGTTACGGTAAGCGAATCGGGTCAGTAACGTCTGCCACCATCAGTAGCACGGTCATAGCGATTAGCAGCCCTGCTACCAGATAGGTTAAGGGAACGGCTTTCGCGGCATCAATCGGACCGGGGGCAGGGCGAGAACGGAGTCTCGCATAGGTGTTTTTGATTCCTTGCCAACAAGCACCGGCAATATGACCACCATCTAGAGGAGGTAGCGGAATCAGATTAAACACGAATAGTGCCATATTTAGGGAAGCTAACAGGGAAAGCAACCCTCCGGCGCGATCTGCCAGGGTTACCTGGGTTGAGGGCGAAGATCCGATTTCTCCTGCGATTCTGCCTACTCCCAGAACAGACATGATTCCGGCGCTATCGCGAGGAGTGTCGGTGAATACCGAAACTCCCACGTTCCACACTGCTACCGGCAGTTTTAATACTACCGCTCCGGTTTGGTAGAACAGCTGCCACATGGTTTTCCCGTAGGTGGCTATCCCGGTGCTGGCGCGTTCAGTTTTGGAGTAGAGCCCTACTTTCCCGTCTACTTGGCTGAGCTGAAAATTGAGCGTCTGTCCGTTGCGACGAACCTTAACGGTGGCTTCACCGTGAGTTTGGCTTGCATATTGGCGTAAATCGTCCCAGGTATTTATCTTTTTTCCATTCCAGGAGACGAGGACGTCACCGGGTTTTATTCCGGCTTTCGCTGCGGGAGCGGGCTGCGCGCCGGCTTGGGAGCAATCTACTACTTGACCGGCTTTTAGGCAGACAGCTTTATCTACGGTGGTGGTGGGGGTGGCGATTCCGATTCCCAGCATCGCAATCGCCATCAGCACGAACGATAGAAACAGGTTCATTACCGGCCCACCGAACATGACTACTAGGCGCCTGGAAACCGGCAGGTTATAAAATGCGCGGGAACGTTTCTCGGTAGGTATTTCTGCTAGTGAGGCGTCTCGGGCTTCTTGCGACCAGGTGGGAACCAGTTTATCGGCCTGGTCGGGTTCTAGGGCGCGCGCCTGACGTACCGTAAGCTTTTTTCCGTCAAGTTTATATCCCACCTGGTCAAGGTTTCCTGGACCATACATTCCCAGGATTTTGCAGTATCCTCCTAGGAGAATCGCTTTCACTCCGTATTCGGTTTCCCCGCGTTTGCGTGAGAACAAGGTGGGACCGAAACCAATCATGAACTGGGGTACTAATGCCCCGAATTTCTTTGCGGGCAGTAAATGTCCGCATTCATGTAGACCGATAGAGATGATTAGCCCGATAACCACGATTAGTACGCCAAGTATAAATGCCATGGGGATAGCCTACCTAGCGTTCATGACAATTTCCTGAGCCTTGGTTTTCGCCCAGGTTTGCGCAGCCATAATTTGTCCTAAATCTGGATTATCTACCCCGGTATGTTCGGACAATACTTGCGCTAGAGAATCTACTATTTGCAGGTAGGAAAGCTTTTCTTGTAGAAAAGCAGCTACGAATACTTCATTGGCGGCGTTATAAACCGCCGGGTGTGAGGACGAGGCTGCTACTGCTTGCCGGGCTAGTTTTATTGCCGGGAAGGTTTCGTGGTCTACCGGTTCGAATTGCCACTGCTGGGTCACAGTGAAATCCAGAGGGGTTACTGTGTTATCCAAGCGGGTCGGCCAGTCAAGACCTAGAGCAATTGGAAGGCGCATATCAGGTGGAGAGGCCTGCAAAACTGTAGCACCGTCACGCCAGGTTACCCCCGAATGAACGATAGATTGCGGGTGTATCACCGGCACAATACTTTCGGGCGCAACGTCAAACAGCAAGTGAGCTTCTATCAGTTCCAAACCCTTATTTACCAAAGTGGAAGAGTTAATCGTCACCACCGGCCCCATCGACCAGGTGGGGTGATTGAGCGCTTGCTGCGCGTTTACTTCCGCTAAATCAGCGCGTTTTTTACCTCGAAACGGACCGCCGGAGGCAGTGAGAATAATTTGGCTAACTTCACTACGCCCATCCTGGTTTACACTGGTTAGCCCCTTATGGTGAACGCCAGAGGCCAACGCCTGCGCAATCGCCGAATGTTCAGAATCTACCGGTACGATTTGACCAGGGCGCTGACAGGCAGCTTTAACCAAGACTCCCCCAACTATCAGGGATTCCTTGTTAGCTAATGCTAAGGTAGCGCCACTTTCTAGAGCTGCCAAAGTTGGTTCTAAACCTACTCCTCCCGTAATGCCGTTAAGCACCACTGAATCGCAGGAGGCTTGAGCAGCGAGCTGGGAGCTGGCTTTTTCTCCGGTTAATATCTCCGGTCGGTATTTACCTGCTGTAACTGCTAACGGGGACGTTTCTTCCTCGTCCTCATTAGCTAGTAGTTGGGTGAGGATGCTGGCAAACTCTTTACCTTTATCTGCGCATATAGCTATGGTATCGGGGCGGAAACGGGCAGCTTGGCGCGCCAGTAACGCTAGGTTAGCCCCACCGGCGCTGAGGGCGCGCACACAGAACCGCCCCGGATTATTAGCGATTACTTCCAGAGCTTGGGTACCGATAGAACCGGTAGAGCCTAATATGAAAACCTCGCGCAACGAGCCTCCCTATTACCAGAAAACTATTAACCGCTACCTAATCAAATGTTGCTACTCTACCGCTAGCAGTACTTCTACCGCCCGCGACAGATAAGCGTCTACTACGCCCTCTTTATAGGCTTTCTCGTCCTTTGCGCTCTTGAAAGTGGCGTTGCGAATCTCGCTGGAAGTAATCCCCTCATCGGAATCAAAATATTTCGCTAACCGATCGAGGAGAGCATCTACCTGGGCAGCGTCATAGCCTTTACCTTGTGGGTGCGCAAAACGTTTACCCTCGGGGCGAAGCATCCGAGGGTAGAGGGTAGTGGCTCGTTGGGCTACCCGTTCCATCCAAGCCTGGGAGCCATTAACTGCCACATTATCTGCCCGGTCACGGCGGATAAATGCCGCTTCCAGCCGATCCATTGCCTGATCTACAGCGCTAGTTTGATAACCGCGACGCACCAGGTCAAAGTGAGCGCCCCGTACTTGTTCTGCCGAAAACTCTTCGGCGGGTATCCCCCCTTCGTAGGCTTTGCGAGCATCGGTAAAAAACTCGTCCACCTGGGAGGGGTCGTATCCGCGCGTAAAAAAACCGGCTCTAGGAAAGTTGTTCTCGCTCACTTGCCAGTTCTCTCCTTCCGAGATTTAGTTGCCAATTGACCACATGCTCCGTCAATATCTTGTCCCCGAGTATCACGGATAGTGGTAGTTATACCTTTACGTTCCAGAGTATCCACAAATTCTGCTTGGGCGTGGGATTCACTCGCCGTCCAGATCGATCCGGGGGTGGGATTTAGCGGAATCGGATTCACATGCGCCCAGCCATGCCCGCGCGCATTCAGTAAATCTGCGAGTAGTTCCGCCCTCCATGCCTGGTCGTTCATGTTCTTTATCAAAGCATATTCAATAGATACTCGCCTACCGGTGGCTTGAAAATACTGGTAGGCAGCATCCAGCAATTCGCTGACCTTGAATCGAGAATTTAAAGGAATCAGCTCATCACGCAGCTCATCATCGGGAGCGTGCAGGGAAATCGCCAGGGTGAGCGGAATTTTTTCTTCCGTCAGTTTTTTGATTCCCGGCACTAACCCCACAGTTGAAACCGTGATTCCCCGCGCGGACATCCCGAATCCTTCTGGGGGATTGGCAATCAGGCGACGAACCGCACCCAGCACTGCGCGATAGTTCACCATGGGCTCTCCCATTCCCATGAACACCACATTGCTGAGTCGGCAGCTACTGCCGCCCAGTTCACCCTCTTCACAGGCTTTACGGGCTAGGCGCACCTGTTCTACGATTTCAGCGGTCGAAAGGTTGCGGGTCAGCCCCATTTGCCCGGTGGCACAAAATGGGCAAGCCATTCCGCATCCGACTTCGCAAGAAATACATAGGGTAGCCCGGGAAGGATAACGCATTAACACTGACTCTACTTCGGCGCCATCAAATAGTCGCCACAGGTATTTGCGGGTCATCCCGTTATCACCGCTACGCACCAAAACGGGTTCTATTAACGGCGGGAAAGCCAGTTCGGTCAGTTTTTCGCGCCCTAAAGCCGGTAAATCTGTCATTTGGGCGCAATCAGTTGTTAGATGGGTGAAGTAGTGGCGGGAAAGCTGGTCGGCTCTAAAGGGCGGAAAACCGTTATTTTTTAAGAATTTTTTGCGACCAGCCAAATCGAAGTCAGCTAAATGATCTGTAGGTTTAGTGCGTCTAATGGCTTGAAAACGCAACACTGGACGGGCATCACTGCTGGTAGCACCCTCTGGAGGCTGATCGGTGGGCATCACCTGGCGGGGGTCGCATTTGGGACGCGCCTGGCGCATCAGCTGTTGATCATCGGTTTTGTTTGTTTGCTGAGGACGAGGAGGTGTCCTTAATACCTTTGCCTTCCCGTTTTTTCTTGGGGTGCTTTCCCTGACCATTTTTGCCGTACCTAAAATATAAAAAGTGAAACCACGAAGAACAGTGGCACCGTCAGTAGCAGCGAATCTAACCGATCCATAACTCCGCCATGCCCCGGCAGTAAACTGCCCATATCTTTAAGCTTTAAATCTCGTTTAATTAGGGACTCCCCTAGGTCGCCACAGGTAGCAATTACCGGGGTTAATAGCCCTAACACCGGGATTGCCCATAACTGGGTAGAGGTTAGCCAAACCCCGATTGCCGCCGCGACCGTACACATTAGCACTGACCCGGCGAAGCCTTCCCAACTTTTCGCGGGAGAAACTGCTGGTGCCATCGGGTGTTTTCCTTTTAGCACCCCGGCAGCATATCCCCCAATGTCATTACATATGGTGATTACAATCCAGAGGATAATCGGTGCCGGATGATGAGGATTATGGAGCATCACAATCACGAATGAGGCTAAGAATGGCAGGTAGATAGCCACAAAGCAAGTAGCCAGCAGGTCGCGGGTGGCAAACTTGGATGGTCCTACACTAAGCCGCCAAATCGCACAGGCAATCATGGTGGCGAGCGCTGCTGCCCACAGCCCTTCCGGGCCTAGCAGATAGGCACACAGGAGCATTCCCACCGTGCCTACCAGTAAGGGAGGTAGGCAGAGTTTGATTCTTATTCGAGCTAAGGCTCCTGCCATTTCGTATTCGGCCATAATTGCCACAATCATGGCGAACCCTAAGAAAAATACGGTAGGAGCCAGTAATAATGCCAAGACTAAGCCACCTAATCCTACCCCGACTGCTATTGAGGCTGGCAGGTTGCGTCCTGCCCGGGATTTCTTGGGATTAGCGCTCTGCTCCTTGGTAGGCTCTGGCGATATTGATTGCGCAGCTCCCTCGCGGAAAGCGCGGGCGCGATTATTCAACTAAATCTCCATTAGTTCTTTTTCTTTGGCCGCAAGTAGTTTATCCATCGTTTCTACCTGCTTCTTTGTCAAAGATTCTATTTCTTTTTCGGCGCGCGTTACCTCGTCCTCGCCAGCTTCGCCATCCTTTTTCAACTTCTCTAGCTGATCCATGGCTTTACGGCGGATACCGCGAATAGATACCCGTCCTTCCTCGGCTTTTTGTCCCGCTAGTTTTACGTAGTCGCGACGGCGTTCCTCGGTTAGTTCCGGTAAGGTTACCCGAATATGGTTGCCCTCGTCAGTGGGGTTTACCCCCAGGTCACTGTCCCGAACTGCCTTGATGACATCATTAGTGGAGGACTTGTCGTAGGGGGAAATCAGCACGGTGCGTGGCTCGGGGATAGAAATGGTTGCCAGCTGCTGCAAAGGAGTTGGCGCTCCATAGTATTCCACAGTAATCGGGTTAAACATGGCGGCGTTAGCTCGCCCGGTGCGAATCGCAGTGAATTCTTCGCGGGAAAACTCGATGGCTTTTTCCATCTTCTCCTCAGCTTCGAGCAGAATATCGTCAATCACTTGGTTACTCCTTGTCAGCAGAAACTAATGTACCGATTGTCTCACCTAGCAGCGCCGAAGTAACGTTGCCAGGCTCAGACATTCCAAAAACGCGGGTATCGAGTCCGTTATCCATGCACAGACTAAATGCGGTAGCGTCCATAACTTTCAGCCCTTTTTGCAGGGCTTCTTGATAGGTGAGGCGGTCATATTTCGTGGCGGTGGGGTCTTTTTTCGGGTCGGCGCTATATACTCCGTCTACCCCGTTTTTACCGACCAGTAATTCTTGGCAGTGGGTTTCGAGGGCGCGCTGAGCACTAACGGTGTCGGTGGAGAAAAACGGTAGTCCCGATCCGGCTCCGAAGATTACTACCCGTCCTTTCTCCATATGCCGTACCGCTTTTAAGGGAATATAGGGTTCGGCAATCTGCCCCATAGTAATAGCGGTTTGTACCCTGGTGGTGACCCCGGCTTGTTCTAGTAAGTCTTGCAGAGCGAGAGAGTTCATTACCGTTCCCAGCATTCCCATATAGTCGGCGCGCGCCCTATCGAGGCCACGCTGGGATAATTCAGCGCCCCGGAAAAAATTTCCGCCCCCCACTACCACTGCGACCTGAACTCCTTTGGCTACCGCTGCACCAATCTGGTGAGCTACCGAGTTGATGACATCGAGATCCATGCCAACTTGACCGCCACCAAAGACTTCCCCGGACAGCTTCAGCATTACTCTGCGCTGAGAACTTACGACTTCCTGATTCAAAGTATCCCCTTTACGTTATTGCTGTCCGAATGCGCACTCTTGCGCCTGTTACTACCTTAACCCGAACACTAATCGCTAGGACAGCTTAAGTCCGAATACGCCCTGTTTTTTATGTTTTCTAAAGAATTAACTCCCGGGAGCTGTGTGCTAAATTTGCGCCCTCATCACCGGGTTTAATCTGGTTGCATATAGAGTTGTGGCCTCAGGATTTCCTGAGGCCACAACTTATTTTACTTAAGAACCAACGTGGAAACGGGCAAAAGCAGTAACTTTACCGCCAGCCGCTTTCACAATCTGTCCCACTGTTTGCTTGGGATCTTTTGCGAAATCCTGATCTAGTAGGCAGTTGTCCTTGTAGAAAGAACCCATCCGACCTTCGACAATCTTGTCCACGATTTTCTCGGGTTTACCTTCTTTGATGGTCATTTCCCGCAAAGTTTCGCGTTCCTTATCCAGTTCTTCCTGGGGAACTTCCTCACGGTCGATGAAACGCGGGCTGTAGGCAGCAACATGCAGGGCGATATCGTGAGCTACTTCTTCGCCTGCTTTATCCGTGGCTACCAGTACCCCAACCTGTGCGGGCAAATCTGCCGAGGAGTAGTGCAGGTAGCTGGTAACCGCTTCGCCCTCTACCCGAGTGACTTTGCCCAGAACAATGTGTTCAGAGAACAGGGCGCCGATTTCTTCGACTTTGTCCTGAACGGTTCCTTCGCCACATTTTGCTTCCAGCAGTTCCTCGCGGGTGCTGACTGCACTGTCTACCAGTGCTTGCAAGATTTCCTCGGCAGCGGCTACGAACTTGGGAGACTTGCCAACAAAGTCAGTCTCGGAGTTCATTTCTAGCATTACACCAGCTTGACACTGATCGGTATCAACGACTTTTGCCATTACCAAACCGTTAGCGGTAGAGCGATCCTCACGCTTTGCTAAAGATTTCTTTCCAGCCAGGCGAATTGCTTTTACTGCTTCATCTTTATCGCCGTTTGCTGCCTCTAATGCTTTCTTTACTTCCATTAGACCTGCGCCAGTTAGTTCGCGCAGCTCTTTAATGTCTTGCATGGAAATAGCCATAAGTTTTTCCTCTCGTTAGCGTCCGTGGAACTATTCAGACTTTTCAGTTTCGCCGGTAGCTGCTTCAGCTTCTGCATCTTTGCTGGTCTCGTCAGCAGATGCTTCTTTAGCGTCTTCTTCGGCTTTTTCTGCTTTAGCTTCGCCCTCGCTATTTCCTTCTAGGAGTTCGCGTTCCCAATCAGCTAGGGGTTCTTCCGAGGGGGCTGCTTCTTCGTCGCTATCTTTCTTGCCAGCAGCTTTTTGCGAACGGGCAATCAGTCCATCGGCGCAGGCATCAGCGATAATCCGGGTTAGCAAGGCTACCGAGCGGATAGCGTCATCGTTGCCGGGAATCCCGAATTCAACCTCGTCGGGATCGCAGTTGGTGTCCAAAATAGCTACCACTGGAATATTTAGCTTGCTGGCTTCCGCTACCGCCAAGTGTTCCTTGTTGGTATCTACTACCCAGATTGCAGAGGGAATACGTGCCATATCACGAATACCCCCCAGGGTGCGGGCGAGTTTATCTTTCTCGCGGCGCATCATTAATAGTTCTTTCTTGGTGCGTCCAGAACCGGCTACATCATCGAAGTCGATTTGTTCGAGTTCTTTTAGACGCTGTAAGCGCTTGTGCACAGTCCCAAAGTTGGTTAGCATACCGCCTAGCCAGCGCTGATTAACATAGGGCATCCCTACCCGTTCAGCCTGCTCAGCGATGGAATCTTGTGCTTGTTTCTTGGTGCCTACGAACAGGACATTTCCCCCGCGCAGCACCGTCTGGCGCACAAAATCATAGGCGCGGTTAATGCCATCTAGGGATTGCGCCAAATCAATTACATAAATACCGTTGCGATCAGCCAAGATGAAGGGCTTCATCTTGGGATTCCAACGGCGAGTTTGATGTCCAAAGTGAACGCCGCTTTTCAGCAGCTCAGACATGGTTACTACCGCCATGACTTCCTTTCAGTGCGCTAGGGCGCACACATTTTGGGGCTACAAGCCCCGCTTACGGTTTCTATTCGGTTCCTGGCACGACGTCTGCTAACACCTGTTTACTGGTAGAAGCAGTTCTGAGGAGTTTTCCCCAGGGCTGCTGCCCGGAAAACAGGACCGAAGCTAGCACGACCCAGCTGGGCTGGTAGTCGTACGCGAAGTCACCTGGCAAGCCAGGTGCTAAGAGCTAGCTTAGCGGGAAATACGAGAATACCCCAAGCTAATAGCTGATTGAACAGTGTTAATCTGCTGACAGTTAGGAGCTCGCCGACACTACCTAGCCAGGTTATCGGAGTATCTGCTGGAAATTTTGAAAACCTCTAAGCTGGCGAAGCTGTCCCCAAGAGCCGATAAATCCCTGCTTTCCTCACCTAGTTATAGGAAAACAGCATTAACACCTAGCAAAGAACCATCTTGGAGCTATGAATAAGTCCCGACCCGTATTCACCGCCTTATTTGCGGCTTTGACGGCAACGCTCTTAGTGGCTGCTACCGGCTCTGCCCCAAGTTCTGTCAAGAATACCTCCAGCGCCTACTTTGGGCAAACAGTACCATTATCAGAGCTTTCGGGGGAAATAGGACGACACCAGTGGCCTAGCGGGCATCCGGTTAGAGTTTTACGTCCTTTTAACCCGCCATCTTCTCCTTGGGGTAGCGGACACCGGGGAGTTGATTTGGATATTCCGACCGGCAGCGAGGTGTATAGCACGCGGGAGGGAACCGTATTTTTTGTGGGAACCATAGCTGGCACTCCCGCTATCTCGATTAAGCATTCAGCACTGATTCGCACTACCTACACCCCGGTTAAAAGTGATTTAACCGTAGGGAGCCCGGTTAGCGCTGGTCAAAAGATTGGGATTTTGCAAGCGGGACATCCAGGGTTACATTTTGGGGCAAAAATCGATGACCGTCACTATATAAATCCGCTACTGCTTATCCTAGGACCTGTACGTTTACTTCCCACCTCCTAAATCCAGCGCTGGCTTTAGGGGGCGCTTGCAATCACAAACCGACCATGCGACTAGCCTGTTCATCTCGCAGCGCAGCCGATTAAAAACCGGTAAACCTGTCTATTTAGACTAAAGAGGACGTTTTGGCAGCTGCTAGGCGCGAGGGAAAGCCCTTTGATATGCGCCAATAATCCGATTGGCATCTACATGGGTATAACGCTGAGTAGTAGATAGCGCAGAATGTCCTAACATTTCCTGGATTACTCGCAGGTCTGCTCCGCCCTCTAACATATGGGAAGCCATAGAGTGGCGCAGCCCGTGCGGACCTAAATCTGGCACCCCGGCAAGAGTACAGGCGCGGTGTAATCTTGAACGCACAATTCGCTCCGATATGCCTTTCCCCTGAGCGCCCAGGAACAACTCATCTGCTAGCGAAGATTTTTGTAGCTCACAACGCGCCCTCTCTAGGTAAAAAGATAGCGCCCTGCCAGCTTGCACACTGAACGGCACTACTCGTTCTTTAGAGCCTTTACCCCAGAGGCGAACGGTGCGAACCTCGAAATCAATATCTTCAGGAACCAGCGAACATATTTCCCCTACCCTAGCCCCGGTAGCGTAAATTAGCTCAAAGATAGCCCAATCGCGCGCCATTACTGCATCGCTCGCTGCTTGACTTTCACACCAGCTGAGCAATTGTTGCGCCTGGGAGACCGACAACATATGTGGCAGGTTTTTTGCGGTTTTGGGGGTGCGAAGTTGCTTCGCGAAATCGGCTTCTACCATTTGATTTTGCTTTGCCCATTTAGAAAAAGCTCTCAAAGCAGCGATTTTACGGGCAATAGTAGTGGGCGATTGCCCGGATGAACGCAGATGCGCCAACCAATTCCGGGCAGCCACCAAAGTACAGGCCGGAATAATAGATTGCCCGTCCTCAATAGCGCAATGATCAAGCCACCCACGTAAATCCGCGAGATAAGCTTTAATCGAGGCCGGAGAAAAAGATTTTACATATTGCAGGTAACAGCGATAATCCTCTAGTATTTCCTCGCGTTTTGCCGCTCGCATCATTAAACCCCTGTCTTTTTCCATTTCCCGGCTTTTTGGATTACCCGCCCCTCCATTTCCAGGTTACCCATCACTGCTGCTACTTCGCTGAGCGCAACCCCGCTGGCGCGAGCAATCGCCTCCACATCTGCATGACTTTTTATCGGAGTAGCATCCAAGATTCGGGCAGTCAGCGCATCTAAACCATCTAAATAACCAGTTTTTACCCGGTATTCCGGTGCAGTTACCTCCCCTAGTGGCGAAATCATTTCCAAAACATCTTCGGCACTGCTGATAAGGGTAGCCCCTTGTCGAATCAAACGGTTAGAACCTGTCCATTCAGCTTGATTAATTGGCCCGGGAACCGCACCGACCTGTTTGCCAAGTTCAATAGCATGATTCGCAGTATTGAGGGCTCCCGAACGCACCCCCGCTTGAATAACTATGGTTGCTGCGGATAAAGACGCGATTAGTCGATTGCGGTCTAGAAAACGCCAACGGGTAGGGCGCGCTCCCGGTGGATATTGGCTTAGTAACACTCCGTTGCGGGTTATTTGCTTAAACAAATCTGCGTTAGAAGCCGGATAGGGGCGGTCAAGACCTCCGGCTAGCAGACTAACTGTAGGAGTCCCAGCTTTAAGACAAGCTATATGTACCAGTCGGTCTACCCCGTATGCCCCTCCAGAAACTAAAACTATGCCTTCGCAGGCACATCGAAAAGCCAGTTCGGTTGCAACGTCGTTCCCCAGGGCGCTCACGGCACGTGCCCCCACCATTGCCACCGCCTTGTCTGCCAGGGAATTAAGCACCGTAGTATCACCTATCGCCCACAGCGCCCAGGGGGCGTTCTCGACATTCTGAAAGCCAACCGGCCAGTTACTATCACGCCGCGTAAGCAGCTGAAAACGTCCTCTAGCTAACATTTTTTCCAGCGCCAACAAGTCAAGTACCTTTAGACGCGCCTGCCACTTTGAAAACGCTTGGTTCCATTTGTCTACCCCTACGCGCCGAAGCAGCTCCACCGGCAAATAACTGTGCCAGCGTTGGGGCGATTCCTTGCAGGCGCGCCGCGCAATCTTCAATGCTTCAACCGGACCTAGTTCACTAAGTAACAGGTCAGCTGCATAGTCACCGGCCTCGGTTATCATTGACCAACTGGCACAGGCCAGCCGGTATTGTCGATTATCTTCCATAGCTAGCTCCTAATAAGTACCGTTAGAGGTGCGAAGTGAATAGGCAAGACCAAAATCTTCGCCAATAGGTTTATCTCTGCCGTTTAAGTCAGCTATTGTCCAAGCAACTCGGCAAATCCGGTCAGCTCCTCGCATAGAAATCCGCCCCGAACCAACCAAATGATTGAGACGATCTTTAGTTGCGGAATCTAACGCAAATTTCAAAATCCGGCTGGGAATTCGGGCATTAAGTGATACGAGCTGGTCTTTCCAGCGCTTACGGGCACGTTCTCGTGCTTGCAGCACTCGCTCCCTAACGGTGCTGCTACTTTCAGGAGTATCCGTAGCAGTTAAATCTGCGATTTTAGGTCGCCCCACTTGGCATTGCAGATCGATGCGATCCATCAATGGCCCGGATAAACGAGCTAAATAACGTACCCGCTGATAGGGGGTGCATTTACATTCTCCTTCTGCCTGACCCCACATTCCACAAGGGCAGGGATTAGCCGCAATCACTAGCTGGAAAGCCGCCGGATAACTGGTGACTGCCCGCGAGCGATGTACGGTTATTTTTGAGGTTTCTAGCGGTTGGCGGAGCGCATCTAGGCTGCGGGTTTGAAACTCGGGGGCTTCGTCAAGAAATAGGACGCCCCGATGGGCTAAAGATATTGCTCCGGGGGTGGCTATCCCACTCCCTCCCCCGATTAATGCTGGGAGGGTGGCACTGTGGTGGGGTGCGATAAAGGGAGGACGGCGAATTAACCCTTGCGAGGGCGCGAAAGTCCCGGCGAGGGAATGAATGGAAGTAACTTCTAGGGCTTCTTCATCAGCTAGGGGAGGTAAAATCCCTGGCAAACAGCTGGCTAACATGGTTTTTCCAGCTCCGGGAACCCCGATAAGGCTCAGATGGTGTCCCCCGGCAGCCGCTATTTCTAGGGCTTTGCGCGCTAAGAAAGCTCCCTTCACTTCTTGGAGGTCGGGGGGTTCAGATGCGGGCATAACTGGTACGGAGCTGGGGGCAACCGTATTTTTCAGCTTTTTTAGTTGCTCTACACGCTCTTTCATTTTCCGCATTCCCAGATAATGAAGCGCTTCTACCAGGTGTGAGACTCCCACTATTTCGATTCCCTCGATGAGGGAGGCTTCCGGAACTGCTTCGGTGGCTACCATCACTTTTTTGAATCCGGCGCGCCGCGCCGCGAGCACTAGGGGCAAGATTCCTCGTACTCGGTATATCCGCCCATCTAACCCTAGTTCTCCGCAAAAAACCATCCCCTCACACTGTTTTTGTACCGTTGCGACTCTCGAAGCTACCACTGCCAGGGCAATCGGCAGGTCGAATCCCGATCCGGTTTTTGGCAGTTCGGCGGGAGAAAGATTAACGGTTAGCCGGGTTGGTTCCCAGCGTAGTCCGGTAGAGGCTATCGCAGCTTCTACTCGCGAGCGAGATTCGCGCAGCGAAGCATCTGGTAATCCTACCAGCGCAAATGCGGGTAATCCTTGAGTGTGGTGCGCTTCTACTTTGATGAGGTGACCTTTTAGCCCCACCATACCTAAGGCAAAGCAAGTTCCGATTTGTGCCATTATCAGATTCCTCGGCAGTGAGTAATTACTGGTGTTTTCCCGCTGCTGGCATCAATTGCTACCAAATCAAGACGCACTCCCCCATTTGCCTTGATTTCTGGGTGCTCTAAAAGCCAAATACTGGCGAGTTTTCGCAGGCGGCGATATTTTTCTCGCCCTATTGCCTGTTTGGCTCCCCCGTAGTGGAGGCTAGTCCTGGTTTTTACTTCCGCGAACACTAACCGAGAAGATTTGGGGTCGTGGCAGATAATGTCGAGTTCCCCGAAGCGGCATCGCCAGTTACGTTCTAAGATTTGATACCCGCAGTCGCGAAGCATTCTAGCTGCCAGTTCTTCCCCGGCAGCCCCTATGGCGCGGTTCTTAGTTTTCATGGTTTAAGGGTGGCGAATACCTAGGAAAAACTAAATTTTATTATCCTTAGGTAAGGAAAGGCGGGGGTTATCTGCCCTTGGGGACAAGCGGGGCGTAGCTATTTACCCCCTAAATTAAAACTGCTAGTACCGGTAGTTATTAAAACAAGAACCGGTGAAATAGGGCGCGCTAATTCCGCTGCTCCCCATAGGGACAGCGGTAAAAGGCTACTAGGCGTCCTTGGGGTTGCGAATCAGGTATTCAAAGGCTCCCAGCGCTGCGTTAGCTCCCGCCCCGAGGGCAATCACTATTTGCTTATGGGGAACATTGGTGCAGTCGCCTGCCGCAAATACTCCTGGAATAGAGGTAGCGCCAGTATTGTCCACCGATATATAGCCGTCTTCCATTTCTAGTTTTCCGGTTAGCCAATCAGTGTTAGGAGTAGAGCCAATCTGTACAAATATGCCGTCTAGCTCTAGCATCTGCCCTTGACCATCAGCGTCTTTGTATTCTAGACCGGTAACTCGATGCCCATCGCCTAAAACTCTAGTGGCATTGGCGCACTGAATAACGCGGGTATTAGCTAGCGCCTTTAGCCGCTCTACTAGGACTTTATCGGCTTTTAGACTGTCTGCTATATCAATTACGGTAACTTCACGAGCAATACCGGCCAGGTCTATAGCGGCTTCAATCGCCGAGTTACCTCCCCCCATGACCGCGATTTTACGATCAGTAAATAGGGGACCATCACAGTGCGGACAGAATGAAACCCCCCGGTTCAGGTAGGTTTCTTCACCGGGAATATCCAGGTGCTTGAAACTAGAGCCTACACAAATCACTACTGTTCTAGCCTGCAGCCGGGCTCCGCCCTCGGTCATCAAAGGAATCATGCCCTCGGGCGTGCGCGAACCTATATTTTCTACGCGAATCCCCCCAATCTGATCAATCGGGTAATCGCGTAGATTAGCTTCAAAAGTCGCGGTTAGTTCTTCCGGTTTTACGCGCTCTAAGGTAATCAGGTTTTCGATTTGCCCGCCCTCTAAAACCTGTCCTCCGATACGGTCGGCCACGATACCTACTCGTAGCTGTTTGCGGGCGGCATACACAGCAGCGGCTACTCCGGCAGGTCCGCCCCCGATTATCAGCACGTCAAAGGGCTCAAGGGCGTTCAAGCGTTTTAAGCGCAGCCCGGTCATTCCCCGCACGATTTTGGTAACTACCTGTTCCAAAGTGGATCTGCCCTGTAAAAAGACTTCCCCGTCTTTTACTACCGTAGGTACGGATTGCAAATGTAGGTGGTCGAATTCCTCTCCGAAAGTTCCGCCATCAACCACCGTGTGTTTAACCACAGGATTGATTATCGAAATGGCGTTAAGAGCCTGGACTACGTCCGGACAGTTCATGCAGGAAAGTGAAACATAGGTGGTGTACTCGGCGGGTTCATCTATCTGTTTGATTGCGGCAATAATATCCTCATCTGCTTTGACCGGATGCCCGCCTACCTGTAACAATGCGAGGACGAAACTGTTGAACTCGGTTCCGGAAGGAACCCCTGCAAAACGCACGCTGATATCAGAATCCACGCGCCGGATAGCAAAGGATGGTTTGCGGGGATTTTCTTCCCATTTGACCTGGATCAAGTCCGATAATCCCGCAATCTGGTGCAGGATTTCGGAGGTTTGCTTAGATTGTTCGCTGTAGTCCAGTGAAGTAGCCAGCTCTACCGGGTATTTAATCAACCCGATAACCTGTTTTACCTGTTCCAGAATCTTCTCGTCTAACATTTCTATAGCTTCCCTGACAAATCAAAAGTGGGAGTAATGGTACTCTCCCCTAAATCCCAATTTGCGGGGCAGACCTCGTCGGGATGGTCGTAAATATACTGCGCTGCCCGCACTTTTCGCAGCAGTTCCCCAGCGCTGCGTCCTACAGCATCTGAAGTGGTCTCGACGTATTGGATAATGCCACTGGGATCAATCAGGAAAGTACAGCGATAGGCACACCCGGATTCTTCATCTAGGGCTTCAAAGGCGCGCGAAATCTTGCCAGTAGGGTCGGCAACCATGGGATAAGAAATTTTTTGAATCCGCTTGGAGCTGTCATGCCAGGCTTTGTGAGAATGATGTTTATCGGTTGAAACCGAATAAACCTCGACTCCCATTCGCTGTAGCTGCGCATAGTTGTCGGCTAAATCCTCTAACTCGGTGGGGCATACATAGGAAAAATCTGCTGGATAAAAGAACATTACTGCCCATTTATCGCGATAGTCCTCACTGGAAACATCTACAAAAGAATCATTATGGAAAGCTATTCCGGACCAGTCCGGCGCTACCGTATTAATCTTGGACACTGCCAGCCTTTCTGCATATAAACCACTGTTAAATGCCTAACACTTCTCTCTATGGTAACAGGCAAGCCGGTTAGTCGTTAGGCAAACCAGTAACCAAGACCCGCTTACAGGGTAATTTCCGATTCCGGTAACTTCTCGACGTTTATATCCTTGAAGGAGTAAACCTTTACCCGATTAACGAAGCGAGAGGGGCGATAAACATCCCACACCCAGGCATCTTGCAAAGTTACTTCAAAGAATACATCTCCGCCGTTATTGTGCATTTGCACATCTACCTCGTTAGCTAGATAGAATCGCCTATCGGTTTCCACCACATATTTGAAGATGGAAACTACGTCACGATATTCGCGAAACAGGGCAAGTTCCTGATGATTCTCATACGCCTCTAAATCTTCAATGCCCACTGTTATCCCTTCTGCGTGCTGAAAACTTGCGGAGACTGCGCTGGTCTTTCGCGGCGATTATTCCACGCTTGCGCCACTGTTGCAGACGATACCCCCTGCAAAGTCCAGCTGAGACGATGATATGAATCTAGCCCCAGCTGGGAAATAGCCGCCATATGCTGAGCCGACGCGTATCCTTTATTTTTTGCCCACCCATACCCCGGATCGGCAAGGTCGCTCATTAGTCTATCTCTACTAACCTTTGCCAGCACGGAAGCAGCCGCAATAACAACCGATTTTGCGTCCCCTTTCACCAAAGTGGTTACTTTTGGTGAGGTTCTGGGCGGGCAGGAATCTGCTATTGGCAAGGACGGGAATCCCGAATCGGTAGCGGAAAACAAATCTGAGGGGGGCGTAAGATAATCAAAACTGCCGTCAAGCAGTACTATCTGCGGATTATATCCGCTTTTTGCTAGGGCATCTAGGGCACGAAAGGTAGCTAGGCGCAATGCCGGGGTTAGGCCTTCTTTATCAATCTCTGTAGCGGTGGCAGTACCCACTGCCCAGGCTGCCGGCCAGGCGGCTAACTCTTCAAACATGGCTTCACGCCGCTTGGCGGTGAGCTGTTTCGAGTCGGTTAAACCGGCAGGGGGCTCGCCCTCGCCTCCGTCAATTACCGCTATCCCTACGGCGAGCGGCCCGGCAATCGCGCCTCTTCCTACTTCATCTATACCGGCTATACAGATTCGGGTGGGAGCGAGGTTTTCTGTTTCTTGGGTGCTAGTAGGGTTAGCAGTTAAGGGCTTAAAAAGGGCGCGCGCACGCTCTAGTAGGGATAGTTCCAGGTCGCGGGTGGGAACGGTAGCCATTTTAGGGCGCGGGGGGAACCGCGGCGAAAGCGTCAGTGTTTTTTATGGTAGAGATGCGATTTATAGGCCACATAATCGCGAAAGCTCTACCGGTAACCTGTTTTACTGATACGAACCCGTTCGAGGGCTCTTTCATGTGAAAACGTGAATCCTCGGAGTTGGAGCGGTTATCACCCATTACCCAGAGCTTTCCGGCAGGTACGGTAACATCAAATTTTATTAACGAGGGCGCATTGCCGGGATTGATATATCCGCTCTCGTCTACTGATACGCCGTTTACTTTTAGACGTCCGTTCGTGTCACAGCATTGCACCCGGTCGCCGGGCAATCCGATTACCCTTTTTACCAGGTGATTTTGGGAATCATCGGGGCGTAGCCCCATCCAAATCATCATTTTACCGATAATGGAGGGGCTGGGAGTATTGGCGTCCCGCTTTAACCAGTTGTCATCGTCTTGAAAAACGATTACGTCTCCACGATTTAGCTGTCGGTAGTTGGGTACCAGTTTGGAGACGATTATTCGGTCATTGATTTGCAGGGTTTGTTCCATGGAGGAGGACGGAATCTGGAATGCCTGAAGCAGGAAGGCTTTTATGATTGCGGAGATAGCTAAAGCTACCACCACCATCATTAGGGTTTCGCGAATCACCAGCCACCATTTAGGAGGGGTTTTGCGTGCGCGACGACCGCCTGTTTTAGGGGTGTTGCTTGTTTCTTTTGCCCCTAAGCCGCTTTCGGCTCGAGTTTGTCTCATTCCTTAACTCCCGCCATGAACCAACATATCCATCATGCCACAGATATAGTTAATCGGCTCTGCCAGCTAGCAGAGCCGATTAAGAATTAGCTTTGTTAGAAATCGCGACGTTCTTTAATACGAGCCGCTTTACCATGACGTTCACGCAGGTAGTACAGTTTAGCACGACGCACATCACCACGGGTTACTACCTGGATAGATTCGATAGTCGGCGAGTTTACCGGGAAAGTACGTTCTACCCCTACCCCGAAGCTAACTTTGCGAACCGTAAAGGTGGCGTTTGGCTGATTTGTGCCGCGGCGAGCAATAACTACGCCCTGGAATACCTGGATACGGCTGTTTCCGCCCTCGGTAACCCGTACGTTTACTTTTACGGTGTCTCCGGCGCGAAATTCTGGTAGGTCGGAGCGCTGAGAGTCTTGGTTAATCTCGTCAATAATATTCAATGTTGTTTCCTCATTTGCTTTCGTTCCGCAGGTAACGTCAGCTGTCAGGCCGTATTTAACGGCGAATCTAGCATCACCAAGCGGCATTTGCGACCCCCTACGGCAGGTTACGCAGCCTACTTTGGCAACCTTGCCTATTGTGCCACGTTTTTAGCCCAGGACGGAATCTGAGAGGTTGTGAAATCCCTAACCGCTACTAAATCTTGGTTTTCAATATCGGCCACCATAAAAATGCGCTGTCCACATTTCCGATAGCCGTGACGGCGATAAAACTTTCTTGCCCTGCGGTTACCTAGATTCGTACCTAAGCCAATCTTGACGATATGGGGGTAGCGGTTTTGTAGCGTAAAGTGGGATACTTCCAGCATTGCTCCCGATAATCCCGAACCGTACCACTGCGGTTCAACATAACATTTTGATAGGTAGGCACAGTTTTCTCCCGTTGCCTTTGCCAGGTTTTCTTCTGGCGGTAGATATCCGGGACTTCCGGCTTTTATCAGGGTGTATCCTACGGGTTGCCATTGGGGCAGTTTATTTGGGGCTTCGGCGGTTTCGTATGCGTCTATTTCTGCCAAAACAATCTGGATTCCGGGGTCTTTAAGATAGTTTTTGAAAACTTGCTCGGATAAGTTCTCGGCAATGAAGCACTCTATAGCATCCGGCGGTAAATAAGGCGGGCAAGCTTGTGGAAACAGGCGCGATGCCAGAGCAGAGCAGGTAGCTTCCTCACCCACCCTTGCCAGCCGAAAACGAACTTTACGCTTAAAGGGGGCAGGCAAAAACCCGTGAGCTGCCAGTATTTCCCTATCGGTTTTATTGAGGACGTCCGGATTTATTTTCTCGATAAGATCAGGACGGCGCGTAGCGGTGAGTATCAGGGATTGCTCGCGCCTCCAGGCTTTTATCTTTTCGTGGTTTCCACTTAGCAGTACCGGTGGGATTTCTAGACCCCGCCAAGATTGCGGTTTGGTGTATGCGGGATATTCCAGCAGACCAGACAGTTCATAGGATTCTTCAAGCAGCGATTGGGGGTTTCCTACGAAACCTTCTAACAGCCGACAGGTGGCTTCTACCAAGGCAACTGCCGCTACTTCCCCACCGTTAAGCACATAGTCCCCCAGGGAAAAAGGTAGCACTTCCACACCGGGCAATTGCTGATAGTACTGGCTAACTCGTTGGTCAATGCCTTCATAGCGTCCGCAAGCTATCACCAAATGGTCGGTATTTTCCGCCAGTTCGCGCACCCTGCCTTGGGTGAGCGGAATCCCGGAAGGGGTAGGAATCGCCAGCACCGTTTTATTCGCACCAGATTCGCCGATCACCTGATCGATGGCTTTGCCCCAAATATCGGGTTTCATTACCATCCCCGCGCCCCCGCCTGCGGGGGCGCGGTCTACGGTTCGGTGTGCATCTTCACTCTGGTCTCTCAAGTCCCAGATATGGGTTTGTAAAATCCCGCTATCACGTGCTTTACCCATTAGGGAAACGTCTAGGCAATCAAAGAACTGGGGGAAAATCGAAATAATATCTATCCGCATTACGATTCCTCTACTAAACTGTTAAAATAGCCCTTCCGGTGCATCTACGGTGATTATCCCCTTATCTAAGTCAATCGTGGGCACTAGAGCTTTAACTAGCGGAACTTCTACTGGGTTAGCACTGGCAGTCTCTACTTGTAGGCGGTCTTGAAATCCTCCGATTGCTACCCCCACGCATTTTCCTAGTTCTTCTCCCGAAGGGGTTTCTACTCGTAAACCGGTTAGTTGTTCGGGAGAATACTCCCCCTCACGCGAACTAGCTGGTGCGTAAAGTTTTATTCCCCTTACAGCTTCCGCATCGTCACGATTATTTATGTGGGAAAAAGTTAGGCAGCAGCGCCCTTTTATTTCCCGGTAGGAGCTAACTTCCCAGGTTTGCTCGTCCTCGGTAACCAGCTGTGCTCCTTGCCTAAAACGTTCTTCAGGGTAATCAGTGAAAGGACGTACCAGCACTTCCCCTTTAAGCCCGCGAGCTGGTCCTACCTGCCCGACTTTCACTAAATTCATAGTTATCTTCCCTGCCTATAAATGACGCGAGCCCCATGAAATTTCATGGGGCTCGCTATCTAGAAAACCAACTCTAACGGCGTGAACGCCGATCGGTATCTACTACATCAACCCGAATCGGTCCATGAGTAGAAAGCGCTCCCATAACTTTTCGCAAAGCCCGAGCGGTGCGCCCTCCGCGACCGATTACTCGCCCTAAATCCTGCGGATTTACCCGCACCTCTAGCAGCTTACCGCGCCGCATATTGCGCTCGTCCACCCGCACATCATCGGGGTGATCAACGATTCCACTAACTAGATGTTCTAGTGCATCCGCCAACATTTTTAGGCTTCCTCACTCTCGGGAGCAGCTTCTTCCACCGCTTCATCAGCCTTGGCTTCTTCGGCAGCAGCTTCAGCTTTTTCAGCGCTGACCTTTGCCTTACGCTTTTGCGCCTCGTCGGCGGCGGCTTTCACGTTCTTTTCACGCGCCTGTTCGGCGGTGAGATTTTCTTTGGTCTTAATCCGGTTTTCAACGTTTTCTTTACCGTTGAACCGAGCAATATCACCTGATAGTACTAGCATCCGGCGAACCGCGTCCGAGGGCTGTGCCCCTACGCCTAGCCAGTACTGAATCCGATCAGATTTTACTTGAATGAAAGACGGTTCTTCGTTGGGGTTGTACTGTCCAACCTCTTCGATTACCCGGCCGTCACGTTTCTTCCGGCTGTCTACCACTACGATTCGGTAAACCGGGTAGTGAATCTTACCAACACGCTTTAAACGAATACGAACTGCCACTTTTGTGGTTTCTCCTGTTCTATTGACTGTTTAGTGCCCGCTCTAGCCGGTGGGATACGACCCGAATCAAGCACTTAAGACGAGGCCTCCACACAGAGAGGGGGGTGTCTTGGCCCGGTACAAGTAGCCATTGTGCCAGATTTTGTTACCTGGTTTCTACTTTATAAGACTCCCATTTGGCTTCTTTGAGCAGTTTCACACCTTTTGAGTATCGCCGCTATTATCTGAAACTGTTTTTCTTCCGCTTTCCCCTATCATCCTTATAAAAACAGCCGGGAAGAAATGAAAATAGCTATTGGCAGGATATAAACTGCTCAACCACGGCGTGCGCGGTAACCGGATTAAGACCGCAGGCACTGGCAACAAAGGCTCCTCGCAGATACTCTGGTTCGTTGCGATTTTGCGAAGTCTCAAAGGTTTTAACGTTTCCACCCGCGACCCTCACCATATGAATTCCGGCTGCCACATCCCAGGGGCGCATAGTGGTTCCGAAAGCCACTGCGGTATGCCCGGCTGCCACCTGCGCTAAATCTAGCGCCGCAGCTCCGGGCGAATGAACGGTGGCATAGGCGTTAGCTAGCGAGGCAGCCAGTTCCCAAGATTTTTCGGCTCGCCGCGGATTCTTATCGCGAAACGGGAAATAACCAGTAAGTATTCCTTTACTTTCCACCTTGGCCCCCGCGGCACACATCGGGCGCGCAGTTTTCCCTTCATAAAGAACCGCTTCTTTAGCGTCGGCGGTGAAGAGTTCGCGGGTGTAGGGGGCGTAGATGACTCCCGCCACCATTTTTCCATCTAGTTCCACTCCGATGGAAGTATTGAAGTAAGAGACTCCGGAGGCAAAGTTGGCGGTTCCATCTATGGGATCAACTATCCATCTAACCCGCTGACCTAAATCTTTTATGATTGCTTTCGCTTTTGATACTTCCCCGATTAGCGGAGAAGTTTCTCGGGCTTTTGCGGCTGCTAGCTGCCAGGAAAAGTCGCTAACTGCCACCGCCGCGGTTAGCTCGCGCCCAGATTTTTCTAGATAGGCATCTTGTATTTGCTGTAAGGAAAGCGCCCCAGCAGCCTTTATTATATCTGTGGTGAGGACGTGCTCTCCGGTTTCCTCTCCCAAGATTCTAGAGGACGGAACCGAGCTTCCCAGCAGGTATTGCAGCCTGGCTTCAACGTAACGGTCATGGATAGTTACCGGATCGTGGATTCCCGCTTTCAGAAAAATTTCCAAGGGGGCGCGAAAAACGCTACGTAAATATACCCCTACCTGCTGTGCAACCTCTCCCGCTACAATCATTAGCGCGTAATCGAGGCTGCTTTCCGACGTGCTCATACCTTCCATTATTACCCTTTTTAGGTTATTAGTCCTAGCTAACCGCAGCTGCCGGAGAAAACTCTTGCCCGAGTAACGCCACTTTTTCGGGTTTAGTTGCCCGTGCCGCCTCACCAGTCGGGTCTGAGGAATAGCGCAGGTAGTCGGCGCGCGCTCCCGGCTCTAGAGCCCCAATCCCTAGATAGTCGCGGGCTCGCCAGGTAGCAAAATCAATAATCTCGTGAGGGGAAACCCCTCCGCGTTCCCACAGGGAGAGTTCCCGCCCCAAGTCCCCATGTGATTGATACCCGCCAGAATCGGTACCGGGCAGCAATTGCACTCCGCTTTGATGGAGCATCGCAAAGTGTTCGCGCCGCTGCTCCCACATTTGCTGCATCGTCGCCGCATATACCGGATATTTCTTGCCCGCCTGGGCTGCGAACTGGTTAAACAATTCCACCTGCAGCAAAGTTGGGGTGACGGGAATCCCGCGGCGGGCGCACTCTTGTGCCTGGACACTATCGATTCCACTGCCATGTTCGATACAGTCAATCCCCGCTTCCAGCAATCCCGCAATCGCTTTATGGGAAAATGCGTGTGCCGTTACCCGCGCTCCCACCTGATGGGCAGCCGCAATCCCCTCTTTCAAAATCTCGGTTGGCCACAGGGGATCTAAGTCCGATTCCGCTCCATTTGAGCGGTCAATCCAGTCGGCCACAATTTTTACCCAGCCGTCACTTTGCTGCGCTTGGGCGGCCATCACCTGCGGTAAATCACTTAGGGTTTCAACCTCTAGCGGCAGCAGGCGCAGATAGCGTTTGGGACGGGCGATATGGCGTCCGCAGCGAATAATTGGAGAAAGCTTAGGATTCCCTAAAATCCCAGGGGCGTATTCCAGGTTTCCGCAGTCACGAATGGCTAAAATTCCGCAGTCCCGATCTGCCTGCGCCTGTGCTAACGCTTCTTGTGGGGTAGCTATCTGTCCTACCGCCGCGAACCCGATATGACAATGCACATCGCAAAATCCAGGTAGAAAATAATCGCCACCAGTGCTGTTATCTTCTCTAAACCCCCCGAAACGTCCGTCCTCAGTAATCGTTAATTGACCCCGCACCCAGCGGGGAACCCGCTTAGCTTCCTCACGGTAATAAAAATTACCGCTCAGCAACTTCATCGCTGACCCAACATCCGTTTCAAATCATCGGGTAAATCATCCAAGGTGGGAGCAGGGGAATCTGGCTGGGAAGCACCCAGACCAAAGGCGCTACCGGCAGTAGGCGCTGATGGTTCGTCCTTAACGGTTTGCTGTGCCTCCCACTGTTTTTGTTTCGCGGGATTACCGAACTTGCGGCGATTCTTCTTGCCTGCCTTCCGCTGTTTCTTGGTAGCTCCTCCGCGTCCGCCCGGCATTCCGGGGATTGCCGGCATTCCGGGAAGTCCCCCACCATTAGACATACGTTTCATCATTTTTGCAGCCTGGGTAAACCGCTCGACAAGACCATTTACCTCGCTAACGCTGGTTCCGGAACCGCGCGCAATCCGGGCGCGCCGTGAACCGTTAAGTAAGGATAGATCGTCCCGTTCTGCCGGGGTCATGGAGTTTACGATGGCTTCAATCCGGTCGATACTTTTTTCATCAAACGCATCTAACTGGTCGCGAAACTGATTCATGCCCGGTAGCATCTTCATCAGTTTCTTCATCGACCCCATTTTTCGCAGCTGCTGGAGCTGTGCCATAAAGTCGGCGAGGGTGAACTGACCTTTTTGCATCTTGCGCGCCAGCGCCTCGGCTTCTTTTTGGTCATAGGCTTTTTGGGCTTGCTCGATTAGGGTGAGCATATCGCCCATATCGAGGATACGTCCGGCCATTCTCTCGGCATGGAAACGTTCAAAATCACCCAGGTTTTCCCCGGTGGAGGCAAATAGAATCGGTTGCCCGGTTACTCCCCGTACCGATAGCGCCGCCCCGCCGCGAGCGTCACCATCAAGTTTAGAGAGCACTACCCCGGTGAAACCCACCCCGTCACGGAAAGCAATCGAGGTTTGTACTGCGTCCTGACCTACCATTGCGTCCAGGACAAACAGAATTTCGTTCGGATTAACGGCGTCGCGAATATCGCGCGCTCGGCGCATCATTTCCTCATCAATACCGAGGCGACCGGCGGTATCGACAATGATTACGTCATAGCCTTCGGTGATTGCCCGGTTCAAACCGGAACGGGCAACTTCGACCGGATTACCCTGTCCGTCCCCGGATTCGGGGGCGTGAATATCTACCCCGGCCTTTTCGGCGACGATACTTAGCTGCGTAACCGCACCGGGACGCTGAAGGTCACAGGCTGCGAGGAGGACGCGTTTACCCTCTTCTTCGCGCAGCCATTTGCCCAGTTTCCCAGCCAAAGTGGTTTTACCAGCACCTTGCAGACCGGCCAACATGAATACGGTAGGACCGCGCCGGGCATAACTAAGTTCGCGTGTTTGCCCCCCGAGTACCGCTACCAGCTCGTCATAAACAATTTGGACTACCTGCTGTCCGGGATTGAGAGCTTTTGAACGCGCCGCCCCATAGGCTTTTTGCCGCACCTCTTTGGTGAACTGACGTACCACTGGCAGCGCCACATCAGCCTCTAATAGGGCGCGCCGAATCTCGGAGACGGTAGCATCTACATCTGCTTCCGTGAGCAGCCCTTTTGAGCGTAGGCGCTTGAAGGAATCAGCTAGGCGATCGGACAGGCTATTGAACAAAGTGGTTTCCTCCTGGAAATAGTTTCGCCGTCTAGTCTACTTTAGGAGAGCATCTACGAAATCTTCGGGTACGAAAGGTGCCAAATCATCTGGACCTTCCCCTAGTCCTACCAGTTTAACTGGCACGTTTAGTTCGCGTTGTACGCTAACTACAATTCCACCCCGAGCCGTTCCATCAAGTTTTGTCAATACAATTCCGCTAATGTTTACCACTTCGGAGAACACTTTCGCCTGTTGCATCCCGTTTTGCCCGGTAGTGGCATCTAGAACCAGCAGAGTTTCGGTTACCGGGGCACTCTTTTCGATTACCCGTTTGACCTTACCTAACTCGTCCATCAAACCGGCTTTGTTCTGCAAGCGCCCAGCGGTATCAACCAACACCACATCCAGGTCTTTTTCTTTTCCGTATTTGACCGCATCAAAGGCTACGGAGGCGGGGTCAGCGCCCTCTTTATCGGAACGCACAACTTCCACCCCGACCCGGTTTCCCCAAGTCTCTAGCTGGTCAGCAGCGGCCGCCCGGAAAGTGTCGGCCGCTCCCAGCACGACTGACTTGTTTTCCGCCACCAATATTCGGGCAATCTTGCCCACGGTAGTGGTTTTCCCGGTGCCGTTTACTCCCACGGTAAGGACGATCCCCGGCTTTGTCCCATCGGTCTGCTCTAGATTTAGGCTGCGATCTAGATTCGGGTTTACCAGTTCAATTAGTTTGGTACGCAATACTTCACGAATCTTTGCCGGATCAGAAGTTCCCAGCACTTTCGCCTGGGTGCGCAGCTCTTCCATCAGTTCATCGGTAGCGGCAATCCCTAAATCCGCCATTAGCAGGGTATCTTCTATTTCTTCCCAATCGGCGGCGCTCAGGTCTCCGCGCCCGAGTACCCCGAGCAGCATTTTTCCGAAAGAACCGGATTTGGCTAGGCGCGAGCGCAGCCGCTGCATTCGTCCTTGGGCGGGTTCTGGGGTTTCTAGGTTTGCCTGAGCGGCTGGAAGTTCCTCGCTACTGACCGGAGCCTCTGGCTCTAAAATTTCGCCAGTTTTTTCACTTGCCGCGGTTTCTTCCTCTGCCTCTGGAGTGGTCACCAAGGGTTCTGGCGTAGCTTTCGCTGCCTGTTTAGCGGCACTTTCACCCTCTTTAGCCTGGTCTAAGGGTTTGAGTCCCTGAGAACTGGCGGCGGGTGGTTCTTCCTTTTCACCCGCTTCTTCGCGCCCGGCTTCCAGTTGCTTTGCTTTAGAAGGCTCTAGTTGTTTGTCCGCTTTCGCCGAGCGCACCGCGATGGTAGCGCCCGTTCCCACAAGCGCCAAAACTAGAACTATTACCGCAATCCCAAGAGGAGAAAAAAGAAAATCCATGCTTCCTATTGTCACCTATTGGGGCTCTCAGGTCATATCGCCATCATCGAGGGCGAAAACCAAATGTTATTTTAAGTCGTCAAAGCTAGTTTCTTCTGCTTTTAGCGGCTGCCAAGAAACCTTATCTACCTCAAAAGCTGCCTCGGTGTCCGGTGCTTGTTCATTTTCCGGCTCGCTAAGGGCTTTAACCTGAGGAACATAGCTGGTTGCGTCCTCGGGCTCTTTTATTACCTGAAGGCGGGCAGCCGCAGGAGGACGGCGACGCTCTCGGGGAGTAAAAGCGGGTGGCAGCTGACCGGGCAGTAAATCTGTAGATTCCTCTAAGCTATCTGCACTATCAGCACTATTTTCGACTTTTTCGCTATCTTTAGCTGCTTGCGGCGCTTCGAAGTGTTCTACTTCCTGTCCCCATATCTGTCCGGCTGCGGTACGCAGGGTTTCCATTTCCTTTAGGGGATTAGCAGAATCGGCAGGAGTAGCCTCTTGTAGCAACGCATTAAGACGTACCCGCTTACCAAGCTGATCTTTGGGGGCACGATGACCGTTTTCTTGCCACGAATCGGCTGACTGGCGAATCCAATTGCGGTAACCCCCACCGGGGCGGCGGGTACGAACCATTACCGCTACCACTAGCACCCCTAAAAGTACACTGATACCAATGCCTACGAATAGCAGAATCAACGGTTTGGTCACGTTTCTAGTATGCCAATACTTAGCAGATTTACCGACTTAGCTTCTTGACCGATACCAAACTGTTACCTGATTTGAGTGTGATATTAGCTATCTGCCCGCTCAAGGCGCTGCGAGATTACTCGAGACACGCCCTCGCGCATAGTCACCCCGTATAGGGCATCAGCTACTTCCATCGTGCGTTTTTGGTGGGTAATCACAATCATTTGGCTTACTTTACGTAGCTGTTTAAACAGCTCCAGCATTCTGGACAGGTTTAAATCATCTAAGGCCGCTTCGACCTCGTCCAAAATATAGAAGGGCGAGGGGCGGGCTTTGAAAATCGCAATCAGGAACGCCAAGGCGGCTAAAGAACGTTCCCCACCAGAAAGCAGTGACAGGCGCTGCACATTTTTTCCGGCAGGTCGGGCGTTCACTTCTACCCCGGTGCTTAACATATCGTCAGGATTGGTGAGCTTAAGAGAACCCGTACCCCCGGGGAAAAGTCGGGAAAATACCTCGGTAAATTCGTTAGAGATATCGGTGAATGCCTGAGTGAATGCCTCTTTTACCTGGTTATCTACTTCGCGCACCACCACTAATAAATCGGCTTTTGAGGTACGTAAATCACTAAGCTGTCCCATTAAAAACTCGAAGCGTTTTTCCAGAGCCTGATGTTCTTCCAAAGCCAGAGGATTCACTTTTCCTAACCGGGCGATAGCGCGAGTGGCTTTATCTAGCAATGCGCTTTGTTCGGCCCGGTCATAGGGACGCCATTGACTTTTATCATCCACAGTCGGCTCGCTAGCAAAATCAGTTCTAACTTCAGTATCACCGCCGGCTTGCGAGCTATTTTCCGGTAAAGCGTTAGCGTCAAGTTCTTGGTTTGAGGATACCTGGGTATCCTCAGCTTCATTTTCGGCTCTCCTAGCGAGCAAATCCGGGGTAGGTACCAATTGTTGCGGCCCAAATGAGGATATTAATTCTTCCGGGGAAAGTGCATAACGCTCTCGGGCTTGCTCAGTTAGCTGTTCGGAGCGTACCCGATATTCTGCTGCGGCCACTTCATCGCGGCGGCTTAAATCATTTAGCTCTGCTAGTTCCCTGTTCAAGCCGTCAATCTCTTTACGGACTTCATTAGCCGCATTAGAGGATGCTAGGCGGGCAGCATCGGCGCTATCTCGCCAGCTTTTAGCTACCTGGGCTACCTGCGCTGCCCGGCCAGCAAACTCTTGACACCAATAAGACGCTTGTTTCATTCGCTTCGATTTAGTGGCACGCTCAATTTCGCGCTGGCTGCGAGCCGCCAGGCGCAGCTGGAAACGTTCCAAAGCTTTAACTTCCCCTTGGAAACGCTCGCGTAAACTATTGGTAAGTTGGGTGGTGGCGGACAGCTTTAAATGTGCCTGTGCTGCTTTTTCTCGGGCAGCCAAATCGGCTGCCCGAGCGGTCTCTAGTTGCTGTTCAAGGTCTTGTAGGGGTGCTGAATCTTCAGGCGCTCCAAAATCGTTTAGCGCTTTTTCAGCCTGCTGGACTTTTTCGCTGCAAGCGTCAAAACTGGTGTTTGCCTGTGCCAGTTCTGTTTGGGCACGTTTTTCTTCCTCTTCCGCTCCCCTGACTGCGGCTTCCCGTAGCGCCCGCTGTTGGGCTTGGGCAGCTGCCTGGGCATCGGCAGCTCGCAGACTTTTCAGTGCTTGTGCGCAATCCGACGATGCTTGCGATAGTTCCTTATTTAGCTGTTTAACCTGATTATCGGCGTGTTCTTTGTCTTTTTCAGCCTTGGCGAGTGCCTCGCGCGCTAGGCGCAATCGCCGTTCAACCTCAATCTGATTTACGCTGCCACTGCCGGTAAAACCGGCATATTTACCGATAATAGTGCCATCGGGCAGCCCTACTCGCGCCGAGGGAATTTCCTCGATTATTCTTTTTGCTGCCCCTAAATCGGTAGCTAAATAGCACGAATCTAGCAATTGTTTTAGCGCCGAATGTAACTGCTTAGGCGCTGAAATAACCTCTGTAGCAGCGATTTCACCTGACTTAGATTGTTCCTTGGTCTCAGATACGGGAATAGCTGAACCAGATTCTCCCCTACTTACCACCCAGCTAACTTGTCCCTTCGCGCCTTTGACCGCTTGTAAACCAGCCTCTAACTGGGAATCTTCTATAGCGAGGGCGACTCCAGCTTGTCCTAGCAACGCGGCGACTGCTTGCTCCCAACAATCAGGCACACTAATCAGGGAAGCTAACTGTCCTAGAGACTGGGCTGCCTGAGCAAAAGCCTCTTGGGCTTGGTTTGAACAAGTAGCCAAAACCTGTCCCAGGCTAGCTTCGCTTTCTCCGGCAGCCACCACTTTAGCTTCGCTTTCGCGCAGACAGTCACGCGCTTTTTCTAGTTGGGAACGTACCTCGTTTTCTTTCTGGGACAACTCTCGGTATCTACTGGCAGCATCGGTGCTTTCGGTCACCGTTTCTTCGCGGTGAGCTGTCTGTTGGGCACGCGCCGCAGCTAGTTTTTCCGTAGCCTCTGCTACCGAGTCTTGCGCCCTTTGCGTTCGCGAGCGGGCTGCTTCTAGGTGAGCCTTGGCGGTCTCTAAATCTCGCTCCAAGCGGGCAGCTTTATTGGTTTTCTGTTGAACTTCCTCACGTAGTTGCTGGTAAAGGCGATTTAGTTCCTTGACTTTACGAGTAGTTTCTTCGCGTGCTACCTCGGCCGCATCTAGTTGTTTACGATGCGCCAAAGCGTCCTCATCATGAGCTGCTAAATCGCTTTGTAGACGCGCCAAATGGGCTTGTCGCTGCTCAACACTAGGACCGGTAGGCTCGGGTTCGGGTTTCGCCAGGGAAGCAGCCCGTTCATTCGCCAGTGCCTCCAAAGCCCGCAAACGTTCGGTGATAGTGGTCAGCTGTTGCCAAAGATTAGCGGCTCGCCCCGCCAAATCGGTTTGGGTAGCATCTGCATTTAACTGTTGCAGTTTTTCTTGCTGGGCAGCTAGTTTAGTGTGTAATTCTTCGCGTTTTGTCTCTTGGGATTTTCCGCTTTCCTGGTAGCGAGACAGTTTGACGCGCAGCTGTTGGAGGTCATCAGCTAGAATCCGGCATCCCGCATCCCGCACTTGGGCTTGTAGCACTGCGGCGCGGCGTGCGGTTTTGGCTTGCCGGGCTAAAGGGCCGAGTTGGCGCTGAATTTCTTTAGTTAAATCTGACAGTCGAGAGAGTTTTTCTTCTAGTCCATCAAGTTTGCGCAGCGCCCGTTCTTTTCGGCGTTGATGTTTTAGCACCCCGGCGGCTTCTTCGATTAGGGCGCGCCGCGCTAAGGGATCAGCAGAGAGCACCTGGTCAAGTTTGCCCTGCCCGATAATCACGTGCATATTGCGTCCCATACCGGTATCAGACAGTAGCTCTTGGATATCTAGCAGCCGGCAGGGAGTACCGTTAATGGCATATTCGGAGCCGCCCTGACGAAACAGGGTACGCGAAATCGTAACCTCGCTATAGTCAATCGGCAATTCCCCATTGGTATTATCAATGGTAAGAGCAACTTCTGCTCGTCCGAGCGAGCTGCGGGAGGTGGTTCCGGCAAATATAACGTCTGACATTTGCCCGCCCCGGAGGTTCTTGGCACCTTGCTCGCCCATCACCCAGGCGAGGGCATCGACAATATTGGATTTACCGGAACCGTTAGGACCTACTACGCAGATAATTCCCGGAGTGAACTGCAAAGTGGTGGCACTGGCAAAGGATTTAAATCCCCGCAGCGTCAGCGACTTTACATACATTTATTATCTGCTCCTTTAGGAGAGCTCCGGAAACCAAATTTTAATCTCGCGGGCAGCAGAACTGGCTGAATCTGCGGCGTGAACTAGATTTTGGATATGTCCACTGTCATAGTCACGACCAAAGTCTCCGCGGATGGTTCCCGGCGCTGCCTCGGTGGGGTTAGTGGAACCCACCAGGGAACGCACCCCTTCGACTACCCGAGTACCCTCGATAACCGCGGCAACGATTTTTCCGCTTCGCATGAAATCAACCATGGATTCAAAGAAGTGTTTGTCGCGGTGCTCTTCATAATGACCATGTAGCTCATCTGTCGAGGCTTGCAGCACTCGGAGCGCGGCAATGGCGTATCCTTTTTGCTCGATTCGCGCTAGGATTTTGCCGGTAAGTCCGCGATGATACCCGTCCGGCTTCACCAAAATCAGGGTGTATTCCTTATTGGGATCCAGCTTTTCTTCGCCCATTCTTGTTCCTTTCAGTTTATTTTCGCCCCACTCTAAACAGATTTTATCTATCCGGGGAAACCGGTAAAGAGTGAACCTCTCCTGGCTGCACCGCCTGGGAAGATTCTTTAGCTGAGGACGCAGTTTGCCCAGTTAGCTCTGCTTCAACCGCGTCTAGGGCGTTGCGCGACTGGGATCCGGTAGCGGCAATAGTTACCTCGTCGCCGGGGTTTATTTTTAACCCCATGAGGGTGAGGACGCTGCCTGCTTGCACCCCATTTAGGGTTACTTGGGCATCGAAACCGGTCGCGATTCTAGCTAGCCGCGCTGCGGGGCGAGCAGATAGAGGATGCTCACCGCTATAAAGCACTGTACGGGGTGCTAAGGGATCTAGAGCCGGTGGTGGAGGCAAAATATCAGCTGCGTCCTCTTCGGGGAAAAACTGCGAAGCGGCACTAATTGCCCGTAAGATTTCCGCCAGTCCAGCCCCTTGGGAGGCGGCTACTGCCCCCGCCATGGTTCCTTCCACTATCGGACCGCGCCCTAAACGCAGCACCCGCATCCCTAAATCGGTGATAACCTGCTGACAAGCCAGGCGAGCTGCACCGAAATCGGTCATGAGCACAATTGAGTCTTGCTCGCTGAGCTTTTCCATTATCACCGAAACCTGCGCGCTAATAATCTCGGTGGCAGTGCCCAAGCCTTCATCGTGACATCCGCACGGCTCAATCAAAACCTCGGGTGCTAGGGAGGCAACCACTTCACACACCCCTCGTGCCAGGGTCTGCGATTGCGAGACAACAATGAACGCGGTTTTAGGATGCATAAGTGCTCCTTGCCTATTACGGATAATGTTCCTCTAGGGTATCGCGCGGCGCACCAAGTATTTAATCCCCCGCTAGGTCAGCTAGCGCCGGGTGAAAGTACCCTGCTAGAAAAACCGGTCTTCGGTGTTACTCGGAATCTAGGTCTTTTTCAATCAGTTCCGCAATAACTGTTACTGCCTGTTCGTTTTCGCTTTCTACCGTGACCTCGCAACCACATTCGGCACCGAGCGTCATAATCAGCATCATCGATGATGCATCAATGGGGCCTTCTTCGGCAGTGGCTAAAGTGATTTCCTCATCAAATTCGCCAGCCTTTTCCGCAACCATAGCCGCGGGGCGTGCATGTAAACCTACTGAAGAGCCAACTTTTACAGTTTTGGAAGCCATTTTGTTTCTACCTTTCTTCAAACCTTTTTCACTATACTAAACTCTTGACTTTTTGCTGGGGTTTTTGCGCATCATCTTTGCAAAAGTTACCCCGATAGCAGCCACGATTACTCCCATTACCAGTGCAAGTAGCGCCCCAATAATGTTGTCGTAGGCGAAAAGGACGAAGATTCCGCCATGCGGAGCTCGGCACTGCACCCCTAGAAGCATTGACAATGCGCCGGTGAGCGCTCCTCCCGCCATCATTGAGGGGATTACCCGCAAGGGATCGGCGGCAGCAAAAGGAATCGCGCCCTCAGAAATAAAAGATAAACCTAATAGCCAAGCTGCTTTACCATTTTGCTGTTCTGCCGGGGAATAAAGTTTAGGACGCAGCGTAGAAGAAAGCGCCAGCGCCAACGGTGGAACCATGCCGCTTAGCATTACTGCTGCCATAAATTCATAAGCACCGCCAGTGGCTTGGGATAATCCCGCCGTACCCACCAGGTAGGCTGCTTTGTTTACCGGACCGCCCAAATCGAAGCACATCATCAATCCGATAACGATACCCAGCAAAATCGCAGAAGAACCCCCCATAGAGTTCAACCATTTTTGCAGCGCGCTCATTAAAGCCGCCAGTGGGCGTCCCAGCAGTAATAGCATTAACAGTCCCATCAGTAAGGAAGCTACCAGAGGTACGATTGCTACCGGCATTAAACCGGCTAACCAACGCGGGCATTTTAGGGTAGATAGCCAGTTGGCGATAAGACCGGCGATAATCCCAGTCACCAGCCCTCCGATAAATCCAGCTCCTAGCGCTACCGAGATTGCTCCCCCGATAAAACCAGGGGCAATTCCGGGTCGTCCCGCTAATCCGAAAGCTATGTAACCTGATAGGGCTGGCACCAGGAAACTCATTCCGGTTTGCCCCAGGTAGGTAAGCAATGCTCCCAGGTACAGCGGGAATCCGGCACGGGAAGTGATTATATTACCCTCGAATGGCCCGTTCGAGGGTAAATTCCACAGGGAGAAGTTCAGAGAAATATCTTGGGCCAGTCCCGCAACGTCATAACCGCCAATTAGGAAACCGAGTGCAATCAGTAACCCTCCGGCCGCCACGAAGGGAATCATATATGACACCCCTGCCATTACCGCTTTTTGGATTCGCTGTCCCCAGTTCAAGGTTTCTGCTGGTTCTGCGGGTTGTGCGGCAGGTTTTGACCCAGCATTTGGGTCTTTCTTTTTTGTCATTACTTCGCTAATTAGTTTGCCAGGATCGTTGATTGCGGCTTTTACTCCCACATCTACAACTGGCAGATGTGAGAATCGCTCCGGCATCTGTACGCTCACGTCATGGGCAAAAATCACCCCTGCTGCCCCGGCAATTAGGGCTGAATCTAGGCGGTCAATATGCCCTGATCCTTGCGCCTCTACGTGTACCGGAATCCCCAGTTCTTTTCCTTTGTTAATCAGGGAGTCTGCCGCCATATAGGTGTGGGCAATCCCGGTGGGGCAAGAAGTAACTGCTACCAGATATTTTTCCTGGCTATGGCGGTCTTTATCATCTTTTTTGTCCGTTTTTTTCGCACTTTCCGCTTTGGAAGTAATAGGCGGTTTTGATTCCGGTAGTGCCGGCGCTTCTTCAGTGCTTACAGGCTGTTTGGGGGTAGAGACAGCCGGAGCAGTGGGGGCAGCGGAGGGAGACACTACCTCCATAATGATTTGCGCTGCCTGTTGAGCAGATTCAACCGAGCGCAAACCAGCTAAGAATTCCTTATCTACCAGTTTGCGTGCTAGTTTTTGCAGCAGTTTCAAATGGGCTTGTCCTTGCCCCTCAGCAGCGGCAATCATGAAAACTAAATCTGCCGGCCCATCCTTAGCCCCAAAATCTACTGGTTCTTTAAGCCGGGCAAACGCAAGCGAGCCAACTGTTACCGCCTCTGAGCGGCAGTGAGGAATCGCGATTCCACCGGGCATACCGGTGACAGATTGAGCTTCCCTGGCCATCAGGTCATTAATCAAACCTGCTTCAGTGGCGCGCCCACTGGCAGCAATTTTTGCGGCGAGCGCGGTTATCACCTGGTTTTTTTCTGTCCCCAGCGGTTCATCTAAGCTAACTAGCTGCGGGATTATCAACTTTTGCTCTTCCATGATTCTCCTTAAATGGGGTAAGCGTTTATAGGCTGAGTTTGGTTATCGCGACTTGTTCGGGATGAATTTCTTCTGGCCGAGGTGGCTGCGTTCCTTCTTTGGTGCAGGCAGCAGCCCCGTAGGCTAAAGCCCTAGCTAAGCATTCTTCGGGGGGTCGCCCTGCCATTTGCGCCAAGATATAGCCTGCTAGAGCCGAATCGCCAGCTCCAACTGTTGAACGTACCGGGACATCGGGGCTACTTCCATGCCACGCGCCCTCGCCGGTGATTAGGATGGCTCCAGCTTTACCCAAGGTTGCGAGCACTGCCCCTACCCCGCGTTCACTAAGCTCTTTAGCTTTTCGCGCCACCGGCAATAAATCACCGCTGGCGGCAGCGTTTTCCAGTTCAGCTCCGTTGCCTCCCAGCAGCTCGGCAAGTTCAAAAGAGTTCGGTTTCATCAAATCTACCCTTACGGTTCCCAGGGCTTTCCCGAGGGCGCGTAAAGGGCTCCCAGAGGTATCGAGCGCGAACCGTCCGGGGCAAGTTTCCATTTCCTTTAGACAGGTGAGGTAAAAATCATCCGGCAAGCCGGGCGGTAAAGACCCGGAAAGCACCACCCAGTCTGCGTCCTCTAAATCTCTAGCCTGTTCTTTAAGCGCCCCCAGCAGCGATTTTTGCTGCCCGGCGGTAAGAGTTGGGCCCGGTTCATTTATTTTGGTGGTTTGCCCCCGGTCATCAATGATTGTGAGGTTAGTACGCACCGCTTCGGAAATATCGGTGCTCACATACGGCAGTTTTACCTGATCTAAAAGCCCTAGAATCGGGTCTTGAGGGCGGGCGGGCAATACGCAGCGAACCGCAGCCAAAGCCTCTTGGGCTACCCGTGCCACATTTATTCCTTTACCTCCCACGTCAGTGTGGGTTGAGGTGATGCGATGAACAATCCCCGGCACCAGGGCCTGTGCCAGGTTTACGGTTTTATCCAAACTAGAGTTTGCACTCAAGGTAATAATCATGCCAAAAACACTTTCTTCGCTAGTTTTTCCAAGTCTTTACCGGCGATTTCCTTTAGGCGTTGATCGGAAATCAAGATTTCGATTTCGCCGGGACTAGCGAATTGAACAGTAGCGGTATGCCCATATTTATCGGAGTCCGCTAGCATCAGGCAGCGATTACTGCTTTGCACCATTGCCCGTTTTACCGCGGCTTCTTCGAGGTCAGCAGTAGTATATCCATCCAGAGGATCCATCCCGTTTGTGCCGAGAATGGTCAAATCGGGGTGAATCGCGCGCACGGACTGCACGGCCAGCGCCCCTACAGTTGCCAGGGTGGACTCACGCAACATCCCCCCAATCAAATGTATTTTCAGGTTGCGAGTGTCCGCCCCTATTGCGGACGCGATTGCCGCAGAGTTGGTTACTACCAGCAAATCTGCGCGATCTGGCAGGAGCTTAGCAAAATAGGCGGTCGAAGAGCCGGCATCTATGAAAACCGTAAATGCGCCCTCGGGAATATAGCTGAGGGCGAGCTGAGCGATTTGTTGCTTTTGCTCGCTGTTGATTTTCATCCGTTCTGCCAGTTGGGATTCGGCAATCTCGCGAGTTGTAACCGCTCCCCCGTAAACCCGTTTAGCTTTGCCTTGCTCAGCTAGAATATCGAGGTCGCGGCGAATGGTTTCGTCCGATACTTCAAAACGATTAGCTAAGTCCCGCATAGACACTTGCCCAAATTGCGCTAGCGTTTGTTCAATCTGTAAGCGCCGCCCTCCGCTGTGAACCGGCATCTTCGCCCTCCCCTTAACGCCAAAAAGATATTCCAAAAAACGGAAACAACATAAACATTCTAGGTAAAACCCCAAGCAAAAACAAGAGATATTAGTGGGTTTATTTCCGGTTTTTGTGGGTTTTTGTCCTTCTTTTTGTGGTTTATTATGGTTTAGCTGCGAGCTTTCTTGAAAAAATAACTCAATCATGAAAGACTTATTTCAATTGAACCGACCTCAGCGAGGAGGACAAATGTCTACAGAAAACACGATTTATGGAACACCGGTAGTAAATGGTCTCGCCTATGGGCCAGTCGCCTGGGTTAGTCGTTTTGAAATCCCCAAACTAGATTCCACAATCATTTCTCTAGACAAACGCGAAGACGAGATTCAGCGCTACACCCAAGCCGCCGAAACCGTCTCCTCGCGACTACGCGAACGCTCCAAGGAAACCGTAGGTAGCGCCTCGGATGTACTTGCCGCCCAGGCAGAGCTTTCTCGCGACCCCGGATTCAAGAAAATGGTAGTCGGCGCGATTAAAAAAGGGACTCCCGCCCCGGTCGCCGTAGTCACCACCACCGAAATGTTTTGTGGAATGTTCGAGAAAGCCGGCGGGTTAATGGCAGAACGCACCACCGACCTCAATGACCTTTGCCAGCGGGTTGTCGCTGAACTTTTAGGAGAGCCCGAACCGGGACTACCCCAACTAAGCGAGCCATCTGTACTATTTGCCGATGATTTAGCCCCCGCAGACACCGCCGGATTAAACCCGGAAGAAATCTTAGCTTTAGTAACCGAACAGGGCGGCCCGACCTCCCATACCTCTATCATTGCTCGCCAACTGGGAATCCCCTGCATAGTTGCAGCGCGTCAGCTACATGAAATCCCGCAAGGAGAATCAGTATTCATCGATGCCTCTTTGGGAAGCATCTCCACCGGAATAACCCCGCAGGTGGCTAGACCCAAAGTTGAAGCCGATTTGAGCGCTCGGGAAGCTATCCGAAACTGGTCAGGCCCTGCCCGTCTCGCCAGTGGCGAAGCGGTCGAATTACTGGCTAACGTACAGGACGGAGAGGGCGCGAAGAAAGCCGCTGCGGGATATGCACAGGGAGTGGGACTTTTCCGCACCGAGCTCTGTTTCCTCGATTCAGCTAAAGAGCCCACTACCAGCCAACAAGCCGATATTTATTCGCAAGTATTTTCAGCTTTCCCGGATAAAAAAGTGGTTACTCGCACCCTAGATGCCGGTTCGGACAAACCAATTTCTTGGGCAACTCTAGATGCAGAACCCAATCCGGCACTGGGGGTAAGGGGCCTGAGAACCACCGGCATTGACCAGGAGCTTTTCACCCGCCAATTAGACGCAATCTCCCAAGCCGCCCAGGAACACGAAGGAAAAAATTGGGTAATGGTTCCTATGGTTTCCACCCTTACCGAAGCGAAATGGGTAGCGAAACTGATTAGAGAACGGAATCTAACTGCCGGAATTATGGTAGAAGTTCCGGCAGTTGCAATCATGATTGACCAGTTCCTAGCGGAAGTTGATTTCGTCTCGATTGGCACTAACGACCTCACCCAATACGTGATGGCCGCCGACAGAATGAACGCTAACCTGGCAACCTACACTGATCCCTGGCAACCAGCAGTTTTAACCCTGATTTCCCGGGTTGCTAAAGCGGGACAACGACTTGGAAAACCGGTAGGAGTATGCGGGGAGGCAGCGGCTGACCCGATTTTAGCCTGTGTCCTAATCGGTATGGGGGTCACTTCCCTATCTATGGCTGCTTCCGCCATTCCGGGAGTAGGAGCCCAGCTAGAGCAAGTAACCAAAGAACAGTGCGAAAATGCCGCCTACGAAATACTGACGGCACTTGATGGCGGAGATGCCCGCGCAAAGGCACGCAAAGCCCTAGGTATTGATTAGTTTCTAAAGGGGGTACACAGCTTTCTTGAACCCTAGGCTTAGCAGCGCCTGGGGTTCAAGTATTTCCCCTAAACCTCAGTACTAGCAGCGTTCACAACTGTACCTATTGGCGCTACCAGAGGGCAGCATCAACGGGAAACATATCGAAAGATAATGACCAACAAGGCACTAGCAGCTTCCCTAAACGGAATAAACAGGAGTTAGCGCATAGAGCAGTATTTCGGATTTTAGTATCCGGCGGGAGCAGTCCCAATCGACAGATATTGCCCCTCTCCAACATCTACAATATCGCCTGGTTGCAGCACTATCGGACAGGCAGGATCAATCGCATGAGTTTGCCCGCCGCGACGCAAACGGGTACCGTTTACCGACTCTAAATCCTTCAGGGAGGGGTTTCCACCCCCATCAATATAAAGCAAACAGTGGCTACGAGAAATCTGTTTTGCCGGGCTGGGAACCGTCATTGCTTGCGCCTGCGGATAGGACGAGGTTGCGACCTCGGGACGGCGACCGACCACAATCGCATTATCTAAAATCATGGACTGCCCTTGCCCCGAAGTAACCGTGTAGTTAAAACTAGGACGGCTTTGCTGCTCAACCCCATATTGAGCTTGCCCATAGTCTGCTGGTTGCTGATAGGAAGCCGGGGGATTAAATTCTGGCTGTTGATAGGGGGGCTGCGATTCAAGCGCCGGTTGCTGGTAGCCGGTCATTCCTTGCGGAGAATATCCGGGATACTCCGGAGCAGCCGGTTGCTGGTCGTAGGGATTTGCATAACCGGAACTAAACTGCTGCCCATAGGGGTTAGGATTCATCGGCATTTGCCCTGAAGGAGCCGCCTCGGGCATCCCATAGATACCGCTGGGCGGAACATAACCGGCATTAGCGTTACCTGACTGGTTTGGGTAGTACTGGTAAGGGTTGTTATCCATATCTTTTCCTCCATAACCAAGGGGCAGCTTTGCTCTTGCCTATTGACACCAGTCTACCCCAGGTGAGCTTTTTCCATCTAAGCTAACCGCGAATACCTTTACACACCATTTCCCATTCTTGGCTTTCAACGCGATTTTTGCTTCCGAGACATTATAGTTACCGGTATTTTTTCCATCTACGCTCTCTTGCACCTGGTAGGAGGCAGGAGTGTCGCCTTTCCCAGGTTTCCAACTCAAAACTGTTTGCCCATCATTTCCCGCCTTTGCCGTTAGGTCGCTCACTGGAGGCACTTCCTCAACAATTCCGTCCTCGGGCGACGCGGTAATCAACGGGGCACTTGAACTGTTGGTATTTTTGACTGAAGTAGTCCCGGATTTCAGATAGTATGCCACCCCGGCTCCGGTCCCGGTCACCAGTACAAAGCCAGCAATTATTGCCAGGACGATTCGGCGCCAACTTGTTTTAGGAGCACCCACTAGCGAACGAGACAGCGCCAAAGAAGAACCGCTCCCCACGATTAGAGGACTGTCTTGATGCCCCGAACCAGCTGACCCTGCCGTTTCTTGAAAACCGAATCCACTACCTTTCAAGCGGGTAGCATCTGCATCGGTACTGACCTGCGCCAAAGTAGGATTAGCGCTAGCAATATCCATACTGGTAGGTGGAAGATTTAGGCGATGCTGGGCATCTTGAAGCGCCTGACCTAAATCGGCGGCGCTCTTAGGTCGCTGCCCGGGGTCTTTTTCCAGCGCCCAAGCCAATATTTCACGAATCGGAGAAACCAGTTGCGGAGCATCTAGCCGAGGAGGAAGGCTCAAAATCCGCCGCGTGAGCGCATTGGCAGAGTTATCTTCTCCGGGTATCTCAAAGGGACTGCGACCGGTCAAAAGCGAATGCATAGTTGCAGCTAGAGAATAAATATCGGTAGCGGCAGCGGCACAAGAGTTCTCGTCATGTTGTTCTGGCGGCGCCCAAGGTACTGACAGTCCTAAAACATCGCGGTGAAGTACCGGTTTACCTAAAGGCAGAGCTAAGCCAAAATCTGATAATACCGGGGTTGAGAATTCAGAAATTAGTACATTCGCCGGTTTAATGTCACGATGTACCAAACCGGCTCGATGTACCGTTTCTAAAGCACCTGCCAAGCGAATCGTGGTGTCTAGGGCTTGTTCCGCTGACAGCGGGTATCTGCGAACCCTTTGCGAAAGATTTGCTACCGGACAGTATTGCAACACCAGATAAGGGCGTCCATCAGGAAGTTTACCGGTTTGATAGAGGGAGAGGATTGCCGGATGGGCGCTGGTTAGCGCCAAAGAGTCGGCTTCGGTTGCAAAAACTTGTCTGCCTTCTCGGCTTCCAAGTTCCCGCAGCACTTTGATAGCAACTTTACGTTCGGGGCGCTTTTGTCGATACAGGTAGACATCAGCGAATCCCCCTCTGCCCAGCAGGGACTGCATACTAAATCCGGGAATACTAGGGGGAGTTTGGTTCATGATTATCCCCTTTCTTGAAGATGGTTTCCTCCCCGCTGCTAACTTCCTGCACCCCGCGGGTAAAGTCTAGGGTATTTCCTATTTCAAAGGTCTGTACTGTTGCCAGGTGAGTCTCGTCCTCTACGCCCTCTCCCCCAGTTAGCTTGTGCGAGACAGCCAGGCTAGTGCTATCACTAAAATCTATCCCCACCTCAGGTAACCCTACTTTTGAAAGCCTGGTGGCTTCCGTAAATACGGTGTTGGATCTAGCAGAAACCACCTCGGTTTGACCGGTGGAGGGAGCAAGAGGCGTACGTAGCTGCCGGTATTCCTGCTGGGTTAATCCTAGGGAGAGGCTAGGTAGATAGATTTCTTTGCGGGGAGTAAACATTCGTCCTATTGCGGGGGCGTTTGCGAGTTTCTTGCCCAGGTGACCACGTATAAACCGGTTATAGAGCGAGGACGGGCGAATCGCCGCCACCAGTGCTTTCCCTTTTCCAGCTGCCGCTTTCCAGCTGACGGTTAGCTGTTTAACCAATTTCCATGCCCAATCTGGGTCAAGTCCTTCTGCCTGATCGGGTCCATAATCCAAAAAGTCAGCAATCCCCGCTAACTCCCGCGCGCCCGACTGCGGTTTCTCTTTATTCATTGCCCCTAAATAGGTGTCTATTATCCAGGCGGCTTCTTGTCGGGTAGTCCCCGCTGGGAGGCGAATTCCCCTATCGCGGAAGCGGTCAATTATTTCTTCCCACGCACCTTTAAGCCGTCTAGCAGGTTCTTTAGCTTTTCGACGCCGATGGGCGCGATACCATTTAGCTATTAAAACTGCCAGGATTGGGGACAGCAGCAGTAACAGCCAGGAACCATATTTTGCGACTTGTGCCAGTGCCTCTAATATCTGCATACCAGTAGAGGGATTATCGGCGTGCGCCTGTTTTTCCACGTGAGGCAACACCGGCGGGGTGGCCGGCGGAGGCGGAGGCTGCAACACCTGCGGCTTGGGAACTGATTTTGGTTGCGGCTGGTCGGTGCGGGGAACTCGCTCCCTAGGAGGTGTGGGGTCGAACGTTATCCACCCCACCTCCTTAAACTTCACTTCCACCCAGGCATGAACGTTATCCCCTTTGAGTTCTAGGTTTCCACCGGCTTTTTTATCTGCCGGGTAGGCTCCGAGCACCACCCGCGCCGGAGCCCCGAAAGACCTCACCATTAGTGCCATTGCTACCGCGTATTGTTCATCGTCACCGATTAGTTGCTGCCCTTGGAAGAACTGCGCCATGCGGGAGGCGCGGTGTCCTGGTCTAGACAGCCCATCGGAGCCGTCAGAATAGAATCCTTGCCCCGAAAGGTAAGACTCCACGTTGCGCACCTTTTGTAAAGGAGTGGTCGCCCTCGCGGTTAGCTGGTTGTTTAGCTCAATTACTTCGGTAGGAACCGCTTCGTCCTTTCCTTGTGTAATAGTGTCAAATTCCAGACCCGAAATCCGAGCATCACTGGGGTTAAGGTCGCGCGAAAACCTGAGACGATAAGACATACCGGCTGGATTAGAAGCTGCGAAAGCAGAGCGTAGCGACTGTGAATAATAGATAACCGGTTTGCTTTGCCCATTGACTGTTATAGAACTCGCATTCCCCAGCAGCGGAACCCAGGGTTGATCATAATTAACCAATTTGACCTGGGCGTTTGCTCCAGGCGTTACCTCTTTATCTAAAACTGAATCTACCTGAACAAATTGGGCGTTTAAGTTGGGATCAATTTTGAAAACCGTACCGTCATAAGCGTTCATGGTGGCAAAACGCATTCGACTTCCCGCCGGATAGTTCTTCACTTCGGCAATGGTTTTGTCTTTCCAGTCACGGGAAAGATGCCTAAAGGAAGCTAGCGGGGAAATGAAATCTTCCAGGTCTACCGGCGGGAGGACGTGGCTGCGCAACACTTCGCGGTTTCCACGTTCGCTTACCCCAGCCAAAGCCCCCGCTACCAGGCAGACCGATAGGGTAAGGGCCATAATCACTAGCGGGCGGGTAATAGTATTTTTCTTGCTAACCCCCGCTAGCTGAACCCGGCGAGAACGCGCTTTGCTGGCAGAAGTGGTCACAAGGGCGCACCAAAGCAGCGCAAAGAGGAAGTAGGCTCCCCCTGCCCAGGGCGCGCCAGGTACTAGAATCCCACCCCAGGCAATTGCCACTACAAGCGCCGTAGTGGCAGGCAGCAGAGCTAGCCAAGGCCTGCGTGACATAGCGGCTAATCCCGCTATAAACGCGGTTAAGAGGCAGGTAATAAAGGGGAGTACTGCCGTTCCGCCCGCAGGAGTTAGCGGCAGGGACGCAGTTAAGGAATCTCGCCAGCTAGTAACAGTAGAGGTGACCAGTACTTCCAAACCGGATAATGTGGGGTAAAACTTACGCCCTTGCGGGTCAGTGGCAGCCAAAGTGGAGCCAAAAGCCAAGAACACCCCCAGGATTAGGGTGATAGTGGAGATTATTCCCAAATTCCAACGGCGGCTGATCACAGAAACCCCGCAGCCTAGGATTACCCCGCCGCTTGCCGCTATGGTTCCGGTAAAGCCCAGGAAAGGCAGGGAGAACAGATAGCAGGGAACGATAAAAAGCACGAGTGAGCTGATAGCTAAAACACTTCTCTTCACCGGCTCATCACCCCGTTTAGGGCGCGCGGCAGCTGGGAGAGTTCCCCGATATTTAGCAGTCGGCGAGAGCTCGCTCCCCTTCTACTCAAGGCAGCGCCATCATCTGCACGAATACCGGTAGTTGCCATATCTAATGGGGGAAGTAAACAGATTTGTTGCAGGCGGCGCATAGAGATTCCCGGTCCGCAAATCAGCGAACACACCGAAGATTGAGCTTCATGTGCCAGTGCCCAACGAACCAATTGGGAAAACTCTTGCTCATTTTCTTGCATCTGAACTTCAGTTAGAAAATCTAGCGCTGCCCCGGAAGTTGCTGCCTTTAACCCGGTTTTACCGGCATAAAGAGTTAGGGGTTGTCCATTTGAGAGCGATGAGACCGCCAGTGAGGCTGCGGCTTCAACCGCCAATTCAAAATCGTCTTGTTGATAGTCCTTCGGGTTTAAATCCAAAACAATTAAATGATGAGAGCGTCTAGTCTCTAGGTATTGACGCAGCATTAGCTCACCGGTATGAGCGGTCATTTTCCAGTGAATATGGCGGCGGTCATCCCCACTTTCATAGGGGCGCAGCGCATGGAATACCGCATCCGAACTGGTTATCACCGAGGAGGCTACCCCCTCCATATCTCGGGTATAGCCACTCAAAGTGCCTAAAGCCGAGGTGAAGTTGGGATACACGTACACTTCATGGTGCTGCGTCCAGGTACGAACCCGCCGAATCAGCCCTAAAACGTCTTGCCGTACCGTCCTCGGAGGGCCAACCAGGATTTTTTCTCGCCGTTTAGTTTGCAACTGGAAGCTGCGGGTAAAACGCTTGCCCGCCCTTAGAGTTGGCAGAGGAATATCGACCTGTTCATCTCCCAGTGGCAACTCAACAGTTAGGGCACGTAGCGAACGGCGACCGTCATTTTTCGCAATCACCCTGCCGATTAGTTCTTGTCCTTTTCTTAAGCGGTCTTGCTCTACTTTTACCTGCAAGGACAAATCTGCCCCTCCCCAGGTTTGGGCTATCGCCAGCCCTAGGACTCCCAGCGCCCCAAACATTATTGCCGCCGCCTCTGCCCAATCCCATAACAGATAGGCAGGTAGGCTTACCAGTGCCCCCAGGAATACTAGCCACCCTAAACCGGTCAGCGGAATTTTGCGCACCGCAGCCAGGTAGCTACTTGAGCGCACCCTATTCCAGGCTTTATTTCCGCTTTTCACCGCGGTTTTTAGCGCGGCGGTAGTGGTCTCGGGAACTTTCATTATTTTAGGCCTGCGAATCTACCGGTGGAGGTACCTCACCTAGGGCCCGTTCAACTACGCTTTGCGCGGTTGCTCCCTCGAATAAAGCATCTGCATCCATAATTATTCGGTGCGCCCAAACTGGAACAGCCAAGGTTTTTATGTCATCTGGTAATACATAGTGACGCCCTTGGGAGGCAGCCCACACTTTCGCCATCCGCATCATCCCGATTGCTGCGCGGGTAGAAACCCCCAGATTGACAGCTTCGTCTAGGCGGGTTGCTTCCGCAAGTTGCTGCACATAGCGGATAATCTGCTCATCTACATAGTTACGCAACCCCATTTGCCCCAGGGAAATAATTTCTTCCGCTTTAACCACTGCTTTTAGATTCTTGGATAAATCTGGTTGGCTAGCTCCAGAAAGTATTTTGATAGTAGCTTCTTTATCGGGATACCCTAGGGACACTTTGATTAGGAAGCGATCGAGCTGCGCCTCGGGTAGTTTATAGGTTCCGGCTTGCTCTACCGGGTTTTGGGTGGCAATTACCAAGAATGGAGACTCAACTGGGTGAATCACTCCATCTACACTGACTTGGTGTTCTTCCATTACTTCTAGCAGGGCAGATTGGGTTTTAGGGCTGGCGCGGTTAATTTCGTCCGCGAGGACGATATTGGCAAAAACCGGTCCGCTATGGAAATCCCATTCCTTAGTTTGCTGGTCATATACGGTTACCCCGGTTATATCAGTGGGGAGCATATCCGGGGTGAATTGGATGCGGCTATGGGAAGCAGCCACCGAAGCGGCGAGGGCGCGCGCTAGGGCAGTTTTACCAGTTCCGGGCGCATCCTCTAGCAAGATATGTCCGCCCGCTAGGAAAGCTGCGAGCACCAAACGAACCTGATGTCCTTTCCCTAGAATCGCCAAATCAACGTGTTCGGCTATTTGCCCGAACCGGGTAGCAAACTCTGCGGCTTCTGCCTGTTTTAGAATCATATGGCGATTTCACTTCCTATAATCGGGGCAGGTTTTCCTGCACTTCAAGACGGTTAGTAAAGGGTTTATGATATCCGCCGACGAAAAGATTTATTTGCGCCGGCAGATAGGGTCGGTTAGTTAATGTGTCGTTAGTCAAAGTTGCGGGGAGTTCGATTAGCGGGGTCAAGTGTGGCCATATTGGCTTAGATTCGACAATCATAGGGGTAAGATCCAACCAATTTTGCAGGTAGGAGACGGCGGCAGTCGATGTCTTACTGGGAGATGTCGAGGGCGAGGTACTGGGATTTGGGGTAGGGGTAGGTTTTGGTTTAAGGGTCGAGACCTCAAGACTTTCCGAATCCACGGAAGTTCCCCCGGATTTTAGCTTCAACTCAGCCCTGATAGTCCAGGTTTCTCCCGGTTTTAAGTTTTGGAGGGTAATTGTCCAACCGTTTCCCTCATTGAACTGGGTTTGGTATTGGTCGGAGGCAAGAGTAGCTCCTGCCGATTCTTTCCCGGAAACCTCTAGCTCAATATAGCTGCTGTCCCACACGTCTAGACCATTTACAGTTACTTCTATCTCCGTGCCAGTTTCAGACCTTTTCTTGCTGTTTTCTTTGATTTGACCAATATCTGGATTTTTCTGAGCAGGCATATTACCACTAACCGAACCAGTGACCAGTTTGTTATGGGTAAAGGCGCAGCTGTAATCCACTTTCAGGTTATTTTTTGCCCGAGGATCACGGTAGCTGAAAATTCCGCCAGTGACGCTAATATCTGCCACTTTAGTTACTTTACATTCTCCGCTATCCCCGACCGGGACGGCATAGATCATTTCTACCGAGGCTTCACGCGCTCCTGCGCGCGCCAATTTAGCCTTTACCGTATCCTTGCTGAAAGCGTCAAAGGTTATAAACTCACTCGTAGCCGCCGGCCCCGACTTGGTATTAACCGCCTGCACACTGAAAGTATGGGAACCACCAGCCAGCTCTTTAACGGTCAATTTAGTATCTTTAACTTGCTGCGGACTGCCGCCCGAAACCGTAACAATATAGTGATCAATCGGAGAACCTCCATTACTGACAGGAGAATCCCAACTTAAAGTTGCTGCTCTAGGACCAGTAGCGGTAGCGGAAAGATTAGTCGGAGCACTGGGGGTTATTTCCACTTCAACCGCTACAGACGCCTCCGAGGGCTTAGAGTCCCCTACTCGATTGCTGGCAACCACGGTGAAAGAATGCGACTTTCCAGGCTCTAAACCTGGGAAATCGGTAATCGTGCCAGTAGATTTAACGCTCCGCCCAGAAACCGAATCGGTAACCGTATAACCAGTTATGGGAGCGCCATTAGCGGCAGGAGGAGTCCAGCTAACACTGACCGTGGTTGATTCGCTAACAGTAGCAGTTACCGCCGTGGGAGCATCAGGTACCGAAACCACCCTAATCGTAGCTGTACCGCTAACCTGACGATCAGAATCCCCGCTCGCGTCCTGTAAGGTGTAGGAAACCACCAGGTCTCCTTTGAAAGTTGCAGCTGGGGTTACCTGTAGACTGGTTCCCGTTGCAGATATCTGCCCCAATCCTTGCACTACACTGGGTGAACCAACGGTTTTCAAAGGCTGTCCGGGATACGGGTTCGTAGCGTAACGATTTAAATCAATACTGAGGGTTTTCCCAGATTCACCCTCTAAATCAATCGCCGCAAGTTGAATCAATGCTCTAGTAGAGCTGACCACCCTTACCGGTATCTTCCCAGTTGTCGGAGCTGAGCCGTCCTCTACAGTTACTTCAATACTGCCCGCATCCCCCTTAGCTTTACCAACTTCAGCCGCGACCGAGAGTATATGTCCCTTTAAGGAGGCTTTAATCCCTGGTGGAATAGCCCCGAGTCGGTAATTCATCTTTGCGGGGTCATCTCCATCTTCATCACTAACCATATCCGCAAGATTTGCGGTAATCGCTTCTTCACCCGCGGCAACTTCTAGGCGCGTAGGGGTAAAAACTGGGGGATGGTTGCTGGTAGATGCCACATTTATCGGTAACGTCAGGGAGGCACTAAGTGCGCTAGAGTCATTTGCTTGCCCGTCACTAACCTGCATCACCAGGGTAGTTTTACCAAAGAAATCAGGACTTATCTTTACCTGGAAAGAATCATCTCCAGACATTTTCACTCCCCCCTCAAACCCGGCACCCAAGGTGATGGCTTTCGCAGAGTGAACGTGCGGAGTACGAGATTTCCGGGTAATCACATGGGAAGCTAAATCAACGGTTAATGTCTGCCCAGATTCTGCTTTTAAGGGCACGGTATCGGGATCAATATAGGGTTTTTGCTCGGAAACCCCGGGCACGTTTACCACCGCATTGGCGCTGAGTCCATCCTGGTCAGTAACCTTATACAACACCAATTGCCGTTTAGCGGGGGCAGGAATCACCAGTTTTTGTCCCTTAACGCTTACTCCCTCCTGTTCGCAAGTAACCGTTAAGGCAGCTCCATCTCCGTCAGGGTCAATATCATTGGCAAGAACATCCACCTCGATAGGGTCACCAACTTTTCGTCCGCCTTCTTTCGCGCTAACCAAATCATCGGCAGCTTCAGGGGCTTGCAAGGGCGCATAGGGGTCTACTTGCACAGTTGCTATGGAGGTATCTTGCCCGCCTCGCCCATCGGTGATGGAGTATTGAATCCCATAGGAGTCAGCTTTCTTCGGGGTGGTGAGTACCACCGAGTTCTCCCGGGCTTTAGCATTAACGGTTTGCCCGGCGCTTTGCAGCGATTTGGCAATCAGGCTAATCCCGTCACCGTCCGGGTCGGTATCGTTAGCGGTCACCGCCACCGCGAGGGCGCGATTTGGTCTTACCCGTACCTTATCCGCATTTGCCTGGGGTTTCTGGTTCAAAGTGGATGCGGGGGCAATCCCTACTTGCACCCGCGCCATCCCCTGTTTACCGAAGCGGTCTTCCACAATATAGCTGAAAGTATCAGTTCCGATTTTTCCGGCAGTTGGCTGATAATTAAGCCAGCTAGAGCCGATATCAACTACTCCCATCTTGGGGGCATCGGCAATTCCCACCAAAGATACTGAATCTCCATCAGGGTCAATACTGGTCAGTTCCACCGGTATCCGGGTACTTTGCCCGGAAATAACCCTCCCGGTAAGTACCCGAGGTTCGGGAGCGGAATTATCCGAGGTATTTGCCGGTTTTATTTCTACACTTACCCGCGCACTTGCCTGGTTCTGGTTGGTATCTATCGCCGTATAGGTAGCCTCGTATTTACCAGGTTTTTTCGCTAGGAAACGCACCTGGTTTCCAGTAACGAAGAACTTTCCTGCGTCTGGCGGGGTGGTAGTGGTGATTGTCGGCGAGACTTTTAGAGTTAAACCTACCGGGGAACGGTCATTAGCCAGCACATCTACACTAGCTACATCTCCTACTCTCCCCTTGGCCCGATCAGGTTTTACAGTTGGAGGTGCTGAACGTGACTGGGTTTTTACCGGAATAACCGTAACTACCCCTTCGGCGCTTTCATGCCCATTTGATACCTGATATTTTAGGGTTTCTGCTTTGGTCAGTCCGCGCGGAGCAGTGATATTTAGCAGCGAATGATCCATTACAGTTGCTCTCAGCGGCGAGGACGCATCTACGGTCACTGATTGGGTAACCAGAACGTCTCCAGCCGGATCGGAATCGTTAGCCAGCACATCTGACAGCACCTGTCCCCCCACTGGCAACACTGCAATATCATCTTCTACCACCGGTTTTCCGCGTTTACCGGAGCTAGCCACATCCACTCGAATAACTCCGGTCGCGGTGGCTGGCCCGTCAGAGACCGTGTAGGTCAAGTAGTAGGTTCCCTCTTGTTCGGAGCGGAATGATAAAGTTCCGCCCGCCAAATCGGGGGTAATCTGCGGCCCGGTTTGTTCGATATTTACCCCTGCCAGGGTCAAGGGATCGCCATTGGCATCGGTATCATTTGCCAAGGGACGAATGGTAATGGTGGTTCCGGCTCTAGCGAACGCGATATCTCCGTTTGCTTCCGGAGGAACGTTTCCGGATGCACGTACATCTACCAGTATTCTTCCGGTTATTTCTTCTCGTCCATCCGAAACCAAAACTTTTAGTTCTTTCTTCCCTACCCCTTTGGCTTGATTGCGGATTACTAGGGTACCTTCTTGCCGATATTCGACTTGGTTATCCTGGGAAGAGGACGCACCAGTTAGAAACAGGGAATCTCCGTCAGGGTCACCGAACACCGGGAGGGCGTTGTACTCGATTTGTTTACCTGATTCAACTACTACGGTGGGTACTCGTTTCTGGGTCGGTGCATTATTTTGAGGCTCCGGGGTAACCTTCACGGTTACATTGGCGGTATCTACCCCACCGCGTCCGTCTTTAGCCTGATAGGTGAAGTTTATAGTTCCGCTGGCATTAGCTGGCAGTTCAATCCGCAGAGCTGCCCCTCCGCGTACTGGCTTTACCTGGGCAGCCCCGGCTCCTCCTACTATTTCAGCAGTTAGTAAATCACCATCGGTATCAGAATCGTTTTCCAGTACCGGTAGCGTGGTTATTTTCCCTGGTCTAGCCCCGAACACATCATCGCGAGCCACCGGCGGAGTGTTTTCTTTTTGCCGATCTTTTTGCGCAATCTGTTCGGTCAGCTGGGGAGAATCTTCTCGCTGTTCTTCCTTCTTTAACATGGTAGAGATTTCGTCCCAGTTATCTACCAGTTCCATGTTTTTGTCAGCTAACCATACTGCCCCATCGGTAGTGTCATTGAGCACCACTAGGTCGCGGTTCTTGCGAAACACCGGGGTTTGCGCAGTTTTTAACCTCGCAATATCTTGCGTAGGTCGATAAACCTTTCCCGCGCATTCACGCACAAATTTGCCGCTTACCGACCAGGCTCCATAGATACATTCTGATTTCACCGCTGGTCTAGCTGGATTTCCCCCACTGGCACCCGAGGGAATATCACTGGTGTCACCGCTGTTGATATCAACTTTTATTAGTTTATCCTCGTTGGCGATAACCACATAGGGTTTTTGAGGACCAGATTCTTGTAGGTGCAGCTGCGAACCAGAAAGTTTGACCCTTTTCCCACTGGGTAGATAGAGAATTCCTTGCTGACTGTCGAGGGCGACTGCCTGCCTTCCCACCCCTGCCACTTCCAACTTGGCTCCCAGGGGCATCTGCGAGATTTTTATCCGTTCATCTTTGAAGAGTTTTCCCTCTTTAGTGACGGTTACCAGTTCTTTCGTGGTCGGTGAGGCTAGGAAGAATTCCCCGCTTTCTCCTCCTGCCAGTTGCGCTCCTCGCAGGGAACGCACCGTAGCGTTGGCGCGGTTACGCTCTTGGGTTAATATATCTTCTCCACTCCACAGCAGGCCGGATTCGGGATCTAAAATTGCCAGGTTAGCGCCAGATTGGGCAATTTGTTGCCCCTTAGCCAGGGAAGTGGAAGTTTCCAGCCGTACTTTCTTGGGGTCAATTTTTGTAGCCTCACTGGCAGCTTTGTTTTGAAAGTGAACGTTTTCTCCCGCTTGAGTAACGTCAAACTGTCCCGCTTTGGAACGTACCGCTCCATCCAGGGCACGCGCCGGAAAGTTTAAATGTCCCACCAGGTGTTGAGATTGATTGGTGACCCAGATTCCGCCATCATTTAAATCCACCTGCGCCCGAGTAATACCGGGGTGTTGCCAAGCCAGGTAAACAATTACCATGCTCAGGGCAGCTAGTGTGGCGATTGTAGCTTTTCGCAATCGTCCCCGGACTTTTAGATTTTTTTGTTTCTGGCGCTGAAGGGCGGAATATCCAGTAACTCCGGTGTTTTGTTGCAAGCCGCTACTGTTTACGAAACTGCCAGATTGTCCCCGACTAGAGCGCGAGGAACTGCCCATTCTCCCTTTTCTTCCCCGAACTCCAGTCACGACCCCGTCCTCTTCGCTAGCTCAAGGTTTCCCGTGACCGGCAGTAAAATGACGCACAGACCGGGAACTAATCAGCAGATGATTACTAAATAATGACTTTACTAAATCTGCCTACTCTTTCGCCTGTTTTAAAAGTTATCCACAGGTATGGTTTGTCAGACCTCTAGGGGATACTTCCGGTGCAGCTTAGGTTTTTCGTACACCTTAATCGCAGATAGATGCTCTGTCCTCCACTGGTTTGGAAAGTAACCAGGTATTGAGCTCCACTTTCGTTATTTACCGCTCTTTTCGGCAAAGTTACTTGCTGTCCCTCTGTCTGTTTGATCAGGGAATTCGCGGTTTCAACGCTGCCCACCAATTTGGCTGTCTCTGCCTGGTCTTTTCGGCTGAGGGCAGCCGCAATCGCCCGGCTTTGCTGCTCTATCTGCCCACTTGTGGCTTTATCGCGCTCGTGACTGCCAAGCCACGCATTAAGCGTTTTCGCTCCCCAAACAAGACAAAGCGCAATTGCAACTATTTCGAGGACAATAATCCCCTGCCACATAAGGCGCTTACCGGTAGTTTTTCTTGACATTTTTACCTGTCGGCATTCCTGTTTGCTGCGCATTTTCATAAGAACAAAGGAGTTAGCGACCATATGGAAACCAAACTACTGATAGCAACAGTTTCATATCCAACTTGGCGATAAACCCATCGTTGGCTATTGTTTCACAGCAATTTTCTCTCAGCAAACATCTCTGCTTTTTCAAGGTATCTCCTGGTCAGCAAGGAAATAAAGCTCGCATTTTCTGTCTACTAACGCCACTAATGCTGCCCTATTTTAGCGCGAGAAGAGGATAGCGGGGATAGCGCCATCCCGGCTTGCTATATGCTTCCCGATTTTAGCGGGAGAAGAGACTGTCGCGCGCCCTTTCTAGCCAAACCCCCCTCCCAGAACAGTTCCACCCTCCCAATATGCCTAAAACACCATTAAAACTCCCCTATACCCCTAACCGGGAGGGTGATTTTGCCGTGGGAGGGCGTTTTGGTCGCGGTCTCGCACAGCTTAGCAAGACTGCTGGCTGGGACTTTGGAGCTTACGGTCACGGTCTCGCGCAGTTAGGCAGCACGCCCTCGTAAATTAAAACCTAAACAGCTGGGGCAGGGGGCGTAAGGCTATTCGGAAACGAAAACCTCCCCTGCCCTCCTCCAATACCCCCAGCGAACCCGATTGATTCACATACCCGAGAAAACCGCAGCGGTTGCAGGCTAATAAACACCCCCCTAAAATGAGAATGTGTTAAGAAAAAAGGTTTCCTCCGTATTTCAATTCTTCGCATCCCTCGCAACCCTCGCGGTGATTGCTGCTATCGGCTCAACTATCCCTGCTTCGGCACAGGGAATCACCACTTGGGACGACCTAGTAACCAAAGCCACTGCCTTTACTTCCGGGCAACATGAGCTTACGGTTACCGGGAATCTCACCTTGGATGAACAGGCAAAACCACTGGTGGTTTCCGAGAGCGCAGAGCTAACCCTGAAAGGGGCGGGCACAGTTACCGGTATCAACACTCCAGCAGTGGAAGTTAAATCCGGTGGAAAACTGAACCTGAAAGGCCCCTCCTTCACCAAAACGCAGTTCACGGTAAACGGAGACCTAAACTTTAGCGCCGGCTCTATTCACGATTCCGATCCTGCCGGCCCGGTCATCTTTGTTAATGGCGGAACTTTCACTATGAGTGGCACGGCAGACTTTTCAAATAACCTCACGCCAGAGAAAAAGGTAGCTTCCGCTGCCACTCCCGAAGGTGTCGATAGTGAAAAACTCGCCCCCATCACCGTCTATAACGGGACAGTATCACTCAAGGGAGGCACCATTAAAGGTAACCAAGGCCTCCTCAGAGGGGGGGCTCTGGGAATTTGGGGCAGTAAAGAAAAACCTGCCACCTTAAACATTAAGGACGGCGAAATATCCGATAACCGGGTAGAACATTCCAGATTGAACGGATATGGCGGTGCAGTATTTACCGCCTACACCAACGTAAACATCTCCGGCGGAAATATTCACGGCAACTCCACCGAATACGGCGGCGCCATGGTTATGGAAAATGGCTCTCTGGACATTAGTAACGGCACTTTCCAAGGCAATAAGAGATCCGAATATGGCGGCGCAGGCGGAGCCCTCTTTCTAAATAAAATCAATACCAACATTTCTGGTGGCACTTTCAAAGGTAATCTCGGTAGCGACAAGGGCGGCGGTGCCATCAAGATTATTAATAGCGATTTGCATATTACCGGTGGAAACTTCACTGAAAATGAATGTTTGGCCTGGGGTGGAGCTATTAACGTTGTAGGCGGCACCGTAAAAATTGATGGTGGCTCCTTCACCGGAAATACTGCCGGCTCCTCCGGCGGGGCGATTAGCCTATCTGGGGGAACAAAGGAGGACAAGAACGGGGCTAAAACAGTTATCAATTCTGCTTATTTTGCTAATAATAAATCCTCGGGATTTTGGGGTGGTGGCGCTATCTACAACGACACTTTCTCTTCTTTGACCATTAACGATGCACTTATCCGCAACAATTCCTTTAAAGACTGGATACCGGTTCAAGCTGGAGGTCGCCCCTACAGCATCCAAGGAGGTGGGGTCTGGAATTGTCCGACCGGACAAACGATTCTCAACGTTACCCACGGGAGTGCCATTTTCGACAACATCGCCCCCGATGGAGGAAAGAACAAAGAATTCAAGGGTGCAGGTGATGATTTCGTCAGCATCTCTGAACATAAATATGACGAGCCGGCTGTCACTGCCGGTAAACCGGTTTCTATCAGCCCCAGAATGTTGGGCGGAGGAAAAAGACTTTGGTATCAGGATGGCTCGATTTACGGTATCCATTCCAACTGGAAATCACCGCAGCGGCGACTACCGCGCTACATCGAGGGCGGTGAGAATGTTCAAATACCCTACAACCAGGAAATTAACGACAACAAGGCTTTCAAATCGGTTCCCAGCACCGCTTCAAAGCAGCTCGCGGAAAAACTTGCCCGGGTAGTTATAGAAAATAACACCGCTACCGGTACTGGAATTAGTGGCGGAGGAATCGCCAATAACGGTCAGTTGATTTTCGGCAGCCCCGACACCTGGAAACTTCAGGTCAAGAAATCTTGGGAAGGTGATGACGCGCAGCAGCGTCCCACTAAGATTAACCTTGATATTCTGGTTGGCGGTTTCCAGGTTGACCAGGTAGAACTGAGTGAAGAAAACAACTGGACTGCCGCGGTCGAAAACTTCCCCGATCCCGATACCCTGATTGATGCCAAGACCGGGAAGAAACTGCCGATCACTTTCACAGAGAGCGGCGAAAATGGCAAACAGCTAGATAACTACCAGCTAGCGGTAACCGATGAGTCCAAAGACGAAGCCAACAAGACCTACACAGTTTCGGTGGTGAATAAGATGACCACCGAGGTGGTAGTAACCAAAAAATGGTCTAATCCCCACAAGACTTGTCCGGATGCCACCCAAATCGAGGTAAAGCTACTGGCAAATGGGCAAGATACCGGGAAGAAACTGCTGTTAAATGCCGATAACTCTTGGGAAGGTAAGGTCGAAGATCTACCGAAGTATATTGACGGTAAACTCGCTGAATACACTGTTTCTGAGGTAGAGATTAAGGGATACCGCAGTGAGATTATGGGAGATGCCACCGGAGGGTTCTTGATTACTAACAAGTGCACGGTTCCTCCCTCGGACACCACTCCTCCACCTCCATCGCAAACCACTCCCCCTACCACTACTACCCCGCCTCCACCAGGAGATACTCCCCCACCTCCGAGCGTTAAGACTCCTCCGCTGCCCACTACCGGCTCTGAAATCAGTGCCGCCTTGGCGCTAGGGATTCTAGCTTTGGCTACCGGAGTAGTGCTGGTGTGCCGGCGCGTAGCCAAGAGATAAATAGAGACCCGGATACCGAAAGCCATTTAGATCTGATTCCTCACCGGTAAAGACGCTAAGGTGGCTTTCGTAATCTAGCAAGCGCAGCGGCTACTCAAGGGGAAACCCCTAGGTAGCCGCTGCCTAGTTTTCTTCCCGGACAGTATTTAACCCTGCTGGTATGACTTGATTCCTAGTCTCGCCACTAAAAGGCGACGAGTGTTTCTTTAGAGGCCCCTGTTTCGACACCCTAGGAGGTATCGCCTGGTATCACTGGGGTTGGTCAGGTTTGGTCACTCTTATCGGCACGTTAGTTGTCTTGGTAGTAATAATTGCCCTGCTCCTGAGAAAAATCCCACCCCTACAAAAATCCGGGTACTGACCTCTTTCCGTACCTGTTCATGCACTGAGCGTAAAAGCACTCGTCGCCATCCGCTCTGCGCGGGGTCTAGGTTTTTCCTCACTTTTCCGAGATACCACCAGCCTCCCCCTAAAGGAATAGCCGGGAAGCGGAAAACGTTATTCGTTGCTTTAGATGAATCTTCTTCCGAGCGCGCTTTATTTAATATTTTCGCACGTCACAGTTTTTTAAAAGCTATCTCATTGCGGTTTTACACTATACCTACTGCGGTTCTACAGTAATTTCATTGCGGTTCTACAACGGAGGCAAATATCCCTTCGCCCTCCCCTAGCGTAAAATCGCCCTCCCCAGATAAAAACACCCTCCCTAGGCGACTAACCCACCTACTAATCCGCCTCTAAACCTCGCGGGGGAGGGCGATAACGGGGGTAATACCCAAATAGGCATTAGCCCGTAAATACCAGCAGTTATCGCTTCAGGGTAATCCCGCTATTGTATCGCCGCCGATCCTCACCAGATAACACCCATCAACACGTAAGTCTCCTAAAAGCTAAAGGGCGACGAGCGGCTCTACAGTAGGGATTTCTTTGCTGCGAGCCTGGGCCAGCTCATAGGCCGTCTGCATATCCAGCCACAGGCGGGCATTACCGATTCCCGCAAGCTCCAGGCGCACAGCCAGATTTGGGGTTAACGCCGCTTGCCCATTCAAAACCCGCGAAAGGGTAACTCGAGACACCCCCAACTTACGACTGGCGTCACTCACCGAAATACCCAGTTCCTTCAAGAAATCGTCCCGGATTACCGCCCCGGGATACACCGGATTTTTCATACTCATCCTCTCTAACCCTCCTCAGTGATAATCAAGGTAATCAACAAGTTCCACATCTTCACCCACGAATCGAAAGATCAACCGCCAGTTCCCACTGACTCGCAGCGACCAATAACCCGCAAGCGATCCCGTCAGTTTGTGCGCGCGGTAACCCGGAAAGGTCAGCAGCGGCGCCGGATCATGCACTTGCTCCAACACCGACAGCATCCGCGCAAGTTTATCTGTGTGGGCAGGATTGATACCGGATTTCGATCCAGATTCATAAAACTGCTGCAGTCCTGCATGTTTGAAGCTGACGATCACCACCTAAGTGTATCGCATAACTTTACAGCGCGAAAGGGCAAATCTACGGAACGGCTCGGATATTCTGCTGTTCCGTCAAGTGGACCTCGTGACCGACAGACGCGGAAGATAGACGCATTTTGAGCAACAGTAGTATTCGAAGAATGGTTCAACTTGAACAACCAATCACTACTACCCACGAGGGCGAAAACCTAGGATTTCTAAAGTAACGGCTAACTAAACCAATCAGTAACGCCAACGTTCTGGAAAAAGATTAGTCCCCACCCGACTGGCGTCGTGATATTCCCTAGAACCCAAGACCTTGAAATAACTGCTTTTTAAGCAAAAGTAAGTTAAATGGTTCGATAGATAATTCTCTACACCTATACACCTATTTTACCCGGTTAGTATCGAATCAGTCGAAGAGGTTGAACTCTACGCTATACCAAATCCCAACAGCTATCTTGGGATAGAGTGGCGGTAAAATTTCACTCAAGGTTTGGCAGTTTCCAAGAAAATCTAGAGGATAAATCAGTTTAGAGAGAAACAAACAATGCTCGTACCGCGCTCTTGTCCACCTTCGAACCAGCGGTCAGCGGAATGGCGGAAACCTGGCGGAAGTATACCGGAACCTGGTAGCGCGCCAACCGCTTATTTAGTTCTTGTTTCAGTTGTGTTTCACTGGTGTTTGCCCCATCCGCAAGTACCACGGCAGCAGCAGCAACTTCACCATAGATTGGGTCGGGAACTCCAACCACAGATGCATCTGCAATCACGTTTAGCCTACGCAGTTCTTCTTCCACATCGATACACCAGATTTTTTCACCACCGCGGTTAATCATGTCTTTCTTGCGGTCCATCAGGTATATATACCCCTGAGAATTGGCCCGCCCTACATCACCGGTGGCTAGCCAACCATCAGCAGTCAAGGCTTCAATTTCGATTTCGTCATAGCGCCTAGCAATGTTAGCTCCGCGCATTTTTATTTCGCCTACCTCGCCAACGGGCAACTCCGCCCCAGAATCATCACATATCTTCACTTCTAGTCCGGGGATGGGTAATCCCGAGGATCCTAAGTAAGGAGAGCCAGCCGCATCACAGGGAAACACGAAAGCAGGAGAGCAACTTTCGGTTAGCCCATACACCGTACGGAACTGCATTTGTGGCATCCATTCGTGTAATTCTTTAATTCGCGATACTGGCATATGGGCTGCGCCACATGCCATCTTCTGCACCGATGGAAGTTCGGGAAAACGATCACGCTCTTCTAACATCAACGCGAAAACCGTAGGAGAGGCATGCACAAAGCTAACCTCAGAAATGAAAATTTCCTTGACAAATGGTCTGCCTTCCATACGTTTCTGGATATGAATTGAACCTCCCAAATAAATAAATAGTCCAATGATGGCAATCATTCCGGTTACATGGTAGATGGGAACAGCGATAATAGTAGTGTCATCGCTGGTTAACTCAAGTACCCTTTCATAAGAACGTACAGCATGTACTGCGTTCATATTTGTCAGCAGCACACCTTTGGATAGGGATGTGGTTCCCGAAGTGAATAGCAGGATGGAGTCCTGCTCGATTCCCGGAAGTGGAACCTCTGCCAGCACTGTTTTCGGGTCTAACTCCCCCTTCTCACTATTCAAAGGTAACCCGCAAGCACAGGTGTTAGAGGAGGTGGTAACCACTGGCTTATCCTCAAACCAAGCAGCTTGCTCAGGATGACAAATGACTAAATCTAAGTTAGCCCGAGCCACCAAAGCATCTATTTCCGCCCGACGGAATTTACCAGGGAGCGGCACTATGATGGCGCCTAGCCGGTTGCTAGCGTAGAAAGAGGTAATAAAGTCAATTCCGTTGTCCAGCAATACCCCTACCCGGTTTCCGGGACCAATTTTGTATTCTGTATGCAAATAGACCGCGAACTGGTCGGTTAGCTGCTTGACTTCAGAGAAAGTGAAACGGTTACCGTCCTCAGCATAAATTGCCACCTTACTGGCGAACCGTTGCGCGGTATTTCCTAGAGTTTCATACAGTGAAGCAGGACCAGGTACATAGGTTTGAACCGTTCGCCCGTATACCTCGACTGGTTGCAAATCTTGCACCATTTCTTCTGGCCAAAGTGCTTGTCCGGAAATCATTTTTTACTCCTTATATTTTGCAGTTTAGATAGCAAAACAAGCGTGACCTCACTGCGATTAGATATTGCTAGCCCAAGGGGATTAGACTGTTCAAAATTCTTTAGTATGTCTGGCAGCGGCAAGTATTCGGCAGGTCATCCGCACCGACTCACGTAACGTCGGTTGAGCTTTTGCGAGAGCATCTTTTAGGCTACCCACCTCGCGAACTGTGGGGACAATGGCGGCAAAGCCATTTTCATGCAGCGACTCAACGTCACGCCCTAAATTACCGGTAAACGCAATAGTGGGAAGCCCCTGTTTGCGAGCAGCGAGCATAACCCCCCACGGGGTTTTTCCAAATTTAGTTTGATAATCCATTGAGCCTTCTCCGGTGAACACGAAGTCCGCACCCGCGATTTTTTCGCCGAGCTTCACGGTGTCTATCACGACTTCCACGCCGCGCTGCGGTTTTGCGCCCAGCAGTGCCATGAAGGCTGCGCCCAGACCGCCGGCTGCTCCGGCTCCGGGAATCTCGGATACGGCACGCCCGCTTGCTGAGTCCAGCAGCTTGCCCCATTGGGCGAGGGCTGCGTCAAACACCTCAACCTCATTCGGTTGCACGCCCTTTTGGGGGCCGAAGACGGCGGTTGCGCCGCGTTCGCCGGTGAGTGGGTTGTCGACGTCGCACGCGAGCGTGATTTCTACATCTTGCCAGCGTTCGCTGATGTCGCTGGTGTCCAGGTTGGCGGCGTCCGCCAGGGCCAGTGCCCGGGTCTCAATTTCCTTGCCTGCGGCATTTGTGGCAACCGCGCCCAGGGCGTGCGCCATGCCCCAGCCGCCGTCATTGGTGGCTGATCCGCCCAAGCCAACTATCAGGCGGGCGGGAGAGAGGCCAAGTATGTGGTTGAGCAGCTGACCCACGCCCGCGGTATTTGCTTCGCGGGGGTTCAGCTCTTCTGTGGTGAGGTGTTCGATGCCGGCAGCCTCGGCGATTTCGACGACCGCCAGGCGTTCCGCCTCGATCCACCCGAAGTGCGCGGTTCTAGGGCGCTCTAGTGCATCGCTAACTTCGACAGTACGCATTTCACCGCCTAGCGCATCAACTAAGGATCGGGTGGTTCCCTCGCCACCATCAGCCATGGGAACCTCGATACATTCGGCATCAGGAAACACATCAAGAACTCCGGCCCTCATGGTGGCTGCGACAGTAGCTGCGGTCATGGTTCCCTTGAATGAATCTGGCGCAAGAATAAATTTCATTGCTTCTCCAATCTTTATCACTGGTGGGGTAACCGGTAACTTTAGCTACCCCACCAGCGATTGTTAGTACCTAGATGCTATTACTCAGCGGGAATGATTAGGCATCCTGATGGCGAGACTCCAAGACACCCTTAGGGATAAAGAGCTGGAGAAGCACCCCTAAGATTGCACATGCCGCCATGAAGAGGAAGGTGAAATTGTATCCAGCGGCGACCTCCCAGCCTCCCCTTAGAGCAATAAGCCATCCCATCAGCAGCGGTGCGAGACCCCCTCCAATGAACATTGCGGTAGTTATGAACCCGTTTGCGGTACCGTGAGCACCATCGGGGGCATTATCTGTTGCCGCAGCGTAGTACACCGGCCATACAGCGTTAGCTACTAGACCGAAGAAAAGTTGCAAGAAGATGTAGAACGCCATGCTACGCACAAAGTAGAAGCCTCCAACACCAACAGCCATCCAAATACCACATAACACAATTGTCGTGCGGCGTCCCAGATAATCAGACAGTGACGGCCAGAAAATCTGCCCCAAAGCACCTGTAATCGTAAATACGATCGAGTAGGCAGCTGCCCGAGAGAAATCGAGACCCATAATGTTGGCAAGATACAGTGGCAATACATAATTGATGCCCATGTAAACAATTTGCGTAAGCATAGTGGTTCCAGAAGTTAGCATCACAATGCTATTGCGTAAGCACTTACCAACAGCGCCTTCGGCATCTGCGTGGATTGCTTCCTGCTCCGGATCTATCGGAACAGTCATACCGTTAGCTTCGATTTCTTTGTAAGTAGCAACGATACGATCACGAGTAGAATACCAGTGCCAGAAAAGCATCACTGGTACGGACACAATTAGACCTATGAAGAATACATACATCCAGTTTTCATCGCCGAATGTCTTTAAAATCCAAGCTACAGCCAAACCAGAAAACAACGCTCCAATTGGGTAACCCGTGTGATGTACACCTAACGCGAATCCGCGACGTTCCTTTGGCCACCATTCTGTAGTGTTAGAAATACCAATAGGTTCGCCTGCACCTGCGCCCAGATTTACTCCGATACGCAGGGCAATAAATACAGTCAGACTATGTGCAATCGCTTTTATTCCAGTGAAGGCTGAAATAAGGTTATAGCCGATTACCAGAGGCACCTGGAAAGCTGCTCTCTTCCACCCTACACCGTGTTTGTCGCTCATACGCGAGGCAGCAATGGGCAATATTGCGAGTGAGAACATAATAATCGCAGTGATTGTTCCCCATTGTTCCGGACTCAGCTTGAAGTGGTGAGATATCACTGGACCAAGGCGAAGTATTACTTCGCGATCGAAAGCGTTAATAGCCCAAATAATCCAGGTTACGCCAAGGGCAACCCAAGATCCTTTCGGGATAAGGCTAAGAGGCGCAGAACCGCGGCTGATTCGATTATGTTTCATTTCTTCTCCTTATTTTCCAAACCGAGGAGTCTCGTAGCCTTTAATTCCAAGATCATCAATCACATACAAGGTTCCGCGCGCAGCACCGTCTTCGGGGAAACGGGGAAGCGGAGGACGCGCCATGGTGGTAACAAAAAGCCGATCTAAATTCGACCCACCAAATACTGGACAGGTAACCTTCTTTACCGGCATTTCAATTTGGCGTTCCAGTTTTCCATCGGGATCGTAACGATTCAGCTTTCCCGCATACACGTGTGCTTGCCAGACGAATCCTTCAGCATCAACAGTCATTCCATCGCACGCTCCCCCATCCGACTGATCTACGGTCGCAAACACTCGTCGGTTAGAAACGTCACCAGTTTCCAAATCGTAGTCGTACGCCCAGATGTCCCCGGTCCAGGTATCTGCAAAATAGAAGATTGATCCATCAGGTGACCAGCATGGACCATTCGAACAAATGATTCCTTCGTCAAGCACCCGTAGTTCTTTGCCCTCTTCATAGGAATACAGGCGACCAGTCGGGGCTTCTTCCATGGTATCCATCGATCCGAAAACAAAACGTCCGCGGAAATCTACCTTTCCATCGTTGAGTCGATTCTTTGGGTATTCAGGTTCTGGATCTGAAATTAATTCAGCTTTATCAGCCTCCAGATTGTACTTGTAAAGTCCAGTTTGAAGCGCTAGCAGAACCGACTTTCCATCTTGATACAACGCCATGGAACCAATTTTTTCTCGCACGTCCCAAACTCGTAGATTGCTAGTGTCTTCGTGGTGGCAGAACAACCTTCCATCTTGAGAATCAATCCACCACAGCTCTTGGTTTTTAACATCCCATATTGGACCTTCACCCAGATTGGGTTTTAGATCTATCACCTTTGATATTTTCATTAGGAACTCCTTTATAATGCACGGAATACTGCTGCTACCCCTTGACCGCCACCAATGCACATGGTTACCATGCCAAATTCGGTGTTGGTGCGGCGCAGGTTGTACAGGGTGCGTAGGGTCAGGATGGAACCGGTAGCTCCAACCGGGTGGCCAAGCGCAATCGCGCCACCCAGCGGATTAGTCTTATCCATATCCAAATCCTGGTCACGGATTACTGCCAAAGCTTGAGCAGCGAAAGCTTCGTTGAGTTCAATCCAATCAATGTCGGAAAGAGTTAGTCCGGCCTTCTCTAGAGCGCGGGGAATCGCTAACGATGGAGCAAAACCCATAATTTCGGGAGACAAACCTGCCTTTGCAAAACTAACCAGCTCACCAATCGGCTTTAAACCTTCCGCCTTTGCAATAGATTCAGTGGTCATCACCAACATGGCAGCAGCATCGTTAATGCCGGAGGAATTACCGGCGGTAACGGATCCACCTTTGCGGAAAGCAGGACGTAGTTTGGCCAACTTCTCCTCGTTGGAGGTGGGTCGCAAATGCTCATCGGTGTTAAACACACGCTCCGACTTACGTTCCTTAACTGTGATGTCCACGATTTCATCTTGGAACATGCCGTCAGCTTGAGCTTTTGCGGCTAACCTTTGTGAACGTGCTGCAAAAGCATCTTGATCCGTGCGGGAAATATCGAATTTATCCGCCACATTTTCTGCGGTAACTCCCATCGGGTAACCACCAAAAGGATCGGTTACTAGCGACATGGTTCCATCAACCAAGGTATGGTTTCCAGTGCGCCAGCCGTTACGCGCCTGAAAATCCATAAAGGGCTGGTTCGACATATTTTCAGAACCACCTGCAACTACGAATTTCGAATCTCCAGCACGCAGTTCAAGCGCTGCAGATTGAACTGCCTGCAACCCCGATCCACATAACCTATTTACTGTAAAAGCAGTGGACTCTTTGCGAACTCCCGCCTCTAAGGAAATTCGGCGTGCCAAGAAGGCATCGCCGCCTACTTGTCCCACGCAGCCAACTACTACTTCATCAATTGCATCCATGGGAACGCCAGAACGTTCCACCGCCGCTTTCATCGCGGTTGCCCCCATGACGTGATTAGGCGTAGTGGACAGGGAACCAGCAAATGTACCGATTGCAGTCCTTGCGCCCTCAATAATGACTATTTTTTCCAATTGTTTACCTTTCTTAATAGAACCGCTCCCGCCTTCGCGGAATCCAGTGTTTTACTTAACGCGTCGTATGTATAAGCGCCGCTGCTTGGCGAGCAGCGTCATTGTCATCAACCTCGAGAATCTTCCAGCCTTCGGTGGTTAGTTGCACCATGTAATGTTCAGAAGCCAAGTAGACTTCTTGCCCTTTATCTAGGGCGGCAGCACCGTAGAAAGTTAATTGATCCACTTCATCTACCCACTTGGGATGTTTCGAATCGGCAATCATCAGGAAGCAGATTCGTTTCGCACCGTCCACAATGTCCATGAAGCCACCGCAGCCGATGGCTTTGCCACCGAAAGCCGAAACGTTAATATTGCCTTTACCATCTACTTGCCCCACACCCATATAGGTGATGTCCACGCCGCCACCGTTGTAAAAATCGAACTGTTGCGGATGGCTGATAATAGCTGCCGGATGAATTGCACACCCAAAGTCCACTCCCCCTAGCGGGACACCTCCGTATGTGCCGGACTCCACCGTTAAGGTAACTTTGGCGAGCTTACCGCTCACCGCGAGCGCCCGACCTATGGAGTCACCAGGGAGACCGGTACCCAGATTAATAATGTCTCCGTCGCGTACCAGCTTTGCGCCCCTCTCCCCAATGCGTACCCGAACTGGTTCCACCTCGTGGGCAAGGATGGACTTTGCCAGTTCCTCAGAGGAGGCATACCCCGTGATCAAATCCATATTTACCTCAATCGCGGAGTTAGTTTGCTTGTGGTATTTCGCTGGATCGGAAGTCACCATAACGTAATCCACCAGCACACCGGGAACATTCACCAGACGAGCCGGAATGTCACCACGCTCTACAATCTGCTTCACCTGGGCAATTACGATTCCGCCATTATTATGAACAGATTGCGCGATTGCCAGTGAATCCAGAATTGTCACGTCGTCTTCTTGCGATATGTTTCCATCTGGATCTATCTTCGTTCCCCGTATAATCGCCACGTCAATCGGGAAAGACTTGTAGAACAGATATTCCTTACCATCTATTTCCACCAGTTCCACATACTCGTCAGGAGCTGTGACTGCACGGGCAGAATCGTTAATTCGCCCCCCATCCAGCCGTGGATCAATGAAAGTACCTAATCCCACAGTAGAAAGCTGACCCGGCCTACCGGCTGCTATCGTGCGATACAGCGTGGATATTTGACCTTGAGGTAAGCAAATAGCTTCTACCTCGTCTTCACCCAAGAGGTTTGCCATAGGCGGGTTTAGTCCCCAGTGTGGACCCACTACGCGTTTTAGTAATTTTGGGTGTGCCAGGCGAGCTAGCCCATCCACTCGGTTCGACTGCCCAGCTGCATGTACGAATGTCAAATTATTCGGGGTACCTTTTTCTAAGAATGACTGTTCGATATGCGCATAGATTTCATCAGCTACGCTCATCATGGTGAAACCATCGGCAGCTACAGTAGCCCCGTTCGGAATCAGTGATGCTACTTCTTCGGGCGTCACTTGTTTAAAGCTCATAGCTTGTATCCCCCTCCGATGCGAATGGTTTCACCGGTCAGGTAGGAGGCATCGTCAGATACCAGGAACGCAACCAGATTGGCTACATCCTCTGGTTTTCCGGCACGCTTGAGGGACACCTTTGCGACTTGCTCTTCATAGAGGTTCTCGAATCCAGCACGTGAAGGAATTTCCTTAAGCTTGCAGGTCATATCTGTTTCAATAAAACCAGGAGCAATTGCATTGGCGGTCACATTCTTGAACCCCAGCTCCTTGGATATAGAGCGGGTTAGGGAGACAACTCCACCTTTTGCTGCCGCGTAGTTAGTTTGCCCCACGTTTCCTTGCCAAGATTCGGAGGCCACGTTACAAATGCGCCCATACTGGTTTTCACGCATATGGGCTCCTACCTTGCGACACAAGTAGAAAACGGCAGAAAGATCTACTGCGAGCACCACATCCCACATGTCATCGGTCATCTTATGAAGCATGCCGTCACGGTTGATTCCGGCGTTATTTACCAGGATGTCAATCTTGCCCAGTTCAGCAATCACCTGCTCGATGGCGGCATCCACAGCTTCACGATCGGCAACATTCAATGCAATGGATCGTGACTTGCCTCCACACTGTTCAGCCACCACCTTGGCAGCCTCGCCATTAATATCTACAACAACCACGGTAGCGCCGCGCTGCGCAAGTTTTAGCGCGATGCCTTTACCAATCCCCTGCGAGGCTCCGGTTACTACCGCAACCCTGCCGTTTAGCGATATCGAATCCATTATTCTTATACCTTTCATCAGATTAAATAGGGCGACACCGGCAAGAATTGCCGATATGTAGTTCATATGGACATACGATGTCCGTTTGCTTGACACGCTCGTTACGCATCAGGTTTTCTAGCTGCACCACAGCTTGATCCGCCATCGCACGAATTGGTTGCACGATAGTGGTAAGTGAAAATCCTGGCCATACCGCTGGGGTAACACCATCAAAACCTCCCACAGCGACGTCGTCAGGAACGCTAATACCATGAGCGTTAAAATCCTCTATTATTCCGAAAGCAATGGCATCTGAGCCACACAGAATTGCCTCTGGTAACCCACGTTTTAGCGAACGAAAATGTTTTGCGGCGTTATACCCGCCCCCAGTTCCCAGATCGGTACGCACAATCCACTCAGTAGGGGTGGATAATCCGCTTTCGATTAGACCTTCAAGATACCCAACATGACGCTCGTTTGAAGCCGAAGAGCTCCGGGGACCAATAGCCAGCGCTATCTTCTTATATCCGTGGCTCACCATATGTAGAGCCATATCTTTTGCCGCGTTCTTGTTATCTATTCCCACAAAAGCTGCACGTACTGTTGGCATTTTGCGTGATACCTGCACATAAGGCAGGTGTGCATTGCGCAATAGGCGAGCTACCGAAGCATCACCATCTTGCGTTGCGGTTAGAATGATTCCATTAACTCCATGCTGAGTCATGGTTTGCACGGTCGAGAGCAAATCTTTAGGACGGTCGCCGGTGTGCGCTAACAGCGTGTTTAGATTATGTGACCGAGCGACCTCTGCCACAGCAACGCCTAGCTCCTGGTAAAACGGGTTGGAAAGATCCGCAAGTACCAAACCTACCAACGAGGGAATAGTGTGCATATTTGTAGCACGTTCTGGTACTTCTATGCCGTAAGCACGTGCCAATTCGATTATTGACCGCCGGGTTTCATCAGAGATTCCCGGCTTCCCATTCAATGCATAGGAGACCGCTGCCTTCGACACTCCCAACACCTGGGCGATATCAGATGCCGATCCGCGGGTAGCCCTACTACGGTTCTCATTAACCCTCATGCATTTCTCCTTGTAACGCCCAAGGCTCGCTTCTTTGCTGAGACCCTTTTGGACGCTTATGCTCATAATCACATCAAGCCTAGGAGTTAAGCAACGTTAAGTTGTAGGGTTTATTTTTTACGTTTCTCCTGTTTAACCCAAGTGTTACCGCGTAGGAGACCGAAGCTTTTTAAAAACGAGCAATAATCACCAACACCGGTAAGCTACGATTTGTCCCAAACAATCTTCAAAAATGAACATTCTCCGATGGTGATATAAGCAGCACGACCTTGACGCGTTCTAAGTCACTATGAGTGATTATCGCTATCCGCCGCTCTTATGCATATGAATCATTCTTGCTGCGCTACCTTTCCCACTCGACTGAATAATGAGAAATGGCTAGGGAGCAATCACGGGAACCCAGCAAGACACTTCCGCTTTCTCAGCTAGCTGATATTTTTAGAACATGAGTGTACAAAATATACTATCTGCCGAGAATGCTAGAAAAAAGTTCATAGGCAACACCTATAGACCCATGGGAAAAAAGGCCTCCGTTCGCTCGGGTGGTGAAAATGCCTGCCGAATTGTAAAGGCTCGCAACCAAATCCTAGCTGCGCGACAATAACCATTCTCGCCTGGAGCCGACTATCGGGCTCGAACCGATGACCTGCTGTTTACAAGACAGCTGCTCTACCAACTGAGCTAAGTCGGCCTAGGAAGCGCTGCAACCAGCACCACCCTCGCGCCTTCGAAAAGGCACGTCCTTTAGTTTGCCATGACTTCCGTAGATGACCAAAACCGCAGCTAAATCCCGGCTTGGAAACCTACGGAAACCACAGGTATAACGGCTATTTACCCAACAGCGCCCCTTCATTCAAAGAACCATCATTATTGAAGGGCTTTTCAACCAATTTGCCATTGGAAGCAAACATCGGGGTTCCCACCTGTTTAGTTTGTTTTCCGGCGGCGTCAGCCCACTGCTGTTGCCAGCCGATTAGTCGCTTAGATTCAGTATCGGCAGCAAAGGTGGCTATCACTTCATCTTTGATTCCCAGTTGCTTAGCAATTTCTTTGATTTTCGCCAAAGATTGCCCGGCATCAGCCATAATTGTGTTTTGACCTTGGTCTTTCCAGCCTTGCTCCTCGCCTTTAGCAAACATGGTTTCCCAGGCAACTGCCATTAGCTTTTCATGGAAATCCAACAGTTTATCGGGCTGCTCGGCACCAACCTGCATCGCCGCCTCTCCCGCAATCACTGTCCAAGGAATCGCGTGAGTAACCACTGTATGTAAAACCAGATTGGTTTTCCCATCTTTAGCCAGTTTCAAAATTTCTTTACCGTTTTGCTTTTCTACATTTAAGCAGGCCGGGCAAGCATAGGAGTACCACATTTCAACCGTGGGCACGCCTGTCTTTGCCTTATACACACCCTTATCACTAACTAAAATCCCTTGGGCAGCCTCAACTGCTTCTTTACCCGACAGGGCAGCTATTTTTTCTGGACTCTGACCGGAAATGACTGCGCCGCTACCGTTCTGCGCTTCTGCCGCTTGGTTATTTCCGCTCTGTGCAATCAGGTATCCGGCGAGGGCGACCGCCGCCACTACTACTAGCACCACCAGCGCAATCAGTGCGCGTTTCATTGTCTGTTTGCGCCGCGCGGCTTCGCGTTGCGCCTCTACTTGTTTCCAGAGCTTTTCTTGCCGGGCTTTCTGGTTCTGAGCCGAATTTTTAGCTTTCCCAGCTTGGATTTTTCCTTTTTTCTGTGTCATCGTTTTCTCCGCATTTTTCCTGGTTTATTGTTTCAAGCATAGACGAGGACGCGCCCTCCTCCCAGCCAAGTGATGCCACTAGGCTTATCTGGGTATCCGCTCGCCCCACTCCTCGCTTACCAGTTTCCATTTACCACCATATATTGCGCCGTGGCTGCCGCCCCTACCGTTACTAATAACCAAAACACGCGGCTAACCGGGCCGCTAAACATTCGCATAGCACTGCCGAAGCCTACCCTAAACGCCCGCGAACACAGCGCTACGATTGCCGTGAACAGGGAATACGTTAAATATAACCAGAGGCGCTGCACGTCGGGCATCTCTCGTATTCCCGCCGGTAGCACCGAGTTGGCAACCTCGATAAGTGGCTGAGACCCATACTGTCCTATCAAGGCCACTCCTACTCCCACCATGACGGTAGTTAGCGCTGCCCCTATTAAGGGAGTGAGGACGGGTTGGGTTTTAAGGGCTGCACGCGGGGGTTTAAGCAGCCCGGAAACTAATTGCGCATCACGCAAACGCGCCCTGAACACTCCAAATAGGCAGAAAACTCCTACTGCGACCATCAAAACCACGGCGTAACTGTAAGAATTTAACCCTCTGACCAAGGAGTTTGGGTTCAAAGCTACTGCCCCTGCCCCCAGGCATAACGCCAGCATCAATAGCACACAGGACAACCAGGCTAGAGGTAATTTGTGGGGGATATAACGGGGTTGCCACTCGGCTGAACCAGAAAGATTCCCGGCTACGCTTTGACTGTCCCCAAAAGTAGGTAAATGCGAATCTTGACCTTGAGCCCGAAAATCCGCCCCTAGACCTGCCCCTATTGGATTTACCTGCTCGCCCTCGTTCCTTCCCCGTAATTGTCCCCCACTATTGGCAGGCGGAGCAGGATAGTCCCCATTATTTTCATCTAACAAAGCTGCGGTTGTAGCGAGAGCCACCCCATTTACCGGTTGATTATTCCGCGGAGCGTAACTGGGGGGAAGTACGCTTTGCCTGCCTGCCACCGCTGCGCCACCGCCAGGAGCACTAAGCGCAGTCGCCGCCTCCTCCCCAAGGAGCTCCTCCCCAGGGAGAGCCGCGTTGTTAGCAAAACCGGAATCGTTGCTATCTAGCACCACCGAATCCGGGGAGGTAACTGGCAGATAGGACGTAGGATTTTCCCCTTTATTAACCGCCTCAAAAGCCGCTATTAGTTGCTGCGGGCAAGGACGAAGGGCGGGATCTACTTGAAAACCGGCAGCAAACACGGTTGCTAGCTGTCCCGGAATCCCCGACAAATCTGGGCGACCCGCACCGATTCGCCCTAGGACTGCTTCAATAGGTCCAGACCCGAAAGGAGGATGCCCACTTGCGCAATAGAGCAACACGCATAACCATGCCCACCAGTCATCTTGCTCCTGGGCATTTTCACCGTGAATCAGCTGTGGAGAAATATATCCCGGAGTCCCGGTAACCAAACCGGTAGCGGTTAGCCGTTCTTCACCAACAGTTTGGGAGATTCCGAAATCGATAAGCACCGGTCCTTGTGCCGCAATCATAATATTTGCCGGCTTTATATCCCGGTGCAAAACCCCGGCACTGTGCAGTTCCCGTAAAATCCGTGCCAACCATTTTGCCAAGTCAATCAAATCCGGTAAGTCCCAAGTACCATGCTTAATTACGTCCTCGGCCAGAGTTACCCCTTTAATCAGCTCCATTGCCACATAGGGCGTATCGCCATCGATATTTACTTCAATAACTTTTGCCACTCCGGAGGAGCTGACCCGGTTAATCGCGTCTGCTTCCCGCTCCAGGCGTTTTCTGGCAGTGGGATCATTAGCTATCTGCGGATGCAGGAACTTTAAAGCAACCAGGCGACCATCGGCAGATTGGGCTTTATAGACCGAAGCCATTCCCCCTGCCCCCAGGGTTTCAAGAACCTGGTATCCGCCTATTTGCTGCTCGACCACGCTTTCCCCACCTGTTTCGTAATGTTCCTAAATCGAGTTTAGCTAACCACGTTCGCACTTACCCAACCACTTGTGAAACAATTGTCCGGTGTTAGGTAAGAGGAGGAAATATGCCAGGTAAACAAAAACTGCGAGTCACTACCTCGGGAACCTCTTCTTTTTATTCTCTGATTCCCTCTCTGCCCTGGTCACTACCATTAAAGGACTGGCCTAACGACTTATTGGCTGCGCTTCCACGCGGTATTTCTCGTCACGTGGTGCGTTTCATTAAGGCTGGCGGGGCGATTTTCGCGGTAAAAGAGATACCGGAAGAGGACGCGCTTCACGAATACCAGATGTTGCGGGAGCTGCACCAAAAAGAACTCCCTTCCGTTAGTGTTGCCGCCGTGGTTGCCGGGAGGGTTGAGGAGAATGGCGAAGAGCTTTCCGCCGCCTTAATCACCCATCACCTGCAATACTCTCTCCCCTACCGGGTATTATTATCGAAGCATTTATCTAGGGATAACTTGGAACGGGTTCTGGATTCTCTAGTAGTTTTGCTGGTACGTCTCCATTTGAATGGTTTTTATTGGGGGGACGTATCTTTGTCTAACACTTTGTTCCGTCGGGACGCGGGTATCTATGCCGCTTACCTGGTAGACGCGGAAACGGGACGCTTTTACGATAATCTGTCCGACCGGTCTCGCGAATACGATGTTTCCTTGGGTGCAATGAATATCATCGGAGAATTGATGGATTTGCAGGCCGGGGGTCTGGTAAACGCCGATATTGACGTTACCGCAATCGGCGATTATCTAGAGCAGCGCTACCAGGATTTATGGAATGATTTAACCGGTTCTGAGCGTATTCCCGCCGATGAGATTTGGCGGGTTGGGGCGAGGGCGGAAAGACTTGGGCAGCTGGGTTTCGATATCGGTCAGGTTGATATTGAATCTGACAAGGACGGCGATTTTCTTCGTTTCCAACCCCGCGTGGTCGAGGCGGGGCATTTTCAGCGTCGCGTAAAAGATTTAACTGGTTTGGAAGTTCAAGAGGAACAGGCAAAACGCATTTATACCGACATTTTGACTTATCAGCGTCGCAAAAAACTTGAGAAAACCCCGCTGCGTCTGGTGGCGAACACCTGGATGGATCGGATTTATCTGCCCACTATCAGCGCGATTCCCGATGATTTGCAAGCAAAACTTCAGCCTGCCCAGATTTTCCACGAAGTGTTAGAACATCGCTGGTTTATGTCAGAAAAAGCTGGACATCATGTCCATACCCGCAAAGCCGTCAAAGATTATATTCGCACCCAACTAGCGGCACGTCCTGATGAACAGGTGGTGCTACCTATGCCACTGACGGCACCTGTGGATCCGGCCGGGTTCATGGATTCTGAATAAGAACCCAAAGGCGCTAGCTACCTTAATGCCGTCCGTGCCGCCGTCCCACTACTACCAGACCGCCTTCTGGGAGCAGACGGTCTGGGGACATGGATTCTGAAACTGCCGATAGTGAAATCGTGAACATCACCGGTTTACGGCTAGTTAGCTCAATCCGTCCCCCATCCGCTTCTATCAGGTCTTTTGCGAGCGCCAGACCGATTCCGCTAGAGCCATGACCGCTAACTCCCCGCCGGAAAATATCGGGAGCTATTTCTTCGCTCACGCCCTCGCCCTCGTCAGTAACTTCTACGAAAATCGAGCGTTTTGACACTCCTTTGCGGGTCGAAACCGTAACTGTACCTGCCCCATATTTGAGGGAGTTTTCTACTAATGTGGCTATCGCTTGCGAAAGTGAGGAGGGCGTGGCTAGGGGTAAGCGGTCATTCACCTGGTTAATAAACAGAATTTCGCGTCCTTTTGCCGCGAATTGACCTGCCCATTCGTCCTTTTGCTGACGGAAAATTTCCTCTATTTTTACGGCTTGAGTATTGCCATGGGTAGCTTGTCGGGCACGTTCTTTCAAGTCCCCAACTACTTGAGTTATCCGTTCTATTTGCTCTAGACAGGCTTCGGCTTCGTGTTTTACTTCCTCATTGTCGGTTAAATACTCGATTTCTTCAATCCGCATTGACAGCGCGGTTAGCGGGGTACGCAGCTGGTGGGTGACATCGGAAGCGAACTGACGTTCTTTCGCGATTCTGCCGATAATGCGTTCTCCTGAGCGGGAAAGCTCCTCGCTAACCAGGTCAATTTCTTCAATCCCTGTGGGTTCAATCCGGGCTTGAACTGCCCCTGAGCCTACTTGTTCTGCCTGTGCAGACAAATAGATTAGGGGCGCTGCCAAGCGTCTAGAGCCCCGGAACGCAAAAGCAGTACCTGCCCCGAGCGCCACTGCTGCGCAGATTAGAACTGCACAGACGGCTCCGATGGAGGACCAGATTACTGGAACAGCGGAGGAGCGGATAGTGATATACAGACCGCCTGCACTGCGGGTATGGGATTGTAGTTTCCACCTGTTAGCGATAGCACCAGAATCATATATTCGTTTTTCTCGCTGGTCAATGGTGATTTGGGATTCGGGAACGTTTACCTTTTGCCATTGGGATACCGCTTGGCGCATCCTCTCTAGGTCATGCACCCCAATCTGGTCGAGATAACGCGACAACGTAGCGACCTGACCGTTTTGAGCACTTTGAGCCGACTGCCACACATAGGAGGGAGCCAATACCGCCAGGGGAAGTCCGAGTAGAGTCAGAGATACCAGGACGGATTGGAAAACCATTAGCAACGCGCGGCGGCGCATCGCTGGCTACTTTCGTTCAGTCTCGAAACGGAAACCCATCCCTCGCACCGTGGAAATGTAATAAGGATAGGCAGCATCGTCGCCAAGTTTGCGGCGCAACCAAGATATATGCATATCTAGGGTCTTGGTAGAGCCAGCGGGATCTGAGCCCCACACCTCTTGCATAATTACTTGGCGGGAAACAACGTTACCAGCTTCTTTAATCAATATCCGCAGTAAATCAAATTCTTTAGCGGTCAGCTGCAACTCTCGCCCATCTTGGAAAGCTCGATGGGCAGAGACATCAATTTTTATGTCTTGTGCTTCGAGGGTGTCATCTTGAAAGTCACTACCGGCACGGCGCAAAAGGGCGCGCACCCGGGCTAACAGTTCCGCTAGGCGGAAAGGCTTGGTTACATAGTCGTCTGCTCCCGCGTCTAGCCCGACTACCATATCGACCTCATCGGTGCGCGCGGTGAGCACCAGAATCGGCAGAGACGACCCTTGGGAACGAATCTCCCGAGCTACGTCTAGACCGTCAATATCCGGTAACCCTAGGTCTAAAACCACTAAATCAGCACCGATAATGTCGCCGAGAGCTCCCCTACCGGTACCGTGGGAACGCACTTCGTATCCCTCACGCCCTAGGGCGCGCGCCAATGGTTCGGAGATTGCGGGATCATCTTCAACAAGTAAAACTGTAGTCATATTTCCATGGTAATCTAAACAATTCTTTAGCGCTAGCGGCTCAGATTTATATTAGCTTTACTATTCCTTTGCCACCGTTGGAAGTATCTCTAAGATAGTACGACGAATCAAAGGTTTGGAAGCACCATCAGTTTTACCGCGAGTAAGCTGCCAAGCTTCCACTTCCCCCAATCCCTGCAAGTCGGCAGTCTCTGCCTGTTTGACTGTAAACAGTCCCTCTCTGTCCAGTTCGCGAAGCTGGTTCGCCGAGGTAGCATCCATTAAGATTTGCCCGCGAGGAGCAATATCAACCAGGCGCGAAGCCAGATTAACTGGGGGACCAAAAATATCTCCAGAACGCGAAACCACCCGCCCATGCACCAGGGAAGCACGCACCGGCAAAATCTCGGGGCGAGAGTTCAAGAAATCAACCATGGCACACACAATATCGGCGGCAACTAGCAAATCGTCAGCGACAAACAGGACGGCATCCCCTAAGGTCTTGACCACTCGTCCTCCCCGAGTGGTTATCACGTCCCGACAAGCCATTTCAAAACTTTGCACTAAATCCGCGAGCGCCGCTCCGCTCATAGTTGAGGAGCGACGTGTATAGGCAACCATATCCACGAATCCCATGCAACGATCGAGAGGATAGGAATCAGATACCGCGGCTTTCGCGTCGCGCATTTCAACTTCTCGGTTGGTGTTGAGCAAAAGGTATGCCATTTGCCGGCGCCAGGCATATCCCAGTTGGGATTGCAGCAGCTCTATATATTGGTCAATCTCGTCCAAGACGACTAAACGGGCAGAGGTATCGTCCAGTTGCATTCGTTCCTGAAAGTCAGCCACGATTGCTTCTAGTTGCCACAACACCAGGCGATCGGCCATATATGATTGCGCGCGTAGCAGAGAAGTTACCGTATTGCGGGCGAGTGCCCCCTCCCCGACTTCTTGATTCCATTCTTTAATTGCTTGCGCATCTTGCTCGGTGAACATATAGGTGTCGGGGTCAGCTTTAGGGAAACCGCAGGAAGTCCAAAATCGATCAACTACTTCAATTTCTACCCCTAATTGTTCTGCCATTTCCCGCATGGTCATAGTGGGTGCACCCCCTATAAGTTTCCATACCGGACGCATCACGGTATTTCGCGCGAGGTGGGCAGCTGACATGAAATCACTCACTCTTCAACCTTAAGGTGAACGACCTCACTTTTCCTAACAGACGCGGTATTTCGGTAACTTTATTTGAAAGTCTTTTCTGTGTTCCGTAGTTTTTCTGACGTTTCGGTCTTCGTAGTGGGAGAATTTGTTTTATTTTCGGGACTTTTCCTGTGCTTTTGCTTTTGCCGCTCAGAGGAGGCTTGCTTTTTTGTTTCCGCCTTCTCCCTCCCGTGGTGCTTCCAGTCTCCTTCCAAAACCACCCTCAATCTCTGGCTAACACCCCTCTCGCCTTCTCCCTCATCTTCTCCCTAGTAATCCCGCTCGTTCTCTCTCCCGCCTTCTCCCCCGCACGCGCCATCTTCTTATGATAGAGAGTATGACTGATCGACTTCTTTTAGCCTCTGCGTCCTCGGCGCGCGTAAAAGTCCTAACTGGGGCGGGGATTTCCCCTTTGGTTTGGGCGGCCGATATTGATGAGGACGCGGTGCGCGCCCGACTGGGTAAGGCTTCCCCTTCGCAGGTGGTTACGGCATTGGCGCACGCGAAAGCCCATAAAATAGCAGATTTATTAACTATCAGCAGTATTTCTGACTTGGAATCTTTACCGGCTGAGGCTACGACTCGGCAAGCGATTTCCCGTATTTCGGTCGGTGACCGCCTGGTGGTGGTGGGGTGTGACTCGATGTTGTTACTGAACGGGAAACTGCGGGGTAAACCCCATACTTTTGAGCGTGCCCTCTCCCAAATCAGGGAGCTTTCTGGGGCTTGCCCGATACTGTTTACCGGTCACTGTGCACTTTCTTTACTTCGCACTGAAAACGGTTTTAGCTTTGAAAAAGAGGCTGAGGGGCATTCTGAAGCAACCCTTTACTTTAGCGATATTTCTAAGGACGAGGCGCGAGCCTATGCTGAAAGTGAAGAGCCCTTGGAGGTGGCAGGAGGATTCACTATTGATGGTTTAGGGGGAGCATTTATTGACTCAATTAAAGGTGACCCTCACGGTATCATTGGTATTTCTTTGCCATTAACTCGTAAACTATTAAATGAACTTGGGATTTTTTGGCCAAATTTATGGTAAAAAATACTATTCAAAGCCCAAAGGATAAGGTTAAGTTATGAATGAACGAAAAGCACGCGGAGTAGGGCTGGCTACCGTCAGCGAAAACGGTCAAACTTTGGATGTTTGGTATCCGCGTCCTTATCTAGGCGAGGAACCTCAACCTATTGATGATGATTTAATTGCGAAACTCAGCCAGATTGAGGGGCGTGATGAGGGGCGTGGCGTTAGCCGTACCGTCACCGTGGTAACTATTGATTTGGATGAGTCTGCCCGTTCTACTGCTGATGCTTATCTGCGTCTACATTTACTGTCGCATCGTTTAGCGAAACCGAACACCATCAACCTAGATGGTATTTTTGCTCGTCTACCAACGGTGGCGTGGACTACGGAAGGTCCTTGCTCGATTGAAGACTTTGAGGAAACCCGGATGCGTATGCGTTTGCAGTACGGACATCCTATTCACTTACTCAGCGTGGATAAGTTTCCACCGATGGTGAACTATATTATTCCCTCGGGGGTACGTATTGCCGATGGCGCGAAAGTCCGTTTAGGTGCATATTTGGCACCGGGCACTACGGTTATGCATGCCGGGTTTGTGAATTTTAATGCCGGTACTTTGGGGGCTTGCCTAATTGAGGGTCGGGTTGCTCAGGGAGTTGTCATTGGTGATGGCTCCGACATAGGTGGCGGAGCCGCTACTGAAACCACTATTCCTGGTGAAAGTGGTAAACAGATTTCCTTAGGTAAACGGTGTTTGTTGGGTGCTAATTCGGGACTCGGTATTGCTTTGGGAGATGACTGTGTGGTTGAGCCGGGTCTAATTTTGACTGCTGGCACGAAGGTTTCGGTGCTCCCTCATGCCGGGGTTGCTCCCTCTGCCGAGGGTTATTTCGCGGAGCCAGTAGTAGTTACTGCGGTTGAACTATCAGGGGTTTCTGATGTTATCTTCCGCCGTAACTCGCAGTCAGGTCGCGTTGAGGCATTGCCCCGTGCTGGAAAAGAAATCAAGCTAGCTGCCATTTCTCGCATCAACGCCTAGTTTTCTGTCCCCTCCCTGATTAGCTACTGGGAAAAGTTTTGTCCAAGTTGGTGCGGGGGGGGGCGATTTTATGCCGAGGGACAAGATTTCACAACACCAGGGGCGCGGCCGGTAAAAGATACGAGAGGGACGAACACTAAATCATTACCTGCAAACCGGATACGTCCCCATTCCAACTGATTCCAAGAATCCCTCCAACCTGCGCAGCAGGTCACGGGGTCCCCGGAGTGCTTTTACCGAGCCAGCCCCCGACACGCGAGACATAGACGAGAGGAAGCGCGAGGCAAAACCGCCCCCGCACCCACAACTTTCAGGCACATATCCAGGCAAGCAGAACCACCAGGGAAACACTTTCACCCTCCACCGACAAAATCACCCTCCCAATCCGGGCAAAATGACCAATAAATAGGCTCTACCGCCCAATCGGGAGGGTCATAACGTCTCTGGAGGGTGATTTTGCCAAACTCCACCAGCAATTTTAATCAATCTCCCAACCATTCCACCCTCCACAGGCAAAATCACCCTCCCGATTGCAACAGTACGCGCCGTTTCCGCCCTCCCGAGACAAAACCACCCTCCCAATACCGCCAAACCACCCCAATACCTGCCACAATTCCCATCTCAGGAGGGCGCAACCGCACCGGGAGGGCGAAAAAGTCACCAAAAAGGGGCACGCCGGTAAAAGATGTGGGAATAATGACAGAAGGGTGGGGCGCGGTTTTATGCTGAAGGGTAGGATTTCGGAATATCAAGGGCAGGGTCAGCGAGAGAAGCGGAAGTAATGACAGAGGGGCGGGGGAAAGTTTGATCCGAGTAGGTGCGGTGGGCATAAGAATTCGGAAAACGCCGCCACGTTTTCCAAATTCTTGGGCAGGAGGACAAACTATCCCCCGCACTCATAGTTTTCAGACAGGCAAGGGGCGCAGACGGTAAATATGCGGAAGTAATGACAAGAAGGGCGGGGAAAAGTTTCTTCCAAGCAGATGCGGAGCGCAGTTTTATGCCGAAGGGTAGGATTTCGGAACATCAAGGGGCGCGGCCGGTAAAAGATACGAACGGGGCTTGACCTGCGCAGCAGGTCACGGGGTCCCCGGAGTGCTTTTACCGAGCCAGCCCCAACACAGGAGACGACCAACCCCCACACCCACAATTTCCAGGCATATATCCAACAAATAACGCTCACCTTAGGAGCGCTTTGACCCTCCCAAGACAAAAGCACCCTCCCAATCCGGGCAAAACGACCCAATTCCGACCACAATTGCCATCTCGGGAGGGCGCAACTGCACCGGGAGGGCGAAAACGTCACCAAAAAAGGGCGCGGCGGGTAAATATGCGGAAGTAATGACAGGAAAAGCAGGGGGAAAGTTTGTCCTCCTGCATCCACAGCTTCCAAACACGCAAGGGGCGCGGCCGGTAAAAGATACGAACGGGGCTTAACCTGCGCAGCAGGTCACGGGGTCCCCGGAGTGCTTTTACCGAGCCAACCCCGACACAGGAGACGACCAACCCCCACACCCACAACTTCCAGGCATATATCCAACAAATAACGCTCACCTTAGGAGCGCTTTGACCCTCCCAAGACAAAAACACCCTCCCAATCCGGGCAAAATGACCAATAAATAGGCTCTACCGCCCAATCGGGAGGGTCATAACGTCTCTGGAGGGTGATTTTACCAAACTCCACCAGCAGTTTTAATCAATCTCCCAACCATTCCACCCTCCACAGGCAAAATCACCCTCCCGATTGCAGCAGTACGCGCCGTTTCCGCCCTCCCGAGACAAAATCCCCCTCCCAATACCGGCAAACCGCCCCAATTACGACCACATTTCCCATCTCGGGAGGGCGCAACTGCACCGGGAGGGTCAAAACGTCACCAAAAGAGGCGCGAGCGGTAAAAGATATGGGGGACAGGCTAATTAGCGAAAGCGGGGAGGAGGTTTTATGCCGAGGGGAAGGCTTCGGGCGCTAAATCCGAGAAAATGCCAAAGCATTTTCCGGATTTCGGGGCGCGAGGCAAAAACCTCCTCCTCGCGACACCTCTACAAAGGAAGTCAAAACTCCGGAGTGCTTTTACCGAATCAGCCCCACAGCGGAAACATAGACGAGAGGAAGCACGGGGCAGTTATGACTGATGACGCCAACCGGCACTGCGCTGACTGGCAACCCACGCAGCAACCTGCGTGCGCCGCTGCAACCCCATTTTTGCCAGTAACGAAGTGATATGGTTTTTAACAGTCTTTTCCGCTACCCCGAGTTTCTCGCCGATTTCACGATTAGATAACCCCTCACCGATTAGGTTTAACACTTTACGCTCGGCGGGAGTCAGATTAGCGGTGGGGTCTTCATTTCCGGCGCGTCGGCGGGTAACTGTGCGTTCATCCAGCAGTACCCGTCCTCCTTCGACTGCTCGGATAACATCGGTTATTTCTGCTCCCCGCACGGTTTTCAACACATAGGCTTTTGCCCCTGCCTGTAGGGATTCTGCTAAAGCATCATCATCGTCGAAGCTGGTGAGCACAATAGCCAGTGATTTGGGTGAAACCTCACGTAGCTGTTTCATGACGTCAATACCGGTTCCATCAGGCATTTGTAAATCTACCAGCACCACGTCGGGATGAACCAGTTCAGCGCGACGAACCGCGTCTTCAACGGTTCCAGCTTCTGCCACAACCTCCATTCCCACGGTTCGATCCACTATGTCGGCAATGCCTCGCCGCACGATTTCGTGGTCGTCAATTATCATCACCCGGGTGGGGTGTTCCTCCGTCCTTGACTGTTGGATGCTCATTTTTTGATTCTATCTAATCGTGGTAGTAGATAAATACTATTTTTACAATAGTTTGCTCTGCTGGGCGTTGCCACCAAAATATATATCCTTCAGAAAACTATACCTAGTTATCTAGGGGCTGACATTTGGGGCAGTAGGTGGCATTGCGCCCTGATTGCTGCAACTTTTCTAGCGTCGCGCCACAGATTTTGCAGGGTTCTCCGCCTCGCCCATACACCATTAGTTCTTGCTCGAAATAGCCGGGGTTGCCACTGGTATCTACGTATAGCTCATCGAAAGATGTACCGCCTTGTTTGATGGCAGCTTTCATGATTTCCCCTGCACATCTAAAGACTTCCTTGATTCGCTCTGCGGGAAGGGAATTAGCGCTTTGCGCGGGGCTCATCTTGGCAGCAAATAGAGCTTCATCTGCATAAATATTACCGATTCCGGAAACCAGTTTTTGGTCTAGCAACGAGTGTTTGATGGAGCTCTTGCGTTTTTGAACAGTGTCAATAATTTTTTGGCAGTCTACTCCCGGATCAAGCACATCTCGAGCAACGTTTTGTTCTACCCGCCGGGGAATCAAGCAGGAGTTAGCACCCCAACCGGCAGGTTTCTTGTCCTTGGTTTCTACTAGCGGTTCAACCAACATCCGTCCGAATGTCCGTTGGTCTACGAAATTAACTTTGCGTCCATCGACTAGCTCTATCGCTACCCGCAGGTGTGCGCGATTTTTTGAGGAGATATCGATTCCTGGTTGGTTAATAAGAATCTGCCCGGACATCCCGAGATGAATTACCAGCGAATACTGGGTTTGTTCCCCGGTATTATCCTTGCCTAGCAACCAGATAAATTTTCCGCGCCGCACGGCATGAGTAATACTCCATCCTTCCAGGGCTTCTATGAAACGTTTCGGTTCCTGTCCGCGCAAAGATCCAGGAAATAATACTTTAACGTTTTTTATTTGCGCTCCGATTAGTTGTTTTTCTATGCCGCGACGCACAACCTCAACTTCTGGTAATTCTGGCATTTTTGATTCCCCTCAACCTTAGTGTCGTCTTTTGATCTCAAAATATTAAAGTCAATGGTTAAAAACCTAGTGGCGTTGTGATTCCGTGTTCGTCTCTTAGGTTCATGACCGCTTGCCTGGCAGCTTCGTGTTCTGCCACTTTCTTTGACCGTCCTTTTCCAAATCCTATTTCCCGTTCGCCGAGCACGGCTCGCGCACTGTAGCGGCGGTTGTGGTCTGGCCCGGTTCCTGTGACTGTAAATTCTACGGAATGCACTCCTAGCTGCCCGGTTAGTTCTTGTAAAGTTGTTTTCCAATCCATTCCGGCACCGCGTTCTAGGGCGTGGTCAAGCAAATCTTTTAACAGGTTTTCTACAACTTCACGGGTAGCTTCCAGACCGTGGCAAAGATAGGTGGCTCCGATTAGGGCTTCTACCGTGTCAGAGAGGATGGAGTCTTTTTCTCGTCCTCCGGTTTTTTCCTCGCCGCGTCCTAATAAAATGTAGTCCCCTAATCCGATGTTTCTAGCTACGGACGCTAATGGTTCTTGGGAGACGGTGGCCGAGCGCATTTTGGCTAAATGCCCTTCGGGGTGAGAGGGATAGGAACGGTAGAGGCGTTCGGTAACTATCAGTTGCAGAACCGCGTCTCCTAGGAATTCGAGACGCTCATTTGTGGGTAGCCCGTCTTGTTCGTGTGCAAAAGAGCGGTGGGTTAAAGCCAGCACTACCATTTCGGGGTCTAGTTCTATCCCCCATTTAGATAGCAGTTTCGCTAAATCTTGCGAACCGCGGTTCATTCTTTCTTCTTTCCCTGCTCATCAAATATCCCTGCTAGCGCTGACCAGCGTGAATCTATCACCTCGTGGTGGTGATCTTCTTCAGCGGCGGCTAACGAAATTCCGCATTCAGGGCAAAGTCCCAGACAGTCTGGGGTGCAGAGCACCGAATAGGGAATTTGTGGAACGATTGCGTCTATCAAAAGTGGTTCTAAGTCTATGCGAGAATCAGAGCGAACTTGATAGGCATCGTCTAACTCATCATACACGCTTGAGTCGTCACTCACCTCATTGAGGAGGCGCGCTAACACATCGGGATAGTAGTAGATGCGGGTTAGAGAAAACTCCAGGGACTTTTCTACCGGCGTCAAACAGCGTACGCATTGACCTTCAGCTCTACCGCTACCGCTAACGCTGAGGGAAACTCCCTCCGAAATAGCTACCGCCAACAGGTCTAATTCCAGTGATTGCCCGGCGCGAACCGCCATATTTTCGGTGCCGATAGCGGTAGGAATGTCTACTGTTACCTGCCAGCTTTTACTGTCTCCCTCAGCAGAACCTAGCCCGGTTAATTCCAAAGGAATTACGGCTTTATTGTCTTTTCTCACTCCCCATAGCCTAGGCGCTATTGTCTTTTAACGCCAGCAGCCAAGGCTGGGCAGTTTAGAACTGAGGACGTTCTTGGCGAGAAAACTGGGCGCGCCCTTGGCGTGTTTGTTCCGCAATCCCTCCGAGCAGCTCTTCAAGCTGCGCCAATGATTCATTTACGTATTGGTCTGATTGGTTCATAAAGTCGCTGGCTTGCTGGCGTGCCTCTTGAACGGTTTGCCTTGCTGCTTGCTGCGCTTCTCGATAGATGTTTTCTTGAGAAACTAGCTGGTCTGCACGCTGGCGTGCCTCTTGAAGTATCTGATCAGCCCGCTGATTAGCTTGGGCAATGGTTTCTTCGGCTTGCGCATCAGCATGGTTTATCGTGGACTCTGCCCGTTGATTCGCCTCTGCAATTGTCTGTTCGGCTTGCGCATTTGCTTGCGTAACCGTGTTATGAGCTTCTTCTTCAGCTTCCCGAGTTACCTGTTCTGCTTCAACGCGAGCATCGGATATAGTTTGCGCTGCTTCCTCATCGGCAGCGTCCAAAACCTTGTTAGCATCAGCCACAATTCTGTCCGCGTTCACCAGGTCAGCGGGTAGGGCGGCGCGAGCGTTATCTAGCAGCTCCACTCCCTCTGCCTGGTTAATCATCACCGAAGCTGAGAAGGGAACACCACGCCCCTGTTCAATCATTTCGCTCAGACGGTTTAATACCGCGATTACATCTGAGGGTGCATACTGGGCTTCTTCCTGGGGAGCCATGATTATCCTTTCTGTTTATAGAGGTAAACTTGGGTTTGAGCTTGGATTATTTTCCGAGGACGCAGCAAATGCTTTTTGTAGGGCTTGAGCTACCTGTGGGGGAACAAATCCGGATACGTCTCCGCCGTAAGCTGCGATTTCTTTAACTACTGAGGAAGAAATCAAAGCGTTTTCGGGGGAAGTCGGAATTAAAACTGTGTCAATGCCAGATAGTTGTCGATTCGCGAAAGCCTGGGTCAATTCACTGTCGGTATCTGTTGAGTTCCGTATTCCTTTTACCAGGGCTTTCGCCTGATAGCGGGCAGCTAAATCGCAAGCTAGCCCCGCCCAAGTAACTACCTGGACATTAGCTAGAGTTTCGGTTGCTTCCGTGATAAATGTAGCCCGCTCGGCTACGTCAAATAGATAGTTTTTCTTTGAGTTTTTCGCTACTGCCACGATTACCCGGTCAAAAAGATGGGCTGCGCGGTCGATAACATCTAGATGACCATAGGTTAGAGGGTCGTAAGAGCCGACACACACAACAGTACTCATAGCTACAAAATACCCGCAAGCTGCCACTTAATGCGCTGTCCCACGCGGAAGAGGACGTAAACTATTTTTCTTCTTGAAGATTTGTAGCGTTTTCCGGGACATCTTTTAGGGCTGGACGCAGGAAATAGATAATGCTTTCTCCATAGATTTTTTGGGATTGTTCTTCCCAAAATTCCCTGTCCCATTCCGGGGCTTCATCACGGGCGGAGCGCTCTACCACTATCCAGGCGTCCGGGTCGCATAGCGGGTGCAGATTGCTGAGGGTTTTCAGGATTTCCGCATTTTCCATAGCGTAGGGCGGGTCAATAAATACCAGTTCCCACTGGGGATTAGGGTTGGCTCCCACCCATCGAGAGGCTAGGAAAGCTAGTGCTGGCTGCACATACAGTTTGGCTTCTTTGAAAACTGGATTGGCTGCCAGGTTCTTTCTGATGGCTTTGGCTGCTTCTTGAGATTGATCAACTAGGTCGAGACTTAAGGCGCCTCGGGACAGGGTTTCAAACCCGTAGGCTCCGGAACCGGCGAAAAGGTCGAGAACGCAGGCATTTTCCACAGCTCCTCGGGCTTGCAGGGCGGAAAAAACTGCCTCTCGAACCCGGTCTTGGGTAGGACGCGTACCGCGGGAGGGAACACTTAAATGAGTCCCCCTAGCAGTGCCCGCTATTATTCTCATCATGATGTCAGTCTAACCCGAGCAAAGTATCAAGCTAGAAACTACGGCATTACCAGCGTTTACATCTATCCGCGCTCTAGATATTCTTGCTCTTCTTCACTGATGCGTCTGCTAATTGCCGCTTGTAAATAGGGATGTTTCCGTAGCTGAGAATCGCCCGCTATCAGACTTTTCGCGTCTTTTTGCGCCTGGGAGATTACTTTCTCATCCGCTAGCAAATCAAGAATTTTTAACGAGGAGGAACGTCCCGACTGGTTTTGCCCCAGAATGTTCCCACTTTCTCGTAAACGCAGGTCAATCGCGGCAAGTTCAAAACCATCGGTAGTGTTTACAAATGCTTCTAGGCGACGGTCTGCCGGACTTTGAGCTTCGACTCCTGACCACACTAGACACACTCCCCCATGTTTGCCTCTCCCGATACGTCCGCGCAGCTGATGTAGTTGCGCAATCCCGAAACGGTCAGCATCAAGAATCACCATCATCGTGGCTTCGGGAACATCAACTCCCACTTCAATCACCGTGGTAGCTACCAGTAGTGGGGTTGTTCCGCTTATAAAATCTGCCATGGCGCGGTCTTTTTCTTCCGCGCTCATTTGCCCATGCAATACTCCGATTCTTACGCCCGCTAAAGCGGGCAGGTTTTTGAGCTGAGCAGCCGTTTCACTGACGTTAGCTATTTTTCTATTCTCGTTTTGAACCCGGGATTCACCCCAGTTCTGCCCGGAACCTGCTGTTCGCGCCCCTTTTAGGCAGGTTACATTTCCCCTCTCGTCCTCGTTATCGGAACCGTTTTCTGTCTCTTCGGTTCCCGGATTAATCGCGGGACACACCACAAATACGCGATGACCTGCCATGATTTCTTCTTTGGCGCGTTGCCAGGTGCGCTGCGTCCAAGATTGATTAGCGCTGTTCACTCGATAAGATTCCACTTTTGCGCGCCCAGGTGGCAGACCTTTGAGGGTGAGTAGGTCGAGGTCACCAAAAGAAGTCATAGCAACTGAGCGCGGTATCGGGGTTGCGGTCATTACCAACAGATGAGCAGTGCCAGTTTCGTTTTGCCGCAGCCTGTCTCGTTGCTTGACCCCAAATTTGTGTTGTTCATCAATAACTACTATTCCGGGGCAAGTCGGGGCTACCTGATTAGAGAGCAGGGAATGAGTACCGACAAAAATACCAGCCTGCCCCTGATTTAAAGCCGCTAAAGTCCGCTGCTTTTCGCCGCTAGGAAGAGAAGAAGAAAGCCGATAGATAGGTATGCCCTCCCCTCCGCGCAGGTTAAACCCACCCGGTTGCGCCAAATCCCCTAACAGAGCGCACAGGGTAGAAAAATGTTGATGCACCAAAACTTCGGTGGGAGCCATAAAAATGGCTTGCCGCCCACAATCTAATGCCCGCAGCATTGCTAGCAGCGACACTACGGTTTTACCGGATCCCACGTCTCCTTGTAACAGCAGATTCATAGGGCGCGGGGAAGAAAGTCGCTGCGAAATATCGTCCAAGACTTCGCTTTGGAAAGCGGTCAGGGTGAAGGGTAGTGAACTTGCTACCCGGTCGCTGAAGCCGCCAGGTATTTTTTTAAGGCAGGGTGCGTCCTCGGATAATTCCGCCCGACGCTGAGCCAGTGCCACCTGCAAAATAAAGGCTTCCTCGTACCTAAAACGTGCTTGTGCCTGCGCGAAATCTTTGCGTGATTGGGGGCGATGAATCTTTTCAAAAGCCTCGTTTAGCTCTAATAGCCCCCGCTTTTGACTAATGTCCTCGGGGAGCGGATCTGGTAAGGGAATTGTTTTTAGCTCATCAAGCAGCACCGCGATTGCCTTTTGGGTGGTCCAAGTGGGCAGTCCCACTTTCGCGGGATATATCGGTTCTGGACGCATAGCTTGTGCTTGAACCTGCTGGTTATTGCCCACGTCCAAATTCTCATCATCGACTTCCTGATAGGAGGGGTGAGAAAGTTGCAGCCTACCTCGATAAAGGCTGGGTCGGCCGGAGAATAGTTTAGTTTGCCCCACCTGCATTTGCGCAGACATCCAGTTGATTAAATACTGGTTTTTTGCCCAAAATACCGCATCCATCCGGTTGTTACCGTCACTGAGTTTTAGGGAAAGCATCCATTTTCCACCGTGGGTACGCCGCCGGCTAGAGTCTACGATTTGAGCAATCACTGATTGTTCTTCCCCGATAGTTAGCTGCGCAAATGGCGTGAGCTCACCTAGTTGATGATAGCGGCGCGGAAAGAAATATAGGAGGTCAATAGTAGTTTTTAACCCGAATTTGCTATCGAGTTTTCCCGCTACTCGTCCTAGAATTTTCTTTAGGGGTTCCCCTCCCCCTGGGGAAGTGTCTCTATTCACTGCGAAAGTACCCCCACTAAAGTGGCTCCGCTTTGCCCGCCGCTAATCAGCTCGATGCGTATTCCCGGAGAGCCCTGGGAAAAAGCGGTTTGTACCCGGGAAATAATGTCAGGATCTTCTCCGCTGCCGATAAGGATTCGCGCTTGAATATCTGTGGGGGTAACGGCAGAAGATAGCAGTTCAAATGGGGTTTTAGTATCAACGCTCCAGGTGCGTTGAGTTGCTAAGGCATCGAAAGCCCGGCTACGCTGCAATTGCAGCAATTCTGGCGGTTCGATAGCCGAAGATACCACTTGTGTCAATGCGCGAGTAACCTCTAGAACTTGCAGGTCATCTTGGGTTGGTGCGACCAAAAGTTCAATTCCTTTATCTTTGGCTGGTCTTACCAGATTGGCAAGCTCTGCTGCCGCCAGTTGATTACAGGGCAGCACTGAGACTACCTCTTGTTCCATTTCCGCGATTACCGGCAACACTTCTAGCGGAATTCCCTGGCGAGATAGCACCACGACCGCCCCCAGGTTGGCAAGGTCCCCAACTAATCCCGGCGAGGAAGTATAGGCTAAAACAGCCGGTCTAACCGGACGGATTTCCCGTGAGGAATCGAGACTGACCAAATTGGAGTTAGTGGGATTTTCTGAGGTTACCGGCAGCGGCGGTCTGGTCAAAATCATTCCCGTTTTATCTGGTAAAAGTTCAATTACCCGCCGGGGATGTCGCGTACGCACCAGCAGCATTCTGGAACCTATCCCGAGCATATCGGCGCGACCAGTCATAGCCCCGTATACCCCGTTTTCTTCTAGCTGGGTTCTTAGCTGTTCAAATCGGGGATTATCGGCTTGCCCACGCCAGGTAAGTACCAGGGAGTTAAGACGCGAAACCGCCGCTAGGCGCTGATTAGAGGCGGGCACCATATCGCTAATCATTTGTAAACTGGTGTTTACCGCCCCGGCTTCTTGGTGATTCTCTAGGGCGTAGGTTTCCACCATTGCCGCGATTAACAGCATCAATACCGCTGCTCTCGCATCGGGCCGCCCATGATTTTCTTCGGCTCCCTCTACTAGCGCCACCTGACTGGATAGCCAAGCACGTGAGAGGATGTCTTCAATCGACATTTGTTTCGGTTGAGTGTCTAGTTCCGCGTTTACATCTTCTATCAATCCTGACAGAGTTGGTGGATCTAAGGTTTCTACTGCTGGCAGCAGACAGCGATTTGGGACTTCGCGGCTAGAGCGTAGCACCTTTAACAGCTGCACCGGATTTAGGGCGGCAGAGTCGGTTATTCCAGCGGCAATGTCGGCTAGTTCGCACAGCACTATCCCAATCATGCCTCTAGCTCCCGCCAAGGCGGCATCGGCGATAGCTTCCAATACCCATTTAGCATCCCTATCGGCACTAACGGGTAAGGAAGCCACCGTCAAGGCGACTTTATCCCAGGTAAATAAGGCATTTGAACCGGTGTCAGAGTCCAGCTCACTGAGTCTGTCCATAGCATCTAAGGCGCTTTGCCCCGCTTGGAGCACCTCAGCACACATTTTTACCCAACGTCGAATATTTCTGCCGGTTACCAGGAGGTCTAGCCGTTCTGTGGATTCCAGCGCCGAGGCAACGTTTTCTCGTTTTCGTTTTGTCTTCGGTTTCGCTACTTTCGGAGGGAGTGTGGGTACTTCAAAATCCAATAGTCCGGTGCTGCCAGTAGTTTCATAACTGTTAGTGTTTTTTTTAGTTCTTTCTCTTTGGCGAGGACGCGGGGCAGTTTTGACTTTTTTCTCGCTTTGGGCGGGGCTATCTTTTTTGGTTTTCCCGCTTTGGGCGGGCAGATATTCCTGTTTCGAGGACGAGAAAGAATTTCCTACCTCACCTGAGTGTTTTGCGCGTGAGGCACGAGCGAAATCTGCGAAAGAAAACAAATCCGCTAAGGGTTCTTCTTCGCCCACTATTGCCTCCTTGGGGGTCTAAAAGTTGCGGGCGCTGCTATGCCCGCTCTCATAGTCTAGCGAGTTTTCAGTGAAGCCCGGCACAATAACTACCTGGTAGTTGGCTGTTGGTCGGTAAATCAGTTAATCTAGTCGGGTTGTGAAACTCTGGATGGCTATGTCCAGACTCAAAGAATACTTGAAGGAGACTATCGTGGCTGCCACCTGTGACATCTGTGGGAAGGGTCCCGGTTTCGGGAAGAGCGTTTCGCACTCCCACCGGCGCACGAACCGCCGTTTTAACCCCAATATTCAAAGCGTGCGCGCCGTTGTTGGTAGCATGCGCAAGCGCATGAATGTTTGCACCAAGTGCCTAAAATCTGGTCGGGTAACCCGCTAGATTCCCAGGTTAAACTGGACGCCGTCTACTTTTAGTAGGCGGCGTTTTTCCTACTAGCGCGTCTTTGGTTGGAATTAGCAGGCTAGTAGGGCTAATAGGGGGCTAAGGGCTAATACCCAAATGGGTGAAAATCTGGATTACCGAGCTTCCTTGAGTTTTTTACCGGTAAACTTATACCCAGTTGTTAATACCTCAAACTAAAGGACACTTATGACTTCCAATATTCCTAACCAGCCAGCCAGTTCCCCTAATCCATCTGGTCAGTCACTACCCCCAAATCAGGGAGGCATGAACAACGGGAACTTTGGTAACGAAAACAACCCAGGTAATCCCTACCAGGCTTCTCAGGAGAATCAATACCACGCTCCTATGGTTAATAATCCTGGTAATCCGCAAGGCAATGGCTATGCTACCCCTCAAAACAGCCCTTACCCGCAGGCACCGGGCAACTTCCAGCAGCAGCCTTACCCGCAGGCACCGGGCAACTTCCAGCAGCAGCCTTACCCTGGTCAGCCAGTACCTAATATGAACGGTGGCTACCCTACCCCTGGGGCGCTTGCGCAGCCATATCAAGATCAAAAATCCAAGATGGCTGCCGGTCTGCTGGGGATTTTCTTAGGTGGTCTTGGAATACACAATTTCTATCTTGGATACACCGGCAAAGCTATCGCGCAGCTGCTGATTAGTCTGCTTTCTCTGGGATTCTTAGCGATTATCTCGGGTATCTGGGGACTAATCGAAGGTATTCTAATCCTGACTGCAAAGCCCGGTACTCCCTGGTCGCTGGATGCAAGCGGAGTTCCGCTTTCTTCCTAGGTTAAAAGCTACTTAACCAATAGTTTCCAGCAGTTGTCCGTGAGCCATCCGCTATGGCTCACGGACATTTTTTATCAGATTTTCTTTCTCGGCTGTGAGGAAGTTCAAAGGCTATCGGAGTGCTCTCAGCTTTCATCAAGGCCTGCTGGTCTGCTAGATTAGTTAGTAACCGACCAGGAAACTGGTACGAAAGTGGAGGTTTTCCCACCTGGATGCTTTTGGGTATCGGGTAAGCACAGATGCTTAACGCGTCTGTGCGCATTTTGCTGCCTCCACTAGCCAAGTGGGGGTTTTCTTATTTTTAGGTTAGCTCCCAAAAATCTCAAGCAAGGAGCAGCTATCAGCACCGAGACACGGATTAATGACCGCATCCGGGTGAAAGAAGTCCGCCTAGTTGGCCCCAGTGGCGAGCAGGTGGGGGTAGTCCGGATAGAGGACGCATTACACCTGGCCAGCGAGGCTGGTTTGGATTTAGTAGAGGTCGCGCCGACGGCGAAGCCTCCAGTTTGCAAGTTAATGGATTATGGCAAGTTCAAATATGAGGCTGCCCAAAAGGCTCGTAACGCTCGCCGTAACCAGGCAAATTCTCAGCTCAAAGAGATTCGTTTCCGCCTAAAAATTGACGACCACGACTATGAGACCAAAAAAGGTCACGTAGTGCGGTTCCTAGAGGGCGGGGACAAAGTTAAAGTCATGATTATGTTTCGCGGGCGCGAACAGTCCCGTCCCGAAATGGGGGTTAAGCTCCTAGAACGCTTAGCCGAAGACGTAACCGAAATGGCCATAGTGGAATCTATGCCCCGCCAGGACGGACGCAATATGACTATGGTGCTTGCACCCACTAAACGTAAACACCACACCAAGTCGGATCAGCGTCGCCGCCGTGATCAAAAACGTGGCGAAACTATGAACCGGCAACAACTTAAAGATGCCCGCAAAGCCCGAAAAGCTAAAGAAGCTCAGGAAGCTGAAGCCGCATCTAACAACGAAAAATAAGGCTCGTCCTAGAGACAAAAGCAGGCAAAACCACCGGCTTGCCGGTAGAGAGGAAAAAAGATGCCGAAGATGAAGACGCACTCCGGTGCGAAAAAGCGTTTCCGCAGAACCGGAAGTGGCAAACTAATGCGGGAAAAGGCTGGCAAACGCCACCTATTAGAACACAAGTCTTCCAAACTGACCCGTCGTCTCAGCCGTGATCAGGTGGTAGCACCCGCCGACACTAACCGCATCAACAAGCTGTTGGCTGGCAACAAGTAGGCAAGGAGAGGATTAAGAGATATGGCACGCGTAAAACGAGCAGTTAATGCCAAGAAGAAACGTCGCACCGTACTGGATCGCGCCTCTGGTTACCGGGGTCAGCGTTCCCGCCTGTACCGTAAGGCCAAAGAACAGCTGCTACACTCGGGCGTTTATTCCTACAACGACCGCCGCAAACGCAAGAACGACTTCCGCAAACTGTGGATTCAGCGTATTAACGCTGCTTGCCGCGCTCAGGGAATGACCTACAACCGCTTCATCCAGGGTCTACGTCTAGCCGAAATCGAAGTTGATCGCCGGATGCTTTCCGAACTTGCGGTTTACGATATCGACACCTTTAATCAGCTGGTAGAAAAAGCTAAAGCTGCTCTACCCCAGGACGTAAACGCTCCAGCTGCTTAAATCCCCTAAAAGAAGTTAGCTTTTTGCTTAATCTACGCCTAGACACGATTGATAATCCTCGCTCCCAGCGGGTGCGGACTCTGGTCAATCTGTCTAGGCGTAGTTTTCGTTTAAAACAAGGTCTGCTCCTGGTAGAAGGACCGCAATCTTGCGCGGAACTGCTGCGCTTTTGCCCGGAAGCTGTTCGGGATGTCTATCTGTGCACCGATGCTCCCTGCCCCGCGATCCAGGTAGCGAGGACGGCTTTAGGGATTACCCGCTGGGTACATCCGGTTGCCCCATCGGTAATGAAGTCATTCGCGCCCTCGGCGCAAGGTATCGCGGCTACAGCTGACCTCTCAGCGCTCCCGAGCGAAGAACTCCCGTCCGCGGAGGTTTTGAAAGAGGGCGCCTGGGCAGTATGTGCACGAGTACAAGACCCCGGGAACCTTGGGACGATAATTCGGATTGCTGATGCCTGTGGCCTGGCCGGAGTCTTAGCCCTTTCGGGCTGCGCTGATGTTTCTAGCCCGAAAGTTATTCGCGCCAGCGCCGGGAGCCTTTTCCACTTGCTGGTTTACTCCGGTGCCTCCTTCGGGGCTTTAGCAGAGCTGAGCGAGGAAAACGACGGCTGCCTAGTGGGATTATCCGGTAAAGCGACTGTCGATTTACCTAGCTTTACTGCCTCCAATAACGTAACCGTCTCTCCCCTATTTATCTGCCTGGGTAACGAAGCCCAAGGTTTAAGTAACGAGGAAATCGCCCTCTGTAATCAAACTATTGCCATCCCTATGTGGGGAAAGGCAGAATCCTTAAACGTGGCAACAGCCGCGGCGATCGCCTTGCACGCCATCGCTAGCGCCCGCACTCACTAAAAGCAATCCGCCTTAAATCGCCCTATACAGGGAAAATGACAAATATCATTTCTAAAAAGTGACAAACCCTGATGGTATAGCTGAAGATTAGCCGCGATAATTTGGGTATGAAAGAAGAAGCAGACCCCAACCTATCTACCTCCATAAAGGTAGTGGATAAAGAACCATTAACAAATGCTGCCGCAATAGCAGAAAGTTACGAATCTACCCGGAACAGTAGAGAAAATAAATCCCTTATTTCCCCTACCCCAAAACCGGCAATAGCGACTCAAAACCTGACCCAAACTTTTGGCGCAACCCGCGCCCTGAACAATATAACTTTCACTATTCCTGCCGGAAAAGTAACCGCCTTGCTTGGTCCAAATGGAGCCGGAAAATCAACCCTAATTGATTTAGCTACCGGACTCACTAAACCAAAATCCGGGAACATTAAAGTATTCGGTTTTGATCCGTTACGTGCCGTTCGCTCCGGCAGGATAGGAGTCAGTCAGCAAAGCGGTACCTTTCCGGAAATACTCACGATTAAATCCGCTTTACAACTCCTAGCGGCAGCCTGGCCAAAACATTTGCCAATAGAGCAATTAATGGAGCTTTGCGACCTGAATAAAATAGCCAAACGGAAAATAAAAAAGTGTTCTGGCGGAGAAGTTCAACGGCTTAAACTTGCTTTAGCGCTCCTGCCTAATCCGGATTTACTTATTCTTGATGAAGCCACCACCGGAATGGATGTAAACGCGAGAGCAGCATTTTGGCAGATTATGCACCATCTAGCCCAGCAGAAGCGCACTATTGTTTTCGCCACCCACTATTTAGCGGAAGCCGAAGATTTCGCGCACAATATAGCCATCCTAGATCACGGGCAGCTGGCAGCCAGCGGCAGTCCCGATAAGATTCGCTCCTTGGCCCGCTCGCACCTATCAGCCTTATTAGCGGAGCCCTCACGCACCGACGCTCAGCGCGCCCTCACCAAAGTTCAAGGAGGGCGAAACTGGAATATCTGGTTCGATAACGAGCGTATCCATATAGATGGGGCTGACCTTGATGATGCGTTACGCACCCTCGTCCAATTCGATGAAGCCGCCGATTTCAGCCTGACCCGGGCATCCTTGGATGAAGCCTTTACCCATATCACCCAGGAAGCGAATCGTTAAGATGCCTATTGCTAATACCTACTCGTCCTTAAAAAAGAGAAATACCATGTCGAAAAATAATGATTTTGCTCTAAACCTAAAAACCGATAATAAAATGTTAAAAATGCTTGATTTTCCCGCCTCCTCTAAAAGTCAATCCCCCTATAAGTCCTGGCGGAATCTGGGATTAATTATTCGGCGTTGCTTTTTTGTTTGGGTGCACCCGGCTACTTTAATTCTGTTTACATTTATCCCGATTGCCTGTTTCTCGATTTTCGGTTTAGGGCAGGAATACTCGAATATCGATTTAGGGGAAACCACCATTTCCGGTTCCATCATGTGCAATATGTGTCAATACTCGGTAGTATTTGTCGCCGCCTGTATCACTGCCCGTATCGGCACCGAACAGGCAACCGGCTGGACGCGACAAATCGCCCTCACCCCGATAACTTCCCGGTTGTATGGCACTGGCCGAGTTATCGCGACCGCTATTTCTTGCCTGGCAATGACCATTATTACTTACAGCTACGGGTTCGCTACCGGGGTACGCATGAGCGCAAAGGCTCTAATATTATCCCTAGGTGTTTTAGTGATTTCCACACTTTTTGGAGCGGTATTTGGATTATTAACAGGTCTGCTCATCCCCTCAGATGCGGCGCAAGGAGTAGTTGGAGGTGGCTCGTCACTAATCGCTATTTTTTCGGGAATGTTTACTCCTTTAGAACAGATGGGAGCGTTTGTCCAAAAACTGGGTGAGTTTATGCCTATGTGGGGATATAATCAGCTTTTACAAGCCACATTTAATAATCAAACTATTTTGGGGTGGAAAATCTATTTGAATATAGCAGTGTGGACTGTGCTGCTATTGGGAATAGTGTTAGCGTTACTGCAACGAAAAAAGTCGTAGTTACCGCCTAGAACTTTATCGCCGATAATGCCAGCAAAACTGACTAGCGACTGGTGGAAATGAGGGAATATGTTAAAAAATAGGGACTCTTGGGCTTTCGCTTTCCCTCCCCTACTATTTCTTATTCTGCCCCTTTACTATATGTCGGCAGGATTTCCACAAATCAGTTACCTTGTCGCTTTCTTTTTGATGATGCTGTTTGGCGCCTTCTACGTGGCGGCTTGGCTACAAATCCCCTATCGTCCGCGCAGTTTATCCTCGCTTAATATCGCTATTCTAGCCGGGCTAATCGCCACCTATTTGGGAGGATGGTGGATAGCTGGAATTAACGCCCCGGTAGCCTTTCAAGCTTCCTATCTTTGCTCGGTAGCTATATTTTTACTACCTGCCCGTCTTGACTATTACGCATTAGGGATAATTTATCTGCTGACAATGCTGCAAGTAGCTATCTCTCCCTCTATAACCAACTGGTCGGCGGTGCTGATAACTATCTTTACTTCTTTAGCCTGCTTTGCTGGTCGCAGCTCCGTTGAGGCTGAAAAACGCCGGACGCTGGCGGCAGCTAGTGAAACACAGGCGGCTAAAATGCGCGAGCGAGCCAGGATTAACGCTGATTTGCATGATGTTTTAGGGCAGACCTTAACGGCTATTTCCTTAAATGCTCAGCTCAGTTCCCGGCTTTTGGAACAAGGCAAGAATCAGGACGCGGCCTCGGCTCTCTACACTGTTCAGCAGCTTTCACGGCAGGCTCTCGCGGATGTGCGGCAGGTGGTTAGCGCTTCTCGCGAGATTGTAATCGCTGAAGAAATCGAAAATGCACGGGCACTTTGCCAAGCAGCAAATATTACTTTTTCTGTTAGCGCCCTGGATAGTATCAAGCCCGAAATCGAGAATCTGGCTGCTTGGATGATTCGCGAGGGAATCTCTAATCTGGTTCACCATTCCGGCGCCGATAAAGCCTGGCTGCTCTGCACCGCTAAAAGCGTTTGTTTAATCGATAACGGTAAAGGTTACCAGGAGCTAGTTTCAGATAGCGATAACGCTGGGTCAAGTGGTGACGATGCTACCGGTAATGGTCTTTGTGGTCTTAAGGACAGAGCCAAAAATCTAGCAGTTATTTCTTACGGTAACCTGTTTAGCTCGGCTTGGGAGCAGCTAATAGCGATAGACCCCGAGATTTCTACTCGGGCAGATGAGCTGATTTTACCCCCTAAACATCCTCGTAAACGCCCTCAGGGATTCTTCCTTGCGCTTTATACTCACTAGCTTACGGCGCAGTTCATTTAAGGTATTCGCCGAAAACCAGCCATTTGTCGCTACTGCGACTGTTGTGCCTAATGCTTGTCGTACTTACTCAGCTAGCGCTATGGAATAATTGGAACATGATTTCACTACTGCTGGTAGATGACCAAACCCTGGTGCGACAAGCTTTAGCCAGTTTGCTTAGTTTAGAGGACGACCTCAAAGTTTTAGGGCAGGCTGACAGCAACCAGGCAGCGTTACAGCAGCTGCACGCCCTACAAAATAGTGGCCAGGCAGTTGATGTGGCGTTGGTAGATATTGAGATGGGCTCAGATTCCGGACTGGATTTAACTCGCGAAATCAAACAGGCTTTTCCAGACACAAAAGTGCTGATAGTAACTACTTTTGGTCGTCCCGGATATTTAAGCCGGGCGCTTGCGGCAGGAGCTAGCGGTTTTATTGTCAAAGACACCCCCGCGGATCAGCTGGTGAGCATTATTCGCAATATCTATGCGGGAGCTAAACATATTGACCCTAAATTGGCTGCCGATGCCCTAGCCCAAGGTCCTAATCCTTTAACCCCGCGAGAAATCGAGACTCTGAACTGTGCCTTAACTGGGGCTAGTATCGAGCAAATAGCGGCTACAGTTTTCCTAGCTCCCGGTACGGTACGTAATATCATTTCCGGTGCAATGACCAAGCTGGGAGCTAAAAGCAGAATCGAAGCTGCTCAAACCGCTAGCGCCGCCGGTTGGCTATAACTGGGGTTTTCGTAGCTCACGATTTAAGTTCTTTTAGAGCTTCTTCAACTTCTACATAACGCTGGGCATCAGGATTGGCAAGCAATCTTTCCGATTCAGCCAACGCCGATTGGGTTTGATAGTTAGGAGAGGTACTGGACATAACGTTTCCTCCCGTCACATTTAATACATCTGCAACAAGTTTATTATCTGGACAGTGTGCATTCAACAGCTACTTAATTTCTACTAGCTGCGGGGCAGGGTGAGGGTGAATACGGCTCCCGAGGGCGCCCGGTTTTCGGCTGTGACGGCGCCCCCCAATGCCTCGGTCAAAGTTTTTACGATTGCCAGCCCCAGCCCGGAGGATTCGCCGGGAGTGCGGGCAGTATCAGCCCGCACGAAACGATTAAACAGCGTATCGGCAATCCGCGGATCTATCCCCTGCCCGTTATCTGCCACTTGCACTTGCAGTTTATCCACTGCCACCAGATAGGTACTGACCTGTATTTTTGTCCCAGCCGGGGTGTGCTGAGCGGCGTTAGCTAATAGATTAGAAATAATCTGGGTGAGGGCGGATTCACTGCCTACTACCGTAACTTCCGCCAAGTCTTTCGCGAACTCCAATTCCCAGTGATGCTCCGGGTGAGTGATACGCATATTGGTGAAAGTTTCCACTATCACCCCCGCGATTGAAACTTCCTCTACCTGGGCATTTTGCCCCGCATCCAGGCGTGCCAGCAAAATCAAATCCGAAACCAAATCCGCCAGCCGGTGACTTTCCCGCTCAATCCGCCCTACCGCGTCACCGGCTTGTTCACCCAGGTTTTGCCGCGCCAATAACTGGGCGTAGCCGCTGATTGCGGCCACCGGGGTGCGAAGTTCATGGGAGGCATCAGCCACAAATTGGCGCAGTTGTGCTTCGCTTTTCTCTCGCAGTTTCAGCGAGGATTCCACATGTTCGAGGGCGCGATTTAAGGAACGCCCAAGCTGGGCGGCCTCAGAATCTTTGCTGGTAACCTCGTCCCTTACCCGGGTAGGTAAGTGACTTTCGCTTTCTAGATTAACGTTCTCAACCGTGCGCGCCACTTTTTCTACCTGGGTTAAATCCCGCAGTTCGCGGCGGACTAAGAATCGCGCCAACAGGTAGGCCCCTAGCAGAGCCGCGAGCGACCCTAAAGCATAAAACAGGATAAACGAATGTAGGGTTTGGTTTACTTCCCGCAAAGGAAGCCCGCTGGCAATGCGGGCAATACCTTCAGGGGTATCGACCTGGCGCTGCGATACTCGATAGTCCCCTAAATCCGTCAGACTAACGTTTTGAGGGCGAGTGAGAGTTAGGGATAACACTTGGCTTATCTGGGTGCTGGAAAGCTGGCGCGATGCTGATCCCGGATCGACCAATAAAGAGGTAGCCTGACCGGCTTGATAGATCAGGCTAAATGAACCGGCAGTTACACCGGGAAAATCTCGACCGGGACGACCTCTACCTGTATCTTCGGGTTTTTCAAATCTTTTTTCCTCAGCTTGTCCCCTAATAGAATCCGGGATTTTACTGGGGCGAGAAATACGGTTCGCTGCTTCGTCCTTAGTATGGGCTTTCAGCGAGTCCTCGTCCTCGGTAGGGGTCTTGGAAGAATCTGTCTGCGGAGTATTTTTCTCTTCCCCTCCTAACGGGGTTCCTAAAACCTCTTTTCCCTGACCGGCTCGGGCAATCTGGGCGAGTTGATTCACCGATTGGTTAAGAGAAGTGTCGAGTTGCTCATAGAGCGCCCCGCGCAGCGCCAGCCCCGCAAAAGTTCCCACCCCGGCAATTACCAGGAAAGATACGCCTAGCACCATTACCGGTAGGCGGCGCGAAAGACGGCGGGAGCGAGAAGGTAACAACTTGGCTAATCCCCGCTGCCCCCTAGCCACGCCTACTCTCCGAACGCATCACGTAGCCAACTGCCCACACGGTTTCGATTAGTGGTTCTGCCTCCTGATCAATCTTTTTGCGCAAATAGGAGATGTAAAGCTCCACCACGCTGGCTTTACCGCCAAAATCGAAGTGCCACACCGTGTCCAAAATCTGTTCTTTACTCACTACGCGGTCGCAGTTTTCCATTAGAAACTGGCAGAGCTCGAACTCGGTTTTAGTCAGCTCAATTGGCTTTCCCGCTCGGCTAACCTGGCGGCTATCCACTTTCATTTCCAGGTCTCGCACCCGTAGAATCTGCTCAGTGGCGCCATTTTCATCGGCGAAACCGCTACGGCGCAGCAGTGCCTCAAGGCGCAGTTCCACTTCGGTTAAATCAAAAGGTTTAGTGACATAATCGTCCGCCCCGCTACGCAGTCCAGTGATTTTATCGGCGATAGCATCTTTGGCGGTGAGCATCAACACCGGGATATCTGGGAAGTCTTGACGGATTCTCTCCATGGCTTCAATACCATCCATGACCGGCATCATTACGTCCATCACAATCGCGTCAGGGCAGTGTTTTCGAGCTATCTGCACCGCCTGGAAGCCATCATTCGCGGTGAAAGTATCCCAGCCTTGCACGCTGAGAGCCTGTGCCAACAGGTCGGCTAAGAGTTTTTCATCATCCACGATTAGGATTCGTGGCGCCTTACCTGAGCGCGCCAGGGAGCTGGCGCGCTCAGGATTATTATTTATTCCCATGTTTTTATTATGCCTTTAGCTAAAGAAATCCCGATTTTTCCGCTACAACCAGCGAAACTACTGATTTCCTCATTAAGAGTTAGAACTATTCGCGCCACCATTTTGGGAACTGTTTTGTTCTCCTGGTTTTTCGCCGTTTTGAGGGCTTTGATTATTGCCACTTTGCTGCTGAGAATCATTTTGATTGTTACCATTTTGATTCTGATTATCTAAGTTCCGCGGATTTTGTCCGTTTTGATTTGATTCGCCCGGCGGTAATTGCCGATTTGGACCTCCCGGCGTCATTTTTCCTCCCGGCCGCATCTGCCTATCCATTTGCTCGCCTGGAGCCATTTGCCTGCCCTGTCCCGGCGGCATATGGGGATGTCCTCCACCACTATGAATCACCATCCCCACCCCCAGACCGCTTAGGAAAACAATAATCGCTGCCCCCACCAAGGACACTACTTTCACCCAGGTTTTACGAAACAATCTGGCAATTCCTCCCGATTTCTTCCCCTTTTCGACTTTGAAATTAGCCGGGTTAAAAGATTCTTGTGTTAATGTCCGTTCGGTCCCGGCTACAGTCGATTCGTCCTCATTACCTGAAATAGACCCGGTAGCAACGCCCTGAGCAGTCCGGCTTTCTGCCCCCATAGGAAGCGGAACCGGTAATTCTGGGGCCGGGATTTCTTCGGTTATTTCCGCATTCGCGCTACTAGCATGAGTTTCTGACTGGTTTTCTTGTTCTATAAAACCGGGTTCAACTGATTGCGTATTTGCTTGCGGTTCTTGACTTTCCAGATTCTCACTCGGCGTCGCGGAACTATTAGCCTCATTTAGATTCTCTGGTTTAGGTTCATTTTCGGAACTCATATTTCCTCCTACTCGTTTCTTTAACTGATACCTACAAGTTAAAGAAACGATTTATGAGACTAAGAGGAATAACCTATGAATTCCCTATGAGTATTGATTCTTGAAAACCACCCCACCTCATAAAGCTAACCTAAACCCTTTCCAACAGCGCTTTCCCCACGAAAAGGACGCGCGCCCTATTTTTCAAGTTTCGATTCGCAGCTCTCACATAACCCAAAAACATCAGCCATATGTTCAATATCGCTGAACCGGTAGCGCCGAGCAATCTTGCCAATCCACTGTTCTAACTGGTCATCTTGAATATCTACCGTGTAGCCACAGTTTCTACATACCAAGTGGTGATGGTGACGGCGCTTCGCGCAACGCCGATAAAGGGTTTCTCCGTCCTCAGAACGTAAACTATCCAACTCCCCTGCCTCAGTTAGAGCCTGCAGGTTTCGGTAAACAGTAGCTAATCCCACGGTTTGCCCAGCTACCACCAGGGCAGTGTGCACCTGTTGAGCAGAACGAAAATCCGTCTCATCAGCCATGATTGCCATAATCGCGTCCCGCTGCTTCGTTTTACGCTGCATTACCATTGATTCTCCTAACTTTTTCCCCGCTCTTTAACGCTGCCGTAAAAGACAGATTTTCCTAACCGCAGCCTCGAGCGCATACTGAGGATCGCGACTAGCGCCCTTCGCGTCCTCGTCAGCTTGGGCAATAACCCTAATCGCCTCCGCCAGCTGCGAGTCAGTCCAGCCGCGCACCTCCCGCCGAGCTTTCTGCACCTGCCAAGGCGCCATCCCCAACTCGGCAGAACTAACTCCCCGACCACTTACTTTCGCCAGGCTACGGAACTTTAGGGCGAGCGCACCCCCAATCGCGACCGGCTCTACCCCGGAAGAAAATGCTTGCCGCAGCAAAACAAGGGCGCGCGACAAGTTACCGACAGCTACCGCATCTGCCACATTAAAACCGCTAGCCCCCACCCGCGAGCCATAAAACTGTTGCACTGCCTGCAAAGTTACCGCCTGCGGATAATCGGAAACCAGTTGCCTAGCCGCCCCGATTAGTTCCGCCAAATCTTCACCAAGCGCATCTACCAGCAACTGCGCACCGGCTGGCTCTATGCGTCCCCCAACCGTGCGTACTTCCTCAACCACTAAAGACAGTTTGTCGCGGGCATTTTTGATTTTCGCGACTTTAACTTCCCGCGCCCCCGCCTTTTTTATTTTATCTACCTGGCGTTTCCCTTTATTCGAGCCGTCGTGACAGGTAATAATCCAGCAATCTGGCTGCGGAGATGCCAGATAGGTAGCTAAATCTTCCCCCAGGGTTTCATCAGCGGATTCAAAATCTGGAACGATAATCAAACGAGCTTCCCCAAATAGAGAGGGAGAAGTAAGCGACCCCAAAGCCCCCGCCTGGTAGCTGCCAGCAGTCACTTCGGTAATAGCTAGAGCAGAATCCTGGTTACGCCCTAACTGCTTCAGGCGGGAAACAGCTCGATCCATCAACAGTTTCTCCGGGCCTCGAATCAACACCAAAGGCGCTAAGGTGCAGTCTCGCCAAGTCATCAATTTTTCCGCCATGCTTCAACATTGCCATCTCTTACCCCTTTTTGGAAAGTAGCAGCGCCAAATAAAAACTATTCCTGTCACCAAAACCCCTAGTGCCAATAAGCCGGGTATCCCTTGTGGCCAAGGCAAAATTGCGAAGCGATTTGCGGATATAGCCCGGGCAACAACCATCACCCACTCACACCCGAAAGCAAGTATCCTAGCCAGCAAATAACCAGGTAGAGGTAGGAAAACTAAAATAGCGCCGCCCCAAATCAGCAAGGTAACCACCGGGGCGATAGCTACATTTGCGAGGACGGTCAAGGTATTGATTCCGGGGCGAAGTAGCAGCTGCCCCGGCAGACACGCTAGTTGTGCCACCAGGCTAACCAGCCCCACGCTCAGGAAGGATTGAAAGACCTTTTGCAGGTAGTCACGATACTTGCCAGCAATTATTTTTGATGAAGGGCGAGGAAACCTAGGACCCCACGGGGTAGTTAGATTCTGTACTTTTCTCTCGATAAAGGGAACCGCCAGTATAATCGCGGCAGTGGAACTGACTGAAAGCAAAAAACCTATATCCGAACCAAAAGCAGGATTAAAAAAAAGTAAACCAATTATCGCTGCTGCTAGAGAACTAAATGAGCAAGGTTCGCGCCCTGCTGCCAGGGCTAATATGCTAACCATTCCCATGACACTGGCGCGCAGTAACGAGGGGGAAGGCCCGAGCAGTAGACAATATCCGACTAATAAAGTTCCACATATTAACAGACGCCATCGTCTAGCAAATCCCGCGCTAAGCAGCGCCACCAGGGAAATCAGAACCGAGATATGCATCCCTGATACGCAGGTAATATGAACAATCCCCGCAGTTTTTAACGCTTCGGTATCTGCCGATGCATCAGCTCTGATTCCTAGAATCATGGCCGGCAGCAGCGTTGCTGCTGCCGGGGATTTCACTACCGCCAGTTTTTCTTCCAGCCGGGTCGCGAACTTTTGTTTCAGGGCCGCCGCTCCGCCAGGTCCGGCTCTAACCACGGGGGTAGACAATAGTTGTCCCCGAATTTCAAACAAACTATTAGCACTTATCCCGCCATTATTTGTGATGTCCAGATTTGCGCTACTAGGAGATTTTTCTAGTTTTATCGCGGATTGCAGGATAGTGCCGCGAGGATAAGTAGGCATACCGCTACCGAATGCCATAATTTTCAACCCGGTATTAACTGGGGCTGAACCCTGTATTTGCGCTTTTTGCAGTTTTAACTGGACTATCTGCTGATTACTGCCTGGCGCATACTTTCGTGGTGGTGTCTCAACCTGAGCTATCACTTTAATATTCGCGATATTTCCTTGCCAGGCACGTGCTAAAGGATCAGCTGCTAGCGTCCTAGCCGACTGGGTGAGGCTCATCCCTACCCCACCTAGCGCTCCGACAGCTAGAGCCGATACCAATCCCAATGTTGCCAAGCGCCCTTTATATACGGCGATTAAGAACCCTGCGCTAAGAACGAGGGCTAGTGCACTAATAACCGCTATCCATTGAAGTGGTAGGGCTGGCAGCAGCAGCGCCCCCACCCAGGCACTTAATACTGGCGGCGCTAAACGCAGGTCAAGGACTTTCTTGTTCATGACCGCCTACAAGCTAATCATGTCAGCGAGAGCAGCATATTATTTCTCACCTATTCCCGACACGTTTTTCAAATCCTCAACGCTTTGAAATTTTCCCTGCTCCTTGCGATAGGCAATAATTCGTTCCGCGAGAGATTCCCCAACTCCCGGAAGCTTTTCTAACTGTTCTTTTGTGGCTTGATTGATTGAAATTTTCCTATTTCCTCCCGATGTTTTCCCTCCCCCATCCGCAGTCTCCCCGGTTTCACCATTTGCACTAGAGTCTGCGCCCTCGACACCTACTAAAATCTGTTCACCATCATTAACTTTTCGCGCCAGATTAAGAGCGCTCACATCGGTATTGGCAAGCACCCCACCGGCAGCGTTAATGGCGTCTTCTACGCGTGAATCCGCATCTAGACGCACCACCCCCGGTTTCTTTACTTTCCCAGCTACGTGCACCAATACTTTTTGGGCAGCCACTGCTGAGGACGCGACTGGGGAAGCGTCTGAGGAGTTTATCGACGTAGAGGAGGGGAAGGAGGAGGGTGAGGAGGTCTTGGCGGTCGGGGTTTTGCCTTGTGCCCAGCCCGCCATAACTGCCACAATCACGATTGCTACCAGTGCAGCGGCAACTACTGTCGGTGAGGGCGTAAGTCGCGCTTTTAACCCACCTTGTTCAGAGCGTAATCGCTTTTCAGCTTGCTCTAGGACTTGCTCTCCTTGGCGTGCAGCGCGGGAAGCGTGCAGGAATTGGGAACGAGTATAGCTTGGTTTTTCCTCAGGCATGGGGTGAAAATACTTCCTAGCGACTTACCTCGGCAAGATTTCTTCTGTCCCCAACAGCACCGCCTGTCATTATCTACTACTGGGGACAGGCTTTAGTTGTAAATCCTCCCGCACCTGGAGGGCGATTCCGCAAGCTTAAAGCACATAGCCAGCAACAGAAACCTATTCCCAGCAGATAGTCCCACATCAGGAGGGTGATTCTGTACCCGGAGGGTCATTCTGCACCGGGAGGGTCATTCTGCACCGGGAGGGCGATTCTGCACCGGGAGGGCGATTTTACCAGCAAAACCCCTGGTAACCAGCACGCCCCTAACCACTCCACCCTCCCAAGACACTTCCACCCTCCCAAAACCGGCAAAACCCCGCATCAACCAGACAACCGGGAGGGTGATTCTGCACCGGGAGGGCGATTCAACCAGCAAAACCCCTGCTAACCAACACGCCCTTAACCATTCCACCCTCCCCAGACATTTCCGCCCTCCCGACTCGACACCACAGCAGCCCAGAAACCACTCCACCCTCCTCAGACCGTCAAAACCTCCAAAATCCCGCATCACCCAAACAACCCGGAAGGCGATTCCGCACCCGGAGAGTCATTCTGTATCCGGAGGGCGATTCTGTACCCGGAGGGTGATTCCACCAACAAAAGCCCTGCTCACCAGCACACCCCCAACCATTCCACCCTCCCCAGACACTTCCACCCTCCCAACTCAACACCACAGCAGCCCAGAAACCACTCCACCCTCCTCAGACCGTCAAAACCTCCAAAATCCCGCATCACCCAAACAATCAGGAGGGCGATTTTGTACCGGGAGGGTCATTTTGTATCCGGAGGGCGATTCTGCAACCACAAAGCACATAGCCAGCAACAGAAACCTATTCCCAACAGATAGTCCCACATCAGGAGGGTGATTCCGCACCAGGAGGGTGATTCTGCCAGCAAAACTCCTGGTAACCAGCACACCCCCAACCATTCCACCCTCCCCAGACACTTCCACCCTCCCAACTCAACACCACAGCAGAGCAGAAACCACTCCACCCTCCTAGACCCGCAAAACCGCCCTAGCACTAAAAACCCAAAACCACAGGGCATTTCCCAGGCGGGAAACTTCAAATATCAGGCTTAACAGTCCTCTTGAGCGCGTAGTATCTCTAATGCCACTGCTAAATCTTTAGTCAAGGGCGCATTAACGGTCAGGTCTTTTTGGGTTCGTGGATGCGCAAAGGTCAAACTGACCGCGTGTAGCCACTGGCGTTCTAGACCGAGTTGCTTCGCCAGAACCGGATTACCTCCATAGATAGGATCCCCCACAATACAGTGCTGAACCGCCTGCATATGCACCCTAATCTGATGAGTTCTCCCAGTTTCCAGATGAACTTGAACCAGAGAAGCCCCCAAAAACCGCTCTAAAGTGCGATAATGCGAAATAGCTGGTTTCCCCCCCGCAACCACAGCCATTCTAAAATCTCGGGAGGGATGGCGACCTATCGGAGCCTCAATTGTGCCCTCTGCTGGTTCAATATAACCCTGAACCAGGGCATGATATATCTTTTGTACCTTGCGATCGTGAAAATCCCGCTTGAGAGCCTCAAAAGCAAGTTCCGTTTTCGCCACAACCATGACACCGCTAGTCCCCACATCAAGGCGATGCACAACCCCACAGCGTTCCTTCGGTCCCGAGGTAGAGATTTGGCAGCCCTTTGCCAAGAGCGCGCCAACAACGGTAGCTCCCTTCCATCCCGGCGCTGCGTGCGCAGCCATTCCTACCGGTTTATTAACCACCACTACATCGGAGTCCTCATAAAGGATAGGCAGCTCAGCTGGAGTTTCCAGGCTCTTTTCAGAAGTATCCGGTAACAGGATTTCCACCTGATCTCCCGCGAAAACTTCATCCGATTTCCGAGGACGACGCCCATTTATTTTTAGATCGCCCTGTTTTATTAGTTTGGCAACCAGAGAACGAGAAATCCCCGCTTGCGCAGCAATTGCCTGGTCGAGACGCATTTTAGAGACTGAATCGCCAAGGCGGATTGAAAGGTGCTCGCGCATTTTAGGCTCGCACACGCTCCGGCTTATAAGCATGATTCGTCTTTACCGAAGGAACGCCTAACACCACGAGAATAACTACGGATATTACTGCTACTACTATCGCAATATCGGCTATATTACCTACAAACAGTGAGCGATAGTTCAAGAAATCAACGACGTGACCGCGAAATATCCCTGGGGGCTGCGCAATCCGATCCACCAGGTTTCCCAGCGCTCCACCCGCTAGCAGACCAAGAGATATTTGCCAGGAAGTAGCGGTCATATTACGTCCGCTCCAGATAATTATTGCTAAAACCACCAGAGCTATCAGCGAAAACACCCAGGTGAAACTCTCCGCGAGGGAGAAAGCAGCACCGGGATTGCGCACCAGTTGCAAACCGATAAAGTTCCCCAATAAGGGCTTGGGTTCTGCCCCGATTTCCAGAGTACGTAGCGCCCAGGTCTTGGTAGCTTGGTCAATAATCAACACCGGGATGGCCACGAACGCAAATATGACCAGAAGCGGTGCCAGTTTTCCCTTTTTTTGGTGTTTCATCTTCTTCCCAGGTCGGCTAAATCTAAATCTAACTTTAGGGGGTAATACCTAAATTTAATAAAAAAGTGGCGATGTCACCACTCTGGTGGTGGCATCGCCACTTTCACCCTCCAGGCAATATGGAAGGGACTATAAGCAAACTATTTATGCCTCTTGGGCATCTAGCTGACCTATTAAAGCATGTAGATGTTCGCGAACTTTCTGGCGGTAATCATTCTCGAATGCTTTGAGGTCGTCTACTCGGGCTTCGAGGTCTGCCCGTTCAGATTCTAGCTGTTCTAGTACGCGACGACGTTCATCGTTTGCTTCCCGTACAATCTGGTCACCTTTGAGGCGGGAATCTTCCAGAATCTGGTCGGCTTCCTTTTGACCGTTACGGACATATTCGTCATGTACGCGTTGAGCTAGAGCCAACATGGAAGTCGCGTCTTCGGGCTGCTCAGCGGGGGCTGGCTGGGCAGCAGCTTGCATATTCTGTTCTGCCTGTGCCAACTGTTCACGCAGCTGCTCGATTTCGGCGATTGCCTGCTGAGTCTCGGCTTGGGACTGTGCCAAAGCTGCTTGAGACTCTTGCTGTGTTTGCGCCAAATGAGCCTGTAGCGCCTGGATTTGTTCACCAGCTTGCGGATTACCCTCGGCAGCGGCAGCTTGATATTGCTGCACTTCGGCTTGCATCTGAGCAATCTGCATATTCGCAGTGTCCAGTTGCGCCTTGAGTGCGGCAACTTCTTCGTTATTGTCGCTGGAAGCGGGAGCTACCCCACCGGAAGCTGCCTGTTGGCGAGCTTCATCTAGCTCGGTTTTTAAGGAAGCATTTTGATCTTGAAGTGTCGCGATAGTTTCTACGACCTCATCTAAGAACTCGTCTACTTCTTCCTGATCGTAGCCTTCGCGAAATTTGGTCGCCTGGAATTGCTTCCAGTGGACATCTTCAGCAGTCAGCAGAGCCATACCTGTCACCTCAGTTATCTATTTTCTTTCTCCCAGGGTAGGCATCTTACCTGCCGCGGGGAACTTCTGCGCTATAGGTTGCAGTTGGAAACAAGCATACCGGAGATCTGCTCAACTTCCACATCTTCAACAATAGTAACATCTGTGGCTTTCGGCAACATTTTAGGTATTTTTCTGCGGTTCTAACTCTGCAGCAGAACTAAAAATCAGCTAACGATAAAAATCCAAACCTTAATTAAGATTGTGACCAGCAAGAATAATACGATAAAACTCAAATCTAGGGCGATAGTCCCAAGCCGTAAAGGTTTAATGAATTTTCCTAAAAACCTTAGGGGCGGGTCGGTAATCCCAAAAATCAGATTACAGATAAACAGAGTAAACGAGTTACTAGGACGCCACGAGGGATTCAACGCCAAAACCCACGACAGCACCGCCCTAACTATTAACGCCAAAAGGTAGAGCTGAAGAAGTAATCTACCTATCTGACCAACCCAATAGACTAAAGCAACCATCTACTAGCTTTGATTAAAGAAGTCTTTTTTGGAACTCAGGGAGGACGCGCCCTCGTCTACTTGCACCGACTTTGGCGACAGCAAAAATACCCGGTTAGTTACTTTTTCTATTCCCCCATCGAGGGCGAAGCTAAGACCGGCAGCGAAATCAATCATTCGCCGTGCTTCCAGGTCATTCATTGCCCCCAGGTTCATAATTACCGGAGTGCCCTCTTTGAAGGCTTCCCCGATGCTTTGAGCCTCGTTGTAGGTGGTAGGACGAATAGTTACGATTCGTTTCAGCTCTACCGCGGGTTCTGCGGAAGATTTGACCGCATGGGGAAAACGCACCGCTGGTTCTACTATCCGAGGACGAGGGGCGGGGACTTCAGAGTCGGGAACTTCGCTTTGTAGCTCGTCACTGTAAGCTTCGTTCTCTTGCGGTTCGGATAGACCGAAATAGTCCATCGTTTTCCTCAAAGCGCCCATCAGGTTCTCCTTCTTTTAATGCGGGTCTATAGAAACGTTAATTGTCGTAAAGGTTTTTTTGAAGTATTGCCACGGCGTGTTTTGAAAAACACAAATAAAAAAGCACAGTTCAGCCGGAAGTAAGTTTAGTTTTCCCTAGAATAATCCCCGCGAAACGTCCGGTAGCGTTATCACGCCGATATGAATACAGGTTACGGTCTTCAAAGGTGCAGCGTTTAGACACAAAAGTAATGCGTGCTCCTGCCGCCCTAAGCTGCGAAATTACTCCGGCTTTCAAATCCAGACCGGGACTGCCTTCCCGAGTGCGTGACCAAGCAGCCGGGACGTGCCCGGTAACGTGTCGGCGCATCGCTTCTGGAACTTCATAGCAGGCTCCGCAGATTGCCGGACCGATAGCAGCATATATTTTGCCGTTTTCTGCCCCCAGTTTGCGCATTGCGATTACGGTTTCTCGCACAATTCCGGTTACTGTCCCGGCTCTACCGGCATGGACAGCTGCTACCAGCAATCCGTCATCGGAGGAAAGCAGTAGGGGAACGCAATCGGCAACCATTACGGCCGCTGCGGGGGTGGTTAAACCCAGTTCAATGAACTCCCGGCTATCAATAATTACCGCGTCCCCTTCGGCAGGAGCGTCGGTATAACCGGGGTGAACTTGCACCACCCGATTGGAGTGGGTTTGATGCATCCAAACCACTTTCCGTCCAATTGCATCGGCTACAATCCTCCGGTTCTGCGCAACTATCTCTAAGTCATCACCTACGTGATTTCCCAGGTTAAGAGTTGCATATGCTCCAGTTGATTTTCCACCAATCCGATTGGTAAAAACTGCTTGTGCACCGCCTATTTTAAACATGGCGACCTACCGCATAAAGTCGGGTACATCCAGTCCCGATTCGCGCTCGTCGTCCTCGAATACCCGAGGCACGGTGAGCGTAGAGTCATCTTCGCTCCGGTTATTTATCCCAAAGTTATCCTGGTAGCTACGTCCGCTGCCCCCTTCGTTGCGGTTAAAAGCATCTCTGGAGGGAGGGGTCACCGGTAAGCGGTGCGCCCCACCTGAGGTGCTAACTCGGGGTAAATCTCCAACGCTGCGTTCGTCCTCTTTTAAGGCTGCTCGGCGTGGAAATGTGGGGATAGAGGTAGTGAGCGTGGAGTCCTCGGAGCTGACCGGCGTTTCTTTCACCGCCGGAGCGCTGGTGGAAGTATTTTCAGACCGTGCGGCAGAGCCGGGAACTCTCGGTTCTGATTTCACGCTTTTAGCTTTACCTTTAGCGGTTCTAGGCTCATCAAATCCGGCAGCAATAATGGTTACTCTGATTTGGTCGCCCAGGGATTCGTCTACGTTGGCACCGAAAATAATATTGGCTTCGGGGTGTACCATTTCCCTGACCATATCGGCAGCGCGGTGTACCTCGATTAGACCCATATCTGAGCCGCCTTGGAAGAACATCAACACCCCGAGTGCTCCATCAATATCGGCTTCTAGCAGCGGGGACATAAAGGCGGCTTCGGCGGCGCGAATCGCGCGATCCTCGCCGGTGGCAGAACCAATCCCCATTAGGGCGGTTCCTGCTCCTTTCATCACGCTTTTTACGTCCGCAAAGTCTACGTTGATGAGGGCGGAGGTGGTAATCAGGTCAGTTATGCCCTGTACCCCGGAGTGGAGGACTTCATCAGCAGCGGCAAATGCATCAACGATTGATATGTTTTGATCGGAGATTTCTAGTAGGCGATCGTTGGGAATCACGATAATGGTATCGACTTCTTTACGCAGCGCTTCTACCCCGGCTTCTGCCTGGGTTTGACGACGTTTGCCCTCGAAAGCAAAGGGTCTGGTTACTACCCCGATAGTGAGTGCTCCCATTTCTCGGGCTACTCGCGCCACAATCGGAGCGCCGCCAGTGCCAGTTCCGCCCCCTTCACCGGCGGTCACGAACACCATGTCTGCGCCTTGTAGGGTGTCTTTTATTTCTTCTTCGTTATCGGCGGCTGCCCGTTCACCGACTTTGGGGTCGGCTCCTGCCCCTAGACCGCGAGTTTCTTCGCGACCGATGTCGAGTTTTACATCAGCGTCTGACATCATCAGTGCCTGAGCATCAGTGTTAATGGCGATAAATTCAACGCCTTTTAATCCGAAATCAATCATGCGGTTTACAGCGTTTACCCCGCCTCCGCCGATGCCTACGACTTTAATATCTGCCAGGTTAGTGTCTGGTACTGTCACGGTCGCCCTCCGATATAACCCTAAACCTTTAGTTTAGGGTTAGTATTGTTTGCCCTCTTGGTCAAACGAAAATCCTACGTAATAGGATTCGTTCAGCAAGTATTATCGGCGCGTGTTGCGGATTTTGCTCAAAAACTATTCTCAGCCCGCCTTCGTCCTATTATGAAAGATATAAGTATCGACCCGAGGAGGAAGTATGTCCACCATTTTTACTCGCATTATCTCCGGGGAAATTCCTGGACATTTTTGCTGGAAAGACGATATTTGTGTCGCTTTTGCCGATATTAATCCCATCACCCCGGGACACGTATTACTGGTTCCGCGCCGGGAGGTCGAAAACTATTGGGACGCTCCCACTGAGGAACTGCAACATCTGATGAAAGTGGCACAAATTATTGGACGTGCCCAGCGCGAGGCTTTCGCCACTGAGCGCTCCTGTCTGAGCATCGCCGGGTTTGACGTACCCCACCTGCATCTGCACTTAATCCCGGCAAATTCGATGGAGGACATCAAATTTGCACACGCCCACCCCGCCTCTAAGGAAGATTTAGCAGACAGTATACATCAGTTACGTAGCGTTTTAGCTGCCCAGGGATATAGCCAGGAAGCGGAGCGGGACTGTTAGACTCCTCAGACTATCCGCCAAGGTACAGAGGTAGGGGCAACTCTAGGAACAGGTAGCCCCAGACTCTCGCCGGCTAGTTACTTTAATCAGTTGGCATCTAGGCGCTCTAAGGACTTGACGCTTCGCCGCTCTTAGGATTCGCGCAGATAGCGACGCAAATACTCAAGTTCACTTGCGTCAAACCAAGAAAGCGGCTCTGCTGCCAGCTGCCGCCATAGCTCAAGCCCCTGGGCGGTACTTTTTGCATTTTCTGCGCCCGTAATATCAGTGTTTTTCCCCGCCTCTATATCGTTTACCCCAAGCGGCTCATTACTAGCTGAACCATCGGGAGTGCTAGTAAAATCTCCGCGACACCAGGCTTTAGCTTGCGCCATGGTAATCGCACGTCTTACCTGTTCACAAAGGGGAAGATTTTCGCTTAAATCAAGATGCACACTGACCAGGCGCTGCCAGGGAAAAGCGTCTTTTACCGCCAATACCCCGGGAGTGTTTTGACCATTTAGCTCACTTACATCTGCATCTAAGGCTGCAACTATGCGACCTTGATAGCCCTCGATAACTTTCCCCAAGCAATCCATAGCCGCCATAGACATTGCCATATCCTCTGCTTGCTCACTATCTAGAGGATCTAGCCCCCAAAGATTGCTAAAGCTCTGATTGCCCGTCCAACAATAGGGCGAATATAGCTGCGGCTCAAAAAGGTCGTTGGCTGCCAGTGGGAGGTAGATTCGCACATACTGATTCTAACCAATAACCTCTTACTTACCTCTATCAACACCACCCACAGCCACACTTCTCCAATTTTACTAATCTCACTTTAATCATTGCTTAATACTCGGCTTTACACAGACCCTGCGGACACTTTTGCCTTGCAGATAAGAGTGATTTAGCTCTCTAATAACGCGCAAGCGATAACCGGCAATAATGCCTGTTCCCCCAACGCCCCTAAAGGACTAGAGACCGAAATTTCTCAACTTAAGGAAACCAAGCCCATGATCCTAGCACTTAGGCAGCCCTTCCTCCGGGAAGTAGCGCCAGCAGAAGCCAGCCCTATACACAGCGAGCAACCCGCCCGCGAACTATTTCCACCAGGAAAACCAATAGTTACTATCTGCCCTCAAGACGGATCAAACTCCGGACCGGTAGCGATAATCTGTCCCGAACTCCCCCAGATTCCCCTCAGCCCAAAATATGGAGCTCTTGAAGTACAAACACTCCTACCCCCATCAAAAGTAAAACCAGAAGTACTGTCCACCTCGAAACAAGCCGAATCCCTCAGCGCTCTACCTCAGATAAAACCGTGGGTAGCCGCGGCAGTAAAAACCATATTTGAAGTGTTTTCTGGCAGACGCTCCGTACAAGCAACCGCCAACTGGTTTACCGCCGAACTGCGCAAACCTTTTCTTGCATTAGCACGCAGCGAACTTCACCATCCGTTACCCCAGCCGATTCAAGTACGACGCATCTGCTACCGGCGAGTAGGTGAAGGAACCCTCGGATTTGACGGAATAGAAGTAGCAGTCAGCATCAATGACGGCTCCCGGGTACGCGCAGTAGCCATGCGTCTAAAACCCTGGGGAAAAACCTGGCGAATCTGCGCCCTCGAAATCGGATAAATACACCGGAAAAGACCCTCAAATCCGATAAGGACGCAGACCGTGCAAACCCCACAAACTAGCGGCGTTTCTTAGCTTTCTTTTGGGCGCGGCGTTGAGCACGATTACCACCATTAGCGGCCACTTGCCGAGCAGCGTCACCACCGAATGCCGCACCCTGCTCAGACTCTCCAGCGTTCGCCGGTAGAGTTTTTGAGGATTCTTGATGACCGGTGTCCCCCATTACCGAGCCTTCAGCCAGAGCCTTCTTTTTAACCTGCTCTTCTTGCTGTTTTTCTGCCTCTAGTTGTTGCTCATAGACCTGCTGGAACTGGTGAGAGAAATTGAAAATACCGGTAATAGTATCTTCACGCACCTGCCCCATCATGTTCTCGAACATGAGCGCGCCCTCGGATTTGTATTCCACCAAGGGGTCACGCTGCCCCATAGCCCGCAGACCAATCCCCTCTTTCAGGTAGTCCATCTCATAAAGGTGCTGTTGCCACAGCCTATCCACCGTAGCCAGCAAAACGCGGCGCTCCAGTTCTGCCATCGGCTGGTCACCGAGCTGATCAATCGCAATCGGGTTCTCGTTTACCTGATCCAGAATCTCTTCATAGGCATCGGCAATATCGTTTTGCAGCATTTCCTCTAGTTCAGAGGCGGCGATATGCAAGAAATTGCCGTCCTCGTCCTTTAAATCTGACAGCGAAGCCCGAACCGGATAGAGGGCGCGCAGGTTATTCCAAAGCTTCTCCAAATCCCATTCGTTAGAATCAGCCCCCTCGGCGGTAGCCTGAGACACTGCCTCTTTAATTAAGCTGCGCATATAGGAGGGAACCAGCTCGTCAAGATCAATTTCCTTTTGCAGAACCTCTTGGCGTTCCCGATAAATCAAATCACGCTGATCAGTCATTACGTCGTCATATTTGAGGACGTTCTTACGAATCTCGAAGTTTTGAGCCTCGGTTTGATGCTGAGCAGATTGAATCCGCCCTGACACCAGCTTGGATTCCAAAGGCAAATCTTCTGGATACATGGAAGAATTCATAAAGCGGGTAACAAACGCCGCCATATTCTTCTTCATTAGCGGATCGTCCATTGCCAGGTAGAAACGGGATTCCCCCGGGTCACCTTGACGACCAGAACGCCCTCGCAACTGGTTATCTATCCGGCGCGCATCGTGGCGTTCGGTACCGAGGACGTATAGTCCGCCCAGCTCCACGACCTCTTCATGCTCGTCAGCAACCTCTGCCTCTGCCTGAGATAAAGCATCCGACCAGGCTTTACGCCATTCATCGGGAGTTTCTTCCGGGTCAAGTCCCTGCGAACGCAGCTTCTGGTCAGCTATATGTTCCGGATTGCCGCCCAGCATAATGTCGGTACCACGACCAGCCATATTGGTAGCCACGGTGACCATGCCTTTGCGGCCGGCTTCGAACACCACCTGCGCCTCATGGGCGTGCTGTTTAGCGTTAAGCACATTGTGAGGCACACCGGCCTCATCCAGCATTATCGAAAGTTCTTCCGACTTGGCGACATCGGTAGTGCCCACCAGAATCGGCTGACCTTTCTCGTGGCGTTTCTTAATGTCCTCCACGATCGCCTTGAGTTTTCCGCGCCGGGAAGGATAAACCAAATCTGGCTGATCGATGCGAATCATCGGTTTATTAGACGGAATCGGAAGTACCCCAATCTTGTAGGTATTCATGAACTCGGCCGCCTCGGTTTCAGCTGTACCGGTCATGCCCGCAAGTTTGTTGTATAGGCGGAAATAGTTCTGCAAGGTAATGGTGGCCAGTGTCTGATTCTCAGCTTTGACCGGGACGTGTTCCTTGGCCTCGATGGCCTGATGCATTCCCTCGTTGTAGCGCCGACCTTCCATCACGCGACCGGTATGTTCATCCACGATTAGCACTTCCCGGTTGCGCACAATATAGTCGCGATCCCGTTTGAACAGCTCTTTTGCTTTAATCGCGTTGTTGAGGAACCCAATTAGGGGCGTATGGGAGGCTTCGTAGAGGTTATCGATTCCCAGGAAGTCCTCTACAGCGGCGATTCCCACATCGGTAACCCCCACGGTATGTTTCTTTTCATCTACCTCGTAATCCATATCTCTTTCCAGGCGGGTCACCAGGGAAGCAAACTTGTTATACCACTGGTCAGCTTCACCTTGGGCAGGACCGGAAATAATCAGCGGGGTTCTGGCCTCGTCGATAAGAATCGAGTCTACCTCGTCCACGATGGCGAAATTGTGACCACGCTGGACAATGTCCTCTACCCGCTGCACCATATTGTCGCGCAGATAGTCGAATCCGAACTCGTTATTAGTACCGTAAGTAATATCCGCCTGGTACTGTTTTACCCGCTCGGTTGGGGTTTGGCCATTGACGATACAGCCCACTGTTAGCCCCAGGAAGCGATAGACCCGCCCCATCAGTTCACTTTGATAGCTGGCCAGGTAGTCGTTCACCGTGACAACGTGCACGCCCTTGCCGCTAAGGGCGTTGAGGTAGCTGGGCATGGTGGCAACCAGGGTCTTACCTTCACCGGTTTTCATTTCGGCGATATTGCCATTATGGAGGGCGATACCCCCCATTACCTGCACGTGATAGGGCTTTTGTTTGAGGACGCGCCAGGCGGCCTCGCGCACGGTAGCGAAAGCATCCACCAGAATTTCATCTTCACTGGCTCCATGTGCCAGTGCGTCTCTAAATTCAGCGGTTTTGTCTTTCAGTTCTTCATCGCTTAACTCAGCGTATTCGTCCTCTTTTGCGAGTACTTCGCTGGCTTTACGGTCAAGACGCTTCAGGGTGCGCCCTTCACCCATTCGCAAGATTTTTTCAAAAAAAGACATTAGTTCTCCCGTGTTTTCGCTCCGGTACAGATTCTATAATTGCTTATAGCAAAACCACGATTAGGTTTTCCTCAGGGCTTAGCGGAACAAGGTTGCCCCAGGTAAAACTAGATTCCGAGCTTTATGGTTCGCGGGTGTGTTAGCGCTGGATAACCACCTTTTGCTTTAGTTCATATCAGGCCAAGCCCTGTACCGAGTGAGTCCCGATACTGTGGGGCGAACCTTGATAGGACGCACGTCACCTCGACATAGCAAGGGTCACGCCCTGCGCGAGTGCGTCCTAGGTAAATCGCGCTGAGCGCGTCCTATCTCGACCGCGGTGGCTTCATTCTAGCTAGATTGTGACGGGTACGCCCTAGCTAGACTCCTAGCAGCAATCCGAGCTAATCCCCTAGCAGCGCGAGCAGCTCAAGTTACGGTCTTAAATTTACCCGTCGGTTTTATGTTCCCAGCTTTGTTCGCAGGTTTTTACGCTCCCAGCCTTGTGTGCTTGTTTTACGCCCTTCAAGCCTGTTCGCCGGTTTTACGCCCCTAGTTTGGCGCGTAACTCCCGCGCCATATCGGTATCTTCCCAGGTGAACCCGGAACGCCCGAAATGCCCGTAGGCGGCGGTGCGCGAATAGATAGGTCGGCGCAGCGAAAGCCGGTCGATAATAGCGGCCGGACGCAAATCGAAAGTTTCCCGGACTGCCTGCAAAATCTGGGTCTTATCCGCTTTTTCGGTACCGAAGGTTTCCAGTTCCATCGAAACCGGGTGCGCCGAGCCGATAGCGTACGCCACCTGCAGTTCCGCCCGATCTGCAAGTCCGGCTGCCACCACGTTCTTGGCTACCCACCTGGTCGCATAGGCGGCGGAGCGATCAACTTTGGAAGCGTCTTTTCCAGAGAACGCACCCCCGCCGTGGCGCGCCATGCCTCCATACGTGTCCACAATGATTTTCCTGCCGGTAACGCCAGTATCAGCGGCCGGGCCTCCTAATATGAAGCGTCCCGCCGGGTTTACGAGGGTGCGGAAATCACTATCCTCAACCCAAGGCACCTGGGCGATAACCGGGTCAATCACCGCGGATTTTACTTCTTCGCGCAGGTCTTTTAGGTTTGCAGATGCCCGGTGCTGGGTAGAGAGCACGATGGTGTCGAGCCCTACCGGGCGTCCGTCCTCGTAACGTACCGTCACCTGGGTTTTTCCATCGGGGCACAGGTAGTCGAGGATTTTTTCGCGCCGTACTTTTTCGAGCTGCTTTGCTAAGCGGTGCGCCAACCAAATCGGGGCGGGCATTAAATCAGGGGTTTCGTTGCAGGCGTAGCCGAACATCATCCCTTGGTCGCCGGCTCCCTGCTGGTCAAAAGCATCTACTGCTAATCCTTCGCGGGTTTCCCACGAGTCTTGCACCCCTTGAGCAATGTCGGGGCTCTGGCGGTCGATAGATACCAGCACGCCGCAAGAATCTCCGTCGAAACCAATATCCGAGGAGGTGTAGCCGATTTCGTTGATGGTTTCGCGCACCAGGGTTTGCAGGTCTACATATCCGGAAGTGGTGATTTCGCCGGCCAGATGTACCTGCCCAGTGGTAGCCATCACTTCCACGGCAGACCGCGCTTCCGGGTCTTGTTCTAGCAGGGCATCGACTATGGAGTCGGCGATGCGGTCACAGACTTTATCGGGGTGTCCACTGGTTACGGATTCAGAAGTAAAAATCGACTGCTTTGGGCTCATGGTTTCCAGTTTAGGGCAGCGCTGGCGGTTGCGGGAATTTCGGGATTTTTGGGAGGAGTGGGAGGGGGGGGAGGAGGCGTAGGCAGTGTAAGCGGAGGACGTGAGCGTAGTTAAGCGTCATGAGCAGAGTTAAGCGTCACAGGTCACCATAATGAGTTCCACACTGCACTATGCGCAATACCTCGCCATCAATCTTGAACACCAGCCGGTTCTTTTGATCGATCCGGGCGCTCCAGTACCCCGATAGGTCTCCCTTTAAAGGTTCAGGTTTACCTATACAGTTGTACCCATTACGGTCAATCGACTGTATTAACTGTAATATCCGTCTTAAAGTTTTCTTGTCTTGCTTCAGCCAATACTGAAATTCTTCCCAAGAATAATCTGTCCACGCCTTAATCACCGGGCAGAACCTCGTGAACAGCGCCGCCTGTACGGTCCATCTGCGCTATTGAGCTGCGCAAACGCTTCATATTGGATTCTGAATAGAACGGATCAATAGACACCTCAAACGGTATCCGCTTCTCCCGCACGACCTTTGCAGCAAACATGGTGTATGCACTGGTAGCCGTAAGCCCCAGTTCTTTACACGTAGCTTCAAGAGATTTTTTCAAACTAGCATCCATCCGAAAATTGACAGTTGCTTGTGCCACTTCAATCACTCCTTAAATACAAACCTCAACTTTTGAAGTACATATTACAGCTTTTACAACACAAATGGATAGTTTTTTACATTTTGCACTCAACTACCATCACGTTCACCAGTCTGAGACCCCCACTTACACAGGCTCCCACCCCCTTAGTCGGCGCGGGAGGGTGTTTTGTCACCTTCTCCGCGCCGGAGGGCGTTCCTGTACCGGGAGGGTGATTTTGTCCGGGGAGGGCGATTCTGCACACCCCCACAAGCCACCACAGCCACAACACCGACACTTCCGCCCTCCCGAGACAGTTCCACCCTCCTGAGCCAGTTTCGCCCCCCACTCTTCTCCCCCCCTCCCTGCGGAGCGATTTCACCGGAGCAATCTAGGGAACGGGAAACACCGCCAGCCCCCTCACCCAGAAGAAAAAGGGACTAAGAAACAGCATCACACCCTATTTACGCAACACACCCCTTATGTATTAGAGTTATTTAATGAGAAAACGGCACCTCTTTTATAATCTAGCCTGTGGATAACTTTCGCAAAATTTGCCTCGGAAATAGACACGACGAAAAATGCGCAAACTCTATTAATTCAGGCACTTATTTTCCTATTCTTTTAACAGTTACTAGCTTTTCTTTAGTAACTTTTATATAAATAAAAATAAACTTAAAGCATTTAAATTAATAAAAATCAAGGGCGAATCTTAAAATGCTTAAAAAGCATAATTTTAGGCATTTACTCGTGAGAATCGGCGAATCGGCTGCCCTCAGCCCCCACCAGATCCTCGCCACCACCTTCCTCTCAAGATTGACGCGACAAGGAACCGAGAGCAAGACGCCCAGTAACAACCAGCCGAACCGAGCATGAGGTAACGATTGCTTCAATCCGAGCTGATTTTCCACGCTGAGAGCGTGCGCACCCTCATGTTTGTCCCGCATCTCATGCTTACCCTCCATCTCTTGCTCGCCTCCTGGAACAAAACCCAGTGCGCTTCATGCTCAAGTTTCACCGCGTTTATCCGGAACGTAAATGAAACGAGAACCCACCCATCCCAAAGCAATTACAACGAAAATGCAACTCATTAGATTGCGTTGCATTTGCTTTGCACGCAAACTAAAATAAATCCCATAGACAGGAGGCAAATATGCGAGAATCCGCATTCTTGGAGTTCAAATCAAGAGTCAGCAACACCTTCCTCAAGATTGTAAGCGCCTACGCGAACTTCCATGACGGTGAAATACTGTTTGGATTTGATGACACGGGAAGCAAGGTCGGTCTTGAACACCTAGATGAAACCTGTCTCGCAATCGAAAACCGCATTAATGACTGTGTTACCCCACGTCCCAGATTTTCTATCCAGATAAACCCAAAGGACAGGACTATCCGTCTTCACGTGCAGGAAGGTCCCAATAAACCCTACCTTTACAACGGGAAAGCGTACCGCAGGAGCGACAGCTCCACGGTCGAAGTCGATAGGATTGAGCTGAATCGCCTGGTGTTAGAGGGAGAGAACCTCTCCTTTGAAGAACTTGACTCCCCCGAGAAAAATCTGGAGTTTAAGACTTTATCCGCAGCTCTTCACGATCAGCTAGATATTTCAGATACCAGCATAGATGTTCTTAAAACCTTGGGGTTAATGGGGACGAATGGTTTCAACCGTGCCGCTGCCATATTGTCCGATAAGAACAGTTATCCCGGAATCGACATCATCAAGTTCGGTGCTTCCATTAACGAAATCTTGGATCGCACCACTGTCGAGCACGTTTCTGTTCTACAGCAGCTAGACACCGCTATGGAGGTTTTCGATCGTTATTTGCGCTTTGAGAAGATTGAGGGCGCGACCCGATTCACCAAAGATTTGGTTCCGCGCGAAGCTTTCCGGGAAGCAATCGCTAACGGCTTGGTTCACCGGACTTGGGATATTAATTCTCGCTTACGGGTTAGTATTTTCCCTGATCGCGTCGAGGTGTGTTCTCCGGGAGGTCTTCCGACTGGGCTTTCAAAGGAAGAGTATTTACGAGGACGAGTATCTGTGCTCAGGAACCCGATTTTGGCGGAGGTTTTCTTTCGTCTGGGACTGATTGAGAAGTTCGGGACCGGTATTTTGCGTATTCGCGAGTCCTATCGTGATGAAAAAGAGCTTCCCAAATTTGAGCTTTTAGATAACTCCATTACGGTTACTTTACCTTTTATTGGTTCGTTATCGCAGATGTCTCCCCAGGAAGAACTGCTACTAAATTCCATGCTGCGGGGTAGGTACTATTCACGTTCTGAACTGGATTTACGTTCTGGCTTTGACAAGTCAAAAACAATCCGATTGCTGAACTCCCTGCTAGATAAGCAGTTAATTCTTGCGCATGGGGAAAGCAGAGCCCGGAGGTATTCCCGGCTTTGAGAAGCATATTTTCGGGTGAGGACGACGAGCAGGAAAGATTAGGACGAGAACGCAAACGGGCTTAGGTTAGGGCGTGTTCGCGGGGAGGACGAGGATAGGAACATCCCGGCTATTAGCTTTGATGGATTCTAAGGAGTACCCTTGCGCCAAAATGAGCATCCGCAAAGCACGAACAGCACAAGAATCAGCATTCAAACCGCCCACGCCTGACAAAAACACCCTCCCAAGACCAAATCACCCTCCCGAAACGCTCTAAAACCCTCAAAACAAGCGGTCAGCCCTTAATCAGGAGGGTGAAACTGTCACGGGAGGGCGATTCTGCATTAGGAGGGCAATTCTACACACCCCCACCAACAGTTCCAGGCACGACACCAACCATTCCACCCTCCCAAGACCAAATCACCCTCCCGAAACGCTTAAGAACCCCCAAAACAAGCCGTCAGCCCTTAATCAGGAGGGTGAAACTGTCACGGGAGGGCGATTTTGCACACCCCCACAAGCAGTTCCAGGCACGACACCGACATTTCCACCCTCCCTAGACCAAATCACCCTCCCCAACCCGGCAGCAACGCCCAACCAGGCGGCACAGCCGTCCTCAATCGCTAGCTCCGCTGAATCCTACTCCCACCAGGCACTACCCACCCGGCGCTACCAACACAGCGCGACCAACACGCCAACTTAATCTGGGTTCAAAGTCCTCAGCACCCAAGGCTCCAGCTCCAGACAAGGCTCCGCACAAACCCCCAAAAAAACAAAAACCCCCAAAAACACAAACCCCTAAAACGCAAGCCACCAAATAAGAGCCATCAAACAACCATCACAAATTCAGCCATTATTCTTCAGCTCCCCGACCGTCCCCGGTGGGCACAACCAGTACCGGGCAGGTCGAGTGCGCCAGCACTGATTGCGAGGTGGATCCCATCAACACCCCGGCGAATCCTCCACGTCCCCGCGTACCTACTACCACCAGCTCAACGGCGGTTGAAAATTCGGTTAGCAGTACTGCCGGGTTTCCGTCCAGGGCGTGAGCATGGATTTCAACCCCGCTACCAGCACTTTCTGCTTTGCATATGGCTTTTAGCTCGTTGCGCACGTCCCGCAATATGCTTTCCCGGTCTACTGTTGCGGGCAGCCAGGCGAGCACTCCCGCCGATGACGCCATCGGAACCGCGTCCACGGCGGTCAGTTGTGCGCCCCAGAGCGATGCTTCTTCAATGGCTCGTCGCAAGGATTTGCGCGATCTGCTCGAACCGTCCACCCCGATTACGATTTTCTTTACTGGCGTGAACTGTTGATCGGTGTCTCTGGCGGGAACTACCACTACTGGGCAGCGTGAATATGCAGGTAACGCGGATGAGGTGGCTCCCAGTAGTCTGTCTGCGAATCCCCCTGTCCCCCTGGTGCCGACGACTATCAAATCGGCTTGCTGCGACAGTTGCACTAATACCGCCGTCGGGTCACCCGGCTCTACCCGCCCTTCAGCGTGGTAGCCTAGCTTTGCTAAGTGGGTGAGCGCTTCTTCTACTACGGTTTGTGCGCTGGCGCGAATGGCATCGTTGTCTATTACCGCGAATCCGCTTTCCATTGATGCTGCCGTGTATGAGGGTAAAGCGTATGCGCATACAATTTGCAACTGGGCGTTGTTTATTTTTGCTCTCACCCCGGCCCATTCGGCGGCTTGGAGTGCTTCGCGCGAGCCGTCTACCCCAACTATGATGTTTGGTTTTCCCGCCATCTCTTTTGCCCTTTCCGCTGCGCCTTTGCCTATTGATTTCTATTTTATAGGGCGCGCTACAGGGTCGGGCTAGATTAGGTCTATTTGGTTAGGGTTTTTTCTTTGCGGTGGCTGGGGGCGTGCTGTTTCAGGCGCTGTGGGTTTTGGTCTGTTTCATAGGCGGGGGAAAGCTGATATTCCCGGCTGGGCTTTTTGGAGTCGCGGAGTTTTTTTGCCCGTTCTACGCGGCTTAGTCTGGGCGTTTTCGTATCTGTCACTGCCCTACTGGCTGCGCTGACCGCTAATGGTGCGTTTATTTCCGGGTTGCTAGTTTCGCCGCTGGCTTCGCCAGTTTCGCCGGTAGCTGTGCCAGTTTCGCCGGTCTTACCGATAGTGTCGCTGGCTTTTGTGACTGCGCCGCTATCGCCTTTTATGCTCGGCATGGGCGTTTCTTTATTTTGGGCAGCGCTGCCAGAACCGGCGTATTCTTCTCCACTCACGCCCGACCCCGGTAACACTGGTGAACCATCCGACCCCGCCGAACCAGAACCACCAGACCCACCAGAACTTCCGGAATCACCCTCACCCGCATCCTTATCTTTACGGTTCTTCCGCAAATACCGCACCACGATTGTGCCGCCGATAGCACAGATTATTATCGGGATTATCATCCACCAACGCAGAGCATCCCACCAGGTAGGCCCGCTTTCATTCATTGGGGGGGCTTGGTTTAACGCGATTCGCTCTGCAGTTACTACTAGGCGGTGGGTGTTGATTCCGTAGGGCGTGCAGGTGAAGAGAGTTAGCAGGTCACGCCCAGCTTGAGCTTCAAATAATTCTAGCTGTGTGGGTTTAATAATGTGGATTTCTTTTACTTTGTAGGCGAGCTTTTGTCCGGCTACCTGCACGTAGGCTATGTCGCCGACTTTTACGTCTGTTAATCCGTCAAATAGGCTGGCGGTTCTCATACCTGAATGGGCGGTGAGTACCGCGTTTACTCCTTTTCCACCTACTGGCAGTCCGGTACCGAATAGGTGTCCGGCTCCGCGCGCGATGGCGTCATCTTCGGTGCCGTGCCGTACTGGTAGGTCGATTTTTGCTGCTGGCACCACTAGGCGTGCCATGATGTCTCCGGGGAGGGTCGCTAAGTATTCTTGGTATTCTTCTGACCCGGTTTTGGTCATTTGATACAGGTAGGGGTCGAGGATGGGGATTCCGCGAATGCGGGCGTTGTATTTTTTGGCTTGTTCTAGGAGTTGTTGGGCTTTTTCTGGTTGAGTTTCTAGTTTTTTCATTTCTTGTGCTTGCTGCCGTGAGATATCTCCGATGTGGATGTTTCCGGCAAATACGGCTACTACTGGGTAAAGTAGCAGCAGCGCGCCCACTATGGTCAGTACGCTGATTAGAATTTTCCGCATGATTCCTCCCCTCCTTTCTACCTGTATATATTCTTAGGTGATTACCGCTTCCTTTAGTTTAATCAGTTCTTAATGGAACGGAAACTTTTATCGCTGTCTAGTGTTTTGCGGAGCGCTAACCCTACCGGCTGTTTATGGGGTGCTCCTCTATTTTCGCTTATGAGGACGAGCCGTGACTTTAGATGGGGTTGTCCTCTGTTTTACCAAAACAGCCAGTAGGGTGGTGTTTAGAGATAATACTTTGACCTTTTAGTTTCGTTTTCTTTCAAATAGGGTTATGGTCACGGCCGCCAGTAACAGGGTTAGCCCGATTAGTAATACTTGCAGGGAACCAGCGTGTCCGGACAGGGGCAGTTTTCCTTCGGGGTAGTTTACTACTTTCAGGGTTTTGTCTCCCCCGGTTACGGTGTTTACGTTTCCGTTTTGTTTATCTATTGTTACCGTGCCGTTCGCCTCTACCTGGAATTCTATTGGCTGTGGCAGTAGGGCGTATCCGGGGTATGTTTGGGTTTCCACTAACCGATATTTACGTCCGGGCGTAACCGTTAAGTTAGCTTTCCCGTCGTTTCCGGTGGTTATGTTTTGTACTGGTTTATTCGGGTTATCGGCTTCGTATAGATCGAATTTTACGTTCTCTAGGGGGGTATCTTTATCGGATACTTTGTTTAGAGAAATATCGATTGTCTGTACTTTCAGGTTCGGGAAGTAGAACTCGTTATTCTCTAAGTACGCAAAGATTTTACCTCTCCCGCGCTCGACTCTACCATCAGATTTAACATTCAAGGGTACGTTATTAGGATTCAGCTCATAACCCGCAGGAGCCTCAACCTCTTTCAACGTATAATTAGCACCCTTCTGCAAACCAGAAATCTCAACCCCGTCCTCACCAACGGTATACTCCCCAACCTTATTAGCCTCATCGACGCTACTACCCTTATACAAGGCAAACTTAGCACCAGCAACCAGCTCACCATCGCCAGCAGAACAAACCTTTCTAGCAAACAAACAGTTCTTCACAAGCTTAGGATCCGTAACCCCCAACTTAAACAACCTAACCGTCACCGTAGGAGGCGCGGCTTTCTTGTTAGGGAAATAAATCTTATTATCTACAAAAAACTGTGAACCGTTATCCGTTTGATACTTAGCCTTACCATCAGCATCAACCTCAAACGTGTACCTAGCACCATTAGCCTCATACCCAGCCGGAGACCTAACCTCTAGCAAGCTATAAGTCTTACCCACCTGCAAACCAGGAATCTTCAAACCATCCTGGCCAACAGTAAAAGTCTTACCAACCTGATGCTCCGTATCAGCCCCAGTCCCCTCATACAAAGCAAACTCAGCACCATCCAAAAGCTCACCATCAGCAGCAGAACAAGAACCCCAAGAACAAACCGCTAAATCCGCAACCCCCAACTTAAACAACGAAACCTCAGGTTCCACAGCCTTCAGGTTCGGGAAGTAGAACTCGTTATTCTCTAAGTACGCAAAGATTTTACCTCTCCCGCGCTCGACTCTACCATCAGATTTAACATTCAAGGGTACGTTATTAGGATTCAGCTCATAACCCGCAGGAGCCTCAACCTCTTTCAACGTATAATTAGCACCCTTCTGCAAACCAGAAATCTCAACCCCGTCCTCACCAACGGTATACTCCCCAACCTTATTAGCCTCATCGACGCTACTACCCTTATACAAGGCAAACTTAGCACCAGCAACCAGCTCACCATCGCCAGCAGAACAAACCTTTCTAGCAAACAAACAGTTCTTCACAAGCTTAGGATCCGTAACCCCCAACTTAAACAACCTAACCGTCACCGTAGGAGGCGCGGCTTTCTTGTTAGGGAAATAAATCTTATTATCTACAAAAAACTGTGAACCGTTATCCGTTTGATACTTAGCCTTACCATCAGCATCAACCTCAAACGTGTACCTAGCACCATTAGCCTCATACCCAGCCGGAGACCTAACCTCTAGCAAGCTATAAGTCTTACCCACCTGCAAACCAGGAATCTTCAAACCATCCTGGCCAACAGTAAAAGTCTTACCAACCTGATGCTCCGTATCAGCCCCAGTCCCCTCATACAAAGCAAACTCAGCACCATCCAAAAGCTCACCATCAGCAGCAGAACAAGAACCCCAAGAACAAACCGCTAAATCCGCAACCCCCAACTTAAACAACGAAACCTCAGGTTCCACAGCCTTCAGGTTCGGGAAGTAGAACTCGTTATTCTCTAAGTACGCAAAGATTTTACCTCTCCCGCGCTCGACTCTACCATCAGACTTAACATTCAAGGATACGTTATTAGGATTCAGCTCATAACCCGCAGGAGCCTCAACCTCTTTCAACGTATAATTAGCACCCTTCTGCAAACCAGAAATCTCAACCCCGTCCTCACCAACGGTATACTCCCCAACCTTATTAGCCTCATCGACGCTACTACCCTTATACAAGGCAAACTTAGCACCAGCAACCAGCTCACCATCGCCAGCAGAACAAACCTTTCTAGCAAACAAACAGTTCTTCACAAGCTTAGAATCCGCAACCCCCAACTTAAACAACTTCAACTTCACCGTAGGAGCTACCGGGGCACGCCTGGGGGATGTACAAGCAGCGCCCGAGCATTGCGAGCGCACGCTATTCGCAGAGCCACTTTGAGCCGCGGAAGTTTCAGCAACTCTCTGATTGCGGGAGACTGCCAACGCCCCCCCTGACTTTTGGTTGCTGGAAACATCAGCAGGGTCTAGATCTGAATGGTAAAAGCTGTTAGCGGTAGAGAACTCTGCCGGTTTTAGCTGAGCAAACGCAAATATGGTGTTTTCGGAAACTGTTTTAGCGTCAAATTTGGGAGACTGGGAAGCGGAATTGTCTGCGGAAGCGAAAAACAAAGTGACCGCCAGCAGGGACGAGAACAGCAGCCCCAGAACCGAGGCTACCCCCAGGGTACGCCGATTAAAGGCGGGAGCTTTAACGGGTTCGCTGTAGGTATCGTCAGGGTTGCCGTGATTAGCACCGGAAAGCTGATTGGGTTGAGCTGTGCGGTCAGCAGCGTTTGAGTCAATGTTTTGACCGTTTATGTTACTTCCTGTACGTTTCACGGCTACCTCATCACATAATCGGAGGGAAAATTGGCGTCTTTTGTCTAATTATTCAATTTATATAGCAACCAATTTAGCATTGCGGTTCTCTAATAAAAAGCCAGAATCAGAAAACGGGAGATTTGAGGGAAGAAACACAAGAACCCCTACAACCTGGTATTTTAGTTAAAATTTACTCATCCGGTTTTTTAAGGGGGGGGGGAGAACCACAGTCAGCTTTTTCCTCGTTAGTTTTTGTTCGTTTTTTGTGCGAAACTCCACCATTGAAAGCCGCAATGCCACCTGGCTCCTCTCCCCTGCACTGAAGTAAGCAACTAATGCTTAAGGGAGGCAGCGCTGCTGGTTCAGGGGCGCTCTGCCCGTTCCTCCTGGCTCCTGCTGGTTCAGGGGCGCTTATCCGGTCTGCCCCTTTTGTTATTAGTTGAGGGGTGTTCGAGCTGCTAGCAAGGGTTAGGTTTTAGCAACCCCGCTTTCGCTTGCCACCAGACGCAACCCGCTAGGCTTCAAGGCTGCACCCCCGCTTGGGGGGTGTTTTCGGGAGGGCGGGGTGCTGGGTTTGCGGGTGTAGCTTACGTTTTTTCGTTCCCCCGCTTGGGGTTTGTTTTCGGGAGGGCGTGCTCGGGTTTGGAGGGTGGGTTGTCGGGTTTGCGCGGGTGGTTCGGTTTTTACTTGTCTCGCGTTTTTTTGGGGTTGGTTAGTTCGGGTCGGGTCTCCCCCGGCTGTTGTTGGTTGGGTGGGTTCTGCCTGTCCCCTCCCTTGGCTGCTGGTTCAGGGGTGTTCTGTCTGTATTCTTCTCTTGGGTGTTGTTGGTTTTTTGGGGGGTATGGTTTACCGCCCCTCCCTTGTTGGGGGGGGGCGGTAAACCTGTTGGGGGTTATTTCTTTTAGTGTTACGGGTTGGGGTTACTCTATTTTTTGTAATCCTTTACCTGTTTGGTTAGTCCTTACGGCGTTTAACGGTTAGTACCACGCCCGCGGACACTAGAATCAAGCCCAGCACCGACACCAGGAGAATCCCCTGAGCACCGGTAAGCGGCAGACCCGGGTTCTTGTAGTTAGTAATAGTGGTAGCGTTCCCGGCGTTGGCAGTAATAGCGCCAGCCATATCTTTAACCGTGCCTTCTTTGGTCAGCTTGAAAGGAATTGCCTTCGGCAAAAGCTGGTAACCAGCCGGAGCCGTCGTCTCTACCAAGCAATAAGGAACCTGATTATCTTCAGAGACCTCTTTGCCATCAATGAAGTTAGTCAGCTGCAAATCAGAGATTTTCACTAAACCTTCAGCATTGGTAGCTTCGGAGGTCTTAATAAGATTGCCATAAGTGGAGCAATCCTTATTAGCTGAGTTATCTAGGTAAACACTGAAAACAGCGCCTTGCAAGACGTCGCCATCTTTATTAACCTTTTTGATTACGATATCGCCGTGCTTGGTTTCAACCTTAGGAGACACAACCGGTTTACCATTATCCTTAGACCACTTATTCGGGTAGAGCTTAGCCTGGTTCGGAGTGATTCCGTTTTCAGGAACCGAATTCAGATTAACTGTCAGCACTACCTCAATCGTGGTACCGGCTGCAATCTTGTTAAGACCTTCACCCTTGAAAACAATAGTTACTGTATCTTTCGCCGGGTTTCCCTCACTGGTCTTAGTCAAAGTGTAGTCGGTGTCAGCAGTAGCCACAGCTCCGCCAATCTTCACCTCAGCCGACACATAGCTCAGATTACTGTTTAGCTCGTCAACGATTTCGTAAACATTCCCTAAATCAGCGGCATCCATCTTGTTGTCACCGTTAGTATCAGCACCAGTAGACTTGGTAGACAGAGTATAGGTAAAGGTATTCCCAGTAGTAACACCCTTGTCTACAACCGTCTTATTTAGTTCGTTTTCCTGGTTCTTCGGGTAAACATGCACGTCACTATTCCAGGCCGTACCCTCAGGATTGGTCATCGGCAAAGTAACCGCGAAAGGAGCAATCGGAGTAATCTTCTCCTTCTTAACCTCCACTTGACCGTTCATGATCTTGGTCGAGCCTGCCAAATCCTCAACCACGACATACAGACCACGTTCTACATCAGCAAACTTAGCCGAACCATCATCACCGGTAGTCATCTCAGCCAGGGTAGCAGCCTTAAGAGTGTAAGTAGTACCTCCTACACTAATCCCGTTCTTGACTACATCAGCAGTCAGGGGGTCTCCCCGATTTTTTGAGCCAGTTTCAAGCCGTCATTAGTAGAAATATCAACATTCTCAACCTTGTAGAGCTTGAATTTAACCCCCGCCAAAGGCGTCTTGGGAAGCTTATCAGACTCAATCGCGGTACCATCATGGTTCAAATTCGTAGTCGCACCCAGATACTTATGCACCGTCAAAGACGCTTTATCCGGCTGAGATGTACCAAGTACAGTAGTATCAGCGCTGGCGGTTCCTGCTCCTGCCAGGCCTAGCAAGCCGACCGCTAGAGCGGTCGCTAAACCAAACAAACGTTTCCTTAAACTCATCACTTTTTCCTTTCAAATAAAGTAACCCCAACAGCCACCCCGAGCAGCAAGACCCCTGCCAGTAACACCTGCAAAGACCCCGCCAACCCAGACAAAGGCAACCGTCCCTCGGGATAATTAACAACCGTCAAGGACCTATCCCCGCCGGTAACAGTATTCACACTCCCCTTTCCAGAAATAACCTTAACCTTACCCGAACCATCAACCATGAAAACAACCGGCTGAGGAAGCAACGCATACCCCCTCACCGTGGCAGTCTCCACCAAAGAATACTTCTGATTCGGCAAAACCTTAAACCTAACAATACCGTTCTTATCGGTAGTCAAAACCTGTGCCGGCCCGCTTGTCCCCTCGCGGGAAAGCTTAAACACCACGCCCGACATTGCCTCGCCCTTATCCGAGACCTTGTTAAGCTCGATCTCAACCTCGGCGCGCTGGTTATAACGCACAAACGTAAACGAGGGATTATCACCCGTAGGAGAAACCTCCCATGCCGGGTTATCCTCTTCCAAACGATAACCATCCGGAGCCTTAGTCTCCTGAACCGTATACTTCGCCCCCAAAGTCAAACCCGTAAACGTCGCGAGGCCAACCTCATTAGTAGTAAGCGTCTCCCTGGTTCCGTCGGGCTTGGTCAAAGTAAACTCCGCACCCTTTAGAGCCTTACCAGTTTCTTTCGATAGTTTCGAAACCGTGACCCTACCAGTGTCCTTACTATTAGGAACCTCCAAAGTAATCAAACCAGTAAAACCCTCAAGCAAAGCATAATCAGAAACCCTAACCGACACCGCGTTAGACTTCGCCACATACCCCTTAGGAGCCTGAACCTCTTTCAGCTTATAAACCTTGTCCGGATCCAACTTCACGCCCTCCGGCAGCTCCACCAAACCATCATCACCCGTAGTAAGACCGCTAGCCACCTCGGTAGTCTCATTCTCCTCAAAGAGAGTAAAACTCGCGCCCTTAAGCGGAATCACAACATCAAACGTGTCAGCAACCAAACCAGGCCGCTTAACCGCTCCCTTATTCTCAGCCACTACCTTATCCGCGGCATCAGAAGAAACCCCCCGAACCAACGGCTCAAACTTAAACACCCGCAAACGAGAAGGCTTATTATTCGCCGTCCAAGTAAACTGCTGCGCCCGATAATCATCAACCACAAACTCATATTGCGCATTCGGGTCCACAAAATACCCGGCAGGAGCCTTCAGCTCCTTCACCCGGTAAACCCCACCAGCAAGACCAGTAAACTCAACCTGACCCGCATCATTCGTTACCTTAGTTTCAGAGGGAGTATCCGGCCAAGAAGTATCCGGGTTCTGTTTAAACAACCCGAACTCGGCGCCAGCAAGGAACCGGCCAGCACCCGCGTCAGACTCCGAGGCCGTAGGGTCAACCTTGGTGACCACAATCGAAGACTCCTTCTTCGACTCCTCATTAGGAACCAACAACTCACGCTGCTCAAGCAAAAGATTACCGTCAGCGTCCAAAAGCCGCCCATCCGCGCCAACCTGGAAATACAATGGCTCACCATTCTTGATATAACCCTCAGGAGCCTTAGTCTCTACCAAGGTATAAACCTGATTAACATCCAGATTATCGAGGATGACATTAGCAGCCGATCCCCCGGTGGTTACCGACCTAACAAGCTCGCCAGTTCCCTTACCCTTATAAAGATTAAAAGAAGCACCAGCCTTAACCACGCCATCACCGCGCTGCCACTCACCAAAAGCCTTACCCTTACCAGCCATGCCCCGCACACCCAACTTCGACAAAGACACCCGGCCCTTATCATTCACAACCTTTCCACCCACGCCAAGAGTCAATTTAAGCCCCCGCAAGTTAGTACACTCCGAACCAGTGCAACGAGTAATCGTAAACTCCACCGGCTCAATGGCCTGCAAATGACCATCACCCACGTTTTCAGTCAAACGCCACCGACCCGCAGGCAAACCATAAAACTTCACAAAACCATCATCATTAGACCGCACCGTCACCGGCGCAGAATTCGGCTTCACAAACCTACCCGTACCCCGGGGATTACAATCCTTATCCCCCGGCATCTTACCCGCAGTAGAACACTTAACCTCCTCAACCGCAACCGGCGAAACCGTAAACTCCACACCCGCCAAAGGCTTACCAAGCGCATCAACCTTAGTAAACTCCACCGAACCAGTAACCGGCTCAACCGGCTGCCAA